>NZ_VIFV01000014.1 GCF_007004625.1 Planococcus salinarum | reverse complement strand
TCAGTGAAGAAGAATTAAACGAAGCACTCCGACTAATCAATAACCGGCCACGAAAATGCTTGAAGTGGCGAACAGCAAACGAAGCATTCATGGACGAAGTGTTGCACTTAATTTGACAAACTATCATTTATAATCAACCGTTATGCCATTTGTACATCCACAATACGCCGGATTTCATCAAGCGTGCAATACGGCCTGTAACTGTGCGGTCTGCCAGATAAGCAAAGCCTTGTTTTTTGCCGAGAGAGCCAAGGAAACCTTTCAGCTTGATCTCAGGCATGGTTTCCGGAAGCTCTTCGCCTTTCCAGCGCATTTTCAGCACTTTGACAATCTGCTCTGCCTGCTCTTCGGCAAGCTGGGCAGAAGGCGCCATAGGCAATGCAGCGCAATCTCCGACGACGTAGACGTTTTCATCGGCCGGAAGCTGGTGATATTGGTTAATGACCACACGGCCGATTGAGTCACTTTCGAGGCCAAGATCCCGGACCGGTTTGACAGGTTGAATACCGGCCGTCCAAACGACCGCATCGACTGGAATCGTATCTTCATGGTTATACAGCAGATTCGGTTCGACTTTTGTGATATTGGAATTGGAAACTACATCGACATTATGGTTGTCGAACCATTTCTTGACGAAATTACTCAGGCGTTCCGGAAAATCGCGCAAAATCCGCGGACTGCGGTCGAACAGCTTAATCTGCAGATCTTCGCGGCTTTCGCGCAACTCACTCGCCAGCTCGATTCCGCTGAGACCGGCTCCGACTATCCCAACAACTGCATTTGCAGGCAGTCCAAGCAAAGCCTGATACGTCTGGCGTGATTTTCCAATCGTTTGAATGCTCAATGTGTATTGATCAGCACCTGGAACGCTGTGATATTTGTCCTCACAGCCAAGACCAATAACCAAATCATCGTAATCAATGCGCTGGCCGTTTTCCATGAAGACGCACTTTTCTTCCAGTCCGATTTCAAGAATCTCGCCGTTGACGATTTTCAGGCGTTCATGCTCCGGGAAATCCACCCTGACGTCCTGATCAGATTCTGTTCCGGCAGCAAGCGCATAGAATTCCGTTTTCATGCTATGAAACGGCGTTCGGTCGATTAAAGTGATTTCGACATCCTGAGGTAAACTGTTGGGCAATAAACGAAGCAATACTCTCATATTGCCGTAACCGCCGCCCAATAAGACTAGTTTTCGCATAAATATCTCCTTTATCTTTCATCTGTCTGCTTCTATCTCAAGTAAAAGTATATCGGATTGTGATAACTTTCACAATATATTCTAATGGAATCAAATAATTGACTTTGCACCTTAAAAAAGGTAGGATTTCTGAGTAGCGAGGTGACCTTTATGAATCCGATTGTTGAATTTTGTGTCAGCAATATCGTCAACGGTGCCCAAGAAGCTTTTGAAAAACTGGACCGGGATCCCAATCTCGATGTTCTGGAATATGGCTGCTTGAGTTATTGCACGAAATGCTCCGAAACACTTTACGCTCTAGTTAACGGCGAAATTGTCGAAGCTGACACCCCCGAAGAATTGACACGCAAAGTGTATGAGTTTATAGAAGAAAACCCATTATTTTAAGCCATCCGTTGGGTGGCTTTTTTATATTTCCCAAAAGCTGAGGTTTTCAATGCAATGAGTTGGCGGTATCTCTTTTTTCAGGGCTTCTTCCATTGGCGTAACTCCCGTATTGACATGGACCGTATCGATCCCGAACCGGATGCCGGCCTGAATGTCGGTGTCGTAATTATCTCCAATCATGACCATTTCCTCTGCCTTGAAACCACTTCCATGCTGGATCGCCTCAAGCATATGTCTTTCGGGTTTGCCAATGAAAACAGGCTCAACACCCGTTGAAGAAGAAACCACTTTTGTAAATGCGCCGTTTCCGGGCATGAATCCTTTTTCAGAAGGAAATGCCACATCGCGGTTTGTTGATAAAAATACCGCACCTTTACGTACTTCCAGACAGGCCGTAGCCAGTTTCTCAAAATTGATGTTGCGATCGATTCCCATCAGGACAATGTCTGCGTTATCGTATACACGCTCGATCGCTTCGCTTCGAAGCGCTTCTTCCACTCCATCCGTACCGATCATAAAGACATTTCTCTCCGGATACCATCTTTTAATGTATTTGGCTGCAGAAATCGAAGAAGTCATGATGTTTTCAGGCGGTGCCGTAATGCCGAAAGTCTTCATTTTATCGGCAAATTGCTGTTGTGTCATGGAGGCGTTGTTGGTTACATAATAAGGTTCAATGCCTTTTTTCTGCAAGCGCTCTATAAAGTCGGCGGCTTCCGGTATCACTTCCCGTCCCCGGAAAACCGTCCCGTCCAAATCCAGGCAATAGGCTTTATATTCCCTCATTACTTATTCTCCGGGATAAACGCTGATACCGGTCCGAGTTCGTGTACAAGATAATGCTCGACTCTCGGTCCGAAAGATTTGAGCTCCTGAAGCGTTTCATCCAGCACCAAAGTAATATTTTGATGGTCCATTTTCATGAAATCACGGACCAGTGATTTTCTTAGCCCGATCACCTTTTTCAATGGTGCATCCATTTCAACGGAAATCACTTTTTCGTCTGTCAGAATATCGACAATGTCATCATAACTGCCGGGATCTCTCATAATAAATCCATCAATCATGCTGTTTCCGACATCTATGATCGATTCAATAATATTGTGGGTCAGCCGCTCGAGAGCCAATTGGTCTTCCAGGGTGCTCCAGTCGTTTTTGGTTTCATAAAGCGCCAATAAGGCATTCATATAAGCGATTGTTTCAGTTATCTTGCTGCGGTCAATAAAATACATGGTTAACCCTCCAACAGGTGTAGTTTCTGCCACCTTATTCTCATTACCTATAATAGCATAAAGACATAGAAAAACCCCGCTGCATCATGCTTCCGCATCGGGGGTTTCGTCTGTTTTTCCAACTGCTTTCTGCTCCGGTTTTTCCTCTACGGTTTCTTTTTCAGGCTCTGGCGCTTTGCCGATTTTCTTAATAACGAAATAAGCGCATCCAAAATTGCAGTATTCGTAAAGGTAATCCTGTAATGTACTGATTTTCGTATCGTAGCTTGCCTTATGGTTCGTATCCTCAAAGAAACCCTTCAGCCGGAGCTGTCCATAACCCCAGTCTCCAAGTATATAATCATACTTGCCCAGTATTTCGCTGTAACGGTTATTTATGGCTTCTTCCTGAAATGCTTCACGGTAATCGATGACGATTTCGTAATTCCACTGGTCAATAGTAATCATTAAATTCACCATCCATTTACTTAAGCCTCTGTGAAAGGCTGCTGATTCCATATCGGAATACCGATGACGTCCTGCAGCATGTCTGCCATTCTCTTTTCCAAATGTACCATAAAGCCGGTAGCCTAACAAGGAACAGTCTTTTCAAAATAAAAACCCCGGAAACAATGCGTTTCCGGGGTTTCATATATACAGATTATGCTGCGTTATTTGCCTTATTTTTTTTGGTGCTTCGTACAGCGAACAGAATGCTGGCAGTCAAACCGCCCCATAAAAGCGTAATGCCGATTATCATAACTACGATTGCGCTTACTGACATAGCGTTAACCCCCTTATTTTTCTTCCTCGAATTCCGCATGGCTCTTATGCCATTTGCCGAGTGAGAACAAAATTCCTAAGATCAAAGCACCAGCTGCTACAGAGACACCTCCGAATAGTGTGAACATATCGGAATATCCTTCATAGTTCCCGGTATCATTGTCAAATTCTTTAAGAATGTTGAGTCTTAACAAGCCAAACATCATATAGCCCAAAACAATTGGTGTAATAACGCCCAGGCTGAATTTCCACCAGCCAGCAAGCGGGATATCAGAAATTGCATTGGCATGATCTTTCAGGTTGTCTGCTTTGCGCAGAATCCAAACGACCATGATCACTTCTACAAGTCCGACTGCTGCGACACCGAATTGGTTGATGTAATAATCTGCAAGATCAAGGAAGTAAAGACCGCCTTGAGTAGCAAAAAGAATTGAAAGCAAAGCTGCGAATCCGCCACCAAAAGCAACAGCTTTGCGGCGTGATGTTCCAAATTTCTCTGCAATTGCCGCCACATAGGTTTCAGTGATGGACATCAGAGAAGTCAATCCTGCAAGAGTCAGCGACAGGAAGAACAGGACACCGAAGAGTCCATTGAAGCCCGGGAATTCGTTGATGATCTGCGGGAATACCACAAATGCCAAACCGACCCCGGCAGTTGCTACTTCCGATACAGGAACATCGGACTGAACTGCCATAAATCCTAGTACAGCGAATACCCCAATCCCTGCAAGCAACTCAAAACTTGAGTTGGCTAAACCGGTGATGAAAGCATTATTTGTTATATCCGATTTTTTCGGAAGATAACTTGAATAAGTTATCATAATGGCGAATGCCACGGATAAACTGAAGAAAATATGTCCGTATGCAGCAACCCAAACCGACGGATCCATGATGGCATCAAAGTTCGGTTCAAAGAATGCGTTAAGTCCTGTCATTGCTCCGTCCAGCGTTACAGCGCGGATAACAATGATAATGAAGATAACAATTAAAGTCGGAATAAAGATGCGGTTGGCAGCTTCGATCCCTTTTTTAACTCCCGCCAGGAGTATTCCAAGTGTGATTGCCCATACCAGAACCAATGGGATAAAGATTCCCCAAACGATATCGCCGGTTTGGCCAGGTACATCTCCTAATTGGAGAAAGTCTCCGAACAGGAAGGCTTGCGTGTCTTCGCCCCACGCCTGATTGAATGCAAAAATTGTATAACGCATTGCCCAGGCGATGATAACTGCGTAGTAGACGGATATGACGAAAGAAACAAGCACTGCCCACCAGCCAAGCCATTCAGCTTTCTTGCCGCCCATGCGGAAGAATGATAATGGTGCAGATCCACGATATTTGTGCCCTATGGTGAATTCGAGGATAAGAATCGGTATCCCTGCGGTTAACAGAGCGAATAAGTACGGTATAAAGAATGCTCCTCCACCATTTTCATAGGCAACGTATGGAAAACGCCAAATATTCCCCAAACCGATTGCCGAGCCGACTGCCGCCATGATAAAACCGGCGCGTGTGCCCCATTGCGAACGTTCCATAATTTTTCCCCCTCTTTACGAACTTCCATTTTCCTTACAGAAAAATGGGAAGTTTGTATATTTTCAGATTATTTACTAATCTAAAAATAGTATACCGAGCGGGTTGGACAAAGTAAAGACAGTTTCTAATATTTTTTCAATAAAACTATAAAAGCAATAATAAAAAAGCGGAGAAAAAATCTCTCCGCTCTCCTATTATTAAGCATTTTCGGCTTTTTCATGAATGGTTGTTCGTTGAGACCAGAACACAAATAATATTGCCAGTATAATAACAACCGCCAACAACGACCATAGAAGCGAGCCGGTCAACCCTATGACCAAATACCCTACAGCTGAAATTGCAGCCGCTGTCAAAGCATAAGGAAGCTGTGTAGCGACATGGTCCATGTGATTACTCCCCGCTCCGGTTGAAGACAGGATGGTCGTATCAGAAATTGGTGAACAGTGATCTCCGAAAACCGCACCAGCCAAAACTGCTGACAGGGCAGGCAGCAATAATTCCGGTGCTGCATCGATCATGATCGTTCCTGCAATCGGCAAGAGAATCCCGAAAGATCCCCATGAAGTTCCGGTTGAAAACGCCATGACACCTGCAAGCAGGAATATCAGCAAAGGAAGAATCGAAATCGGAATATTGCCAGCTGTTACCAGTCCGGCAAGATATGTTCCAGTTTCCAAAGCACCAATCAGATAAGTCAGTGACCAGGCAAATATAAGAATCATTACGGCACCCATCATTGATTTGATGCCTGCCCAGATTCCTTTGCCGATCCAGCCGGCATTGGCAGTTTCGTTTTTCTTCATTTGAAGCAGGTAAAGAACAATGGATGTAATGGCACCCAGAAGTCCACCGACCAATAACGATAAAGGAACATCCGTATTTTCGAAAATGAGCCAAACATCAAGCTGTTGGCCGGCATTTTGATAGCCTGTCCACAACATTGCTACTACTGTTCCAACAATTAACAGGAGGATCGGCAACAGCAAATCAAGCACTCGGCCATGTGAATGGGCCGGGAAATCTTCTTTCATTTCACCGGGAATGGTTTTTTCCGGGTCGTAAAGCTGTCCTTTTTCAATTGCATTGATTTCATGTTTTTTCATTTCTCCAAAATCCACATCACGGTATGCCACAAAGAAAACGATGGCAAGTGCCGCAATCACGTAGAAATTCATCGGAGCCATCCATAGAAACGCTTCCAAAGCGGAATACTCGATGAAAGTCTGTGTAGCCAGGATGCCGGCGATGATACCGATGATGGCCGCTCCCCAACTCGAAACCGGAGAAACCACACAGACAGGTGCAGCAGTGGAATCGATGAAATAAGCCAGTTTAGCCCGTGATATCTTATAACGGTCCGTAATCGGACGGGCAACCTGTCCAACTGCAAGGGCATTGAAGTAATCATCGATGAAAATGAGGACACCCAACAGTACTGTGGTAACTTTTGCACCTCGACGGGATTTAACGCGGACAGAAGCCCATTGCGCAAAAGCGTGGCTTCCTCCCGATAAACTTACGAAAGCGGTGATGATACCCAATAACAAAAGGAATAATAGAATGAAGACGTTATATGCGTTAAAACCCTCATCCCAGAAAATCACCTGAAATGACGTGAATAATTCACGCAGCGTACCAACTGGTGCAAATGACGTCAGAATCAGGGCGGCAGAAAGAATGCCTACACCCAGCGATAACAGGACGCGCCGGGTCAGTAAGACCATAACGATTGCAATAATCGGCGGCAGGATTGAAAAAATTGTGTTTTCCATGAATAGTTTCCTCCTATTTTTTGATGGAATAGTATGGAGAAAAAAAGCCGACTCAATCCAAATGGACAAGTCGGCTTTCTACAATTCGTCTGTGCGGTAAAACATCAAACAACCCTGTAGCCCTCCATTTATGCAAGCATAAATGACAGTGACATCCTTGTTCAGGATGCCCCCAGCCCCACTTTCCGGTGACAACAGAAAATGGACTTCGGCAAAACCGCCTTTCAAATATGCTCATCGCTGTCACGCTCACACATTTTACTGATCGGTTTTGCAGCCTCTACCCATCGATATATAATTCATTTGTTAGCATATCCTAAAATTGTTTGGAAATCAAGTTCATTTTTAAAATGAGGTGCTGCCTCATTTAACCGTGTTGCGAGAAAAATAGCCGCTGAATACATCCCGGATAAATTCAGGCATAAAATATGTTTTCGGTGATCGCTTGAACTCCGGGAAAAAATAACCGAACGTAAACATATCAAGTGTGATGAGCTTGTATACTTCGTCACTTTCAGCCAACTTCCCACTTATGAACAGTTTATGGTTTTCCATATCCATGCCGGTGCGGATCATCTTGCCGAAAACGGTTCCTCGGAAACCAAGACCTTTCAGTTCCAGTTGCGGCCAGTCGGAATTCATCGACTGCAGATAAATTTCCTTCAGCTCCGCTCCGGTCAATTCGATCATGCAGGGATTGATGGGGTGCGGCAGCATCTGATGAAAATCATAGCGGGTGATTTCACCGGAAGGCATATCTTCCATAAAGAGGCCCGCATTAAATAATGCGCAATCGGCACCTGAGAATTCAATCATCGCTTTGCCGAACAATTGAGCCATTTGTGATTCCTTGAACCATTCCGCTTTCATGGCTTCCTCGTTATGGAACACCGCTTCGCGAAGCAATGTTTTTCCCTGTATCCTCAAATCCCTGTCATATCCTTCGTCAGGATTCTCGAGCATTTCAGTTTCAATCAAGTAGGCTTTTTTCTTGATTAAGTCGTCTTCTATGATGACATGTCCAAGATACGCACCGAACTTTCCGGCAGCGCCGAGCAATACGTTGCCGATTATTTTTCCCTCGTGAAAAATATGATGGGTATGCGCTCCTAAGATCAGATCAATTTCGGGACAGGATTCAGCAAGAATTTCATCTTCTCTTATTCCCAGATGGGACAGGCAAACGATAAAATCTGTCTGCTCTTTTATCTCTTCGACCGACTGCAGGATGGAATCCCTTGCTGCGGTCACTTTCCAGCCAAGCCTTTCGTAAAAAGGAGTGAATTCGGCAGTGGCTCCCACCAGGCCAATCCGCTTCCCTTCGGCTGTGATAAAGATTTTATAGGGTTTCGCCCACTCCGGTCGCTGTCCGTTTTCAGACAGAAGATTGGAGAGGATCACATCAAAGTCAGCATCAGTATATAACTCATCCAATTCTTTTTTGGACAATGTAATTCCTTCATTATTACCGATTGTCACCGCATCATAGGATGCATCGTTAAGCATCTGCACGTTTCCTTTTCCTGCCGTCCCTTCCGTAAATGGATGTGAACGGTCCACGTGGTCGCCAATGTCGAGAATGAGGCAGAAATCGCCCATTTCTTGGTGCCAGCGTTTTCTTTCAGCCAAAAAAGCATGGACGCTCGGCCAATTGGCAAAATGGCTGTGCAGATCATTTGTATGATAAATATGAATGGTTTCAGCCATTTTACATCACCTCTTTATGACCTTTCGTTAAAATTCCCCTTCAAAAAGATCCAGCTGTTTTGGCGCAAGATCTTCGAATACCAAATTGTTCATCCGCTGGAATTGTTTTGCATCTCCCGCCGCGTGCCCTCCGGAATTGTTATTGAAAATGATATAAACATTATCAGTCGTTTTCTCAAGTTCTTTAACTGCAAGGCTGATTTCCGTTAATTCATCTTCGTTATAATCGTATAAGTAGCGGACTTCCCTCCACTTCTTGGCATTTCCTGTATTAAGCCATCCATGGACGTTGCGGCCGTGCAGCCGGAATAACACTTTGTCGGTACGCGTGGAAACTGGAACCAACGGGATGGAGCCTTCCCCCGCCTGCGGTTCATCGCAGACTGAGTGGATCAGTTTGTTTTCTTTCAGAAATTCAAAAGTTTTTTCGCGCAGTCCATCAGCATACCAGGACTGGTGCCGAAACTCGACAGCCAAATCAAACTCGCTCAGCTTTGCGGTTATCCTCCTGATTTCCTCCACATTCTCTTTCACACAGTCAAACCATGGCGGAAACTGCAGCAGCACCATTGCAAGTTTGCCCGCCTCTTTAAGGGGCCTGATGGACTTTATATAGGCCTCATACATCTCTTCTTCAGAATCAAACGGGTTTTCACCACGCTGGTGCCCTGTCATTCCCTGATAGGCTTTGACGATAAATTGAAAAGAGTCAGGCGTTTCATCAATCCATTTTCGAATATTCCGTTCCGGCTGAACTGCATAAAAAGAAGAATCCAACTCGACTATCGGAAAATGTCCTGTATAATCGGTCAGTCTGTCTTTTTGCCTTGAGCCCGGACTGTAAACATCCGGATGATCTCCCCAGCCAGTAAGTCCGGCATAAATCATCGTGTCACCTCCGAAATGCTTGCTGCTTCAATGATAGCACAGAAAATATAGAACGTCTTATTCTGGAAATAAGGCAAAAGAAGACGAAAAAAGCCCCCATTGCATTTTCAGCAATGGGGGCTTTAGGATAAGCCAATCGATTAACCGATTGAACCTTCCATTTCAAATTTGATCAAACGGTTCATTTCCACCGCATATTCCATCGGAAGTTCTTTTGTAAATGGTTCGATAAAGCCCATAACGATCATTTCAGTCGCTTCCTGTTCAGAAACGCCACGGCTCATCAAGTAGAACAACTGCTCTTCTGAAACTTTCGAAACTTTCGCTTCGTGTTCCAAAGATACATTGTCGTTCAGGATTTCATTGTATGGAATCGTGTCCGATGTGGACAGGTTGTCCATGATCAGCGTATCGCATTCAATATTTGAACGTGCGCCGTCAGCTTTGCGGCCGAAACGGACGATCCCACGATATGAAACTTTACCGCCCTGTTTCGAAATTGACTTCGAAACGATGGAAGATGAAGTATTCGGTGCCATGTGGATCATTTTTGCACCGGCATCCTGGTGCTGGCCTTTGCCTGCGATGGCAATCGACAACGTCATGCCACGCGCGCCTTCACCGCGAAGATAAACTGCAGGATATTTCATCGTCAGCTTGGATCCGATATTGCCGTCAATCCATTCCATTGTGCCATTGGCATCAACGAAAGCACGTTTGGTAACAAGGTTATAAACGTTGTTCGCCCAGTTTTGGATTGTGGTATAGCGGCAATAACCGTCTTTTTTGACGATGATTTCAACTACTGCAGAATGCAGGGAATTCGTCGTATAAACTGGAGCTGTACAGCCTTCGACGTAATGGACACTTGCGCCTTCATCTACAATGATCAGTGTACGTTCGAACTGCCCCATGTTTTCCGAGTTGATACGGAAATAGGCTTGCAGCGGAGCCTCAACTTTAATGCCAGGTGGAACATAGATGAAAGAACCGCCTGACCATACTGCAGTGTTGAGTGCAGAGAATTTGTTGTCAGCTGTTGGAATCACTGTCTGGAAATATTCCCGGAACAGGTCTTCGTTCTCACGCAGTGCTGCATCTGTATCTTTAAAGATGATACCCATGTCTTCGAGTTCGACTTTCATGTTGTGATAAACAACTTCTGATTCGTACTGCGCAGACACACCTGCCAGGTATTTTTGTTCTGCTTCAGGGATACCAAGTTTATCAAACGTCCGTTTGATTTCTTCCGGTACTTCGTCCCATGAAGTCTGGCTCGCTTCTGAAGGTTTGACGTAATACGTGATTTCGTCAAAGTCTAACGGGGCCAGATCTCCGCCCCATTGCGGCATTGGCATTGAATAAAATACTTCAAGTGCTTTTAACCGCGTTTCAAGCATCCACTCAGGTTCACTCTTGATTTTCGAAATTTCTCTGACAATGTCTTCCGTCAATCCGCGTTTTGAGCGGAAAATCGAGACGTCTTTGTCATGGAACCCATATTTATAATCATCCATTTCAGGCATTTTTTTCGCCATCGTCGTTCCTCCGTTCTTGTGTTACGATTTTTCTTGCTCGTGCACACCTTTTTCCATGGCTTTCCAGGCTAGTGTCGCGCATTTGATCCGTGCCGGGAATTGTGAAACCCCCTGCAGCGCTTCGATGTCGCCCAAGTCCTCAGAATCATCATAATCTTTGCCGAGCATCATGTCAGAAAAAGTTTTGGACAACCCCAAAGCCGTTTCCACATCTTTTCCTTTGACAGCCTGCGTCATCATTGAAGCAGATGCCATTGAAATCGAACAGCCTTCGCCATCAAATTTCGCATCTTTCACGATGCCGTCTTCGACCTGCAAGGTCAGATGGATGCGGTCTCCGCATGTCGGATTGTTCATTTCGATATTGATGCTGTCGTTTTCGATGGTACCTTTGTTCCTTGGCGTTTTATAATGGTCCATAATTACGGACCGATACAATTGATCTAAGTTTTTAAAAGACATCGTTGAAATACTCCTTTGCAGATCGTAATCCTTCTACAAGGCGGTCGATATCCGATTCGCCGTTGTAGAGATAGAAGCTGGCCCGGGCTGTAGACGATACTTCAAGCCACTTCATCAATGGCTGTGCGCAATGATGCCCTGCGCGAACAGCAATGCCGCTCATATCCAAAACCGTTGCCACATCGTGCGGGTGGACGTCGTTCAGGTTGAACGTCACAATGCCGGCCCTTTTGGCCGGATCTTTCGGCCCGTAGATTTCGAGGCCCTCGATTCCGCCCATTTTTTCCATGGCAATTTTGGCCATTTCATGTTCGTGCTTTTCTATTTCGTTCAATCCGATTTCATTCAAAAAATCGATTGCAGCCCCCATCCCTACGGCTCCGGCAATTATAGGAGTTCCGCCTTCAAACTTCCACGGAAGTTCTTTCCACGTTGAATCGTATAGGCCGACAAAATCAATCATTTCGCCGCCGAATTCAACCGGCTCCATTTCGTTCAATAAGGCTTTCTTTCCATATAATGCGCCGATTCCAGTCGGGCCGACCATTTTGTGGCCGGAAAACGCGAAGAAGTCGCAGTCCAATTGCTGGACATCGATTTTCAGGTGGGGTGCAGCCTGTGCACCGTCCATGACCATAACCGCACCATTTTCATGGGCGATACGGGCAACTTCCTTAACCGGGTTCATCGTGCCGAGAACGTTAGAAACATAGACCATCGAAACGATTTTCGTCCGCTCTGTAACTGCGGCCTGAACCTGTTCCAATGAAATCGTTCCATCTTCTTCCAGTTCGATGTATTTCAGGATCGCTCCACGCTCTTTCGCCAATTGCTGCCATGGAATGATATTCGAATGATGCTCCATGTAAGTGATGACAATCTCATCGCCTTCACCCACATTAGCCCGGCCGTAGCTTTGCGCGACCAAATTGATGGCTGTTGTCGTTCCGCGGAGGAAAATGATCTCCTCAGCGGATTCGGCATTGATGAACTTCTGCACTTTTTCTCGGGCACCTTCGTATTTTTCCGTTGCGCGGTTGCCGAGCGTATGCACGCCCCTGTGTACATTGGAATTATCGAATTTATAATAATTCTCCAGTGCTTCAATTACTTGCACCGGTTTTTGTGAGGTGGCTGCGCTGTCCAGGTAAACCAACGGATTGCCATTGATCTCCTGGTTCAGTATAGGAAAATAGCTTTTTATCTCTTGGTTGATCATTAGCGGACTTTCCTTTCAATAACCTCCGTCAATTGCTTTTTAACGCCTTCGATTGGCAACACGTTTACAACCGGTGCCAGGAAACCGTGAATAACAAGACGTTCTGCTTCTTGTTTTGTAATTCCTCGGCTCATCAAATAATACAATTGAAGAGGATCTACTCGGCCGACGGATGCTGCGTGGCCTGCTGTTACATCGTCTTCATCGATCAACAGGATCGGATTTGCGTCGCCGCGTGCCTTAGGGCTGAGCATCAACACCCGCGATTCCTGTTCTGCATTTGACTTCGTGGCACCATGTTCGATTTTGCCGATGCCGTTGAAAATGGAAGATGCAGAATCCTTCATCACACCGTGCTTCAGGATTTGGCCATCGGAGTTCTTGCCCCAATGAACAACTTTTGTGGTGAAGTTCTGTTTCTGGCTGCCCCGTCCGACTACCACAGTTTTCGTATCGCCGATGGAGTTATCGCCTACCAGATGCGTAACGTTTTCGGAAATCGTATCGCTGTCGTTCATCATGCCAAGCGCCCATTCGATTTTTGCGTCCCGCGCGGCAATACCGCGGCGATTGACGTATGTTGTAAATCCTTCAGCAAGAACGTCCACTGCACCGTAAGTGATCTGGGCATTGTCTTCTGCAAACACTTCAGAAACAATATTCGCCAAACCATTCGATTTTTCTACAGTCGAGAAGTAGTTCTCCACATAAGTCACTTTACTGCTTGTGTCCGCCACTACGATGACATGGTTGAACAATGAAGCGTCCGCATCGTCATGATAGAAAACGACTTGTACCGGTTCTTCGACTTCCACATTTTTCGGAACATAAAGGAAAGCTCCGCCGTTCATCAATGCAGCGTTCAAAGCAGTCAATTTATGCTCATCGGCCTTTACACCGTTCGTCATGAAATATTTTTTCACCAGATCGCCGTGCTCACGAAGTGCTGTGAAAATGTCAGTTAAAATGACACCTTTTGCAGCCAGGTCTTCTGAAATACGGGAGAATGCCGGCGTATTATTGTGTTGGATATAAAGATTTTTTTGGTCAAGGTCGACAATCGTTCTGATGTCTTCCGTAAGATCCTCAATAGATCCGAATGTCGTGCTTTTTACTGTATGAACCGGATAGTCCGTAAAATTCCAGCTCAGTATTTTCGTTTTGTCAGGTTTTGGAAGCGGCAATGTTTCCGCTTCTGCAAACGAGCGAAGGCGCAGCTCGGTAAACCATGAAGGTTCACCATTCATCTCTGAAAAGGAGCGCAGCTCTTGCTCGGTCATTTTTAAATTTGTTCCAACCGTCATGCCAGTCTCTCCCTTCAATTATGCTTGTCCTACAGTCTCGTCTTCAATTCCAAGTTCCTGCTTGATCCAGTCATAGCCTTCTGCTTCCAATTTATGCGCAAGTTCTGCTCCGCCTGATTTCACAACGCGGCCCTGCATCATAACATGTACATGGTCCGGAGTGATGTAGTTCAACAGACGCTGATAGTGAGTAATGATCAGGCAGCCGAAACCTTCGCCTTTCATCTGGTTGATGCCGTCAGAAACAACTTTCAAAGCGTCGATATCCAGTCCGGAGTCAATTTCATCCAATACTGCGATTGTCGGTTTGATCATCATCATCTGAAGAATTTCATTGCGTTTCTTTTCCCCGCCTGAGAATCCTTCATTTAAATAGCGCTGTGCCATATCCTGATCCATGTCAAGAGTTTCCATTTTGCTGTCGAGTTCGCGGATGAATTTCATCAAAGAAATTTCGTCCCCTTCTTCGCGGCGTGCATTCATCGCGGAACGCATGAAGTCAGCATTTGTAACCCCTGAAATTTCACTCGGATATTGCATTGCAAGGAATAGCCCTGCGCGTGCACGTTCATCAACTTCCATTGCAAGGACGTCTTCTCCGTCCAATGTGATTGATCCTGAAGTTACTTCATATTTCGGGTGCCCCATGATGGCAGAAGCCAAAGTCGATTTCCCTGTTCCGTTCGGACCCATGATTGCATGAATCTCACTTGTATTAATAGTTAAGTTTACACCTCTTAAAATCTCTTTACCTTCGATTTCAACGTGTAAATCCTGGATGACCAAAGTTGACATGTAAATACCTCCATATAGTTAATGATGAATGGATACCCATTCTAAATTAGTATCATTCTAATCTTAACCGATTACGACTGCTCTGGCAAATCATTAAACTATTGCGGTTCTGCTGTTCAAAACAATCCAAAACTCTGGATTTCGTCAAATGATATCTTAGTTTGCTGGTAATGAAATCCGTATTCTCATTTTCAATAAAAGGGATATAATTGAGAATTGATTTCATTAAAAAAAGCCGGTGCACAATCGCACCGGCTTACTGCCAATTCATTCTATTTATATATCACGGTGTACTTGACGTTCTAAATGAGACACGATCTTTTGGCTCTTTTGATAATCCTGTTCTCTGCGCTGTTCCACTTCAATAATCTTGTCTGTGTCATTTTGATACTCGTTGATGCCATATCCATGTGCAGTTCTGAATGCCTGTTCCATCTTCTCAGTATGCTCGATACCGTTCGAATCGATAATAAACCATTCCTTTCAAATTTTCTTACATTTCCAATTATACCCGATGATTCGGACAGTAAACTTCTTTAAAGCTAATTTATCTGAAAATGGACCTATTGTCTTATTTACTGGAAAATATAAGAAAAAGCCCGGCATCTGCATGCTGGGCTCGGGGAATTATTATTTTACTTCATTTTGTATACTGGAAGGAATCAGTTCATATTCTTCCAAAATTGTGTTAAATACGCTATCCGCTTCAGCAAATTTTTCGCTTGCCGCATCAAATGATGTTTCTTCTTCAGAAAGGGCGGCCACTTTCAAATCATAGGATTCTGAAATCATGGCAAGTGCGGATTGTAACTCTTCCGTCTCCTCTTCCAATGCTCCAGGAATCTCGATTGTTCCAACTGCCTGGGAAGTTTCTTCAGCTGAAACAGCTGCCGCTTCTTTCAAAGCCGTCAATTCTTCACCTTCCGGAAGAGTGCCTTCTTCCAGTTGCTGTTCAAATGCATTTAACTCGCCATCCGTTTCATTGATCGTGTTCGGCACTTCCATATAAAATCTCATCAGTTCTTTTTTCACTTCCGTATTATCTGTCGAAGCTTCCCCGCCGTTTGCTGGATCCGTTGTTTCTTTCGCTTCATCTGATCCGCAAGCGCTTAAAAAGAATAGTGATGACAAACCGATAATTACTAATTTTTTCATGGTCTTTCCTCCTCATCTTACAATACAACGATATATTACCATAGCATTAATGAGGAGTATAGAGGATGCGCCATAGCCGGAATTCAAACATTATTCTAAACTTTCCGCCCGTTTGTAAATCGGTCCACAATGTTTGTCAAAGCACCATCGCCTGTAACGTTCGCAGCCGTACCAAAGCTGTCCTGCGCCATATAAAGTGCAATCATCAAAGCAACCATTGTTTCGTCAAAACCAAGCATGCTCTGCAGCAAACCGATTGCTGCCATGACGGCGCCTCCCGGAACTCCCGGAGCAGCAATCATCGTAACGCCCAGCATCAGGATGAAAGGAAAGAACGAACTGAATTCAGGTGTCTGCCCAGTAAGGAATACGACCCCAATTGCACAGGACACAAGTGTAATGGTACTTCCCGAAAGATGAATAGTGGCAAAAAGCGGCACCGAGAAATCAGCGATTCTTTCATCTGCCCCTGTTTTGCGTGCCTGGCGGAGAGTCACCGGGATGGTCGCAGCCGAAGACTGAGTGCCGAGTGCTGTGAAATAAGCCGGCAGCATTATTTTCATCATACGCAGTGGATTCCGTTGGACCAGAGCGCCGGCTGTTGTGTATTGCAGCAGCAGCATCAACCAGTGAAGGATGATGATGAGCACGAATACGATACCGAATAATGAAAGGATCTCCATTACTGCGCCCCCGAAAGCCATATTGGCAAAAATACCAAAAATATAAAACGGCAAAAGCGGGATTATGATGGCAGAAATTGTTTTCTCGATTATAGTCTGGAATTCTTCGAAAAAGGAAATCATTGTCTTGCTGCCTGTCGCGGCCATGCCAATCCCCAATAGGAATGCCAGAATCAAGGCCGCCATTACGCCAAACAGGGGAGTCATTTCAAGACTTATAAAAGTTTCGGCCAATGCGTGTTCCGGATCATCGAGGCTTGTGAGTTCACGCCCGTCCATAAACCCCGGGAGAACAATAATCGCTGCAAAGAATGCAAAAACGCCAGCAACGACGGTTGAGCCATATGCCACAAGTGTAGAAATTCCAAGAAGTTTGCCTGAACCTTTGCCCAGTTTCGCAATCCCCGGAGCAATAAATCCGAGAATGATCAACGGTACAACAAAGTTCAGAAAGTTACCGAAGATTGAAGTGAAGGTTGCAAACACTCTCACCAGGTTTTCCGGTGCAAAAGATCCGATAATAACTCCCAATACAATCGCCAGCACAATCCTTGGCAATAAACCAAATTTAAACTTCATTTCATGTCCTCCTTGTGTGTACATTTGTTTTTGTGATAGTTATTAAACTACCATATAAAATGACATAAGATAAGCATTTCGAAAATACACGGAATATTAAAATTTCATTATTTTGCAATAGTCTATCTCTATTGTTTTTTAATGGAAATATAGAATTTCCTTTCTCTCATAGCAGGATAGGCAAATCAAAAAAGCATCCCGGGGGATGCTTTTTGATGATTATAAAAAGATAAAAGTTTTTTAAAACGATATTCCGCAAAACAGCTTCGAAGACAGTAGACGTGTCCTGCACGGATACTGTCTTTGCGACGAAGTGCGCAGCACTGCAGGAGCACGATTTTAAGGCTGCTCCTGCATCGCTGCGCTAGCTTCGTCGGAAAGAGCCGGCCTTGCAGGCTACGGCCAACTCTTGGCTCGCGCTGAGCTAACTCGGCCTCGTTGCACTTCGTCCGAGTGGATCTCAACACTTCGCTTGGTCCCCATGGCGTCTTCGCCGTTTTGCTCCATATCTAAGATTGTCTTCTATAAAAAGAGAATCAATTCTAACTCTATATTGAACCAGAATGAAGCGTCAGACGGCGACTCCTGCGGGAACCAGAGCGAGTCCTGAGACCCCGCAGGGAGCAACGCGACTGAGGAGGCTTAGGCCGCTCCCCGCGGAAAGCGTCCGTCTAAAGCGTAATGTTTGATGAAATTTTTTAAAAATTATTCAACCGGTACTACTGAACCGCCCCACTCTTCCAGGATGAAGTCCTGAATCTCTTCGGATTTAAGCGCGTCTACCAATGCTTGAACTTCTTCATTATCTTCATCACCCGCACGGACAGCAATAATGTTTACATACGGTGAATCCGATTCTTCAAGAGCAATTGAATCTTCCTGCGGGCTGATGCCTGCATCGATTGCATAGTTGGAGTTGATTAATACCGCATCTCCTTCACCCTGCTCGTACATTTGCACCAATAAAGACGCTTCGTAATCTGTTTCGAATTGCAGGTCTTTCGGGTTTTCGGTAATGTCACTTACTTCTGCTTTCGTTTTATCGATGTCTTCAGCCAAAGTGATCAACCCTTGCGCTTCCAGCATGGACAAAATACGTCCGTGGTCCGCAACGGAACTGCTCATTAGAATTGTGGCCCCTTCTGGAAGCTCCTCTAAAGAATCATATTCCTGGGAGTAAACTCCGATTGGCTCAATGTGGATACCGCCAGCATTGGCAAAATCATAGCCATGCTCTTCCATCTGTGATTCAAAGTATGGAATATGCTGAAAATAGTTGGCATCGATTTCGCCAGACTCAAGGTCCTGGTTCGGGAAAATATAATCCTGATACGTTT
Source organism: Planococcus salinarum (assembly GCF_007004625.1). GTDB lineage: Bacteria > Bacillota > Bacilli > Bacillales_A > Planococcaceae > Planococcus > Planococcus salinarum. The sequence goes on along the minus strand of NZ_VIFV01000014.1, from coordinate 69,396 downwards.
CGATTTCCAATTCGATTCCCTGCTCTTCCAAAATCGGCTGAACCTGTTCCAAAATCTCAGCATGCGGTACGTTCGAAGCACCCACTTTCAATGTGCTTGTTTCCCCTTCAGAAGATCCTCCGTTGCCGGTTTCTTCGCCGTCGCTGCCGCAACCTGCCAATGCCAATGTTGCCAATAAAGTGCCTGTTAATAGTTTTTTCATGATCTGTACTCTCCCTTTTCTCTGTAGTTAATTTTTTATGTCAACGGAATTTCCGTCATCAACGTTTGTCTGCTCTTCTTGTCCATGCATCCCCGATAAATTGAATGATGAATACGATGATCAAGATTAATATGGTGGCCATTAATACAACATCCGGGCGGCTGCGCTGGAAACCATCCAGGAATGCGAGAGTTCCCAATCCGCCTGCTCCGATGACACCGGCCATCGCAGTATAGCCGACCAATGCAATGGAGGTAACTGTGATGCCCGAAATCAGTGCGGGCTTCGATTCCGGCAATAACACCTTCCGGATGATGGTCCACGTAGTTGCGCCCATCGACCGTGCTGCCTCGACGACACCTTTATCAATTTCCTGGAAAGCGATCAGGACCAGCCGTGCATAAAATGGTGCCGCTCCAATAATCAGCGCCGGCAATGCAGCGTTCGGTCCACGGATTGTACCAATCAGAAAGCTTGTAAAAGGAATCAATAGAATGATCAAAATGATAAAAGGAATGGAGCGGAAAACATTGACGAAGACCCCTGTGAGCCAATTGACGATTTTATTGGCCCATAATTGCTTTGGCGCTGTCAAAAATAAAATGATGCCGAGTACTAGGCCAATCACGAATGTGAAAAGAGTCGACATCGCTGTCATATACAAGGTTTCCAATGTTGCCTCCCACATTTTATCCCACTCGACATTCGGAAATAATGACTCAATCATTTGCCATCACCTCCGCCTGTACGTTTTCCTGATCGAGAAATTGGAGCGCCTGGCGGATTTCGGCATCCGTGCCCTTTAATTGCAGGATCAGTGTTCCATAAGCCCCCCGCTGGGTATGGGATATTTTCCCTTGGACGATATTCACTTCCACTGGATGCTGCCGGATCAGTGCAGTCAGTATCGGCTGCTCCGCCTGTTCCCCAACAAAAATGAGCTTCACCAGTTCTCCTGAAGGATACAATTCCCGAAGATGTTTGATGGTTTCGCTTGAGTCTTCCGACTCGGTAACTTGTGCAACAAAGCGCTTGGTGATTTCCTGTTTCGGTGTCTGGAAAATTTCAAGGACATCTCCCAGTTCCACCACTTTACCGCCTTGCATTACTGCCACCCGGTGGCAGATTTTCCGGATTACATGCATTTCATGTGTAATCAGCACAATCGTTAGTCCGAGGCGCTTATTGATATCGACCAGCAAATCCAATATAGCGTCAGTTGTTTCCGGATCAAGTGCCGAGGTGGCTTCATCGCAAAGCAAAACTTCGGGATCGTTTGCCAAAGCCCGGGCAATGCCGACCCTCTGCTTTTGTCCACCTGACAGTTGAGATGGATATGCTTGCTCCCGTCCGGCCAATCCTACCAATTCGACCAACTCTTTTACTTTCGCTTCTCTCCTGGCTTTGGGAACTCCCGCAATTTCAAGCGGAAATTCAATATTCTCCTGCACTGTACGGGACCAAAGAAGGTTGAAATGCTGGAAAATCATACTTACTTTCTGGCGTGCTTTGCGTAACTTGGCGCCTTTGATATCCGTAATCTTTTGTCCATTGATGTCCACTGTCCCGGATGTCGGTTTTTCCAACCCATTCAGTATACGGATCAGCGTACTTTTACCTGCGCCGCTGTAACCGATGATGCCGAAAATTTCTCCGTCAGCAATCGACAGATTCACATCATCCACTGCTGTCAATGCGGTTTTTCCCCCATCGAAAATCTTCGTCAATTGCTTTAACTCAATCATTGAAACACTCTCCTATACCAAAATAAAAAACCCTTCTGCTCATAAATGAGCAGAAGGGCAGCGTAAATAAATATACGTTCACCGTTCTCTCATCTTCCAAAGCTTTCACTTTGTGTGACTTGGCACCATTTCATTTTCATGACGGTTGCCGGGCTTCAAAGGGCACTTCCCTCCACCACTCTTTATAAGAGTTACGTTATTAAGTTTGTAATGCAGGATATTAATTTACCACGGCTTGTTTTATCCGTCAACAGTTTGCAATTTTTCATAAAGATAAGGAACAGAGTGGAAAGCGTAAATTTTCTCTTTCAGCTTGCCGTTTTCCGTAATAAGCAGGCATGGCACACTCTCAACTTCATATAAAGATGCGATTTCCTGCACGTAATTCAAGTTCGCTTTGCCGATCGGCAATTCCGGCATGGCTGCAACGATAACTTCGAGCATTTTCGAAGCCAGCTGGCAGGTCCCGCACATCGGTGTGTAGAGATAATAAGCCGCCAGCGTATTCGTATTCTTGGCTTTTGACCATTCTTTATGGTTCCATTCATTCATGTGTCGTCATCCTTCGGCTAATAGGTTATTGACTCGGACATTTGCTGTTATAAGAACATCGGTCAGAATGCGCAAAGGTGTAGTTGCCACTTCTTTGTAACCACGGTCAATATAAAAATGCCGCGCTTCAGGAAACTCTCGTTTTACCAGCTTCCTGAGCTTTTCACCTGACTTGTCTGCATCCACTAAAATGATGATATCCTGGCCTTCATAAGGCAGCAGCAATTCTTCGAGCCTCGTTGCACTCACTGTACCATTTGTACAGAGAATCGTCACGGATTCTGCAATGAGCGGCGTAATCCTGGTCTTATCCGATATCCCTTCCACTACAATCACTTTGTCCATAATCCAACACCTCACTGAATAATTGGAATAGAAAGCATGCCAGTGTCCCTCTATTTTATATATCCTGTTCAATCTAATCAATAAATATGATTTCCTCAGCACAGCTCTGTAACCGTAAATAACTGCCGCTGCAATAAACATAAAAAAAAAGCGCCATAAACAGGCGCTTGGTCGGACTTACTCATTTGTCATTTCTTTATATTGGTCAGCATCCATCAAATCTTCCATTTCATCTTTTGAAGGTTCTTCGATGATGACCATCCAAGCCTTCTCGTATGGAGATTCATTGACAAATTCAGGGCTGTCTTCAAGTTCAGTATTGACTTCAATCACTTTTCCGCTGACTGGCGCGTAAAGTTCCGATACTGTTTTGACGGATTCAACACTTCCGAAAGGCTCATTCTTCTTCAATTCGTCACCGACCTGCGGCAACTCGACGAAAACGATATCTCCAAGTTCATCCTGCGCAAAATGTGTGATTCCGATACGCGCTTTTCCGTCTTCTACCTTGACCCATTCATGTTCTTTTGAATAACGAAGTTCTTGTGGTGTGCTCATCCAAACGCCTCCAAATATGTAGTTGCTTCCATTTCAGTTTGACATAACAACAGCTTAATTACAAGATTCCACATTCTCTAAGACCAGGTATTTTTATACGTCTCTTCCTTGAACCCAACAGTCGCCTCCGCACCATCCCAGGCAAGTGGACGCTTGATCAGCATGCCGTTCGAAGAGAGCAGTTCCAGCTTTTCATCTTCGGACATTTCAGCGAGCTTATCCTTTAACTGAAGTTCGCGGTATCGCTGCCCGCTTGTATTGAAAAACTTCTTCAAATCGATTCCGCTTGCATTCACCATTGCCTTCAACTCATCCTTTGCCGGCGGGTTATCGACAATATGTATTTCTTTGAATTCCACCTCATTCGCGTTCAACCACTTTTTTGCTTTTTGGCAAGTACTGCATTTCGGGTACCAATAAAAATTCATCATAAATATAACCTCCTCTTTCCCATTCTAGCAAAGGCAATGCATACGGACGAATAAAAAAGCGCCGCCCAAAAAATGGCGGCGCTCCAGATATATTATTAAACTACATATTTTTCAACATCAATCAGCTTCACAGCGGCTTCGCGTTTTTTCGCGATGACGTTATATGGAGTTGAACGTGTCAGTTTGCGCAGTGCTGAAAGCATCATGCGCTGGTTATCGCCATCAACTGCAGCGATCAATGTTTCTTTCGCATCTTTTTCGATTTTGTCGAATGCTTCCTGGCAATAAATTTGTGTGTAAAGAAGTTTTTGCTTCGATTTTTCTTCACCTGAAGCAGCAATCGCTTTTTCTGTGCGGAGAACTGCAGATTCCATGGCAAATACATTGCTGACGATATCTGCGATGTTCACAAGTACTTCCTGTTCCTGCTCCAATTTCTTCCCGTAAGTTTGGGCAGCCAGACCAGTCGCAAGAAGTGCGATTTTCTTCGCATTATTCACAAGGTATTTTTCCTGAGCCAAAGCTTCAGTGCCAACTTCTTCCGGCATCATCATCAACAATTCTTCCTGCAGTTTCTGGGCATGCTGCAATAGCGGCAATTCGCCTTTCATTGCTTTACGCAATAATGTACCCGGTACAAGCAAACGATTGATTTCGTTTGTTCCTTCGAAAATACGGTTGATGCGTGAGTCGCGGTAGATGCGCTCGATTTCATATTCCTGCATGAAGCCGTAGCCACCGTGCAACTGAACGCCTTCGTCAACGATATAATCCAATGTTTCCGTTCCGAAGAATTTGTTCATCGAACATTCCACAGCGAATTCAGCGATCGAATCAGCCACCAATTTGCCGTTTGCATGCTCTTCGTCTGAGAATCCGCTCATGCGATCTTCAAACAGACCAACTGTGCGGTAAACCGAACTTTCCAGAGCGTACAGATGAGATGCCATTGTAGAAAGCTTCTCACGCGTCAAGTTGAAAGAGGAAATCGGCGTCTTGAACTGCTGGCGCTGATTTGTGTAAGGAATCGTGATTTCCATTGCGCGTTTTGAAGCTCCGATAGTGCCTACTCCCAATTTGTAGCGGCCGATGTTCAGGATGTTGAAGGCAATGATGTGCCCGCGTCCTGCTTCACCCAACAGGTTTTCAACAGGCACTTCTGCATCTTCAAGGATCAATGTGCGCGTTGAAGACGATTTAATCCCCATCTTCTTCTCTTCAGGCCCGACGGAAACGCCAGTAAATTCGCGCTCTACGATAAAGGCAGAGAAATGCTCGCCATCAATTTTCGCGTAAACTACGAATACATCCGCAAACCCAGCGTTTGTGATCCATTGTTTTTCACCGTTCAATACGTAGTGTGTGCCTGCTTCGTTCAACTTGGCAGTCGTTTTCGCTCCCAATGCATCAGATCCCGAACTAGGCTCAGTCAGTGCATAAGCTGCGATCATTTCACCAGTTGCAAGGCGTGGCAAGTATTGCTGTTTTTGATCTTCGTTGCCGAAAAGGACGATCGGCAATGATCCGATACCAACGTGGGCACCGTGAGTGATTGAGAAACCGCCGGCTTTGGACATTTTTTCAGCAATCAAAGCTGAAGCAATTTTGTCCAGACCCAAACCGCCGTATTGCTCAGGTACATCTGCACCCAAAAGACCCAATTCACCTGCTTTTTTCAATAGGCGTACGGAATGTTCGAACTCGTGGTTTTCGAGGTTTTCAACAACCGGCATTACGTCCATGTTTACGTAATCCTCAGTTGATTTGGCGATCATTTTTTGCTCTTCTGTGAAATCTTCCGGTGTAAATACGCGTGAAAGATCTGCGTCTTCAATCAGGAAGCTTCCGCCTTTGATCAATGTTTTTGATTCTGACATTTTATATTCCTCCTATTTTATAAAGCTTTTATGACTTTAAATAAAATTATTTTAGATAGCCGATATTCCGCAAAACAGCTTCGCTTGCCTGGGGGCTCGCGCTGAGCTAACTCGGGCTCGTTTCACTTCGCCCGAGTGGATCTCAACACTTCGCTTGGTCCCCATGGCGTCTTCGCTGTTTTGCTCCATATCTTATTTAGAACTTTAGATGAAATTGCGGAAGGCGGCGACTCCTGCGGGAATAACATGAGACGAAGACCCCGCAGAAGCGAAGCGCCGAGGAGGCTGAGGCCATGCCCGCGGAAAGCGTCCGCCTGGAGCATTTTCATCGGACTCATTCATAGACTAACTATAAAAAACCTACAGCATTTCAAAGACGCCTGCCGCGCCCATTCCTCCGCCGATACACATTGTGACAACGCCGAATTGTTTGCCCTGGCGCTTCAGTTCACTCAGCATGCGGATTGTCAGTACAGAACCGGTTGCACCCAGTGGGTGGCCAAGCGCGATTGCGCCGCCGTTCAAGTTGACTTTGTTGATATCAAGATTCAGTTTTCTGATAACCGCCAAAGATTGGGAAGCGAACGCTTCGTTGAGTTCCCAGACATCAATGTCGTCAATTGTCAGGCCTGCAAGTTTCAAAGCTTTTGGAATCGCTTCAATCGGTCCGATGCCCATTATTTCCGGTGGAACGCCGCCTGTTGCGAATGAACGGAATTTCGCGATCGGTTTGAGGCCCAATGCTTCAGCTTTTTCACGGTCCATCACCAATACTGCACCTGCACCATCGGAAGTCTGTGAAGAGTTGCCGGCTGTTACAGAACCGCGTGCCGAGAAGGCCGCGCGCAGTTTGTTCAATGTCTGGATCGACGTACCATGGCGGACGCCTTCATCCATTTCGAACATGAAGGATTTTTCCTGGTATTTATTGTTTTCATCCACATAACGCTTTGTCACTTCTACCGGTACGATTTCATCTTTGAAATGGCCTTTTTCAATTGCCGCTGCAGCATTTTCATGCGAACGGACTGAAAAAGCGTCCTGGTCTTCGCGGCTGACGCCGTATTGAGTTGCCACCTGCTCTGCTGTGTGGCCCATGCTCATATAGTACTGAGGGGCAGTTTCCGCCAGCTTAGCATTCGGACGGATAACGTTGCCCATCATCGGTACCATGCTCATCGATTCAACACCACCGGCGATGATCGCTTCCGCATGGCCGACCATGATGCGTTCGGCTGCATAGGCGATCGACTGAAGGCCTGAAGAACAGAAGCGGTTGACTGTAACTGCCGGTGTTGTATCCGGCAAGCCCGCCAAAGCACCGATGTTCCGGGCGATATTCATGCCCTGCTCTGCTTCGGGCATTGCACAGCCCATAATCAAGTCATCGATTGGACCGTCATATCCACCGGCCCGGTTCAACGTTTCTCTAACAACCAATGCGCCGAAATCATCCGGCCGCACTGATGCAAGAGAACCTTTTTTCGCTTTTCCGACCGGTGTTCTGGCACTGGCCACGATTACTGCTTCGCGCATATCTTTTCCTCCTTTAATATCTTTGGATCAATTGCGTAATGGTTTTCCTTTAACAAGCATATGCTGCATGCGCTGCTGGGTTTTCGGCTGAGCCACCAAGCTCAGGAAGGCCTGGCGTTCAAGGTCGAGCAAATATTGCTCATCCACTTTGGTGCCGTATGGAACTTTGCCACCTGATAGGACAAACGCCAATTTTTGAGCGATTTTCAGATCATATTCACTGATATAGCCGGAAAGGAACATCCCCTCAGCACCAAGCAATAAGGTCGCATAACCCGGTTCGCCGGTTACAGGCACTTTTTCCCGTTTCGGCGCTTTGTAGCCATTCTCATATAAAGACAATGCTGCCTGTTTTGCATCATGAATCAAGTGGTCGCTGTTGACACTGATACCATCCACAAAGTTCAGGAAGTTAGTTTCACGCGCTTCTTCAGCAGAAGTGGACACTTTTGCCATCGCGATGGATTCGAATACTTTGCTTGCGACATTCTGCAAATCGAAATCGATGCCATTCGGCAAGCCTTTCAGGTGTTTCATATAAAGTTCCTTGTTTCCGCCACCGCCAGGAATCAGCCCGACACCCGCTTCGACAAGTCCCATATAAGTTTCCATTGAAGCCTGTATATGCGCGGCCGGAAGAGCTACTTCAGCTCCGCCGCCAAGCGACATACCAAATGGTGCAGCTACAACAGGTTTTGAACTGTATTTGATTTTCATCATCGCGTTTTGGAACGTCTTGATCGTGAAATCAAGTTCGAAAATATTGTCATCCTGTGCTTCCATCAGGATCATGCCGAGGTTGGCACCAACACAGAAATTTTTGCCCTGGTTGCCGATGACAAGGCCTTTGTAATTTTTCTCGACTTCATCGACCGCGAAATTGATCATTTGCATGATATCAAGGCCGATTGCATTTGATTGTGAATGGAATTCAAGAAGAGCTATGCCATCCCCAAGATCTATCAGGCTTGCACCTGTATTGGATTTGATAACGCCATGCTTTTTCTTATAGCGCTTCAAGTCGATCACTTTTTCATTTAACGGAACAGCTTCATAACCTGACCCATTAAAGAAATGAAGATCGCCGTCCACTTCTTTGTAGAACGTCTCATTGCCGCTGTCCAGCAGATTTTGAGCGAAGGCAGGCACGTCATGCCCTTCTTCCTTCATTTTTGCAACGGATTTCTCAACACCGATTGCATCCCAAATTTCGAATGGTCCCTGGTTCCAGCCGAAGCCCCATTTCATAGCATTGTCGATTGAGACGATGTCGTCGGCGATTTCTCCATTCAATTCGGCAGAATAGCGAAGAACTGGTGCAAGGATGTTCCACAACAACTCTCCTGTGCGGTCGTCTGCATAGACCAGGGTTTTCATCTTCGCCGCAAACCCTTTTTGCGCTTTGGCCATTTCCTGTGAAGGCGTTCTCAACTTGCCCGCAGGACGGTATTCCATTGTTTCCGGATCGAGTTCAAGAATTTCCTTGTCTTTTTTCAGGAAGAAACCTTGCCCCGATTTTGCGCCAATCCAACCGTTTTCGACCATTTGTTTCATAAAAGCAGGAGCTTCAAAAACTTTTTGTTCTTCACCTTCAGTTTTATCGTAGACGTTCTTCGCCACATGCATGAATGTATCGAGGCCGACTACATCCAGTGTACGGAAAGTAGCGGATTTCGGACGTCCGATCAAAGGTCCGGTTACAGAATCCACTTCACCGATGGAATAGCCACGGCTCTGCATTTCACGGAGTGTCACCAATAACCCGTAAGTTCCAATGCGGTTCGCAATGAAATTAGGTGTATCTTTCGCGATAACGACTCCTTTGCCCAGAACGTCTTCTCCAAAAGCAGTCATGAATTCTACGATTTCCGGCGCCGTTGTCGCTGCAGGAATTACTTCCAAAAGTTTCAGGTAGCGCGGTGGGTTGAAGAAATGGGTCCCAAGGAAATGCTTGCTGAAATCCTCCGAACGGCCTTCAGCCATCGCATCAATGCTGATTCCTGAAGTATTCGATGAAATGATTGTACCGGGTTTTCTAACGGCATCAACTTTTTCATACAAAGATTTTTTTACGTCGAGATTTTCAACTATCACTTCCACAATCCAATCAACGTCTGCAAGTTTCTCCATATCGTCTTCAAGATTCCCCGGGGTGATAAGGTCCAAATTCTTTTTGGCCGTCAGAGGAGCCGGTTTCTGTTTCAATAATTTCTGGATTGAAGTTGTTGCGATACGGTTGCGAACTGCATGATCTTCAAGCGTCAGACCTTTCGCCTGTTCCGCTTCCGTCACTTCACGCGGAACTATATCCAGTAATAATACCGGAATTCCTATGTTTGCAAGATGCGCTGCAATCCCTGAACCCATGACTCCGGATCCGATTACTGCTGCTTTTCTTATTTGGTATGCCACTAGCAAACCCTCCTCAAATTTTTTGAATGAATACTCATTCATTTTTAAGCGAAAAAAAATAGAACGTTCTCTATATCCATTAGTGTAAGTTATTTTCCTTTTTTTCGCAATATTTAATCGTTAAAAATTTGGCCGCGCAAGATTCTTTTCTTTTCGAAAAAGCATTTGAAAGGTACACTGTAAAAGTTGAAGTAATATAGAAGAAACAACAGGAGGGTAATTTATGAAACCGATAAAAACGAATGAAGAGTTCCAAACAGCAATTACTGGCGATCAGCCGATCATCGTGAAATTCCAGGCGGGCTGGTGTCCGGATTGCACACGCATGGATATGTTCATCGACCCGATTATGGCTGAATACAGCCAATACCAGTGGTTCGATTTAAATCGTGATGAACTGCCGGAAATCGCCGAAAACTATGAAGTCATGGGGATTCCGAGCCTGTTGATCTTTAAGCAGGGGGAAAAAACAGCTCACCTTCACAGTGCAAACGCTAAGTCACCGGAAGAGGTCACCGAATTTTTAGCAAAACAACCGGAATAGGCTCATGTCTATTCTTTTTTACTGTATAATTAAGTTACCAAATTTAGTGAGGTGTCATTGTGGATCCCCAAAAAGAGATCAGTGAATTAAAAGACCTCGTAAAATATTACGAAATGGTCATCAAAAACATGTCTGCGCCAATCATTCCGTCAATCGTGCCACAGACCATTCTAATTCCGATAGCGGGCATCGTTTCAGCTGACCGGTTTGAATTGATTCGCACGAAAGCATTACAATATGCGGCCGACAACCGCGAAACAGAATGTGTCATCTTCGATTTTACAGGAGTCCAGTCAGAAGACGTCCAAACTTTCGACTACAGAGAGCTTGCAAGTGAGCTGACGATGTTGAACAATTCCCTGAAATTGATGGGACTTCGTTCGATTTATGTGGGTTTCAACCCACGCTTTGTACGGGAAATTGTCCGTGCGGGCATCCATGTGGAGTTGGAAGTGTATCAGAATTTCCGTGCTGCGCTGAAACAGATATTGGATGGAAGAAAATAAGATTCTTTCATCAGAGCAGTTCAGGATAAAGTTGGAGGCGAGTGTTGTGAAAGTCATACTGCCGTTCGAAGGAATGTCACAATATGATAATGCCATCGACAGAAAAAAACGCGGTTCCGCTTGCGGCCCTGTCACTGCAGCCTCAATTTTCAGGTTTTATGAAAACAACAATCTTGAAATCAATGACGTATATAGGCTTCTCGGCACAACGCCAATCGGCCTTTTTACGTGGCGGTTGCTTCGGAATTTCAGGAAGTTTGCCGGCAGTCGCTACCAGCTTGAAAAAACACGTTCGATTTCCGAAGTGAAACAGGAACTTGTGGCAGGACGGCCACTGGCGATGAAATTCGACCGCTATTTCACATTTCGGTGGTTTGCCAAGCCTCTGTTTAAGTACCATTGGGTGCCACTCATCGGCTTCGAGGACAAAGATGGGGATGTGATCCTGTATTTTCACGATAACGGAAAAAGAAACCGCCCGAGTAAAGTCCAGACAGTTTCTTATCATGACCAGCGCTCTGTGCTGAGCTTTGTCAAAATCGTTCCACTACCTCCGGAATGATTTTTTAAAGATTTTTTTCCAATTGCCGCGCCAGAAGATTCAATTGCTGATCTTCGCAAAGACGGATATGGTCAGCGGTGTATCGCTGCACTGCGATGTCACTCAAAGGGATATCAAGTGCAATATCACATTTAATCACAGCAAGCTCTTTGGATAGAAGAAGCATCTTTTTGCTTTCTTCTATCTTTTTCTTTTGCGCCGGTTTTAATTCATCGATCGCTGACAGCACTCCGTCCGTAGAGCCGTATTTCCGGATCAGCTGCAAAGCTGTCTTCGGCCCAATCCCTTTGACTCCGGGATAGCCGTCGCTTGCATCTCCCATGAACGCCTTAACATCTGCGAATTGATCCGGTTCGATTTCATATTCTTCCCTGAAGCGCTGATCGGTGTAAATATCGTATATGTGAAAACCTTTTTTCATGAAAGCGATCTTTACGGAAGGCTTCAACAGTTGGAGCATATCTTTATCTCCGGTAATGATCGTAAAGTCCACTTCATCTTCCCATTGTTTCGTGAAGGATCCGATAAAATCATCGGCTTCAATTCCCTTTTCTCCAAAATTGCGCCAGCCCAATTGTTCGGAAACACTTTTCGCCAGATCAAATTGATGCAGCATATCTTCAGGCGGTGCCGGCCGATTCGCTTTATAGCCATCAAACAAATCAGTTCGGAACGTATGGGCCCCCATATCCCAGCATACTGCCATATGAGTCGGTTTCATCATTGTTTTGGCAGCAAGGACGTGTCGCGTAAACCCTTGCACTCCGTTGGTCGCGAGCCCTTCTGATGTCCTGAAGTACTGGCCGACTGCGGAAGTCGCGAAGAAGGAACGAAACAGTAAAGCCATGCCGTCAACCAATAATACATGTGGTCTTTCCATAAAACAATTTCCTCCATTCATTTATTCCCATAATCCATTATACGCTCTTCAAACATAAAAAACTGCACTTCCATGGCCGGATTATAATCCGGCTGTGGAAGCGCAGTTCAAGTCTGCGGTTTTATCGTTTCCGTTTTATTGCTTTGTATTCAAGGTTCATCGCTTTGTAGAAAGCACCCATCATGAGGAGCATAATGATTGAAAACGGGAATGCCGCAATGATCAGTACGGTTTGCAGTGTATTCAAACCACCCGTGGACAAGAGAATCACAGCTATTGAAGACTGGGCAACTCCCCAAGTCAATTTCACTGCATTCTGCGGATGAAGTGAGCCATTCGTTGTCTGCATGCCGAGAACAAATGTCGCTGAATCCGCTGAAGTGATGAAGAAAGTAGTAATCAATAATACAGCTACGACCGACATCAGAATGCCGAGCGGCAATTGTGAGAACGTGGCAAACAGTGTTTCTTCAGGCATCAGTCCTGACATATCAAAACCGCCGTCCTGTACGTCGATTGCAGTCGTACCAAAAGCCGAAAACCAAAAGAAGCTTACTAATGTCGGAAGCATCAGAACACCGAATAGGAACTGGCGGATTGTCCGACCTTTCGAAATACGGGCGATGAATATACCGACGAATGGCGCCCATGATATCCACCATGCCCAATAGAAGATGGTCCAGCCATCGATCCAGGCACGATTTTCACCATCGATCGGCGCCGTACGGAAACTCATTCTGACCAGATTCTGGAGATAAGTTCCGAGCGTGTCCGTAAACATATTGAATATAAGCAAAGTCGGTCCCAAAATGATGACCAATACCAGCAAGAGTACTGCAAGAACCATATTGGTATTGGATAAATATTTAATCCCTTTGCTTAACCCAGTCCAAGCTGAAAACATGAATAGTACTGTTACTACACCAATGATGACGAGCTGTGTAACAAAACTGCCCGCCGTAATGCCGTCAAACATATAAGCAAGACCACCATTGATTTGAATTGCACCAAATCCAAGTGTGGTCGCTACGCCTACGACTGTCGCAAAAACAGCGATAACATCAACAAACGTTCCCCAGACACCTTTCATCCGGTCTCCGAAAAGAGGTTTCAGGGTCGCTGAAATCAGCCCAGGCTCTCCTTTACGGAATTGCGAATAAGCCAGTGCCATTGCGACTACTGCGTATATGGCCCAGGCATGTATGCCCCAATGGAAAAAACTGACGCGCATGGACTCACGGAATGCCTCCGCTGTTCCTGGTTCAGCTGTTGCCGGGTCAACCGCATAATGCGAAAGCGGTTCAGCCGCTCCCCAGAATACGAGCCCAATTCCCATGCCTGCAGAAAATAACATGGCAATCCATGTAGCAAAAGAAAATTCCGGTTTATCCGTGTCTTTGCCCAGTCTTACCTGCCCCATTGGACTTATGAGGAAAAACAGACAGAATAGTACCATGACAGATACGATCAATAGATAATACCAGCCAAACGAGTTGGTCAGGAACGTTCTCATACTGTCTGTAATTGACGCGAAGCTATCCGGAGCCAGCGCACCATAGCCTACAGCCAAGGCGACAAGCGCAAGCGCTATCCAGAAAACATTTGTTACCTTTTTCATGCAAAGTCCCCCTTTTTCATTTTCTGTTCACAAGATTTCATCTTGACTTCAAAATCAGCATGCACAGAGTTACGGATTCAATCAACAATATTCAAGACTACGGAAAATAGATGGTGAAGTCAAGTCTGCCCTCTAATCTCTTCTAAAATATGTATGCGAAAAGACCACTTTATATAATACCCTGTCCCCGTTTCAATAAAACAAAACTGGAATTCGAAGCTATTTAAAAGACAGACTTTTCTCCTGGTTTTTTCTAATATTGTCGCTACACTTTCAGGCAAGCCGGACATTATTCCATGTTTTCATGTGCTCAAAGGAGCAGGTAAATCCCATTGGAATTCAAGTCATTTTTTTGCTGAACCTCAATTATTCTGTCATCACCTTTCAAAAAAACTCTAAATGGTAACCACCGTAACGCTGCTAGGTTTGTAATTATCCAGTTGCATAGCAGACAATACTATTATAGCGATTTATTTTTATGATCTCCACTTCCGATTCCTGTAAACCTATTGCAATTGGTTTCGGAGAATCACTATCAGCTGTTATTATTGAATAACCAGATTATCCTAACACCTTTAAAAGTCGGACTTTCAGAAAAATTATCCAAAAAGACACAGCCACATCATTTTCGGACGCGGCCGTGTCTTTTGTTTGTAACAGAAACATTCAGGCATCCATTTCCATCGATTTTTTATAAGCCTGCAAATAGCCGATTTCAGCAGGACTTCCCATCTGCGGTGCGCCCATCGCCCGGTGCCAATGCGGATAAATCGGTGCAGGTCGCGCAACTGACTCGATTTTGTCATGCTCTTCCTTCGTCAATTGAATATCAAATGACGCAATATTTTCTCTCAGCTGCTCTTCATTTCGTGCTGCGATTACAATCGGTCCGACGTTCGGACGGTCCTTGACCCAGGTGTAAGCGATTTGCGGCACGGAGGCATTGTGATTCTTCGCTACTTCCTCCAGCGCGTCAATCACCCGGTAAAGCCGCTCCTGGTCCATCACCCATGGCTCCGGCCATCCACCACCCTGACGCGTATCTTCCGGCGCTTCCTTACCTCTTCCGATTTTCCCGTTCAGCAAGCCTTCACCAAGCGGGCTCCAGATCATTGAACCGACACCAAGCTCGGTACCTGCCGGCAGAAGTTCGTACTCCGCTTCCCGCGCTTCCGGCGTATAGTAAATTTGTTGCGTGATCGGCGGAATAAAACCCGCCTGTTTTGCGTACGTGTGTGTCTTAGCAAGCGCCCAGCCACTGTAATTCGAAACGCCCCAATGGCGGATCTTCCCTGATTTCACCAGTCCGTCCATCGTTTCGACCGTTTCTTCGACCGGAGTCTGCCCATCCCATAGATGCACAAAATATAAATCGAGATAATCCGTGTCAAGACGCTCCAATGACTGATCAATGGAAGTCAGGATGTTATTGCGTGAAGCTCCCTGGCCATTTGGATTTTCACTGAGGGGAAAACCTGTCTTCGATGTGACCAGCACTTCATCACGCCGGCCTTTGATCGCTGCACCAAGTACTTTTTCCGCGTCACCTTTTGAATAAAGATTTGCTGTATCAAACATATTGATACCGGCTTCCAGAGCTATATCCACCATCCGGCGCGCTTCATCTTCCTTCACATTGCCCGCTGCTTCAAAACCGTTTGTTCCACTGAAAGGGATGGTTCCCAATATATACTTAGGAACCCGGAGACCTGAGTTGCCAAGATAAATATATTCCATCGAATCCTCCTCAAAAATTATTTTTGCTAATTGATGACAGTAGTAATCTACCCGGCATTTTCATCATCGAAACGGGACAAAACATCTTGGCATTCTCCGGTCACATAAGAAAACAAACAAAAAACGCCAAAACCCGATTAAAGGTTTTGGCGTTCTTATGTAGCTCCATAAAATCTATGGAGACGGCGGGAGTCGAACCCGCGTCCAGAAACTCAGCTACTTGAGCATCTACGCGTGTAGCTTACTTATTAGTCAAGGTTTTATAAGTTAGGGGGTATTACGTTGATACGAACTCGGTTCAATAACATCCAAAATCATTTTGCTATTATATAGTAGGTAAATTCAAAGTAGCTTAGAAATATTAATCAATAATATATATTACTCTTAGTTACTGTCGTTCTAAGAAGGAACTATAATCATATATTGCTTCTCTTGTTCTAGAGAGAAGCATTTTTGAAGAAATTGTTTTTAGTATATCTTCCTGATAGCTTGAGTCCCTCTTAAAATAGTTACTTACGCTAGATACTTCATTAGCTGCTAGTAGAACCCCATACCTTTCTTCAATTATTACTGTCAATTCTACTAATAGTTCTTTTATTTTCTTATCCAAATCATCTTCTTTATAATTCGAGATAAACTTTCCGTATTCAAAAGTCGATTCACTAAGTATGCTAGGATCATCAACAGCATCTCTAATATTATCGATATCTTGATTTTGAATACGATATAAAATTCCAAGCACAGCTATTAAAATGAAATTACCATTCTTTAGAATGTCCTTCGCTGTCCCTTCCAACAAACCTTCTTCTTTCTTCATTTCATCAGTAATTCGTTTAAATCGACTATAGAGGTCAATTAAATCAATAATGAAATTCAACTTGTCTGGTGAGCGCGAATAGTTCTTTTTGAAAATTGAAGCATATACATTAGCGCTTTCAAACAATACTTTTTTATTAGATCGTGCCGTACCCGGTCTCTGCATTACAAACGCAAGAATTAATTGACCAAACTCTTCATTCTTTATTCTTACTTTGTTGCTTTTTGGTTTCTCTCCTCGCTTTATTTGAAAATCGATCCCATGTGTATTTAAATCCCTTCTTAAAGTCAGCATTTCTGGTGTGTTAGCTTTCAGATCACTAGCTTTAATTGGTTTTTGAGAATTTGTAGTCTCGGCAATTTTAGTAAAGAATTGGTTAATATCAGAAGGCTTTGCTTGTTTTTGATAAACCACTTTACAGGGGATATAAAATTCTTGACTATTTGAGCCTTTATATTCTCCAAGTCGGTTTGTGGTTTGGCCGCCATTTACAATTGAAAAGTCATAGAGAGAAATTTTATTTCCATCAACCGAAAAATCTTCTGCAGCTATAATCAATCCATTATTGTAAAACCAAAAGTTCTCTCTATCATTATCTAGAGTTTCATTTATACCTTTATCAACCAATTTATGTGAAATGTACTTTCTAATGTTCATGTCAAATAAGCCCTTATCTTTAAATAATTCATACATTTCAATAAGTGACTTAGAACTTAAGTTTATCATCACACCGTAGTTTTCTTGAGATTCAAATTCCAAAACATTATTAGGCTTATCAAGGGCAGCTTTATATTCCCTTACTTTGGTGGTAGTATCTTGAATATTTGCAATCTGTGTATTTATTAATGGCTCGTCTGTGATTTTTATTAAATCTTCCAAATCGCTAATTGAGGAATTTTTTAGTTTCCGTTCGAAATTCTTTTCATCAAAATTACCAACGTAAATTACATGATATTCAATTTGTCCATTATCAGGTAGTCGATCTAAGTTCTCTCTCAGAACTCTTTTTAATTTGCTGCTATAAGCTCCGGTATTATGATTTCTAAAAGCTTCTACTGTTGTATCCATCTTTCTTATTGCATCAAGAATTTCATCTGATGATAAACTTGAAGTTTTGCACTGGATGAGTGATAAAATCTCTTCCTCATCATCATAAAAAACTAAATCAATACCCCCATCATTTGTTCCATTAGTAAGGTGATCATCGATATTACTAGTAATAGCCGAAAGTTCTTTTTCCTTATAGAAAATATATTGTAAAGCAAGTATTTCAAAAGCATCTTCATTTTTCAGTTTTTTATTTTCAAGCTCAAAGTGTTTAATAATACGATTTTGCTCATTCTGATAATTCCCCATTTTTTCCCCTCCACTATATTATTATTTTAATCTAATTATTCAAAATGTGTAATCTCAATATTATAAATTTCAAATTAAAAGCGCAGTAAAAAACAAAAAGCCTCTAAAATGATCATGTGATCGAACACATTAATGGCCTCAATGTTTTATTCTTGTATTAAGAAAGGAGTGCGGCAGATGAAAAATATAAAAATCGAATTCGGTGTCAATTTAAGAAACGCCAGAAAAGCTTTAAATCAAGGAGAAGGAAAGAGCCAAGTAGATTTTGCGGCAGATGTTGATCTTACTAGACCAACAATTTCAAGATTTGAAAATGGTTTCGGTAATCCTACATTGACTCAAATTGAAAAACTAGCAAATGCGCTAAACATTGAGCCTGCAGATTTATTAAAAAGAGATTGAGGGGAGATTTTAAATGGATATTTTTCGCCAAGCTGAACTAATCGAAGATGTTTTTTGTAAAGCTTTATCGACAAATGACGACAGCGGCAGACACGGTGTTTTGATTCCTGTATTTGCATATCATCTGTTCCCTTCATTCACTACTTTTGATCCTGCCGTCCAAATTAATTATGAAGAGCCTATTACTACCATATGGCCTCAAATGAATGCACGGGATATCAAAGCAAGCAAGTGGAAACATTACCATCGATATCCCGAAAGAAGGATGACTTCTTTACAACCGGAACTATTGAATAGCAAACCTGCTGGAAGCATGCTTGTAGTAGGAAAATACAAGAATCGTTCCGAATATGAATGTTTAGTTATCACGCCAGATAACCCTCAATATATGGAAATCGGATCTAAATTCTTGCTTGATAATGAAAATGAAGAGCGGCATTTCACTGGAGCAGCAATTATTCCAATTGAAGAATTTTTAAAGGATGAAAAAGAAATTACTCCATTAGACGAACTGATGGAACTTTTTGAAAATGTTAGCGCTCAAGGCTTTATTGAAAATAAAAAAGATGGCGATACTGGTATCGGTTTCACATTTGAAACACTTCTCGGTATTAAGTCCAACTCCAGTAAGACCCCAGACTATAAAGGAATCGAAATTAAATGTTCCCGATCCAAAAAATCTAAAGAGAAAAGAACTTCACCTAGCGGAAAACAAACTTTATTCTCGCTTATTCCAAATTGGGATACTGTGAGCAGCCGCCGAGGCCTCATAGAAAGGTATGGAGTCGATGATCCATTGAAAAATCGTACCAGCATATACTGCACTATAAAAATCCTTCCTAACTCTTATGGATGGAATTTAGAAATTGATGAAGAAAGTCATATTATTTATGTTTGCAATAGAGGGCAGCGTGTTGTTTATTATACAATGGACGATTTACGCGATGCCCTTGAAAGCAAACATAGAGAAAGTGTGTTCATTACAGCGGAAACAAGACTTAATGGAAATAATAAAGAAGAGTTTCATTATGATTCTCTTACCCATTGCAGAGAAGTCCTATTTTCCGAATATCTTGCATTGATAAGGGAAAATTTAGCTGGCCTCGATTTTGCCATCCATATGAAAGATGGAAAAGTTCGAGACCACGGATTTTTGTGGAGAATGGACAGTAAAAAGTACTTGCTTCGTTTATTCAAGTACGTACAAGAAATCAAATAGTTTCACTTTATACCAGAGTACTAGCCATAGTATTCTGGTTTTCTTGTCTTAAAGCAACTAATACTTGTTGGGCAACAGCTTTTGCAAGCAAAGGAGGAACTGCATTTCCTACTTGAGTATATTGAGGGACTTCTACCCTTCTTCTAGGACCGCCAGTAGTTCTTTTCCCTCTGAAAAGCAAACTATCGTCGAAAGACTGCAGTCTAGCTAACTCCCTTACTGTAGGAATCCGATTTTCAAACGGAACAATAAAGTCATCCGGTAAAGTAAGTACTGTTGGTGCTGGTGAGTTTCTATCATACCTGTACCTATTTCCTTTTTTAGAAGTAAAAATCTTAACAACACTCGGACTCGCTGATGCATTTTGCAAAGCTTGAGCTAAGCTAGTCAAATCTTCATATTCTTCTTGTGCATTAAAGCACTCCATTAGTAAATCTGGATAGTTGAAAAGAGCATCTTCTATACCCTCATTTAAAATCCTTAATGTTAATGCAGTAGTATTTTCACCTTCACGATATAAACTAAATCGCTGAGATACAGCTAGACTATGCCTAGCTATTTCATGATTTTGAAAAGGTCCAATTTGTTCTATAGGTTGCCCGAATTCAATACCATGTCTATCAGCTCTTAAAATTCTCGGTGTTCTTCCCGCAATAGAATTGAGTTGATAATTTGTAATTTCATACCTTTGATCTTGTGAAAGAACTAAATCGGAAATTGCATCTTGCACATTTACTATTTCTCTAGGTGTATCGGTGAAATCCGGATATTGAATAGGGGTTTGATCATTTCTATAAGCCATAAAAATTGCTCTTTTACGTCTTTGAGGTACACCAAAGTTACTAGCATCTAAAACTTGAACTGGAAGCACTGTATATCCTATGGCCGTTAGCTCACCTTCGAGTATGGCTGTAACTAATGTCTCTTCTGGATAAGTTTCTTCTGTTACACCTACAAAACCATCTAATCTTGTATTCAAAAATCCCTGTACATTTTCCATTATTACGTATTTAGGTTGTACTTCATCTATAACACGAATATACTCCCTGAATAGCATATTACGGGGATCATTCCTTGTTCTTCTTCCCGCTAAACTAAAACCTTGGCAAGGTGGTCCTCCAAAAATAGCATCAATTTCTGGCACTTCATGTCCCTGAAAAATTTGGAGATTTTGAATAGAATTAAATATGAAATCACCATTTAACTGAGAAATATCAGTTCTATGGAAAAAAGTGTTATGTCCTTGGTGCAATCCTAATTGTTCATGCCTATGCGTATATGTGTTTTCAACATCCTCACTTATATCGCTTGAAAATAAAATATGAAATCCAGCTTGGATTAATCCTTCGCTCATTCCCCCTGCACCACAAAATAAATCGATTGCGTATGGCATCTGAATAGCCTCCTTATTGATTCTTACTATATCTCATTATATATAGAAAAGCCTGTAAAAGTCCAGGGTTTTCTTTGAGTTAAATTTATATTATACACTCATCCTAAACCTAAAAGCCAAAAGCAGTTTTCTTACCTCCTGTTCTTTCACAGTCTTTTAGCATTTTCAATAAATAGTATGGTATCTGCTATTACATAGTCGAAATCTTCTTTTATTTCGTGTTCCCATATTCTTTTAATATTCCATCCTTTACTTTCATAGTATTCATTAACAAGTTTATCTCTCTCTCTGTTACGCATTAGTTTTTCTTTCCAAAAATCAGGATTACTTTTTGGAAGATGACCATGTATATCACAAAAATGCCAAAAGCAAGAATCTACAAAAATAACGACCTTATACTTTTTTATAGAAATATCAGGTTTTCCCATTAAAGACTTTTCATTCTTCCTAAATCGTATTCCGGCCTTCCATAGTTCTTTTGAAACCATATTCTCAAGCTTAGATTGTGACTTTACCGATCTCATTATATTTCTTCTTCCTTCTTCAGAGAACTTCATATCTCACCTCTAAAAATGATTTTCTAAACTATTCTAGTTCTCATTATAATACCAATCACAGAACAAATGTTCCAATAATACACATGGCAAAGATTATTATTGAGAGTGGATTAAGAAATCCTTCCCCTAAATCATTCGAATCTTTCAATAACGGATTAATAATATATTGACACTGTTTAGTTGTTGTTGTATATTAACAACAACAACTAAAATTGGAGGCGATTACTTGAAAACTGTTCGGTTAAATTTATCAGAAACAGAGTATAGCAATGTCTATGATCTTGCCTTAGAAAAAGGGTTCGCTAGTATTCCTGAATATTTAAGATACCTATTATTTAATGAAAAACCTGAAACATTGGTTGACTTTGAAGAACTTATAGCTATTTTTGAAAGTGCAATAAAAACTAGAAAAGATAATAATGAATTTAGGGTTCGTGACTGTTATGATAAGCAAATGTGGTCAAATATAGGTATCACAGAAAGAAGAACATTAGGTCGAATGATTATTCGAAAAGTAGAAAAAGGCGGCTGGTTACCTATTGTTGCAACATCTAAAGATTCCGGAAATGCTCAATGGTACATGAAAAGGGGGGAATAATTTTGAAGCACACATATATACGGCTACTACCTGAAGAAATCCAATCAAAAATTTGTAATGATGTCTATAAAGCACTTTATGAAGAAGGGTTTAGAGGAGAAGAGTTAGAGGAATCAATTGATACTGCAATGGCAAGTAAACTTTTTGACTTAGAAGATACAATAGACATTTCAAAGTATATTACAAATAATGCTTAAACTAAGAACTACGAAAATATGTCTTGTACCTACATTGACCGTAATTGGTTTTGAGCAAATAAAAGATAGATTTTATTAAGATTACTATAAATTGTATTTTGATATTGTAGTGATTGAATTTCAGTTTCAATCACTACGCTGCATTAAACATTGTAAAAGTCATAGTCAGAGAATTATTCTTCTGATACTCCTACGCCCCCACTTTTAAACTTCTCTTTAGCAATTTTATACTGGTACTCAGCTTCTGCACTTCCCCATGCTGCAGTGTATTCCTTGTGAATCCACCTTGTACAATAATTCTTTACAGTTGTGTTATTTATTTTAAAGTGGACAAAATATAATATCTCCTTTTCATGTAATACTTTTAGATAGTCTATTACCGACTTCCGATTTATCTTGGTATTCCTTGCCACAGTATCGATAGAGACATACGACATTGGTTTATTACTTATGGTGTAATATATATAACCAACCATATTAAGGTATACTGCAAATATTTTGGGTTTATAATCACTTTTCAACATTACTATTTTTTGTATATCCTTGTAATGGATTTTAGCAAAGTTAAATTCTTCATCTTTACCAGTTGGTTTAATGAAATAGTTATTAGCATGCTTTAAATCATCAGACATTTCTCCATTTATACTTTCATAAATTTCTATATGTCCCGTCTGTTGTAATCTCAATAAAGAGGCTTTTGTTCTTAATTTCGTTGAACTCTGTCCAGTACTCATACCAAGAAATTTCATTAAATGATTAACTCCTGTGTATGCAAACCCTTGGAAATTATTAGCCATAGACTTGATTACAGCTAAATAATATATGTCTACTTCACCATTTTTCCCTAAATGTTTAGTTTCTATCAGTGACTTAGACAGCTTGATAAATGATTCTTCCTTCTCTAGCTGTATTGATGTTTTTACTTTTGTTTCCATGATTATATTCTCCTTCTTCTCTTTTAATTATTTTGAGTAATATTCAAATATTGTTTTCGGTTCAAAAGGAGGCATCGCCGACCTTTTGGCCGCTACATTTCATCTATTATAAATTCTTCTATCTGTTATTCTTCTATCTATTCCTTATTGAAAATCACTAGAATGACTAGAAAAATACTGTAAGATCGCAAGTTTAGGGGTCACTTGTTTTTAGGGTGTAGTATTATTAATAGATACTAAAATTTAGGTGTAGTTTGTCTAGAAAACGGTAAACTACACCTATTTTTTGATACCTATTTGCAAGAACAGATTAGATAGATGATTGGTCAAGACACTTTAGTTTGACTTCAGTAAAATGAGCATTGCCAATGGAGGTAATTACTTTATCAAAAAGACCTTCTTTTATCTGCGAAGAATACTTTTCCAAAAGCATTGGTCCCAAAGTTTTCCTTGGCATCCCCTTTAAGACCTCTATTAAGATCTTAATCCCTTTAGCCACATTACATGCCTTACATAATATCCAAGCATTGTCTTCGATACTTCCGGTATTAGGACGACAGATGTATTGTGGTAACTTATGGTCTACCTGTAAGTTGGTAGTACTTTTACAGATTTGGCAGTAGTGTCCGTATTTCTTAAAAGTTGCTTGCTTTTGGTCACTTGTAAAGTCACCGCCGTTAGCGCGCCTTTTCTTTTCTCGGTTATTGTTACACTCCCTGCAAGCACTAGTTAATCCATCGGTTTTACTTCTGTCCTTGCTAAACAGATCCTCTGTTTTACTTTTTTTACACTTACTGCATGTTTTCAACATACTTTTCGAGCAGGGATTAAACCCTCTCTCTCACACATATATAATCTTTCTACTCTTTCCTCTCTTTCTATATTTAAATTTATTGCTACCCGAATGTTAAACCACGCAAAAAAAGGAGAGAATTAAACACTCCCCCCGTTTGAATGCACACTTGTCCCTTTGCAATTAACAGACATAAATAAGCCGTTAAATATTAATACAAAAATATGGAAACAAGCATGCCCCCAAATGAGGCGGTAGCATTTAATTCTCTCCTATCATAATTAAGCGTTCAAATAAAATTATTTATTTAATATTATCACTTTAGGAAACATTAGACAATAGCATTTTTATATACCAAATACCTATTTCTTAACACAAAGACAACTTATTTTCAAAAACGCTTTGCTGTTAATGACTTAAAATCACAAGTATTGATTCTTTCTCGTAAATAACAAGAGAAATTCAAAGGTAATTAACTTTTCAATAGAAGAAAAAGTTATCTTTATCCTTTTCGTATCGGAAAAAATAGTACTTAATGTAGTGTGGATGAACGCACCTCGGTAACTGCGCATTGAAAGGCGGGCTAAATATGTCGGATTCACCCCCCTCTCTATGCCTATTTAAAATTTAGAGTAGATCTTTGAATAAAAGATTTCAACTGATAATGTTAACAATAATTCCGTAAGCTACTTACGACTTCATCAATATCTAAATGTAAATATTTTGTTGTTATAGCTAAATCGGAATGCCCTAAAGCTTTACTTATTAGAGCTATGTTCGCTCCCTTGTTTAGTAGATTTTTTGCATACCCCCTACGGATAGCATGTGCATTAATATTTTCAATTCCAAATCTCTTAGAGTATTTATTTAGTTGCTTAGAAATTGCACAATTTGATGATTTACTTGTGTTCATAGGCAAGCCGTTCTGTGTAATAAAAATATTTTTGTTTTCTCGGCCGTAATACGGTCTAATATTATCATTCAAATGAATTAAATCTTTAAACATCTTTGCAAGATCTTGAGAAATTGGTAACTTAAGAAATTGATGATTTTTGAGAGTAGATCCATCTAAATTAAGAGTCAAATTATTAAAGTCAATATGATTTTCTTTTAACTCCCCGAGTGTTCGAATACGAATACCCGTGCTGTACATTGTGAGAATAGCAACGCTATCTCTAAAACCAACAAAAGTTGTCTGATCAATTAAACTAAGTAAGGTATCAACGTCATCTTCATTAGTACCTTTCTTAACTTGCTTATCAATCTTAATATGAACTGAACTCCAAAACTTTTTCTTGAACCATCCATTATTGTAAAACTTGCTCAATACCGCCTTGATAGACTTCAATCTTATTAGTTTTGTTTGCTGCGTTACTTGTAATGAACTCAGGTAGTTATATATCGTATCTATAGTAATATCTTCCACATATTTTA
Organism: Planococcus salinarum; assembly: GCF_007004625.1. GTDB lineage: Bacteria > Bacillota > Bacilli > Bacillales_A > Planococcaceae > Planococcus > Planococcus salinarum. The sequence goes on along the minus strand of NZ_VIFV01000014.1, from coordinate 44,190 downwards.
ATTCATTATATTCTACAAACTGCTTGAAAATATAACGATAGCTTTCAATAGTGCGTTCTCGGTTTCCTGCTACTTGCATTTGTTGAAACACTATTTCCAGTGCATCAACAATTTGCATACCTTCTTTATCTTTATCATCTACTTTTGTTGATCTTCTTACGGTTTCCATATTTGCTGCGAACATACCATGTTTTCTTCCATTAGACATAACAATTCCTCCTAATCTATGAATTAGAAGTTATCGAACTGAGTCCCCAATTATGTTCAGGCATGAAAATAGGGATATTGCAAAGGAGTTTAACTCCCGTACAATATCCCTAACTTCCTTAAAACCTTGATACCACTGAATGTAGCTCCATAAAATCTATGGAGACGGCGGGAGTCGAACCCGCGTCCAGAAACTCAGCTACTTGAGCATCTACGCGTGTAGCTTACTTATTAGAGTTTCATGCACCGATCTGCCAATAAGCGGGCGTCCCGGGCACTAACTTGAGAATCTCTTACAGACAGTTCAAGTGGCGCTGTCTGTCGTATCCCACTAAAGTTGAGCTCTACATAGCCACATGGGCGATGGATACATAGAGCAGATCCGAGCTTACGCTGCGAATGCTAGGTTTTGGTTTGTTTTGCCAGTTGTTATAGTTACGTTGGTGACGAAGCCGATCCTCCGACGCGCAACCCAAGCCCTGATCATCCCTGTCGAATCCGTAACGTCCCCTCATTATAAGAAGACACGGGAAGAGTATGACTCTAGCGTGCTTGTGTTATAAACCAATTATAAGACAAAGATGGTCAGACTTCAAGCTTAACGACTGCGTTCTTTCATCGCACGGTCAATTTCCCGCTTGGCGTCTTTTCTCTTCAGATCTTCGCGCTTATCGTAGTTCTTCTTCCCTTTACCGACACCGATCAGCACTTTGGCGAAACCATCCTTCAAGTACATCTTCAACGGAACAATCGTAACTCCCTGTTCTTTTGTGTGAGACTCGAGCTCCCGGATCTGCTTTTTATGCAGCAGCAATTTGCGTGAACGTGTTGGATCGTGATTAAAGATATTTCCTTGGTCATAAGGGCTGATATGCATGTTGGAAATCCATGCTTCACCGTTTCGGATGCGGACGAATGCATCTTTCAATTGCACTTTGCCGTTCCGGGCAGATTTAATTTCTGTGCCCTGAAGCACAATGCCTGCTTCCATTGTTTCTTCAATAAAGTAATCAAAACCGGCTTTTTTGTTCTGGGCAATTACCTTGCCTGATCCTTTTGCCATCTATTCCACCTCATATTAGTTGAAAGGAGCGGCCGGAGCCGCCCCCTGCTCATTACTTTTTGCGCTTTGTTTTCTTAGCAGCGCCTTCATAAAACTTCTTCTTTGGATTCTTCCCTTTGCGTGTTGGTCCGCCGCCGTCTTTCTTTTTGCCGTCGCGTCCCACTTTGCCGCCGCTGTCTTTTTTTGCAGCGCTGATGACTTTTGGTGCGTCTTTACGGGTACGGCGCACATTCTGCGTCATGCCGACTATTTCAAAATCAATTGCCGATTCTTCCGGTTTCACACCGATGACTTTGATTTCCACTTCGTCGCCGATACGGAACTGGCGGTTGCTGCGTTCGCCGATCATCATCATCTGGCGGTCGTCGAAACGGTAGAAATCATCGGTCATGTTGGAAACATGGACAAGGCCTTCAATCGTGTTCGGCAATTCCACAAACAAACCGAAATTAGTGACCGAAGAGATGATTCCTGTAAATTCTTCGCCGATCTTATCTGCCATGAATTGCGTTTTCTTCAATGCATCCGTGTCGCGTTCCGCTTCCACTGCACGTCTTTCGCGTTCAGATGTGTGGGTTGCAATATCGTCCATGTTGGCGTCCCAATGTCTCAACGTCGCTTCGGAAAGATCTTTTTCAATCAGATACGTGCGGATTAACCGGTGGATAATCAAATCTGGATAACGACGTATCGGTGACGTGAAGTGGGTATAGAATTCAGTCGACAGCCCGAAATGCCCCAGGCTTTCAGAAGAATATTTCGCCTGCTGCATGGAGCGCAGCATCATTGTTGAAACAACCGGCTCTTCCGGTTTGCCGGCCACCGATTCCACGATTTCCTGCAATGCCCGCGGATGAACCTGGCTGCCGGTTCCTTTCACCACGATACCAAAATTTGTGACGAATTCAAAGAATCGCTGCAGTTTTTCCGGTTTCGGATCTTCGTGTATGCGATAAAGCGCCGGCACTTCCATGTGATGGAAATGTTCAGCAATAGTCTCGTTGGCCGCCAGCATGAATTCCTCGATCAGCCGCTCAGAAACTGTCCGTTCCCGGACGACCACATCTGTGGGAGTTCCCTCTTCATCCACCAGGACTTTCGATTCCTTGAAATCAAAGTCAATGGCGCCGCGGCGCATGCGTTTATTGCGCAGAATATCTGCAAGGTCCTTCATCAATTCGAACATGGGTACAAGTTCACTGTATTGCTCTTTCAGTGCCTGATTGTCCTGTTCCAAAATTTCATACACGTCTGTATAAGTCATACGGGCGGAAGTCCGTATCACGCTCTGGAAAATTTCATGCGAGATGACTTCCCCCTGGTCGTTGAAAATCATTTCACAGGATAGCGTCAAACGATCTACCTGTGGATTCAAAGAACAGATCCCGTTCGACAGACGGTGTGGAATCATCGGAATAACGCGGTCCGTCAAATAAACGCTTGTCGCACGGTCGTACGCTTCCCGGTCCATTTCCGATCCTTCCGTAACATAATGGCTAACATCTGCAATGTGGACGCCGAGTTTATAGGTGCCGTCTTCCAGTTTCAACACCTGAACAGCATCGTCCAGATCTTTTGCATCCGCTCCATCAATGGTAACAATCTGTTCCTCGCGGAGATCCCTTCTGTTATCCAGATCCTTCGCTTCAATTTCTTCCGGAACCGCATTTGCTTCATCAAGCACGGTCTGCGGAAATTCGATTTCAATGCCGTATTTATGGATGATCGACAGAATATCGACGCCTGGGTCGTTTTTATGCCCCAGAATCTGCTTGACCATACCGGTTGCCGACTTGCGGCCCTCCGGCCATCCGGTAATTTCCACTACCACTTTATGGCCGTCAATCGCGCCGAGCGTATCATCTTTGGCAATAAAAATATCCATGTTCATCTTTTTATCATCGGAAACGACAAAGCCAAAGCCGCGGTTGTCCTGGAACGTGCCGACAACCTGTGTCGTACCGCGTTCGAGAATACGGATGATAGCACCTTCACGGCGGTCGCCGCCGGATGATTCTGCAATCCTCACCATTACTTTATCTCCATTAATGGCGCCGTTCACTTCCGTCGGAGGGATGAAGATATCATCATGTCCCGGTTCATCGTATGCCACAAATCCAAAACCGCGCGGATGGCCGATAAACTTGCCGCTCATCAGGTTCATACGCTCCGGCACTCCGTAGCGGTTGGCACGCGAACGCACCAGCAATCCTTTTTCTTCCAATTTAACTAAAGTCTTCACCAATTCTTTAAATTCATCAGCATCTTCAAAACCGAATTGTTCTTCGATTTCCTGAACCGTCAAAGGTTTGTATGCATCTTCCCTCATAAACGACAGTAAGCGCTGATCCAACGATATCTCATTATTACTCATTTCAATTCCTCCTTCTGGCAATCTCACACGCTCCAATCGAGCGATTCGAGAAATTCCAATACATCTTCATGCAATTGTTCTTTTTCTTTATCAAGGGTGATTACATGCCCTGATTTTTCGTACCATTTAATCCTTTTATCAAACGATTCCACAGTATCATAAATAATATTCGCGGAATTCGTATCGATGACATTATCCAGAGAACCCTGCACGACGAATGTCGGGGCATACACATGATCCGCATGCTCCCGTACGTCCTGCACCAATTCACGCAGGTCTGAGAGTGACGGCATGCCATGTTCCCGAAGGTCCTTTATTTCTTCTTCTATAACATCGTCTTCTTTTCCTTCAAGCTTTTTATAATTGCGGGCATAATGAATGACACCTTCGAACAACAGATCGGTCGATTTCATGATCATCGGCGAACACATCGTCACGACGCCCTTCACAGGAAATGTATACCCTGCTTTCAAAGATAATACGCCGCCGAGCGATAATCCGCCGATTGCGATTTCCGTATACCCTTCATCTTTCAGCTTCTGATAAGCCTGTTCTACATCTCGCCACCAGCCCTCCGGTCCGCTTTCAACCAGCTGTTCTGGATCGACGCCGTGGCCTTCCAAATGCGGTGCGAGTGAAGTGTAGCCCTTCTTCTCCAGAAAGCGCCCCAGCATCCGCACATCAGCGGAGTTGCCGGTAAACCCATGCAGCAACAGAACCGCTCGCGGTCCCGCCTTGAAGAAAAATGGCTTTGGTGGTGAAACTCTCATGCAAATCCCTCCATAAATTAATATCACTATGATTTCCGTTCCAGGTGGACGCTTTCCGCGGGAGTGGCCTGAGCCTCCTCAGTCGCATTCGCTCCTTGTGGGGTCTCAGGACTCACTCTATTCCCGCAGGAAACGGTTTGCGCTTGCGCAAATCGTTTGCGACGAAGCAGCATAGCGATGCAGGAGCACCTCTTTGCCCTTCGCCACCTTCCACTACAATCAGTAATTTTAAATGGTTTATTCAAGTTTTGAATTTTTTCAATTAAAACTTTGCTTAGATATGAAGCATAACAGCGCAGACGCCTGCGGAACCAGCGCAGTGCTGAGATCCACTCGGGCGAAGTGAAACGAGACCGAGTTAGCTCAGCGCAAGCCCGCGGCAAGCAAGCTGTTATGCGAAATATCGGTTTCCAACAACTTCTAAATTACCACTATAAAAGAAAACGCCCAACCAGTGTATTGGTCAGGCGATTTAATCATCCACTTTATACTTTCGTTACGGCGATAGCCAAAATAAAGAATAAGGCAGCAAGTACAATCGTTACACGATGAAGGACAAGATCAAGTCCCCGAGCTTTTTGCTTGCCGAAAAGTTGCTCAGCTCCACCGGAGATGGCTCCTGAAAGACCAGCACTTTTCCCTGATTGTAATAATACGACAACGATTAATGCGAGCGATACGATGACGAGTAAAGTCATTAACAACGTATGCATAAATTCCACCTCCTGAATAAAACCTTCACAACAAGAATAAGTTTACCAAAAATTGCGACCTGTGACAATAGCAATAGAAAAAAGAGGCATTGCCTCTTTTTTTCTATTTATTCAGGTTGTAGAAAGTTTTCACGCCGAGGTATTTAGCCGTGTCGTGCAATTGGTCCTCGATGCGCAGCAACTGGTTGTATTTTGCAACGCGGTCTGTCCGTGATGGTGCACCCGTTTTGATCTGGCCGGCGTTCGTTGCAACTGCGATGTCCGCAATTGTTACGTCTTCCGATTCACCTGAACGGTGGCTGATTACGGCTGTATAGCCTGCGCGCTTCGCCATTTCGATGGCATCGAACGTTTCAGTCAATGTGCCGATCTGGTTCACTTTGATCAGGATTGAATTGCCGATGCCCTGCTCGATTCCCTGCGCCAATTTTTTCGTGTTGGTAACGAACAAATCATCTCCAACCAATTGAACGCGGTCGCCAAGACGCTCCGTCAATAATTTAAAGCCGTCCCAGTCATTTTCATCCAATCCGTCTTCAATCGAAACGATCGGGTATTTATTGGCAAGCTCTTCGTACCAGTCGACCATCTCGGCAGACGTTTTGACTGTGTTGTCACCAGCGAGCGTGTAAACCCCTTTTTCTTTATCGTAAATTTCAGAAGCCGCCACATCCATTGCGAGCAGTATATCTTCTCCTGCTTTGTAGCCGGCTTTCTCGATGGCAATCATGATGGTCTCAAGCGCCTCTTCGTTTGAACCGAGGTTCGGTGCAAACCCGCCTTCATCTCCAACAGATGTATTGTAACCTTTTTCTTTCAATACTGTTTTCAGGCTGTGGAAAATCTCAGTTCCCATACGCAGCGCATGGCGGAACGTTTCTGCTCCCACCGGCATTATCATGAATTCCTGGATATCCACGTTGTTGTCGGCATGTTCACCGCCGTTCAGGATATTCATCATTGGGACCGGTAATTGCTTGGCGTTGAATCCACCCAGGTATTGATAAAGCGGGAGGTCCAAGTAATCTGCAGCTGCATGAGCTACTGCCATCGAAACCCCAAGAATCGCATTTGCGCCGAGGCGGCCTTTGTTTTCGGTACCGTCAAGCTCAATCAGTGCCTGATCGATTGAAACCTGGTCCAAAACGGAGTAGTTTTCTTCGAGCTCTTCAGCGATTTCATTGTTTACGAAATCAACGGCTTTCAATACACCTTTGCCCATATAACGGTTTTTGTCGCCGTCACGGAGTTCCACTGCTTCGTGTTCGCCCGTTGAGGCACCGGATGGAACGATTGCGCGGCCAAAAGCTCCGCTTTCAGTAAATACTTCCACTTCGACAGTTGGATTTCCCCGTGAGTCAAGAACTTCGCGTGCTAAAATATCTGTAATGATTGGCAATTAAAACAGCTCCCTTTAAAATAGTGATTTTCCGGTCATTTCAGCCGGTTGTTCGATGTTCAGTAACTTCAATAAAGTCGGCGCCAAATCGGCGAGAACGCCTCCCGGCCGCAGTTGTACACCGGATTGGGTGACGATAACCGGAACTTGGTTAGTCGTATGTGCCGTCATTGGAAGACCCTCTGTCGTCAGCACTTCGTCCGAATTTCCGTGATCGGCAGTTATGATGGCTGTACCGCCCTTTGCGTGCAAGGCATCGACAATTCTGCCCAAACACTCATCCACCGTTTCAATTGCCCGAATCGTAGGCTCCAGCAATCCACTGTGCCCAACCATATCAGGGTTCGCGAAATTGAGGATAATTGCATCATGAGCTTCCGCTTCAATCTGTTCAATCAGTCTATCCGTGACTTCATAGGCACTCATTTCCGGTTGAAGGTCATACGTTGCGACTTTCGGCGAATCGACAAGAATCCGTTCTTCTCCTGGAAAAACGCTTTCCCTACCACCGCTCATAAAGAAAGTGACATGAGGATATTTTTCGGTTTCCGCTATTCGTAATTGCGTCAATCCATTGGCCGAAATCACTTTTCCGACTGTATTTTCAAGGTTCACGGTCTCGAAGGCGATCCGTGTCGGCAATACATCACTATAAATAGTGAACGATACGAAAGTGAGATTGAATGGATGGTTCGCACTTAATGGAAAACTTTGGAACCCTGTGGTCAATAGGGCCGATGTCAGTTGGATGGCCCGGTCCGGCCGGAAATTGAAAAAAATCAGAGAGTCTTCGGACTTAATCGTTGCAACCGGCTCCCCATTTTCTTCTATATAAAACGGCACCACGAATTCATCCATCACGCCCTGATCATAAGACTCGATGACTCCTTCACTTGCAGTAGAGGCATTTAATCCAATTCCGTCCACTAATACGCGATATGCACTTTCCGCCCGGTCCCAGCGTTTGTCGCGGTCCATGGCGTAATAACGGCCGCTGATCGACGCAAATTTGCCGATGCCGATTTCCGCCATTTTCTCTTCCGTTTTTTCTATATATTGCAGCGCAGTTTGCGGTCCGACGTCCCGGCCATCCAAAAAGCCATGGACGTATACTTGATTCAGTCCGTGCTGTTTTGCCAATTCCAATAATGCAAACAAATGTTCATAATGGCTATGAACGCCGCCATCCGATAATAAGCCCATCAAATGCAGATCTGAACCATTCGCTTTGGCTTTGGCAATAGCTTCAAGAAAAGCGGGGTTCTGAAAAAAGTCGCCGTCCCGAATTGCTTTGTTGATCCGGGTGAGGTTCTGGTAGACAACTCGCCCTGCACCGATATTTAAATGGCCGACCTCTGAATTCCCCATTTGGCCCTCTGGCAGGCCGACCGCTTCACCGGATGCAGTCAGCAATTCATGGGGATAACTGTTCCAGAATTTATCAAAATTCGGTTTATTCGCCTGGGCAACAGCATTGCCGAAAGTTTCCTTCCGGCAGCCGAAGCCGTCCAGAATGATCAAAGCCACAGGATGTTCTGTGTTATGCATTTGCACCAGCCTCCAATAATTTAAGGAACGACTCTGCTTCGAGGCTTGCTCCTCCCACCAAAGCACCGTCAATATGCTCCATATTCATAAGTTCTTCAATATTCGCCGGCTTAACACTCCCGCCGTATTGGATACGGATCGCATCTGCAGTTTCCGAATTAAATAATGATGAAATTTTCTTTCTGATGAGGCCGCAAACTTCATTGGCATCATCTGCTGTTGCGGTCTTTCCTGTTCCGATTGCCCAGATAGGCTCATAGGCAATGACAAGCCCGGCCGCCTGATCGGCAGATAACTGCGCAACCCCTTTTTCCACTTGTGCTTCCACAACGCTGCCTGTTTCCCCGTTTTCACGCTGTTCGAGAGTTTCTCCTACACATAATATAGGTACCAGACCATTTCCAAATGCAGATACTACTTTTTTATTTGCAGACTGATCCGTTTCATTGAAATATTGGCGGCGTTCGGAATGGCCGATGATAACATATTCAACGCCCAGATCTTTTAATTGAGTGGGACTGATTTCCCCTGTAAAAGCTCCTTCTTTTTCCTCGTGCATCGTTTGTGCGCCAATTCTCAGGTCGGTGTTTTCAGCAGTTTTCACTAATGACTGAAGGAATAAGGCAGGTGCACAAATAACAGCATCCACTTTTTCAGCTGACGGCAAAGCTGTTTTCACTTCCTCCACAAAGGATGTTGCTTCTGAAGCATTCTTATACATTTTCCAGTTTCCTGCAATAATCGGTTTTCTCAAAAAGACACTCCCTTTCTAATAATGGTCCCAGTTGGCAGACAGTTTTTATTTTTTATCGGTCAATGCGCTCACACCCGGCAATTCCTTGCCTTCCATGAATTCCAGCGAAGCTCCGCCGCCGGTTGATATATGGTCCATTTTATCTGCCACTTCGAACTTTTCTACAGCGGCAGCGGAATCTCCGCCGCCGATGATCGTATAGGCCTCTGTGACAGCCATGGCCTGAGCAACTGAACGTGTTCCATTCGCGAATGGCTCCATTTCAAAAACGCCCATCGGCCCATTCCAAATGACCAATGCCGAATTTTTGATAACGTCTTCATATAAATCGGCTGTTTCAGGTCCGATATCCAGTCCCATCCAGTCCGAAGGGATTTCTTCGATTTTCACGTGTTTGGTCTCAGCATCTTTTGAAAACTCGCTGGCAACAGTTGCATCCACCGGAAGATAGAATTTCACGCCTTTTTCTTCTGCTTTTCTGAGAAAGGTTCTCGCCAATTCTAATTTATCTTCCTCTACCAGTGAGTTGCCGATTTCATGGCCCTGTGCCTTGATGAAAGTATAGGACAAGCCACCGCCGATCAACAGATTGTCCACTTTGTCGAGCAGATGATCGATAACGCCGATTTTGTCCTTCACCTTGGCTCCGCCGATAATGGCTGTAAATGGCCGTTTGGGTTCTGACAGTGCTGATCCTAAAACCTCCAGTTCCTTCTCCAGAAGAAGCCCGGAAACAGATGGAAGATATTTTGCAATGCCTGCTGTAGAAGCATGTGCACGATGCGCCGCTCCAAAGGCATCATTGACAAATACATCTGCAAGGTCCGCAAAAGCTTTTGCCAGTTTTTCATCATTCTTTTCTTCTCCGGCGTGGAAGCGGACATTTTCCAGCAGAAGGATGTCGCTTTCCTGCATTTGGTTTATTTCGTTTTCAACCTTTTCGCCGATGGATTCCTCCAGGCTTTTTACATCTTTATGTAGCAATTCGCTTAAACGGGCTCCTGCCGCAGCAAGCCTCATTTCTTCATTGACCTCACCTTTTGGGCGCCCCAAATGGCTGGCCAATATCACTTTTGCTCCGTTGCCGATCAAATATTCAATAGTCGGAACAGCTGCACGGATCCGTGTATCATCCGTTACTTCACCGTTTTTCATCGGTACGTTGAAATCGACTCGGCAAAATACGCGCTTCCCTTTCAAATCCAAATCTTTCATGGTCATTTTCTGCAGCATGAAAATACCTCCTATTTGTATTCAAAAAAATAAGGGGCGGGGTAAATTCCCCACCCCTTTTACCCTCTTTTATTATAGAGGTTCATTGGTAATTAAGCTATGATTTTGGGATTAAAGCCCCTTGCTGTGCATGTGCAGAGCCAAGTCGATGCAACGGCCTGAGTAACCGGATTCGTTATCATACCAAGCCAGTACTTTAACCATGTTTCCTCCAAGTGCCATTGTCGACAATCCATCAACAGTTGACGATGCAGTATTGCCGTTATAGTCTTTGGAAACTAATGGAAGGTCACTGTATTCCAGGTAACCTTTCAATTCATTTTCAGTAGCAGCTTTCAGTGCAGCATTCACATCTTCAACAGATGCTTCAGTTTCCAATTCAGCAACCAGATCGATAAGCGAAACGTTTGATGTTGGAACGCGGATTGCCATTCCGTCAAGTCTGCCTTCCAGCTCCGGCAATACTTTCGTTACGGCTTTAGCCGCACCAGTCGTAGTCGGAATCATGGATTCTGCAGCTGCACGCGCACGACGGTAATCTTTATGCGGAGAATCCAAAAGAATTTGGTCATTTGTATATGAATGAATAGTTGTCATCATTGCATGCTTGATGCCGAATTTATCATTCAATACTTTGGAAATTCCTGCAAGGCCGTTTGTTGTACAAGATGCGTTTGATACTACGTCATGCTCTTCCGGGTTGTATGTGTCATGGTTAACACCCATAACCAATGTCTTCATGCCGTTTTTACCTGGCGCTGAAACGATTACTTTTTTCGCTCCGGCTTCAATGTGTTTCGTAGCAGAAGGAGTATCTGTGAACAATCCTGTGGATTCGATCACGATGTCTACGCCCAGTTCTCCCCATGGAAGATTAGAAGGGTCTTTTTCAGAGAATACACGGATTGACTTGCCGTCAACAATAATATTGTCGCCTTCAGAAGAAACTTCAGCATCCAGAATTCCGTGGATGGAGTCGTATTTCAATAGATGCGCAAGCATAGCCGCATCCGTCAAATCGTTTACTGCAACTACTTCCACTTCCGGGTTTGTCAATGATTCTCGGTATACAATACGGCCAATACGGCCAAAGCCGTTAATCGCTAATTTTAAAGTCATATTAATTTCCTCCTAAGTTTTCTGTAAGTTCGAGTATTTCTCTTGCTGCCCCTTCGTCAGTGACAAGCACCGTCCGCTGGGGGGCATTTTTGAAATAGGAAAGAATCGCCATCGCTTTCGATTGTCCACCGGCAACTGCGATGATGGCCGGAGCTTTTTGTACTTGTTCCAATTGGATTCCCGCAGAACGAATGCGGTAAACTACATTGCCGTCTGCATCGAAATAATATCCGAAGGCTTCGCCAACAGCTCCGCCTTCATTGATCTGTGCAACTTCCTCGGTTGTTGACTGTCGCCGAACCGCCATTTCTTTTGCATTGCCGATTCCGTGCACCACCAAATCGGTTTGTTCATATAAATCCATCATTTCCCTGATGAGCGGTTCTTTCATCATCATGGTATAAGCTTCTTCACTTAAATGGTCCGGAAGATAAAGCGTCTTGAATGCGCCGCCGGTTTTTTCTGCAAAAGCCGAGGCAATTGTATTCGCCTGGTGCAGAACATCTTCCCCGAGGCCGCCCCGTGCAGCAATAAACTTCAATGCTGGATAGGGTTTTTCACTTTTGAGTTCTTTGGCAATAGCAGCCATTGTGCTCCCTCCGGTCACTGCGACCTTCGGTTGATCCGTAAAATAAGACTCAAGAAGCCTTGCAGCTTCTTTCCCGATCTGATTTTTTACAGAGACTGCTTTATCAGAATCCAGAGGAACAACGATCACATCCGAAATTCCCAGTCGCTCTTTAAGCCTTTCCGCGAGATCAGCTATACCCGTCAGTTTATGCATAAAGGATTTTAATGAATCAAGCACTTCTTCCCCCTGGCTGGTGATCACCATGCCGGCAGTTTTCATCTCGATTAATCGCTGGTCACGCAAAAGGTCCGTCTCTTTTCGGATATCGCGTTCCGTCATTCCGGAAAATTCACTTAATGTCCTCCGGCCAATCGGTTGTTCCTGGTTTATAGACTGCAGGATCTGGTAACGTTTTTTCAGGAGTTCGGACATTTCCGGCAACAGTTTGTTCTGTGCTGAAGATAGTGCATCCATACATTCACTCCGTTTCCAGTCGGACAAAATATATCCCACTAATTATTTTTCTGTCCCACTAAATTCATTCTACCCAATATTCAGTATTAATGCAATAAAAAAGAAGCGTCAGAAATTCAACGCTTCCAAAATATCGGCATAACCGATATTACCGTATAAAAGTATCTTGCCTTCCTGCTCCAAAACCGGAATCATCAGCATGTATTTCTCATGCACCCGATCATCTTCTTCTATATTAACTTCTTTATAATCAAGCGGAAAGTCTTCCTGTACGAGATTCAGCATCAGTTTCGCCTCTTCGCAAAGCGGGCAATTCGGTCGGGTGTAAAGTGTCAGCATGGTTGGCCTTCTTTCTTATTGGATTACTTTAATCAGCGATATTCCGCAAAACAGCTTCGAAGGCATTAGCCGACGCCTGCGAGGATGATGCCTTTGCGACGAAGTGCGCAGCACTGCAGGAGCACGATTAGATATTTGTGCTCCTGCATCGCTGCGCTAGCTTCGTCGGCATGCGCCTGCTCCCCATGGCGTCTTCGCTGTTTTGCTCCATATCTCTAGAGATCTCTCTAGCGCCGGCGCGGCTCCGGAGCAGGCGAATGCCGACGGAGCAAAGATGAGTGCTCTTCTCGGCTTATTGCGGGAGGCAAGGTTCGCCATACGAAGATGGCGCATCCTTTGCGACGAGCAGTGCGCAGGAGCATAATCTTTGCACTGTCCAAAGCGCCGAAGCGAGGGATAAACACTTTTCAATAATAGATTCTATTATTGAGCTAAATGATATTATCGTAAAAAAGAAAACCCGCTCCGCCATAAATGGCAAAGCGGGTTGAGTCATTATGCCCTCGGAGGGGATCGAACCCCCATTACAAGAATCGGAATCTTGGGTGTTATCCATTACACTACGAGGGCGTTTCTATCTCAGCGACTTTACAAGTATACAAAATATAACGGTGTATATCAAGTTGAATTTTTAATTCGTTACATTTGACCTTCATTGACCATGATGTGTATGATAATACTACAGCTGAAATGATTTTCAGTAATGAATTCCATCACTTACACAAGGAGGATTTTCTATGAATTTAATTCCAACAGTAATTGAACAGACGAGCCGAGGCGAACGTGCCTATGATATTTACTCACGTTTGTTGAAAGACCGTGTCATTATGCTCGGCAGTGGCATTGACGATAATGTGGCAAACTCGATCGTTGCACAGCTTCTATTTCTGGAAGCGGAAGATCCTGAAAAAGATATTTCCATTTACATTAACAGCCCAGGCGGCAGCATCACAGCCGGTATGGCAATTTACGATACGATGCAATTCATCCGTCCGGATGTTCAGACAATCTGCATCGGCATGGCCGCTTCAATGGGAGCATTCCTTCTTGCAGCCGGCACAAAAGGAAAACGCTATGCACTTCCGAACGCTGAAGTCATGATTCACCAGCCACTTGGCGGTGCACAGGGCCAGGCTACTGAAATCGAGATTGCAGCAAAACGCATTCTTCACCTTCGTGAAAAATTGAATCAGATTTTGGCTGATCGCACCGGACAAACTCTTGAGGTCGTTTCGAAAGATACAGACCGCGACAATTTCATGACAGCGGAACGTGCTTTGGAATACGGTTTGATCGATCAGATCATCACGCGCAGCAAATTGCCTCAACATAAAAAAGAAGACATCTAAAGAAAAGCGACAGTGAGAGATAGCCCAAACTCGTTTGGGTCTATCTCTTGCGACGAAGCAGCGCAGCGATGCAGGGACAGAGACATGAGCAGCATTTTCCCTGAAGAGCTGGACCGCTGGTGTCTGGACCATAGAACGACAAACCCCGCAGCATTGAGCTGCGGGGTTTTCTTATGCTTCTTTTTCGATTAACGCTGACAAGGCTTCCACTGCGGATTGCTCGTCTGAACCATCTGCAGATATGGTTACAGCCGTTCCTTTGCTGATTGCCAGGCTCATGATACCCATGATGCTTTTTGCGTTCACTTTCTTTTCCTCTTTTTCAAGGTAGACATCCGAAGTGAAACGATTCGCCTCTTGAACGAATAAAGCAGCCTGTCTGGCCTGTAAGCCTGATTTCAATTGAACATTCACTTGTTTTTCAACCATGCATATCCTCCTCAGAAAATTGACTGTACTATAGTTTATAAAAGAACCACGGCAGTTAACCGCCGATCGTTTCGCCTTTTCTTAATGATTCAGCGATTTCGTCAATCTTCCGAAGGCGGTGATTGACCCCGGATTTGCTGACCTTTCCGGTTGAAACCATTTCACCGAGCTCCTTCAGTGTAACATCCTGAAACTCGACGCGCAGCCTGGCAATTTCACGCAGGCGGTCAGGAAGCTGTTCAACTCCAATTACCGAGTCGATAAACCGGATATTCTCAACCTGGCGCAATGCCGCATCAATGGTTTTATTGAGATTGGCGGTTTCGCAATTGACCAGGCGATTTACGCTGTTCCGCATATCCCGGATAATCCGCACATCTTCAAATTTCAATAGTGCAGAATGGGCGCCTGCGATGCTGAGAAAATCAGAGATTTTTTCCGCTTCTTTCAAGTAAGTCACAAAACCTTTTTTGCGCTCAATCGTTTTGCTGTTCAGATTGAAATGATTCATCAATTCAGTCAGTGAATCTGCATGGTCCCGGTCCGACGAATAGACTTCAAGGTGATAGGATGACGTTTCCGGATTGTTGACCGAGCCTCCAGCCAGGAATGCTCCACGCAAGTATGCGCGTTTGCAGCAAGTTTTATCGATCAAAGCCTTGTCGATTTCCTGCTGGAATTGGAAACCTTCCGTAATAATCATCAAATCTTCGAGAATATGCTTGGAACCGTCTCTTAGCCTGCATATATAGACGTTGTTCTTTTTTAACCGCATTTTTTTCCTTACGAGCAATTCAATAGGGTACGGCGGGTAAAAGCGTTTTAGAAGTGTATAGATTCTGCGGGCAATTGCGGCGTTCTCTGTCTGTATGTCGACGCTCAATTGCCTGCTGGAAAAAGATAAAGTTCCATTCATCCGGATCAAAGCGGACAATTCGGCTTTCCCACAGCATTCATCCACTTCAACCTGCGTCATTTCCTTTTTTGTTTCCGAAGCGAAAGACAATTCCGTTCCCCCTTTCAAGCATTCAGAAGTACCGAAGCTTTATTTCTTCTTTTATCTGGCCGCCGGCATATTGAAAAAGCCAATCTGCAACTTTTCCCGGTTCATGCCGAATAGCGTTTTCAAATATATTGGCAATGTCTTCCCTGTATATATCCAGGCCGAACTCCGTGAGGCGTTCTTCATCATACGCTACTGGCCATGCTTTTTCCTGCTTATACAGTTCGACGACAGTGGATGGCATTTCAGCTTTATCGAGCAGTACTGCATCGAGAAATGGCTCTCCGACATGATCGTATAAGGCTTTTATATGGTCGGATGCCGTATACATATAAGTTTCTCCAGCTTGCGTCATCAAATTGCAAATATATATCTTTTTCGCTTTGGCTGCCAACAATTCTTTTTTTATATCCTTAACCAGCAGATTCGGCAGAATGCTGGTGTAAAGCGAACCCGGACCGATGACTATGATATCTGCCTGGCGAATGGCCGTTACAGTATCCGGCAGGGTTTTGACATCGACGGGTTCGATGAATACACGCTTAATCGGCTGCAGATAGGCCGGGATTTTCGATTCTCCGCTGACAATTGTCCCATCTTCGAATTCAGCGTTCAGCGTGACAATCTGGTTTGCAGCAGGAATCACAGTGCCGTGGACATTCATCACTCGGCTCATTTCCCTCACTGCATGTGAAAAATCACCAGTCAGATCCGTCAGTGCCGCCAGCATAAGATTTCCCAATGAATGGCCGCCCAGGTCGATTGACTTGCTGAAGCGGTATTGGAACATTTCTTCCACTAATGGTTCTGCATCGGATAATGCCGCCATGACATTCCGTATATCCCCGGGCGGCGGTATATTGAGATCATTGCGGAGCCTACCGGAACTTCCACCATCATCCGCCACAGTAACGATGGCCGTCAGATCCAGAGGGAGTTTCTTCAACCCCCGCAAAAGAGTGGACAGTCCCGTGCCCCCGCCAATAATGACGAGTTTTTTTCGTTGGCCTTTATTTTCCATGCGCTCAGCCCTTTCTTGTTTTAACATCCCGATGAGTAATGATGGTTTTATTATTTTCAGCAAAAAGCTTGCCATAATACTCAGCTAAGGTGACTGAACGATGCTGGCCGCCGGTACAGCCGAACGCGATGACCAATTGGGCCTTACCTTCGTTTTTATACCGGGGAATCATATATTGCAAAAGGTCTGTCAATTTCTCGATGAGCACCTGCGTTTCATTCCATTGCAGCACATAACTTGATACAGGTTCATCAAGTCCGGAAAGGGGGTTCAGTTCTTCTATATAGTAGGGATTCGGCAAGAATCGGACATCAAATACCAGATCGGCATCAATGGGTATGCCGTGCTTAAAGCCGAATGACACAACATTCACAGTAAAAACGTTGCTCGTTTGTGTGGAAAAATCCGAGATGATCTTTTCTTTAAGTTCTTTGGGGCTGATTTGAGATGTATTGTAAATATATTTTGCGCGTCCTTGAAGATCGATCAGCATATCCCGCTCTTTTTTGATGCCTCCCAAAACCAGACCGCCTGGCGATAGAGGATGTGACCGGCGGGTTTCTTTATAGCGGCTTACCAGCGTTTGATTGTCCGCATCCAAAAACAGGATGGTAATCGATACTTTCGGCTCTTTTGACAGATTATCAATGGCATCAACCAGGCTGTCGAAAAAGTCACCACCCCGCAAATCCATAACTGCGGCCACGCGTTTCATCGATTTCCCTGAATCACGCATCAGTTTGATGAATGTCAGCAATAGAGCTGGGGGCAGGTTGTCGATGGTAAAAAAGCCGAGATCCTCAAAGCTTTGGATTGCCACCGTCTTCCCGGCACCAGACATTCCAGTAATTACGACCAACTCTGTTTCTTCTGTTTTATTGTCCATGCTGTCGATTCACCTCTTCTGTAGAAATTTGTATCTTCTCCTCCAGCAACTGGAATTCCATCGTGTAATGGAAGGTTCCGTACTGGACTCCCGGCTGGCTTGCTGCAAACAGAAGGTTGGTCCGGTCGCCTTCCGCCATCGGCAAAGTTGCCAAACTTTCGACGGGATGCCATTCCAGCAGCCCTTCGCGGGTTTCAACAAAAGGAGTTCCTTTTAAATCATTGGCAACGAATGTGAAAAGCATCCATTCATCAACCGGTTCCCCTTCGTCTTCAATCATCATTGTGTAGATCCCTTTTAGGTGTGTACCCACGGGTTCTGTATTCGTTTCTTCGATAAATTCCCGTATTGCCGCCTCGTATATCGATTCCCCGGCTTCCATTTTTCCGCCTGGTGCTACATACCAACCGCGTCGGGGTTTTTTTAATAATAAAACCTGGCCATCTTTGATAACTAATAAATTCGCGATTCGCTGCACACTCGACACTCCGTATCTATTTTAAACTTTCTCCATTATACAACTTTCCTGGTGTGTCATGCAAAAAAAGAAAAGGAATACTAAACAGACTGTGGAAAAAATATTCACTTCATAAACCATTACGCTGTAGGTGGACGCTTTCCGCGGGGAGCGGCCTAAGCCTCCTCAGTCGCTTCGAAAACCCTGTGCTCCTGCAGCGCTTCACGCTTCGTCGCAAAGGTTCGACCGAATGATGTTCGGTCAAACCTTCCCTGCGGGGTCTCAGGACTCGCTCTTGCTCCCGCAGGAAAGACATTGGCCGAAGCTTGAGAGGCCAAGTCTTTGCGATGCAGGAGCACCTCTTTGCACTTCGCCACCTTTCGCTTCATTCTGGAACCACGTAGAATCTAAGTGCTTACTTTATTTAAGGGATATTGTATTTAAATCATTCTCTTTTAAGAAAGTAAATTAGGATATGGAGCAAAATAGCGAAGACTCCCAAGGGAAAAGAAACGGAGTTGACTTTCCAACTCCGTTTCGAGCGAAGTACTGAGATCCACTCAGGCGAAGGGTAACGAGCCTGAGTTAGCTCAGTGCAAGCCCCTAGGAAAGCGAAGCTGTTTTGCGGAATATCGCTTGCTACAGATTGTTAGTTTATTTTTTATAAGGAGACAAAAAAAGAGGCTGCCTCCCGAATGATTCGGAAAACAGCCTTTCAAAGATTCTATAAAAAGGGGGTCAATTTACTATTCTTATTATACCTCTTATGCATGTCAAAAGTATTACAGGCACATTAAGATAGCATTAAATTAAACGCTTTGACCGATTCTTTCCACCAGTTCTTCAATATAATGCTGTGCAGCCTGAGCTGCAATGCTTCCATCACCTGTAGCAGTTACAACCTGGCGCAATGTTTTATCCCGCAGGTCGCCTGCAGCGTAAATGCCGGGAACCGATGTTTCCATTTTTTCGTTCGTTACAACATAGCCTTCGTTGTTCAGAATACCCAAGTCGGCAAACGGCTTCGTTAGCGGAAGCATGCCGATGTAGATGAATACACCATCGATTTCTTTTTCGGTTTCAGTGCCATCTTTTGTGGACACCAGGGTAACACCGGCCACTTTGCCATTTTCGCCTTTGATTTCTTTCACCGTATGGCTCCAGATAAAGTCGATCTTGTCATTGGCAAAAGCACGGTCCTGAAGAATTTTCTGCGCACGCAGTTCATCTCTTCTGTGGACGATTGTCACTTTATCAGCAAAGCGGGTCAAATAGACGCCTTCTTCAACAGCGGAATCTCCTCCACCGACCACGACCAAATCTTTCTGTTTAAAGAATGCTCCATCACAAACAGCGCAATAGCTGACGCCGCGGCCGCCCAGTTCTGTTTCGCCCGGAATGCCCATTTTTTTGTACTCGGCACCCGTGGTCAATATAACTGCTCTTGCCTTATACTCTTTCGAACCGGCCGTAACCGTTTTATACTCATCGCCGTCCACGATTCCCTTTACATCGCCATAAGCATATTCTGCACCGAATTTTTTTGCATGATCAAACATTTTTGTAGAAAGATCGGGTCCGAGGATGTGATCGAATCCCGGATAATTTTCAATTTCTTCTGTGTTGGCCATCTGGCCTCCCGGAATTCCCCGCTCAATCATCAATGTGGATAAATTGGCACGCGAGGTATATACAGCCGCAGTCATGCCCGCTGGTCCGGCACCTATTATTATTACGTCATAAATTTTATCAGCTTCTGTCATATGTGTATCCTCCTAACCTTCAATAGCTAAATCGTATAAGATTACACTGCAGTCATCAACTTTTATGCTTATGATTCAAATAATGGAAGAAATTCGATCAATTCTCTTATATATTTCGTCAAAGTTGCCGATGCTATTCCAAATTTTTCAGCCGTCGCCTTTTTGGTGATGCTGCTGTCTCTGGATGATTTGACCATGTAATCAACTGCAGCAGCCAGGGCAGCAGGATTTTTGAATGAATAGTTTCTTTGAAATGCATTGTCCACCAGCATAAACCACATTTGAAAAGCGTACGAACCCTGTTGGGTCACCATGTCCTCTTTTTCATAAAGGATCTCTGTCGCTTTCATCGCCCGCAGAAATGCACGTTCTTCAGAAACTGTTTCTTTGAAAGGGTGCCCGAGTGCATAGCCGAGCAAAAAAGTTTCGATTACCGTAGGCTGCTCACTTTCCAGCCATTTCGGATGGGAAATGATTTCCTGTTTATGTGAGGATTTTCCGAGGAGGAACAAGCCGAATAAGCGTTCACTCCTGTGGGGGTGATCCAATTTTTCGACAAGATAATCACGGTCATGCTCAAGTGCATCGGTGTGCGGCATCGTAACGTTTTCCTGCCAAGGTTCATAGCCTTCCTTGCCGGGGTCCATCGCAGTCAACTGCTTCCATGCCTGTCTGGCAACCTCTTCATGGTTTGAATGGTAAGCGGAATGGGACAACCAGAAGTAAAATGCCGGATCCCCATCGAATCCCCTTTTTTGCAGGCTTCTCAGCCAACGATAGGCTTCCTTATACTTGCCGACAAGCGCAAATGTCGCACCCAATTTATAGCGGTGTTCGAAGACATAGGGCTGGATCTTTTTCAAAAGGGCCAGAATATCATCAAGTTCATCGTTTTTTTCATAGTAATGGAAGACCGCCAAATTGCACAAAGCATGCAAATTCCCTGTGTTTCTTCTTAACACATCATGCAGCAGAGCTTTTGCCATTTCCGTTTCACCGATGTAAAAATAGGCGAGCGCCAAATTGTTATGGGCTCCCCAAAACTCCGGCTTGTCTGCGACCAGATCTTCCAGCATACTGATTGCATCCTTGAAATTCCCCTGCTCCATCAAACGCCGGGCCTTCTCCTGCAGGTAGTAGTATTCGCTGTCCTGCGCTTCGCCTTCGTCGTCAAGAAGCTGCCAATCTTCCTGCTCCGCAAAATCGATGATTTCCATCGCCTCTTCCGCATATTTGCCGTGAACATCGGTTTCAACGTACTTCTTGGCATATTTCCGCGCATCAAGAAATAAGCCCATATGTGCATGTACTTCTGACAGGAAGAACAGGATGTCCGTCTCTTCCGGATCCAGCTCCTGGGCTGTCCGGAGAACTCCCATCGCCTGTTCAAATTCCTGCATCTCCATCAGTACTATGCCAAATTGCATCATGATCAGCGGATCTTTCGGACTCAATTCCGACGCCCGCTGCAGATACTTATGGGCTTTGGGATAATTTTCACGCTGTAATTCCTTCAGCGCTTTCTTGTAATAATATTCACCTGTAGGGATGAATGACAGTACATTCTCATAATTGTTTTTCTTTTTATTCTCCAAAATTAGCCTCCGAAAAAGTAAAAGGATCGGCAATGGCCGTCCTCGACTTTAATATCCTGTAATTATAGCATATCCGGTGCTCATTTACTTGCAGTTTTTGTCTGGTGGCGCTCCTTCAGAACCGCCATGACCTGATTCAGATCAACGTCCTGTTCCTGCAGCAGCACCATCACGTGATAAAATAAATCGGCTGTTTCCATCGACAGTTCCTGTGCATCACGGTTCTTTGCAGCAATGATGACTTCCGCTGCTTCTTCCCCGATTTTCTTACAGATTTTATCCACGCCTTCTTCAAACAGATAGCTGGTGTATGCGCCTTCCGGCATCTCGCTGTGGCGGCTTCGGATCAGCAATTTCAATTCTTCGAGCATGTCTCCAGATGAACGGTTTTGCTCTCCGTATATCGTTTCGCTGAAGCAGGATTGCGTGCCCTTGTGACAGGCAGGCCCGTTCGGAATCACTTCATAGATGACTGCATCGCCGTCGCAATCGACCTGAACGGAAATTACCTTTTGTGTATTGCCGCTTGTTGCGCCCTTGTTCCATAATTCCTGGCGGCTTCTTGAAAAAAGCCATGTCTCGCCGTCAGCCATTGTTTTCTGAAGCGCTTCTTCATTGGCGTAAGCCAGCGTAAGCACCTGCTTCGATCCACTGTCCTGTATTATGACAGGAACGAGTCCGTCCTTGTCGTATTTCAGCTCTTTCATCGAACGTTCACTCCTTCGGTCCGCAGATAATCTTTGACTTCTGCAATACTTGTGTCTTTATAATGGAAAATTGATGCGGCAAGAGCTGCGTCTGCATCCACTTTACTAAATACGTCCTGGAAATCTTCCTTGTTGCCGGCGCCGCCGCTCGCGATTACCGGAACTTCAACGGCATCCCTCACCGCTTTTGTAAGAGCCAAATCAAATCCGTCCTTCGACCCGTCCTTATCCATGCTGGTCAGGAGCAATTCCCCAGCACCAAGTTCGACGCTGCGCTTAGCCCATTCCACCGCATCCCAACTGGTTTTATTGCGCCCGCCGTGCGTATAGACATCCCAACTCTCACCGTTCCATTTGGCATCGATGGCCACGACGATGCATTGTGAGCCGAAAAAGTCCGCACCTTCTTTGATCAATTCCGGCCGGTCTAATGCAGCAGTATTCAAAGAAACCTTATCCGCTCCGGCACGGAGCATCCGCTTCATATCATCAAGAGTCCGGATGCCTCCGCCTACTGTAAAGGGAATTGACAATTCACTGGCGACTATTTTGACCACTTCAACCATCGTTTCCTTACCCTCGTGCGATGCGGAAATATCCAGAAAAACCAGTTCATCAGCCCTTTGTTCATCATAAAAACGCGCCAGTTCAACCGGATCGCCGGCGTCCTTCAACGACACGAAACTGACGCCTTTGACGACCCGGCCTTCTTTAACATCAAGACAGGGAATAATGCGTTTTGTCAGCATGATAAAGCCTCCTCCAGCGAAAAGCGATTTTCGTACAATGCTTTGCCGATGATAACCCCGGAAATGGCACTTGTGCCAGCTGCAGCTTTGACGTTCCGGACATCTTCAAGCGAGCCGATGCCTCCCGATACGATTACTTCCGCGGTTCCCTCTTCCACCAACTGGCGATTGGCTTCGATATTCGGGCCTGCCAAAGTTCCATCAGTTGCAATATCCGTGTAGATAAAATGCTTCGCACCTTTCGATACAAAAAATCGTGCAACTTCAGCAGCAGGCTGTACAGAGGTTTCTGTCCAGCCTTCGGTTGCTGCCATACCATCTTTGGCATCAATGCCGATTACAATCCGGTCTGCCCCGAACTCTTCGAGAAAACCGACCACCTTATCCGGTTCCCGAATTGCAAGGCTGCCGATGATGACACGCGAAACGCCATTCTCAAGGTAATGGGCGATATCTTCCCGTGAGCGGATGCCCCCGCCGATCTGCACCTTCAATCCGAGTTTTGCCGCATCGATGACAGCTCCGTCGTTGATGCGCCGTCCGTCCTTTGCACCGTCCAGGTCGACCATATGCAGCCACTCGGCTCCCGCGTCAGCGAATTTTTTCGCCATTTCCACCGGTGAATCCCCATAAACTGTTTCCTGGGCGTAATCTCCCTGGAAAAGCCTGACGCATTTGCCGCCCCTGAGGTCAATTGCCGGATATATTTGAAATTTGCTCATTGCTTTTCCTCCTGACGTTCGCTATCCATTGTTCCAGTAAATAATGGCCAAAATCACCCGATTTTTCAGGATGGAACTGCATGCCGGTGACCAGCCCTTTGCCGACCACCCCCGGAACCTGAATATTGCTGTATTCCGCTTCTGCGAAAATTTCTTCCGGATCCGCTTCGGTTACATAAAACGAATGCACAAAATATACATGGGTATCACTTTGGAGACTTTCCAGCCAATACGGCATCTTGCCAAATTGGAGGCGATTCCAGCCCATATGCGGAATACGGTAAGTGCCTTTTTCAAAACGGCGTACTTTTCCCTTCAATAAACCAAGGCCTTTTGTCATTCTTATTTCTGAACTGTCTTCATATAATAACTGCATGCCCAGACAGATTCCCAACAACGGGATCCCTTGTTCCGGCAATGAGCGAATAAATCCCGATAATCCCTTGGCGTCAAGCAGTGTCATTGCATCAGGAAAAGCTCCGACACCCGGCAAAAGAATTGCTTCTGCTTCCAGCAGCGTCTCGGGATCATCTGACAGAATCACTGTGCAGTCCAATTTCTTCAGTGCCTGCTCCACACTGAACAGGTTGCCCATGCCATAATCTATGATGCCGACAATCATGTCAACAGCCCCTTCGTCGAAGGCACGCCTTTAACGCGCGGGTCGATTGCTGTAGCTTCATCAAGTGCGCGTGCCAATGCCTTGAAAACTGCTTCGATGATGTGGTGGGTGTTTTTTCCATAATGAACAATGACATGGACATTCATGCGTGATTCAAGGGCGAATTTCCATAGAAATTCATAGACCAGCTCCGTATCAAAAGTACCGACCTTGGCGTTCGGTATCTCTCCCCGAAATTCCAGGTGTGGACGGTTTGAACAGTCGATTACGACTTGTGCAAGCGCGTCATCCATCGGCACGAAGGCATTGCCGTAACGGCGTATGCCTTTCTTATCGCCCAGCGCTTCCCGAACTGCCTGCCCCAATACAATACCGATATCTTCGGTCGTATGGTGGTCATCGATATGTGTATCGCCTTCCGCTTTGATGTCCCCGTCAAATAACCCGTGTTTGATGAACAAATCGAGCATATGGTCCATGAATGGCACACCCGTATCAATCTGCGCGTTTCCTTCACCGTCCAGAGAGAACGACACATTCACTCTGGTTTCATTCGTATTCCGTTCCAATTCGGCTTTTCTCATTTTCGACTCTCCTTTTCCCATTGCCTCGATTCCACTGCGCGTGCATGCGCCTCCAGGCCTTCAAGCCTTGCCAACCGGGCAATCTTCGCTTTATTCTCCTGCCATGCCTGCTCACTGTAATGGATGATGCTTGTTCTTTTCAAAAAGTCATAGACCGATAAAGCGCTCGAGAACCTTGCTGTGCTGTTGGTCGGCAGAACATGATTCGCGCCGGCAAAATAGTCACCGACAGGTTCCGAAGAATAGCGCCCAATAAAAATTGCGCCGGCATGTTTTATCTTTTCCGCATCCCGCTCAGCATTTCTCGTCATGATTTCAAGATGTTCCGGCGCCAGTTGATTGGCCGCGTTGATCAGTTCGTCGATGCTGTCCCCCAGATAGATGGTACCAAAGCCGTCTATGGCCGCCCTGGCAATCGATTGCCTCGGCAATTCCTGTAACTGCTTTTCCACTTCCAGAGAGACTGCTTCCGCCAAATCCTCGTCATCCGTCAACAGCACAGAACTCGCCATCGGATCATGTTCTGCCTGAGAAAGCAGATCTGCTGCAATTTCATCCGCATATGCACTGGAGTCTGCAATGATTGCAATTTCACTCGGACCGGCAATCATATCGATCGCCACGTCTCCATTGACTTCACTTTTCGCCAGCGCCACGAAGATATTGCCCGGACCTGTTATTTTGTCGACAGGTGCAATCGATTCCGTACCATATGCCAGTGCGGCAATTGCCTGGGCTCCTCCGGATTTGTAAATTTCATCGATCCCCAGGATATCAGCCGCCACCAGCACACCGTCAGACAAAGAGCCGTCTGCAGCCGGCGGAGAAATCACTACGATACGGGATACGCCTGCTGCCTGTGCGGGTATGACATTCATCAAAACTGAAGAGGGATACGCCGCCGTACCGCCCGGCACATACAAACCTGCTGAATCAATGGCGGTCACCCGCTGCCCGACATAGGAACCATTTGCATGATTGACCTGATAACCATCCTGTTTCTGATTTTCATGATACTGCCGTATATTGTCTGCCGCTTCTCTCAAATCGCTCAGTAATTGGGGATCAAAACGCTTGACCGCCTGCTCTACTTCTTGACGGCTGACCCGCAAATCAGTCAGCTCAGCTCTGTCCCATTTTTTTGCAAAACGGATCAGCGCTGCGTCGCCCTCTTGGCGAACTGTCCGGATTATATCTTTGACGGCCAGAATTTGTTCTTCTGTTGAATTACCGCCTGTTCTCCTAATTGAGATGGCGGATGATAATCGGGTGATTTCCATATTTTCGCCTACTTTCTCAATCGCTCCACGATTTCCTCGATCCGCTGTTGTTTCAAGCGAAAACTTACCGGGTTGGCAATGAGCCGTGAAGTGATGTCCACAATTTTATCGTATTCAACCAATCCATTTTCTTTCAGGGTCTTGCCTGTTGATACTATGTCCACAATGCGTTCCGCCAATCCGATCATGGGCGCAAGCTCTATGGACCCATTAAGCTCGATGATTTCCACCTGTTCACCGCGGCTGCGGAAAAACTGAGAAGCCACTTCCGGATATTTCGTCGCAATTCGCGGTGTCATTATGTCAATTTTCGTATCCGGCAGTCCGGCAGTCGCGATGTAGCAGCGACTGATATTGAGATCCAATAATTCATGGATATCCCTCGTTTGCTCCAGCAGGACATCTTTTCCTGCAATGCCGATGTCGGCTACACCGTGTTCGACATATACCGGCACATCCATCGGTTTCGCCAGAATAAATCGGAAGCCTTCGTTCGGGGCTTCCACAATCAGTTTACGGGAATCATCCAATTCCTCAGGCAAATCAAAACCTGCCTGCACCAGTAATTCATATGCTTCTTCAAAAATCCGGCCTTTCGGCATTGCGATTGTTAACTTATCCATTTTCTTCACCATCCAGTCGAATCACCTTGCTGAAAAGCGAGCTGAATTCGTTTTGAGCTTTTACCGCGGGAGCAAATTGTAGAGTTACCGTCAAACCAGACTCCCTCATCTTCTTCGCCTCCGCTTGCGCTTTTTCCTCATTTTCTTCATTAAACAGAATCAATGCTTGCTGCAATTGTTCCGTTTCTGCCGGCATTGCTTCAAGGAGCCGGTCGACACGCAGGCCAAAACCTGTGGCACCGACATGCAATCCAAACTGCTTCATCAATCCGTCGTAGCGCCCTCCATTGCCTAATGGAAAACCACTGCCTTCCCCATAAATCTCAAACACCATGCCGGTGTAATAAGTCATATGGCTGGTAAAGGAAAGATCATATGTGACAAATTCCTCGAGGCCATTGCGGTCCAAAATCGCTTTCAGCTTGAACATATCTTCGTATAACGAAAGCTGGATCTCATCGGTTTCATCGATCCAGTCTTTCCATTCTTCAAGGCGGGTTGCGTTCATCATCTTTTGAAGAGCCTTTTTGGCATCAGGACGGATTGCAAGACTTTCAATCAGATTTTCATATGCCACCTTGTTTTTTGCCACCATTTCGGAGCGTAGTTTTTCAATAACTGCTTCCTCCAGCCCATATCCGCGCAGTACCTGCTGGAGAAGCTGGGTATGGCCAATTACAATTCTGCCGGACTCCACACGAAGTTTACGGAGAATTTCAGTAGCCAGAAGAATGACCTCCGCATCTGCATAGAGGGATTCATCGCCGATCAGTTCGACGCCCATCTGTTCAAATTCTGCCGGTCGTCCGCCTTCCCGTAACTGTGCCCGGAAGACGTTTGAATAATAGCCGAGCCTCACCGGCATTTTTTCTTTCAGCAATTTTGAAGCGGCAACCCTTGCTATCGGAGAAGTCATATCCGGTCGCAGAACAAGCGTCTGTCCCTGATTGTCCAATAGCTTAAAAAGTTGGTTATCTGCAATAGCTGAGATTTTGCCGATTGTCTCGTAATATTCCAGACTTGGTGTCTGGAGCATTTCGTAGCCGTATTGCTCCATTATTTGTATACCCGCTGCGCTGAGCTTAGACTTTCTTTTTACGATTGAAGGAAAATCATCCCGCATGCCCAGTGGTTTTTCGAACATCTGAATCAACATAAAATCACTTCCTATTTATGGATATTTTACTTTAGTTCGCTAATGTAATAAAGTAATATTATTTTATCGCATTTCCCAGGCGAAGGTCAAGAATAAGGAAAAAATCCCGAAAGCTATTGCCCTCGGGATCCTTCTTGGCGCTCCGCCATTTGTGCTGCTGTGTAAATAACCTGCATCGGGTTGCCCCCGACAAATGCTCCAGCCGGCACGTCCTTATGGACAAGCGTTGCAGCTGATACGATTGCCCCGTCTCCAATGCTGATACCCGGCAGGATTGTAGTGTTCGCTCCGATCATGACCCGGTCGCCGATGACGACATCACCCAGTCTGTATTCTTCAATGAGATATTCATGTGCCAGGATAGTGGTATTGTATCCGATCACTGAATTTTTTCCGACTGAAATGCGCTCGGGAAACATGACATCAAGCATAACCATCAAAGCGAACGACGAATGCTCTCCGATTTTCATGCCGAGAAAATTTTTATAGAGCCAATTTTTCATGGGCAGAAACGGTGTGTAACGGGCTGTCTGGATGACGGTGAAGTTTTTTGCAACTTTCCAAAAAGGTACCGTCTTGTATACGTGCCACAATGAATTCGGACCGGTCACATAATGGTGCTCTGTTCTTCTCATACCTTTTCCACTTTCACCAAATCCAACAGGTCGCTGATGTGCTGCAGCATATAATCCGGGTTGAACGTAGAGAGGAATTCTTCGCCTTTGGCCGACCAGGCGACTCCTGCCGTCCGGACACCCGCATTCTTCCCACCTTCTATATCATGGGAATTGTCACCGATCATCAATGATTCTGAAGCACTCGATGCTAATTCCGTCAGCGCTTTTAGTATCGGTTCCGGGTTCGGCTTCGGATGTTCGACATCATCCAGGCTGATAACTGTATCAAACAATTCCGACACACCCATGAGACGTAGGCCATGAAGGATAGTCGTTCTTTTTTTTGTGGATACAATGGCCATCTTCATGCCTCTGTTCTTGAGAAGATATAGTGTTTCTTCCACACCGTCATAAACCGAAACCATCTCATCGTGAAGTGCCAGGTTCAGCTCACGGTATTCTTTGATCAGTTCTTCCGTTCTTGAAGGGGCAATGGATTCGAACGTCTGTTTTAACGAGGGGCCGATAAACTCCATAATGTCTTCTCTTCCATAGCTGTTGGGAAAATGCCTGTCGAGCACCGTTGAAAATGTATGGATGATCAATTCATTGGTATTCAACAGTGTTCCATCAAAATCAAATAAGAGCGTCGTTATGTTTTTATTCATGCAGAGAGCACTTCCTTCCGGTTTTCTTCGGATCTGCGCCATAGATAGGAGATGAATATTGTCAATACCAGCGCAGTAACGATGCGTATTGCCAATAATGGCCATATCGGGATGCCCAGTGGGATGAAAATCAGGGTATCCTCAACAACCGCGTGGCAGGCTACAAGGAAAATAAAGGCAAGCGTCGCATCTTTTTTGCTGACACCGTCTTCCTGCACTGCCTGAATCATTACGCCCGCTCCCATCGCCAGCCCGAAGATCAAGCCGGATGCCAATGTCAGCGAAGCGTTTTTCTGAACCCCAAGCAGGCGCGTCAGTGGACCCATCATATCGGAAATCCGGTTCAGGTATTTCGTATCCTTTAAAATCTGGATGGCCAGCATCAGCGGTATGACGATCATGGCCAGCTGAAGAACACCAAAACCGGCTTTTTCCAGTCCAAGCAGAAAGATCGCCAGCCAGCCTTCCGGTGCAGCAGCCACTTCCGGAGTAAATCCGTACTGTGCGATTTCACTGCCGCCCGACCACACCAGATTGATGATGATGCCGGACAATGCCGCCAGCCCGAAACGGACGACCAGCACCACCCAAAGCTTCACGCCAACTTTCAGCGCTACACCCGTCTCAATAAACATGTTATGCGAAAATGACAGCATAACTGCCAGTATGAACACTTCTTTGACTGTCAATTCGAGCGACAGAATGCCGGCGATTCCGGCATAGAGATTTAACGCATTCCCTAAAACCAGAGGGATTGCCGCATCCCCGCTCAAGCCGAATATCCCCATGACCGGAGCCAGCAGGTCAATTATGAAAGGCAAAACCGGCGTAAATTGCAGCATCGTTACCAAAAGTGTAATCGGAAAAATGATTCTCCCTAAAGACCAGGTGGTTTTGAGGCCTGCTTTCAGGCCATTTTTCAAAGTCGACATTCTTTTATCTCTTCTTTCTATTTGGGAAATACACAAGAGGTTTTATTTCTTTTTTTGTTTCTTTTTTTGTTTCGTCGGTTTGTCCAGATATCTCGGTGGATTCTTTATTGTTGTCCGACGATAGATGATCAGCGTAACAGCGATGATGATCGCAAGGATTGAAACCAGTTGGGCAGCCCGCAGATCTCCCACTACATAAAGGCTGTCTGTCCGCATTCCTTCGATGAAATACCGGCCGACGGAATACCATATCATATAGAAGAAAAACATTTCTCCGCGTACCAGGTTAACTTTGCGCAACAAGAGCAAAATGATGATGCCGACAAGGCTCCAAAGGGATTCATACAGGAAAGTCGGATGATAATAGGCACCGTCTATGTACATATGATTGATAATCCAGTCCGGTATGAAAAGATTTTCGAGAAACGCTCTCGACACTTCTCCGCCATGCGCTTCCTGATTAATGAAATTCCCCCATCGTCCAACTGCCTGGCCGATCAGGATACTCGGCGCCAGAATGTCCGCCACTTTTAAAAATGGTGTATTGCGTCTTTTTGTAAAGATATAGGCCACAATCACAGACATGATCAGCGCTCCGTGGATCGCCAATCCTCCGTTCCAGATTGCAAAGATCTCGCCCGGGTTATCTTTATAATTATCCCACTCAAACATCACATAATAGATTCTTGCCCCGACAATTGCGAGCGGTACTGCCCAGATCAGCAGATCCGTCAAAAATTCCGGATGTAATCCCCTTTTGACCATTTCCTGCTGGCCCACTAAAAAAGCGATTACGATTCCGGTTGCAATAATTACGCCGTACCAATGAACATCAATTGGTCCCAGGCTGAATGCAATCGGATCAATTGACCCTAAAACTGAAATCATTTCTGCACCTTCCATTCCTTTAGTTTGAATCCATAGAGATTACATCGTCCAGGCGTTTCGAAAACTCTTCGGCTGCATTGACGCCCATCCGTTTCAAGCGGTAATTCATGGCAGCAACTTCAATTATAACCGATAAGTTTCGCCCCGGGCGGACCGGAATGGTCAACTTCGTTAAGTCCGTGTCAATGATCCGCATTTTTTCTTCTTCCAATCCCAGTCGATCATACGTCTTCTCGGCATCCCACAGTTCCAGATCGATGACCAATGAAATCCGTTTGAAAGTCCGGACCGCACTCGCACCAAACAATGTCATGATGTCGATAATGCCGACACCCCGAATTTCAAGCAGGTGCTCGATCAATTTTGGTGGATGTCCGACCAGTGTATTCTCCCCTTCCTGATGGATTTCCACGCAATCATCGGCAACAAGGCGATGCCCTTTTTTGACCAGTTCCAATGCCGTCTCACTTTTACCGACGCCGCTTTTTCCTGTTATCAATACGCCGACGCCATAAATATCAACCAGCACACCATGAATTGCTGTAGTCGGCGCCAGTTGACTTTCCAGATAATTTGTCAGCAGACTCGAAAAACGGGTCGTTGACATTTTGGTGCTCATAACCGGGACGTGTCGTCTAGCAGACGCATCGATCAATTCCTGCGGTACTTTCTCGTCATGTGAGACGATGATGGCTGGTGTATCATCGGTACATAACTTCATCATTCGATCTTTCCGGTCTGCGGCATCCAGCATCGCGAAAAATGAAAGTTCGGTCTTTCCAAGCAACTGCACCCGGTTTGCCGGATAATGGGTGAAATAACCTGCCATTTCGAGTCCCGGTCTTGAAATATCGCTGATCGGTATATGACGGCCAATTCCTTCTTCGCCGCTGATCAAGTTCAGTTCAAATGTTTCCATCACCTGTTTTGTTGTTACCTGCCCCATCTTTTTCCCTCATTCCTCATTTGCGAAAACCCTGGAATATCTTGCTTTCCGCTTGTTTTGAAGCATTAATGTTATTATTTTAACATGGAAATTTTCAAATTAAAGCAAATGCAACCTCTTTTCCTTCCCATTCCCCGACAGCCAGGTTTATTGATAAGAACTCTCCTGCAAAAAATCACTGGCTGACGGAAGGATATTATCATTACACACAAATATCCTGTGGTCTATCTGCTAAAATAAAACTAAGAGAAATTACCCGATCCTGCAGTGTTTGATGCCAACACCAATAAAACTGAAAAGAGGGATTTTGGATGTACGAGCAAAAAACAAAAGAAACTGATGCTGATGTCATTGAATTCATAGAGAATGTCGACAACCCTAAAAAGCGTGAAGATGCCTATCGTTTACTCGAAATCTTCGAGACTGCATCCGGTTATCAGGCGAAGATGTGGGGAGCCAGCATCATCGGTTTCGGTTCCTACCATTATATTTACCCGACTGGCCATGAAGGAGACGCTCCGCTGGTCGGATTTTCGCCGCGCAAAGCAAAAATCAGCCTGTATTTCGCGACGGGAGACCAGGCACGGCAGGAATTGCTGAATGATTTCGGCAAACACACTTCCGGCAAGGGCTGCGTCTATATCAATAAAGTCGATGACATTGATGAGGCTGTCCTGATTAAACTCATCCATCGATCAATCAGTTTTTTGCAGGAACTCTATCCCGCTAAACCCGAATGAACAGCAAGCAGTTTCCCTGCTTGCTTTTTTTAACTATTCTTTCATCTTCATCTTTTTTCTCTACATGCGATATGGTACAATTTTACATATAGAGGAAATTCTATTGTATGCAATAGACATTGGGGGAAGCAACATGGAATTAAATCCGTTTTTATCCGTTTGGACGCAGCCGAAAGAAACTGTCCGACAATTTATCAAGCACAATAAACTTGGCTATTCGATGCTTCTCGTCAGCATTGCGGGAATCGGCGGGGTCCTGACAACTTTACAGGATTCCGGTTGGTTCCAGGATCTATCCCTTCCGCTGTGGGTTATTGGGATATTAATTGCCGGAGTCTTCAGCGGATTTCTCAATATGGGCCTGAATTCACTTCTGTATACGGGCATTGGAAAATTATATGGCGGCCATGGCAAGGTGCGCGACATGGCGATTGCCATCGGACCTACAATGGTTCCCCAGATTTTTGTATTGCCGGTAGTGGTAATCTATGTACTGCTTTATGGGGAGCGTTTCTTTGCAGCTCCCGCCGAATTCAGTTTAACTTCGATACCATTAGGTGCGTATTTGCTGTTAACATTGCTGATTGCAATTGCTGCTGTCTGGTCGCTTTTTATTGCTTCAAAAGCCATCGGTGTGGTGCACGGCTTCTCCAGCATGCGTGGCTTTGCGGTGATCATGACACTGGTCGGCATTATGATTGTGCTTTCGATCCTTGTCGGAATCGGCCTTTTCATGTTTCTGATCTGATGCCAATCATTGAACCAAAAAAAGCGGGCGCAATTTATGCGCCTGCTTTTTCATATCTAAAAAATTTTTTCACTTCTCTAATCACTTCGCTTTAGACGGACGCTTTCCGCGGGGAGCGGCCTAAGCCTCCTCGTCCGCTTCGCTACCTGCGGGGTCTTAGGACACGCTCTAGTTCCCGCAGGAGTCGCCGTCTGACGCTTCATTCCAGTTCTCTTTAGAATTGGAGTGTCTTCTTTTAAAAAAACAAATAAGAATAAGCCTCTTTTAGAAGACATTCTGAGATATGGAGCAAAACAGCGAAGACGCCCAGGGGACCAATCGAAGTGCTGAGATCCACTCGGGCGAAGTGAAACGAGCACGAGTTAGCTCAGCGCGAGCCCCCAGGCAAGCGAAGCTGTTTTGCGGAATATCGGTTTACTTGTATCTCTTTCAACAAGCAAAAGCGGACGCAATTTATGCGCCCGCTTTTGTTTGTTTTATTCTACTGTCAGGTAGCGTACCAGGACTGAGCCTGTTTTTGTTTCGCCGTAAACGAGCATTGGTGCCGCAGTCGCTATACCGTCCTCTTTCGAAAAGCGGACAGTTTTCTGCATGAATTGTCCCTGTTCATGGACATGGTCAACATCGGATAATAATACGTCCATTTTGCCGAGATTGGAAGATACCTGCCCTTTCAAAGGCAGATGGGTAGGGATGTATAATTCCACATTCCCCGCCAGCGTCTTCGCTTCCACTTTCCGTGCTTCTTTGCAGCGGGAAGTGACAACAACATTGCCATTCAGCGATTTCGTCTCGATCGTTTGAATATCGCCATCCACATAAATGCGGCCGTTTAATGTTTCGGTTTCGAGCACTTTCCCTTTAACGTCCTGCACCTGAATCGCACCATTTGCAGTTTCCAGTTCCGCATCATCGAATTCACTGTTCTTCAATTCGATTTTGCCGTTTGCTGTTTTCACTTTCAACAGCGACGCATCAATGCGTTTCATCACAAAGCCACCATTGAACAGGCGTACAGTCACCTGATCGAATTGTTTTGCAGGAACATAGAGAACCACGTTCACCTGCGTTGTTTTCAACTCACTGATGATGCGAAGTTTATTGTCATCAGCGATAAAGATGAACTTGTCCATGAAATCGCGGTGTGCCTGTTCAGCCGATTCTGCGCGGTAAGCTTTCACCGTGCATTCAGCGCGCAGCGTGTCGTCCTGGGAAGGATAGATTTCAAGCTGTCCGTTTGCGATATCCGCAATCACAGAAGTGACCTCGACTCCTTCTTCCGTAAAGCTCTCATTGAAGTGATAGGCTTCACCGAACGGAGAATCGAATTCCATCGTTTTTAATTTGCCGACTGAGCTCTGCATGAATTGCATCATCCGGTCGCCAAAGTCATTGATATCGTTTGAAACGTTTTTCGAAAAATCTCTTGATACGTTTTTCGAGATTTTCTTGACCATATCTTCGGGTCTGAAGAATCCGCGTTTTCCGCGTTTGTCACGGCGGGCATTATCTTCCCGATAAGAGGAATCCCGCGATGAACCGCCCCCACCATCAATCGCCTTCAATAGCTCCACTGCTTCACGCGCCGTAATCGTTCCTTTTTCCACCATATCCAATATGCGATCTTTTTCACTTTGCATGTATTGCGGCCTCCTCATCGTTCGTTTATAAAAAAATTATTCTAATTATTGATACGTTCGGTGCTTTAAAAAGTTTCATTTGACTGCTTTTTTTCTGCGGCTTGCCTTGCTCACTTTCGCTTCCATTCTTGCCCGGTCGCGTTCAAGAATCGGCTTCAGGTAGTTCCCGGTATACGAATTTTCGACTTCCGCGATTTCTTCAGGCGTTCCTGTGGCCAGAATCGTACCGCCTTTGTCGCCGCCTTCCGGTCCGAGATCGATAAGATAGTCAGCCGTTTTGATGACATCCAGATTATGTTCAATAGTCAGAACGGTATCTCCGTTGTCCACAATACGCTGGAGCACTTTCAGCAGACGGGAAATGTCATCCGCGTGCAAACCGGTAGTCGGTTCGTCGAGTATATAGAAAGACTTGCCGTCAGAACGTTTATGAAGTTCAGAAGCCAATTTGACCCGCTGCGCCTCACCGCCGGATAAGGTTGTCGCCGGCTGTCCCATCGTAACATAGCCGAGACCGACATCCACAATCGTCTTCAGTTTCCGGTTGATCTTCGGAACATTTTCGAAAAATGCATGGGCATCTTCCACGGTCATCGCCAGAACATCGGCAATGTTCTTGTCTTTGTATTTCACTTCCAATGTTTCCCGGTTGTAGCGCTTGCCGTGGCAAACTTCACAAGGCACGTAGACATCCGGCAGGAAGTGCATTTCTATTTTAATAATACCATCTCCGCGGCAGGCTTCACAGCGACCGCCCTTAACATTGAAACTGAACCGCCCTTTTTGGTATCCACGCACTTTTGCTTCATTTGTTTTGGCGTAAACATCACGGATGTCATCAAAGACGCCGGTATAGGTGGCCGGATTGGACCGCGGTGTGCGCCCAATCGGTGACTGGTCGATTTCAATGACTTTTTCAAGCTTTTCGTATCCTGTTACCGACACGGCTTTGCCCGGTTTAATCTTGGCACGGTTCAATTTGCTGGCGAGCGTCTTATAAAGAATCTCATTGACGAGCGTACTTTTCCCTGAACCTGACACACCAGTCACTGCCGTGAATATGCCGATTGGAATATCGACATCCACACCTTTCAGGTTGTTTTCGCTTGCGCCACGGATCGAGATGGCGCGTTCATCGCGTGCTCTCCGTTCCGCCGGCAGGGGAATGAATTTCTTGCCGCTTAAGTATTGTCCGGTCAGCGATTTTTTGTTTTTCATCACTTTTTCCGGTGTGCCGGCTGCGATGATTTCGCCGCCGTGCACTCCTGCCCCCGGTCCGATGTCAATGAGGTAATCAGCAGCAAGCATCGTGTCTTCATCGTGTTCGACCACGATGAGCGTGTTGCCGATATCGCGCATCCCCTTCAGTGTATTGATCAGCCGGTCATTATCCCGCTGATGGAGCCCGATTGATGGCTCATCCAAAATATAGAGGACGCCTGAAAGACGCGAACCAATTTGGGTAGCGAGACGAATCCGTTGCGCTTCACCACCCGACATCGTTCCGGATGCCCGGTTCAGCGTCAGGTAATCGAGACCTACATTGATGAGGAATCCCAGTCTTTCTTTAATTTCCCGCAGAATCAGCAAAGAAATTTGCATATCTTTTTCCGACAGTTCGAGATTTTTGAAGAAGTCATCCGCTTCCACAATCGAAAATTCCGAAACTTTCCCGATGTGTAGTCCGTTGACTTTCACTGCCAGTGATTCCGGTTTAAGGCGGTGGCCATGGCACGTGGGGCACGACTGCTCCGCCATATATTTTTCCATCTGGTCCCGCGTATAATCCGAAGAAGTTTCCCGGTAGCGACGGTCGACATTCGAAAGAACCCCTTCGAAATTGATATGATTGTCGCGTATTTGGCCGTATTCATTTTGGTAACGGAATCGGATTTTTTCAGTTCCGGCACCCTTTAGAATCATATTTACATGTTCTTCAGGCAATTCGCTGAGTGGGGCGTCCATGTCGATCTTAAAATGTTTGCACAGGGCTTTCAATAATTGCGGATAATATTGAGAGCTGGTGGGTTTCCACGGAGCGACGGCGTGCTCGTTCAATGACAGGCTCCAATCGGGAATCACCAGATCAGGATCCACTTCCAGCTTATGGCCGAGGCCATCACATTCAGGACATGCCCCAAACGGCGAGTTGAACGAGAACATACGGGGTTCCAATTCGCCGATGGAGAATCCGCAGATCGGGCAGGCATGATGTTCGCTGAACAACAGCTCTTCCTGTTCCATGACATCGACCAGCACTCTTCCATCGCTCAAGCGCAGGGCCGATTCGAGTGAATCACTGAGCCTCGGCGCAATCCCCTCTTTCATGACGATACGGTCAATGACCACTTCGATTGAATGTTTTTTGTTTTTATCCAATTCAATATTGTCATCCAGATCGATCAGTTCCCCATTGACCCTTACACGGACATACCCTTGTTTCTTGATATCTTCAAACAACTTGGCGTGTGTCCCTTTTCTGCCCGAGACAAGCGGTGCCAGAATCTGCATTTTAGTGCGTTCCGGATAAACGACCAGCCGGTCCACCATCTGTTCGATCGTCTGGGAGGAAATTTCAATGCCGTGGTTTGGGCAGATCGCTTTGCCGACCCTTGCGTACATCAGACGCATATAATCATAAATCTCCGTAACTGTCGCAACAGTTGAACGCGGGTTTTTACTCGTCGTTTTCTGGTCGATTGAAATCGCCGGTGACAATCCTTCGATCAAATCTACATCGGGCTTGTCCATTTGCCCGAGAAACTGGCGGGCATAGGAAGACAGCGACTCTACATAGCGGCGCTGCCCTTCCGCATAAATCGTATCAAAAGCAAGTGAAGATTTGCCCGAACCCGATAAACCGGTCATGACCACCAGTTTATCCCGTGGTATCGTAATATCAATATTTTTCAAATTATGCGCTCGCGCACCCTGAATCTTGATTTCCTGGTTTCTCAAAATCGATCATCCTTCCGCTTTCAGTTCAAGCACAGTATCCCGCAGTTCTGCTGCCCGTTCGAAATCGAGCGCTTTTGCGGCTTCTTTCATTTCTGTCTCCAATAATGCAATCAGTTTCAGGCGATCTTCTTTTTTGAGCTTTTTGCCTGCTGTCGCTTTTGAAACATATTCTTCCGCTTCTTCCGACGCCACAGTGGCGCGGATGACATCGCGGATTTTCTTTTGTATAGTCATCGGCGTGATGCCATGTTCTTCATTGTATGCAGCCTGGATCGTGCGCCGGCGCGTTGTTTCATCCATCGCCTTTTGCATCGAATCCGTTATTCTGTCAGCGTACATGATAACTTGTCCATTTGCATTCCGTGCGGCTCGGCCCATTGTCTGGATAAGGGCGCGTTCGGAACGCAGGAAGCCTTCCTTATCAGCATCCAGGATCGTCACGAGTGAAACTTCCGGAATATCCAGGCCTTCACGCAGCAAGTTGATGCCGACAAGCACGTCATAGACGCCCATACGCAATTCGCGGATAATTTCAATCCGCTCGAGCGTCTTGATTTCGGAGTGGAGGTAATTCACTTTCACTCCCGCTTCTTTTAGATAAGCGGTCAGGTCTTCCGACATTTTTTTGGTCAATGTCGTCACCAGCACCCGCTCATTCCGTTCTGCGCGCTGGCGGATTTCGTCCATGAGATCATCTATTTGCCCTTCGATTGGACGGATTTCAATGGTTGGATCCAGTAAACCTGTCGGCCGGATGATCTGTTCGATCATTTCCGGTGTATGTTCCAGTTCATAGGGTCCCGGCGTCGCCGAAACAAATACCGCCTGGTCGATATGCTCTTCGAATTCCGTGAAAGTCAGCGGACGGTTGTCCATTGCTGAAGGCAGACGGAAACCATGGTCAACCAGCACTTTCTTTCTTGCCTGGTCGCCATTGAACATGCCGCGAACCTGCGGCAGTGTCACATGGCTTTCATCAACCACCAAGAGGAAATCATCCGGAAAATAATCAATGAGCGTGTAAGGTTGGGCACCTGCCGGGCGCAGGGTGAGGTGGCGGGAGTAGTTTTCGATTCCTGAACAAAATCCCATTTCCCTCATCATTTCGAGATCATAGCGCGTTCTCTGTTCTAAGCGCTGCGCTTCCAGCAGCTTGTCTTCAGCGCGCATTTCTTTTAACCGCTCTTCCAGTTCCGCTTCGATATTTTCAATCGCTTTGACCATTTTCTCTTCGCGCGTCACAAAGTGGGAAGCCGGAAAAATGGCGGCATGGTCCCGCTCGCCGATGATTTCACCGGTCAATGCGTCCACTTCGCGGATCCGGTCAATTTCGTCTCCGAAAAATTCTACACGCAGACATCTCTCGTCCCGAGACGCCGGAAAGATTTCCACGACATCCCCGCGTACCCGGAAAGTGCCTCGGATAAAATTAATGTCATTTCGTTCATATTGAACATCCACGAGTTTTCGCAGGAGCTGATTGCGTTCAATTTCCATCCCTTTACGCAACGAAACCACCAGTTCCCGGTACTCTTTTGGGGAACCGAGTCCGTAAATGCAGGAAACGGAGGCGATAACAATTACATCATCACGCTCAAAAAGCGAAGATGTGGCAGAATGGCGAAGCTTATCGATTTCGTCATTGATGCTTGCATCTTTTTCTATATAAGTGTCGGATTGCGGTACGTATGCTTCCGGCTGATAATAATCGTAATAGCTGACAAAGTACTCCACCGCATTGTCCGGAAAAAATTCTTTGAACTCACTGTAAAGCTGTCCGGCCAGGGTTTTGTTGTGGGCCATAACGAGAGTGGGTTTCTTTACTTGCTGAATGACATTCGACATTGTGTAGGTCTTCCCCGTACCGGTGGCACCCAGCAGGGTCTGGAACCGTTTGCCGTTGATGATTCCTTCCGTCAGTTCGGCGATTGCCTGTGGCTGATCCCCGGCGGGTTCGTATGGAGCTTGCAGATTGAATTCCTGTTTCATGTATAGGCCTCCCGATTTTCAATACCTTTATTTTATCATATGCCCTAAAATTCCACTAACAAAAAGCGAACGTATGTTTTTCGCGGAATTATTTCATGGAAAGAAAAAAAGAACCGCTCCGGAGAGCGGTTCTTTTCTATCAGGATTCTTCAGATTTTAAAGCCTGCAGTTGCTGGCTGTATCGATTGAATGCATTGCGGTCATTAGTGTCCAGGGCTTCATCAATAAGATCCATGAGCTGTTCTTCCTGTTGCGAGCGGTGTACATGCTTGAGGAAAAGATCCAGATAAATCTCATTCAGTAATTTCTCTGCTTCGGAAATTTTCTTTGTTTGAGCCATCGCCTTCATGAAATCAGCATAAGAATAATAGTTTTCCATTCTACCTCACCCCGAATGCTTTTCATTAGTATACATGAAAAATAAAAAAAGAACAATAATTATTTAGAAAATTCAAACGATATTTTAAAAAATTATTTCTAAGATTAAAAACATTGTATATTTTCCAATTATTATTATAATAGGAAGAGTAAAGTAAATTATGGGGGTGTTTTAGCATGGGTCGAAAGAATTATAATCCATTCTCTTATATTATATGCAACAATACATACGCACTCATTCCTCACATCGATGGCTCACGCCTGGTGACGCGGGTGCTCGAAGACCGCAGCGAATTTCTTGTGGAGCAAACCGCCTACAAGACCATCACCGGTTCCTGCTCCTTTTACCGGGGTTCGCTTGAAAGTGCCACACTCTATGCCCAAAAAGCGATAGGAGTGAAGCACAAGCCCCCCATCATCATCGGGGAATATTATGGAAATCCGCTGATTTTCTTTCCCACCCATTCACCGAAAAACAAAGAGTCGGTATGGTTCAATTACGACGCCATCGATTTGATTGAGAGTGATGAAAGTGGAGGAAGTGTCGTCTATCTTGGTAATGGCCAATCCGTCTGCCTGGATGTCTCTGCCATCGCCCTGAGAAACCAGCACTCCTTTGCCGGTTCATTGCGCCGTTATTTCAAAAAAGCGCAGAATCAGCATAAGCAGCAATTGACTTACGTGACAAAGCGCCCGATGCCTATCCGCACAAGGCATCTTTCTGATTAGTTTTTCACCTCTGCCATGGACAGATAGATGCGGATCAGTTCTTCCACCCGGTTACGCAGACGCAGGTTCAAATAGCGCCGGTGGTCTTCATATCCGCCATGATAAAATACATATTCGGTGAAGGTGTCGTCTCCTGCGTTCCGCAGCACTTTCATCTGACGCCTCCGCATATGTATTTTAGTTTCCTTCAATTCCTTCTGCACCTGGCTGATTGCCCCTTCCACCAACTCGAAATAAGGACGCTTCAGTTTGAAGGAACCGCTTTCGAACAGGATCCTGTCGCGCTCCAGTACAGTCAGAACCATGGGCAAATAAATCATTTTTTCAAAATTAACAATCTCATCCTGCGGAATCAAAGGCATATCCTCACCACCTTCACAACTTAGCCCCGATACAGCCCACTGCTATGTGGCTTCGGCAATAAAACATACAAAAAGGAACACTTGTTCTTATTTATAATTGTACTCGCTATTTTCAGAATTGCAATATGCTAAAGAAAAAACCTCTGCGCAAGATGCGCAGAGGTTTTATTTTATGGAACGGTATACGAACAATGATGCCACAAAGGCGCCGGAAGAAACCCATAGATACGGTTCATTTGAAAACCAGACGGCAATAGAGATGCCGGTAAATGACAGGATGCTGAAAATGCCGGCGAACATTCTGCTTTGCAGATCACGCCGATATTCCCGCATACGGCCATCACGGTTTTCCAGATAATTGCGCATCCGTTCAGGTTCTTCAAGATAATTGATGACTTTTTGGGGGAAAACGCGCAACGGTCCGGTCGAATTGAGGACCCAGCGCAATACGTCCCCTCTTCCGAAAACTTTCTGCCCTTCTTTCTGCGAGGAAGCCCATTCCAAAATACGCGGCCGGGCCAGCGCCATCAGGTCAACTTTCGGATTCAGGATATGGAGCACACCGACAAAAATTGAAACAGCGCGGCCAAAAAATGCGAACTCTGAAGGCAGTTGGACAGGTTGGGTGCGGACAATCGTTTGAAGGTCCTTCATCAGCCTTTCAACGACAAAACTGTCCATTTCCATAAATTCATCCGACTCATATGCAGTAACAAGCCGCGCTATGGCATCTTTCAGCACTTCACGGTCAGCATGGGGCAAGAGGAAGCGCAGATCCTCCAGACCATCCAGCACCTGATCGTAATTTTTAAAGATGATGCCTTCGGCTATTCGCAGAATTGCTTGCGAATCCGATTTCCGGATAACTCCGGTCATACCGAAATCAATCAGGACAATCGTCCCGTCTTTTTTCAGAAGGATATTGCCGCCATGCGGATCGGCATGGAATTGCCCGCCGTAGAGGACCTGCTCGAGAAACAGGATGAACAGGCGCTCCGAAATTTCAAAACGGTCAATATCGTGTTTCTCAATAAATGCAAGATCTGTAATCCGCGCACCTTCAATCCAGTCCATGACAAGCACGTGACGGGTCGACAGATCTTCAAAATAGCGCGGAAACTGGATGCCATCCATTTCATCAAAACGTTCGGCGAAGCTGCGGCCATTTACCAGTTCCTGCTGGAAATTCAACTCTGCACCGATGGTTTCGGTCATTTCCAGATATAGTTTCGTGAAATCAATCTGTTTGCTGAAATTGGTGAACTTGCGAGCCAGCCAGATGACAATGCGCACTGCCTGGAAATCTGCACGGAGGATCCGGCCGGTTCCGGGACGCTGCACTTTAATGGCCACCTCAGTCCCGTCTTTCAGCACGCCTTTATAAACTTCTCCTATGGAAGCGGAAGCAATGGCCTCTTCCGAAAGATGCTGCAAATAAGTGCTTTGCGGTGTATTCCATTCCCGCTCCAGAACTGCGACGATTTGTTCGCGTTCCACTGAAGGCACTCTGTCGGTCAGCCCTTCCAGTTCGGCCAGGAAACTTGGAGGCATGATGTCTGCCCGGGTCGACAGGAACTGCCCCAGTTTGATCATCAGTCCGCCCAGTTGGAGAGCGAGAATTTTATATTCCTTGGCCATTTCGGTAACAAGTTTGTTCCACTTTTCTTCAACCAGTGGATTCCAATTGCCGCGGTGACGCTTTTGGAAGAACGTTGCCCGCATAAAAAATTTCACGGCCATAAAAACGATTCGAATAACACGAATAAAAGTAATCTGATTCATAAGCGGGGTCCCTCCTTGAGTTCATTATAGGCACTGATAGCGGAATAGTCCAAAAAGTGGTATGTTTTTAAAGGATGGTAATCAGTCAAAGGGGGATAAAAATGGACACAATTCATTATGAACAAAGAGGGAATCTGGCATTCATTACATTGAACCGCCCGGATGCAATGAATGCATTCAATTACGATATGTTAGCGGAACTCGGCCAGGTGGTTGAGTCGATCCGCATCAATCCGGATATCCGCGTTGTGGTTTTTACCGGCGCTGGCGAAAAGGCATTCAGTGTCGGAGCGGATTTAAAGGAACGGAAAACATTGACAGACCAGCACGTGAAACGAAATATCTATAAAATTGGCGAAGTTTTTTCCACAATCGAGAATCTTCCGCAGCCGACGATCGCCATGATCAACGGCTTTGCTTTCGGTGGCGGCATGGAACTTGCTCTTGCCTGCGATTTTCGGATCGTCTCGGACAATACACTGCTTGGCCTGACCGAAACCAGTCTTGCCATCATCCCTGGCGCTGGTGGAACGCAGCGACTGCCTCGGCTGATTGGTGAAGCGAAAGCGCTGGAACTGATATTGACCGCGCGCCGCCTGAAACCTGCAGAAGCGCTGGACTATGGTTTGGTCACCCGCGTTGCGCCACCGGAAGAATTGGCGCAAGTGACCGGTGAATTTGCCGATATGATGCTTGCAAATGGTCCGATTGCTCTGCAGCAGGCCAAATTCGCCATTAAGAACGGCATGAATGCAGACCTGCAGACAGGGCTGCATATTGAAAGAAAAGCGTACGAATTGACGATTCCAACCGAAGACCGCGTCGAAGCGCTGCTTGCTTTCGGTGAAAAACGCAAACCGGTCTTTAAAGGAAAATAATCGGTGAATTGAAAGAGGCCATCTGACATTCAGATGGCCTCTTTTGACTGTCGAGAAACTACTGACTTCTCCAATCATTTCGCTCTAGGCGGATGCTTTCTTATGCGCAGTCAAGTATTTTTCTCATATTTTATCTCAAAAGTTGATAAAATAAGGCGATGGAACGGTTGCTTTCTGTTCCGGTGCGCGCTTTCCGCGGGCTCACGCCCAAGCCTCCTCGCTCACTCCGTTCCCTGCGGGGTCTCGGTCGACTCACTAATCCGCAGGAGTCGCGCACCTGCACGCCAAGCAACTTGGATATCCCTGAAAATGAGCATGCTTAAAAAACCTGGCGGTTCCTTTTTTTTCACCAGGTCGTCTGTGTTATAGTGAAAGAGAAATGGATCTACGAAGCCTTGCCGGATTCGTAAT
Source organism: Planococcus salinarum (assembly GCF_007004625.1). Taxonomy (GTDB): domain Bacteria; phylum Bacillota; class Bacilli; order Bacillales_A; family Planococcaceae; genus Planococcus; species Planococcus salinarum. The sequence continues at coordinate 14 of NZ_VIFV01000014.1, read as the reverse complement.
GAAAGAGAAGTCCG
>NZ_VIFV01000013.1 GCF_007004625.1 Planococcus salinarum | reverse complement strand
AGGTTCGAGGTGGAAGCGTGGCGACACGTGCAGCTGACGAATACTAATCGATCGAGGACTTAACCAAAACCAATTTCGTGAACCGCTTTGTGCGCGAATTGTTTCGATGTCGTTTATCCAGTTTTGAGGGCGCAAGCACTCAAAAAAACCAGTCCAGTGACGATGGCAAAGAGGCCACACCCGTTCCCATCCCGAACACGGCAGTTAAGCTCTTTTGCGCCGATGGTAGTTGGGGGTCTCCCCCTGTGAGAGTAGGACGTCGCTGGGCTATTCTATGTTTTATTTTTGTTCCGAGATTCTTTTACCTTGCTTCCATAGCTCAGCAGGTAGAGTGCTTCCATGGTAAGGAAGAGGTCACCGGTTCGAATCCGGTTGGGAGCTTTTGTTTTTTCAAAATGAAATTCCGGTATACGGGTTTCATATCATTTATCAAGGCCCCTTGGTCAAGCGGTTAAGACACCGCCCTTTCACGGCGGTAACACGGGTTCGAATCCCGTAGGGGTCACCAAAATTATGGAGGATTAGCTCAGCTGGGAGAGCATCTGCCTTACAAGCAGAGGGTCGGCGGTTCGATCCCGTCATCCTCCACCATGTACTATTTTAAATTTCATATCGGTGGGGTAGCGAAGTGGCTAAACGCGGCGGACTGTAAATCCGCTCCTTCGGGTTCGGCAGTTCGAATCTGCCCCCCACCACCAGTTTTTATTTTCAGCATTGGGGTATAGCCAAGCGGTAAGGCAACGGGTTTTGATCCCGTCATGCCCTGGTTCGAATCCAGGTACCCCAGCCATTTTTTATGAGCCATTAGCTCAGCTGGTAGAGCATCTGACTTTTAATCAGAGGGTCGAAGGTTCGAATCCTTCATGGCTCATCTTTATTTTTCCTGCGCCTGTTCAGCGCGGGGCCTTAGCTCAGCTGGGAGAGCGCGACGCTGGCAGCGTCGAGGTCAGGGGTTCGAGCCCCCTAGGCTCCATTGTTCCATGTGTATTAGTACTATCCATGTGTAAAAATCCCGTATCCATTAAATTGGATGCGGGATTTTTTTATGGATAAAAATATACAAGTTTTTTAATCAGAAGAATCTTACTAACAAGTGTTGCGCTGTCCAGACTCCAGCGCTTTTCTTTAATTTCCGACGTACTCCGATTGCGGGCGGAATATGACGTTGTCGGCTTGCTGTTCAATGACATGGGCTGTCCAGCCGACGATCCGGGCAATACTGAACGTGGGAGTGAATAATTCGGGCGGCATTTCGATGGAACGCATGATGGCTGCCGCATAGAATTCAACGTTGGTATAGAGGGCACGGCCGGGCTTTCGTTCATTGAGCAATTGGGTAATCTGTTTTTCTGCATCCACGGCGAGATCGAGCCAAGGATCACTGCCTTGGAGTTCCAGGCATTTCCGGCGCAGAAGGATCGAGCGCGGATCTTCCGTCCGGTAAATGCGGTGGCCGAAGCCCATAATCTTTTCGCCGCCCTCGAGCTTACGGGTAATGACAGATTGGGTCCGCTCTGCTGAACCGATCTCCTCCAGCAGGGAGATGACACCTGAAGGGGCACCGCCGTGAAGCGGACCTTTCATGGTTCCGAGAGCTGAAGTGACGGCAGCCACCATATCCGATTCGGTAGAAACCGTTACCCGCGCTGCAAAGGTGGAAGCGTTCATGCCGTGCTCCATTGTCAGCTTCAAATACGTTTCGAGTGCTTCGATTTGCGCATCAGCCGGATTTTCTCCATTCAGCATCCAGAGGTAATTGGCGGTGTGGCCGAGCTGATTGCTGGGCGCAATTATTTCTTTTCCTTTTTGTAATCGGTAAAGCATGGCGGTCATCACGGGCAATGCGGAAGTTAATGCAACCGCCTGTACCACCGGTGGCAGACTCAAGTACTCCTGGTCGTAATACGCTGACAGCAATGTGCGCATCTTGTCCATGAGGGGTGCTTCTCTTGGGAGTTCTTCAGCAATCATTTGAATATACGGAGGCAGGGAACGGTATTTCACAAATTGCAGTTTCAGTGCTTCGGACCGGTCGTCTGGCGGAAACTCGCCGGTCCAGAGAAAGTAAGCCGTTTCTTCAAAACTGTGGTTGGCAATGGTCTCCTCTACAAGCCTGCCGCGATAACGAAGTTCGCCTTTGTTTCCTTCTACAGCCGCGATTTTAGTTTGAACCGCAACCACATCCTTCAATCCTTTTTGGAACATGATGATTCCTCCTTTTCTTATAGTTTACCCGGCTCTATTGATTATGAAAATTAATGATTTATAATTGAATCAATTCAAAATATTAATTGAAAGGAAGTGGCATCTATCGAGTTGGCATGGTTGAAAACATTTGCTGATGCGGCAGAAACGCTGAATTTTCGCAAGACCTCGGAGAGATTGCTGATGTCTCAACCAAGTGTCACTGTGCATATCCGTTTGCTGGAGGAAAATCTGGGTGCAGCTTTATTCCAGCGCAATAAAAACCGGGTGTCGCTGACGGAGGAGGGAAAGTTGTTCAAAGGGGAAGCGGAGAAATTGCTGCGGCAGTTGGAGCAGAGTGTGGAAAGTGTCCATTCGTTTGCACAGGGATACCGGAGAAAGTGGGTGCTGGCTATTTCGCCGCTGATGGCGGAGACGGTGCTGCCTTATTTATTGAAGTCATTTACAAAACAGCATCCGGATTTGGAGCTGGTCATCCGGGTGGAGGAATCGGAAAAGATTGAAGCCCTGGTGGAAACTGGAGAAGTAAGTGCAGGGATATCAGCCATTCAACCGGTGAGCCGAGGGCTGCACAGTGAAGTGGTTTATAAAGATGAGCTTGTTTTTGTAGTGCCGAGAGACGCTTACGATGACGAGTCGGGACCGGTAATATCAGGTGGCGGAATGCTGCAATCGCATTACCTGTTCACGCACCACCACCCGGCTTTCTGGAGTGAACTGCTGATAAAATTACGGTTGAAGATCCCGGGGCTGCGGACAATGAAAGTGACGCAGGCACATATTGCGAAGCGGTTCATCCAGGAAGGGCTGGGTGTATCGTTTTTGCCAAGGTCGATGGTGCGAAGGGAATTAATGGAAGGCAGATTGTTGGAAGTGCCCTTTGAAATGTTTTCGTTGCCGACTGCAGCAACATACTTTATAAGTAAGGACATGGGAGATCTCGAAAAAGAGTTTTTGGAAAGAATCCAGACCGTCTATTTCAGTTAGGAGGAAACCAGTATGATTATTGAGCAGCCGGGAGTGCGCCTGCGCTTGTTGAAGCGTGAGGATTTCAAAGCGTTGTGGGATTTGTATACACCGGAAATTTTCGAGCACATGCTGACGAAAGTGGAGACGTTTGATGAATTTACGGAATGGCTGGAAGCAGGATTGAATCAATCGAATGTGCTGCTGTTCGCAGTCGAGCAGCCGGATACCGGGAAAGTTGTCGGCACGACCCGGATTTTCGGAATTGACGAACTCAACAAAAGCTGTGAAATCGGTTCGACTTTTTATGCGGAAGAAATACAGGGCAGCGGTTTGAACAGCCGGGTGAAATACGCGCTGCTCGCCTATTGTTTTGAAGAGCGGGGGATGTTCCGTGTGCAATTTAAAACGGATAAGGATAATATTCGCTCGCAAAAAGCGCTCGAAGCTACAGGGGCAGTAAAAGAAGGGATCATGCGAAATGAACGCATCCGGTCCACCGGCAAGCCAAGAGACGCCGCCGTCTATTCGATCATTGATAAAGAATGGCCGAACGTGAAAGAAACCTTAGAGAACAGAATGAATAAAAATACGTAATCTTGTGCAGTTGAGCCATGTTGTTGTTAGCGGTTACAATAGGTTGGACTAAACAAGGGGGCATAAAAACATGAATAAATTAAATGTGTCAATTATTGGAGTACCGATGGACCACGGACAAAATCGCCGCGGGGTTGATATGGGGCCAAGCGCCATCCGCTACGCGGGGGTGGTGAATCGCATTGAAAACCTGGGTCATACGGTTAAGGATGAAGGAGATATTCTGGTCGGCCATGCTGACGGCAAAGTCGATACGGATACGAACCTTCGGAATATGACGGTTATCACAGAGGCAATGGAAGCATTGGGTGAGAAAGTCCAGGCGGTTACGGAAACAGGCAACTTCCCGCTTGTGCTTGGGGGAGATCACAGTATCGCCATCGGAACACTTGCCGGCATTTCACCAAACCATGAAAATCTGGGTGTCATCTGGTATGACGCGCATGCAGATATGAATACCAGCGAAACATCGCCTTCGGGCAATATCCACGGTATGCCGCTTGCAGCAAGCTTTGGACACGGCCACGAGAAATTGACGCAAATCCGTGGATTTGCGCCAAAAGTGAAGCCTGAAAATATCGTCATCATCGGCGCGCGCTCAGTAGACCCAGGCGAACGTGAATTGATTCGCGAGCGCGGCATCAAAGTTTACAGCATGCACGAAATTGATAAGATGGGGATGGATTTTGTCATCGAAGATTCCATCCGTTACCTGAAAGAAGAACGCAAGACAGACGGTGTGCATTTATCGCTCGACCTTGATGGAATCGACCCATTGTACACGCCGGGTGTCGGAACTCCGGTTCCGGGCGGCATCAGCTACCGGGAAAGCCATTTGGCTATGGAAATGCTTCATGACGCCGGTATCATCACATCAGCGGAATTTGTTGAAGTCAATCCGATCCTGGACGAAAAAAACCGTACAGCAGACGTGGCAGTGGCCCTTATCGGTTCATTGCTTGGCGAAAAATTACTTTAAAATTAGCAAAAAACAGGCGAAAGCCTGTTTTTTTATTTGCCTTACAATAAATGCTGTGAGTTATGGAATGGGAAATTGGTTAATTTGGCCGAAAATTAGATGGATTTATTTGGGTAATATTTGATACCATAGAAAAGAGAAAATAAATGAAACCTCTCAGCAGGTCATCCGTATATAAAACATAGCCGCACAGGCAGAGGGAAATGAGATCATGGATGCGTTAGTGAACAAGAGAATAGCACAAGTCATCAAAGGCGACCAGAACGCATTCGCAGAGATTGTGGAATTGTATCAGCACAGGCTGTATCAAATTTGCTATCGTATGCTCGGCAATAAACACGAAGCCGAAGATATTGCTCAGGAAGCTTTTATGCGTGCTTATGTCAATATTCATACATTCGATCAGAATAGAAAATTCTCCACGTGGCTTTATCGTATAGCTACAAATTTATGTATCGACCGGATCAGAAAGAAAAAGCCGGATTACTATCTGGACGCGGAAGTGCGCGGGGCGGAAGGACTGAATATGTACTCGAGCATTGCCAATGACGATGAGCTTCCCGAAGACGAATTGGTGAAGATGGAAATTCAGGAGCGGGTGCAATACGAGATCAGCCGCTTGCCGGAAAAGTACCGGGCAGCTATTGTATTAAAGTATATTGAAGAATTGCCGCTGGCGGAGATCAGCGAAATTCTTGATTTGCCGCTTGGGACTGTGAAAACACGCATTCACCGCGGGCGGGAAGCCTTGCGGAAGCAATTAAGCAATTTGTAGGAGGCGAGCAGGATGAAAACGTGTCCGGATTACATCGTCCAGTATATGAACGATTATTTAGACGGTGACCTTGAACCATCCGAAGAACGGGTGTTGAAAGAAAATCTGGTTACCTGCCAAGATTGTCAGCAGATTTACCATGAATTGACCAAAACTGTTGCATTCGTTCAGAGTGCATCCCAAATAGAAGCGCCAAGGGGTTTTGTGGAAGCCACGATGCGCAAACTGCCAAAACAGAATCAGCGGTCAGGCGCACAGCGCTGGTTCAAACAGCACCCATTATTCACAGCTGCTGCCATTTTCTTTGTCCTGATGAGCGCTGCATTGTTCACGAGCTTCAATAACGAGCAGCAGTTTTCGTTTACGAAGCAGCCAAACGTCATTGTTGAAGGGAATACGGTAATTGTTCCCGAAGGCGAGGTGGTGCGGGGCGACATCAAGGTGCGCAACGGTGATCTGCGGGTCGACGGAGAGCTTCATGGCAATGTCACCGTGGTGAACGGCCAGTATATGGCCTCCAGCGGGGTGATAACCGGTGAAGTGGAAGAAATTGACCAGGTGTTTGAGTGGTTGTGGTATAACATAAAAGAAGGCTTTAAAGACGCTGCATCCATTTTCAGCAATGAAGCTGCATTGGTTAACGATTAACCCCCGTCCTCACCAAGGACGGGGTTTTCTGTCTGGAATGGGGCGGCTGTTTTCGCTTTTCCATGTGTCCAGACTCCAGCCGCACAGCTCTTCGGGCAAGAGGCTGCTCCTGTCTCTGTCCCTGCATCGCTACGCTAGCTTCGGGACATGAAAGTGCGTTGCATCGCTGCGCTGCTTCGTCACAATAGATAGGCCCAAACAAGTTTGGGCTATCTCTCGCTGCCGCTATTCTTTAAAGGCAGGAGCGGATTGAATATGATATACTTATTTCATGCAGATGTAGAAAAGCGAGGGTTGCAGATGCCGTTTCTGGAGAATATTTTTAACTTAACACCACTCGAACTTATTATCAATATAGCTGATATTTTATTAGTTTGGTTCGTTTTATATAAATTGATAACAATTATTAAAGGAACAAAAGCGGTTCAGTTACTGAAAGGGATATTTGTTATCATCATCGCCCAATTGATCACGCAGGCATTGAATCTTCAGACGCTCGGCTGGATTATGCAGGAAGTGCTCAACTGGGGTTTCCTTGCAATCATCATTATCTTTCAGCCGGAGCTGAGACGTGCGCTTGAGCAATTGGGACGTGGGAAACTGTTTTCCAGCAGTACCTTGAATGAAGAATCGGAACGCAACCGGCTGATTGAAGCAATGACAAAATCAGTGAGTTACATGGCGAAACGGCGAATCGGTGCGTTGATATCCATTGAGCGCGAAACCGGATTGAGCGAGTATATCGAAACGGGAATCCCTTTGAACTCCGACATAACGTCAGAGTTGATGATAAACCTCTTCATCCCCAACACGCCTCTCCACGATGGAGCCGTTATTGTCCAGAAAAACAGAGTTGCGGCTGCCGCATGCTACCTCCCGTTATCGGAAAGTCCATTCATATCAAAAGAACTTGGAACGCGTCACCGTGCAGCACTCGGAATCAGTGAAGTTACTGATGCCATCACAATTGTTGTATCGGAAGAAACCGGCGCAATCAGTTTGACGGCGAATGGTGATCTTCACCGCAACCTGTCGCTTGAAGATTTTGAAGTGAAGCTCCGACGCATTTGGTTCGGTGAACAACAGCAAAATCAAACTTCTTCCTGGTGGAACTGGAGGGGAAAAAAGAATGGATAAAATGATGGACAACCCTTGGTTTTTGAGGATTACTGCCTTATTGCTTGCCTTTCTTATGTTCTTTTCCGTTAAAGCGGAAGAAGAAAACAATAATTCAGCGGCCAGCAATACGATGACCGAGGTTATCGAAGATGTGCCGCTTGAAGTCTATTACGACGATACAAGTTTGATGGTCAGCGGTGTACCCGCAACTGTGGATCTCCATATTACAGGGCCCAACAGCATGGTCCAGACCACACAACAGATAATGGATTTTACTGTCTTTGTGGACTTGCGCAATTTGGCTCTCGGTGAACATCGTATCCGGGTGCAGACTGAAAATATTTCCGAACAGCTGGGGGTGCGCATCGATCCGACGTTTCTGGACGTCACGATTGAGGAGCGCGTGACCCAGGAGTTTAAAATTGATGCCGAGCTGAATGAGCGGTTGATTGCTGAAGGATACGTCCTGAAAAGTATAACGGCAGATCCAAATACAGTGACCGTCAGCGGCGCGAAAAGTGTCATTGATTCCATCAGCTTTGTGAAGGCGACAGTGACAGAACAGCCCGGACTGAATGCTTCCGTAACCAGGGAAGCGCGCGTGCGCGTTCTGGCCAATGATCTGACCAAGCTTGATAATGTAACAATAGAACCGGAAGTGGTGGAAGTCGAAGCTGTCATTGAAGAATACAGCAAAGAGGTTCCACTCTCCCTCTTGCAGACCGGCACCGCACCCGAAGGGATTACAGTCGATGAAATTGAAACAGATATCAACACCGTCAAAATCTCGGGTCCGCCAAATGTCGTCGATGCAATTGAAAAATACGAAGTGGAAGTGAATATCAGCGGCGTGACCCTGACGGACACGGCGATCGAAGTGGAGCTCGCGGCTCCGGAAGGAACAAGTTCCGTCGATCCTTCCAACATTATCGTAGACGCGGATATCAGTGTGGATGAAACCGTGCTGATTCCGGAAAACGTCAATGCCATTGTTGGAGGATATGCTGATTCGGATGAAATACGGCTCTTTGAAAATCTGGCTTTAGAGGTCAGAGGGATGGAAGAAGGCAATGGAGCCGATTTCCTGGATCCTGTTAACGGCATGGTGGCGTTGGTTGCCTATGGAACCGAGGAAATGCTGAAAAATTTGAGTTTGGAAGATTTTGTGGTATATGTAGATGCAGCGGAAAAATTGGGCCGGCATGAACTGGCTGTCGCAGTCGATGGACCGGCAGAAGCCGAATGGCGGATTTCGCCAGTCAGCGCGACCGTCAATATAAGATAGGCATTATTATCCAATAGTTGTATTGGATTTAAGGAGAGAATGACAGCATGGGAAAATATTTTGGAACAGATGGAGTTCGTGGTGTGGCCAATAGTGAATTGACACCGGAACTTGCATTTAAATTAGGCCGTTTCGGCGGATATGTATTAACGAAAAGCGCGAAGGACAAACCGAAAGTTCTGATCGGGCGGGATACGCGTATCTCAGGAGAGATGCTTGAAGGCGCGCTGGCTGCCGGATTACTCAGTGTCGGAGCGGAAGTGATGCGCCTTGGTGTCATCAGCACACCAGGCGTTTCTTACCTGACCCGCGTGATGAGCGCGGAAGCGGGAGTCATGATTTCGGCTTCCCACAATCCTGTGGAGGACAACGGCATCAAATTCTTCGGTTCGGATGGCTATAAACTGTCCGATGAACAGGAAGCGGAAATTGAAGCATTGCTGGACATGGAAGAAGACACATTGCCGCGTCCAACTGGCGGCGACCTCGGAGCCATCACAAGTTATTTTGAAGGTGGCCAAAAATACATTCAGTATTTGAAGCAGACAGTCGATGAGGAATTCGATGGCATCCACGTAGCACTCGATTGCGCACACGGCGCCACTTCAACGTTGGCGACTCACGTATTTGCTGATCTTGATGCAGACATCACCTCGATGGGTGCCTCGCCGAATGGCTTGAACATCAACGATCATGTAGGTTCAACCCATCCGCATAAACTGGCGGAATTGGTAGTGGAAAAACATGCAGACATCGGACTTGCGTTTGATGGCGACGGCGACCGCCTGATTGCAGTGGATGAAAAAGGCCATATAGTCGACGGCGACCAGATCATGTATATTTGTGCCAAGCATCTTAAATCCGAAGGCCGTCTGAACAAAGACACGGTAGTATCAACAGTCATGAGCAACATGGGCTTTTACAAAGCACTTGAGTCAAATGGCATGACGAGCATTAAAACCGCTGTAGGCGACCGATATGTTGTAGAAGAAATGAGAAAAAATGGTTATAACCTTGGCGGCGAACAGTCCGGCCATATCATTTTCCTCGATTACAATACAACAGGTGACGGCTTGCTGTCGGGTCTTCAATTGGTCAATATCATGAAAATCACCGGCAAAAAACTGTCTGAGCTGGCTGCTGAAATGACGATTTTCCCGCAAAAGCTTGTAAATATCCGCGTAACGGATAAGCATGCGGTTACCGATAACGCGAAAGTGGCATCGGAGATCGAAGACGTGGAAAAAGGAATGAACGGCAATGGCCGCGTACTCGTCCGTCCATCCGGTACGGAACCATTGGTGCGCGTCATGGTGGAAGCCGCTTCAAAAGAAGACTGCGAACACTATGTCGAGCGCATCGCCGAAGTGGTGCGTGCAGAAATGGGCATGAGCTGACGTTTGAATAGTGAGAATCCGCGAACTTACCTGTTCGCGGATATTTTTATGCCAAAGAAATCGGCAGCTGCAGAGTCGAATGAGCCATTTGAATCATTTGCGCTTTTACATGGAGCGGGGTATGATAAGGATGTCTGTTTAGGACCGCATAAAAAGGGGGATAGCAGTAGAGCGTATGAGGAAACTAGTTGAAGCGCCTGTACTGGAAAAATTGGACGGACAAGTCATTTTCCAGTAGACGAGGAGGAGGAGTATCGAGATTTCGGCGGATACCTCCCGGCCGTGAAGCCCGGTCGTGATGTTCATCTTCAAAGCAGTTGAGCGATCAGCTGTACAACAGGATGAATGGGCTCGAAACAATGCGTCCGCGTATATTGGCGAACGCTTATTTTGATATTGCAAAAACATTGGAGGAATTATAATTATGTGTGGAATTGTCGGTTATATTGGAGAAAAAGATTCAAAAGAGATCTTATTAAAGGGTTTGGAGCGCTTGGAGTATCGCGGATATGATTCAGCGGGTATTGCAGTGCGCAACAGCGAAGGCATCACGGTATTTAAAGAAAAAGGACGTATTGCGGATCTGCGCGGCGCCGTCAGCGGAGACGTTACAGGAAACACCGGGATTGGGCATACACGCTGGGCAACACACGGCAAACCGAGCAAAATGAATGCTCACCCTCACCAGAACACGTCTGACCGTTTTACGATTGTGCATAACGGCGTAATCGAAAACTATCATCACCTGCAGCGCGATTATTTGGCTGATGTGGCAATGGAGTCGGATACAGATACGGAGATCATTGTGCAATTGATCGGCAAGTTCGTAGAAGAAGGCCAGACGACGCAGGAAGCTTTCAGCAAAGCACTTCAGCTCATGAAAGGCTCTTACGCCATCGCGTTGCTTGATGCAGAAGAAGCGCAGACGATTTTTGTTGCGAAAAACAAGAGCCCATTGCTTGTTGGACTGGGCGAGGGTTTCAATGTTGTGGCATCTGATGCAATGGCGATGCTGCAAGTGACGGACCAGTTTGTTGAATTGATGGACAAGGAAATCGTAATCGTCCGCAAAGACAGCGTGGACATCCTGACGCTTGCAGGCGAAAAAGTGGAACGCGCGCCGTTCACTGCTGAAATCGACATGAGCGATATCGACAAAGGCACCTACCCGCATTATATGCTCAAAGAAATCGATGAGCAGCCGGCCGTGATGCGCAAAATCATCCAGGCTTACCAGGGCGAAAACGAAAAACTGACCATCAAACCGGAAATCCTGGATGCGTTGCAGACAGCAGACCGTTTGTATATCATCGCAGCGGGAACAAGCTTTCATGCTGGTTTGATCGGCAAGGAATATTTGGAGAAAATGGCGGGCATTCCGGTGGAGGTGCATGTAGCGAGTGAATTCGGCTATAATATGCCGCTTCTTTCAGAGCGGCCGATGTTCATCTTCATTTCACAGTCAGGTGAAACAGCTGACAGCCGCCAGGTGTTGGTGCGCATCAAAGAGCTGGGCTTCCCATCACTGACCATCACAAACGTGTCGGGATCGACCTTGTCACGTGAAGCGGACTATACGTTATTGTTGCATGCAGGACCTGAAATCGCAGTAGCCTCTACAAAAGCTTATACAGCACAATTGGCGGTTCTTGCGATTCTGTCAGCAGTATCGGCAGAAGCACGCGGGCGCGAGCTTGGTTTTGACCTCGTGCAGGAAATGGGGATTGTGGCGAATGCCATTCAGGCGCAAGTCGACATGAAAGAAGAAATCGAGCAATTGGCGCATGACTACCTTTCCACGACACGCAATTGCTTCTTCATCGGCCGTTTGATGGATTATTTCGTCGGACTTGAAGGTGCATTGAAGTTGAAAGAGATTTCCTATATCCAGGCGGAAGGCTTTGCCGGCGGCGAGCTGAAGCACGGAACAATCGCATTGATCGAGGAGGGCACGCCTGTCATAGCACTTGCGACGCAGGAATCCGTCAACTTGAACATCCGAGGCAACGTCAAAGAAGTGGCGGCGCGCGGCGCGAACACGATGATTATTTCAATGAAGGGCCTGAACGAAGACGGCGACAGCCACGTTCTTCCGCCAGTGCATGAACTGTTGACACCGCTTGTATCGGTTATCCCGTTGCAGCTGATCAGCTATTACGCAGCGCTTCACAGAGACTGTGACGTCGATAAGCCACGTAACCTGGCGAAATCGGTTACGGTTGAATAGAACATGGACTAACAGAACCGGATCCTTTGGGATCCGGTTTTTTTTGATGCCGGTTGGAAATGGCAATTTGCACAACAAAAAACAGACCAGGAAAAAGATCCTGGTCTGTAACGCTTATTATTCTCTTACATTCTTCCGAAGCCAGTAAAGTGGTCGCCCCAATAAGAGCCGTAGATGTCGTCAACGCCCACGCCGCCGTTGTTAGCGGAGATCATTTGGCCGTTTCCGATGTAAATCCCAACGTGAGAGATTCCCGGTTTGTATGTGCCGGAGAAGAAAACAAGATCACCCGGTTGCGGAGTGCTGACTTTCGTTGCCATATTGTAATAACCGGCTGCGTTTGTGCGGCTGATATCGTAGCCTGCTTTATTCATGGTGTAAGAAATATATCCGCTGCAGTCAAATCCTGCTGGCGTAGAGCCGCCCCATACGTATGGCACTCCTGTATATTGTTTCGCTATCGATGCGAGTGAAGAGGAAGGATTGCTGACTGTTGTCACTTCCGGCGCTTTCGTGCTGCTTGCAGTTGCAGATGCAGTGGTGCTTGTTTGGAATGTTTGGCCAGGATAAATCATGTTTCCTGTAATGCCGTTGATGCTTTGCAGGCTGGAAACTGATGTTCCATGGTCCTGTGCGATATTCCATAGCGTATCTCCGGATTTCACTTCATAGGTAGATGCACTTGCAGGTGCAACGATGGCAGCTGAAAGGGCAGCAGTGGCAGTAAAGGCTAATAATGCTTTTCTAGTTTTTTTCATTTTCCGCTCCTTGATTGTCTGGAATTCACTGTATTCATATGCTTGAATAGCGATTCTCGTATTTTATTTGCTAAGCCAGAATGTCTAGAGGAATATATTAACTATCTGATACTTCATATCAATTATCTCTGAAGCCATGCTTAGTGTAGCATGCGTATATATCGAATGAAACCCATGTAATGGTTTTGTTAACACATTTAAATATTTTGATATATTTTTGATATATTATTACTTTATCCAAATAATATATTAAAAATTCTTTCAATTAATAAAAATCCTGCATGAATCTCTTGGATAAAGGGTTTTGGAATTTGCCCAATGAATGAAAAGGACTCTTACCCCAAAAAAGTGTCTGAAATTCTTACATAAAATGGAGCGAAAATTACAGTGGACTTAAATTCTTTTCCGGTACAAAACATCAAGCGAGTATAAAATTGAATTGCAAAATTCAGTATTTTTGTATTTTAATGGGCTTTCGAGTGGTATGATAAAAGGAAAAATTGAAGGTGCTGCCGGATGAAACGGGAGGCTTGAGCCAGGAGGGGAAAAGGGATGCTGCGGTTTATCGATGATCTGGCAGGTGCAATCTACGATGTTTTCGATATGCTGTTAAAAGGCTTGAGCTACGTTATCGCGGGCATGCTGATTGTCGGTGTGCCGCTTTATGTGATTGCCTGGATTCTCAATACTTTCGGTCATCTGCTTTATTGAAGGATTTAAAAAGAGAAAGGCTCTATAGTTTGGATTGAGAAAGCAGGAGGTTGCCGCATGGAAAATCAGGCATACGCAAATTGGGGCGGGCATGTGGTCAGCCTGACCTGGCTTCCACAAAAAATGCTCGAGCAGAGCGACATCGTGACGAGTGTCCACGGCTACTGCTTTTTGGAAGACAAAATTGTGCTGGTCCATGTGGACGGGCGGGGCTTCCATGTTCCGGGCGGGCACATGGAGGCGCATGAAACGCCGGAAGAAACCTTGCACCGGGAAGCGTATGAAGAAGCCTGTGTGACAGGGGATATAAAATATATCGGCGCAATTCAAGTCGACCATACAGAAAACGAGAAATTTGTGGAGAATGGAAAATACCCGCGTATCGGGTATCAACTGTTCTATAGAATGGACATCACCGAATGCTTGCCGTTCCGGCGGGAGCACGAGACGCTTTCCCGTATTTGGGTAGAGCCGGAAGAAGCGCCGTATGTAATGGAGGACCACGAAATAGCGTTATTGGTCTTGAAGGAAGCGCTGAACAATAAAGAGGAAAACGGAGTGACTCTCAAAACATGAAACTGGAAACTGAACGATTACTGATAGTCCCTTGCACGGCAGAAGTCGTGACGGTACTTACTGAACAAAACTACAAGAATGGGCCGCAGGTTTGGGGTCATTTGGAGAAATTGGCGGAAGATCCAAGCATCCTTTATTGGGGGCCCTGGCTGGCACTGCTGAAATCCAACAGCACCGTAATCGGGGATTTGGGATTCAAAGGCAAGCCGGACAACAAGGGAGCCGTCGAGATCGGCTATGGGCTGCTTGAGGAATATTGGCATAAAGGGTATGCGACGGAAGCGGTCGGGGCGTTGATGGACTGGGCGTGGCAACAAGGCGTCCGCAAGATCAAGGCAGAGACGCTGCGCGGCAATCCGGCATCGATCCGGGTGCTGGAAAAGCTCGGGATGAATGTGGCCATCAAGAGCGATGACATGATTTATTGGGAAAAAAATAAAGCGTGAAAACGCATGTGGCCACAGAAGAACGAAAAAAAACCAGAAAGATTTGCGGAAGTTGACGTTTTTAAGAGGAATGGAGGAGCCACAGGAATGATCAAAGGCCTTTACGAAGCCCATTTACCAGTGCGGAATCTGGCAAAGTCGATTGAGTTTTATAAAAAGTTGGAATTGGAGCTAGCGTACCAAACAGACAAACTCGCTTTTTTCTGGCTCGAAAAAGGACGTAGCTGGCTGGGCTTGTGGGAAACGGAGAAAGCGGAAACGCCTTACCACCCGTCGCTGCGGCATATTGCGTTTCATGTTTCGATAGAAGATTTACGAAACGCCAAGGATTGGTTGGAAACGAGAGGAGTTGCGGGCAGGACGGCTTTCGGTTTTTCACCCGAACAGCAGCCGTTGATCCTGCCGAACAACCCTCATGCGCATGCGGCGATTTATTTTCATGACCCGGATGGCAATTCACTCGAATTGATCGCTCCGCTGCGGTTGGATGTCGAGGAAGAATTTGAAATAATGTCGCTGGATGAATGGGACAGAAAGCATTCGCAGCGATAGAGTCAGCGGGGAAAGGGGAGTTCGGCATGCTGAAGTACAGGCTGTGCCTGATTCGCAATAAAGACCACTGCCTGTTGCTGAAGCTGAATTCGAAAGAGTTCAGCTTTTCTGTGTCCCGTAATAATTTTCTATTCCAAACATATTTTGATTTAAATTATCTCGAATTCAGCCGATAATGATAAGATGAACAGAAAAGCGGGTTGAGAAAGAAAGAAGCGGGACAATAGGGGGATAACATGGAACAATTACAGCATTCGGAAATGAAAGTCCAGCAATTATTGAGCATTTTGGAAGCGTCCAAACAATTGAATTCAAATTTGGAGATAGAGGACGTGTTCCAGAACATCCTGCTGCAGATGGTGACAGTCATCGGAGCGGAGGCGGGCACGCTGTGGGTGCTGGATTCGGACGGGGAAGAAATCCGGGTGGTCGCGGCCTACGGGGAGTCGGCCGACAAGATTTTGAACATCCGTTTGAAAAAGGATGAAGGCATCGCCGGCAAGGTGATCATGAGCGGGGAGCCATTATTGATCTGCAATGTCGAAGAGCATCCGGACTGGTCGAATTGGGTGGACCAGTCGAGTGGCTTCGTGACGAAATCGATGATTACGGTGCCGCTCGCAGTCAAAGGCAAAGTGCTGGGGTCGCTGCAGCTGTTGAATAAAAAGCAGTCGAATTTCTTTGCAGAAGAAGATGTTTCCCTGGCAGTGGCACTGGCCAGCCAGTCGGCGATGGCGCTTCATAACAGCCAGATGTACGACGAGCTGCAGCAGATGTTCCTCAGCATGATCCAAACGCTTGCCAAAGTGCTCGATGCACGCGATCCGTACACGGCCGGGCATTCGGAGCGGGTGGCCAATTATTCGGTGTGGATTGCCGGCAAGCTCGGCATGGCACCGGACAAGATGAAGGAATTATACAAAGCCGCACTCCTGCATGACGTCGGGAAAATTGGCATACCGGATGATATTTTGCGGAAACCCGACCGGCTGACGGCGGAGGAATACGCGTCAATCCAATTGCATCCGGTGATCGGTGCCGATATCTTATCGAACATGGAACCCAAAGGGGTCATGATAGACGTCATCCAAACTGCCCGGTCGCATCACGAACGGCTTGACGGCACCGGCTATCCTGACGGATTGAAAGGGAAAGAGATTTCCCTGTTCGCCCGCATCGTCGGCGTCGCGGATACGTTCGATGCCATGACGACGGCGCGCTCCTACAGCAAAGGCATGTCCTACCATGACGGTGCGGCAGAGTTGACCCGCTGCAAAGAAATGCTGTTCGACAGTGAAATCGTCGATGCTTTTACAGCGGTGCTGGTGGAGTGTGATTACAATTTGGCGCAGTACGAAGCGGACCATAAAAAAGAGTACCGCCTATGAGCCAGTTCGATTACCTATTGATCGGACATTTAATCGGCGATTTTTTGCTGCAGACTTCGTGGATGGCGAAGTATAAAGCGGCGAAATGGCTTCCTTTATTGGTGCATGTGGCGGTTTATACCGTTGTCGTCAGCGTATTCGGCGTTTTGTCCGGCGGTTTGTCGCTGGCGGCGATCGCATTGATTTTCTTCAGCCATAGCGTCCTGGACCGAAAAACCTTTGTGGCATTTTGGGTCCGGAAGATACAGACAGCGAAGGGTCCGGAACAGGCCTGGCTGTGCATTGTGGCCGACCAGATTTTTCATATCATCATTTTGGCGATTGCCATCGCTATTTCGTAGGAGAGTGACAGATGGATTTTGCACCGAAAGTATTCGTGATGGAACGCAGTTATGAGTTGAGCAAGGAAGAAGTCTGGGGATTGCTTGCAGACAACGATCGGATGAACCAGTATATCGGTTTGTTTCCGGTGTCATTCAGCACGGTGAAAAAGGATGGGCAGGGCATTTTTTACAGGGAAGCCAACGCAACAGCTGCCGGAGTCATCCCGATGGTCTGGCAGGAGTTGCCGTTTCAATGGGAAGAATTCAGAAATTACCGGATCGAGCGCCGTTATATCAAAGGACCATTGAAATATTATACGTGGCACATCGAATTTCTGGACACTTCGAAAACTGCCGAGGCGAACCAGACCACGGTGCGGCTGACCGCCGAGTTCACCCCGAAAAATTTGGTGGGACTCATGTCAATTTATGCCGTTGCGGTAAAATCGATGAAAAAAGCATTGGATTACCTGGATGATTACCTGAAGTCCGGAGCGCAGAAACTGCATGAGGCACCGCAGAAAAATGCCAGACATAAAATCGATCTGGCGGAACTGGAGCGGCTGGAGACGGTGCTCCGGAATTGGCCGGTGGAAGAGGAACAAATTGGCCTGCTGCACCAGTATCTCACGGAAAAGAGCGACCACGATGCCGCGCTGATGGAACCGTTTAAAATTGCGGAGCAATGGGGAGCGGATCCGGACGCGGTGCTGCGATTATTTCTGTATGCCACCAAATCCGGCATCCTGAATTTGAGCTGGAATCTGATCTGCCCGAATTGCCGGGTGTCGAAGTCAGCCAATACGTCCCTGTCAGGTCTGACGGCCGACTTCCACTGCGATTTATGCGGAATCAATTACGATGCCAGTTTCGATCAATTTGTCGAACTTCATTTCTCCGTTCATCCGGCGATACGAAAAGCCTACGCGGAAGTGTATTGTGTCGGCGCGCCGATTATCACGCCGCACGTCAAAGTGCAGAAAATCATCGAACGTGGCATGTCTGCCCGCTTTCCTGTACCGGAAACGGAAGGGAACTGGCGGCTCCGTGTTTTGCAGTCGAATGAAATGGTATATGTGGAAAGGGCAGGTGCAGAATCGGAAACGGCCATCGGCTTTACCGATGGCGGCTGGTCTGAGTCCCGGTTGTTGCCGGTTTCGGAACTGATGGTCCACAATTCGAGTGGCCGTGATATCGTCGCGGTGCTGGAACAGGCGGATTGGAGCAAGAATGCTGTGACGGCTGCCCAAGTGACGGCGATGCAGGAATTCCGGGATCTGTTCTCTTCTGAAGTGTTGTCACCCGGTCAACAGATCGGCATCGATCATGTGACGATTCTGTTCACTGACCTGCAAGGCTCGACGTCGCTGTACGAAACGGTCGGCGACGCTAATGCCTACGGCCAGGTCAATAAACATTTCGATTTTCTTTCGCTGTGGATTGGCAAGAACAGCGGCAGTGTCGTGAAAACGATAGGTGACGCAGTCATGGCCGTTTTCCATTTGCCGGAAGATGGCTTGCGGGCGGCGCTGGAGATTCAGCAGCATGTTGCGGAATTCAATAAGGATAAGAAGGACCCCATCGTGCTGAAAGTCGGCCTGCACAGCGGACCGGCAATTGCCGTTACGTCCAACGACCGGCTCGATTATTTCGGCCGGACCGTCAATCTGGCGGCGCGCATCCAGGGCCAGGGATTGGGCGGTGACATCATCTTCAGCCGTGATTACCTGGATCAGCCGAAGCTGCGTGCCCTTGTGGAGCAGGATGGCGTGAAGATGGAGGCGTTCCCGGCGAAATTGAAAGGGATCCAAGGGGAAGTGGAGCTGGTGAGGGCTTGTGTGGGTGATGGCGTGATTGCCGAAGCCATTTCTCCATATGCGTTTAACTAATAATTTTTAATAACCGATATTCCGCAAAATAGCTTCGCTTGCCTGGGGGCTCGCGCTGAGCTAACTCGGTCTCGTTTCACTTCGCCCGAGTGGATCTCAGCACTTCGTCGGCATTCGCCTGCTCCCCTGGGCGTCTCGCTGTTTTGCTCCATATCTTAGAGACCTCACAGCCGTAGTTACTTCGGCACCGCCAGCGCAGGCGAATGCCGATGGAGCAAAGACGAGTGGGCTTCTCAGCTTATTGTGTGAGTTATAACCTTTGCCCTGTCCATAGCGCCGAAGCGGTTTCAAATGATAATTTTTAAGTTCAGCTTGTATAGTATAAAAAATGCATTTACTTGTTACCCTTTCCGCTAAACTGGCAGAAAGGGTATTTTTTATTGCCGATAACGAAACCGGAACGCATTGGGCGTTGTCTAACAGATAGAGAAAAAGGGGGCGAGGGCTTGGAGAAACGGGAGAAGGACCGGTTGCTGACGGAGGCGATGGATGAATACGGGCATTATCTGGTGCGGCTGGCGTATTCGTTCGTCAAAGAACGGACGAAGGCGGAGGACATTGTCCAGGACGTTTTTATTCGCTATTACATAAATTTAGAGAAGTTCGAAGGGCGCTCGAGCGTCAAAACTTTTCTGTACCGGATTACGGTGAATGAATGCCATAACCATTTCAGGAGCTGGGCACACCGCAAGATCGAACTCACGAACAAGCTGAGTCCGCTGTTGCCAGGTAAAGATTCGACGGAAGAAGCGGCACTGGCATCT
Organism: Planococcus salinarum; assembly: GCF_007004625.1. Lineage (GTDB taxonomy): Bacteria > Bacillota > Bacilli > Bacillales_A > Planococcaceae > Planococcus > Planococcus salinarum. The sequence continues at coordinate 76,098 of NZ_VIFV01000013.1, read as the reverse complement.
GAACAGAGCAGCGAAGTGGCAGGGGCAATTGGCAAGCTGCCGCTGAAATACCGGGAAGTGCTGTGGCTTCATTATTATGCGGAACTGTCAGTAAAAGAAATCGCCGAGGTGCTGAAAACGTCGAATAACACGGTGAAGACGCGGCTGGCAAGAGGCCGCAAACAGGCAGGGATCACATTTACGGAGGAGGGGATTGAGCATGCATGAAGATTTGAAGCGGGAATTGGAAGAGTCTATACCGGAAGATGTGACTTTGTCGGATGCGAAAAAGCGGCAGATTCTGAAGGCGGCGCAGGAGCGGGAGGGCGAACGGAGACCGACGCACGTGCCAAAGCTGTTGCCGGCGCTTGCTGGGGTGGCGGTGATCGGGCTTGCGGGTGTGCTGGGATACCCTTACGTGAGTGATTTGCAGGAGCAAAGTGCTTTAGAGGAAATAGGGCTGGTACCACAGGAGTTGATCGTTACTGGGCATGAGTATCCGGACCTGATTACTTCGGTGTATGACGATGAACGAGACGCACTTATATATAATATTAACGGAAAAATTTATTCGTTCGATGCAGCCAATAAAACCGAGACAGTGCTGGTGAATCTTGAAGATGGAGCTCAGACATATGAAGTTGTCGTGGAAGGTGACTGGCTGGCCTGGGAAGTGGACGCTGATGATAGCGCTGCAATTGAAATCATGGATCTGGAAACGAATGAAAGAAAATTGATCCAATCGAGACTGGTATTTGATTTGAACATCAGCGGGAATTATTTGATTTATGCCGGGTTTGAAGGGGAAGAGAAACAGCCAAGCTATAAAATGGTCGATTTACTGACGATGGAAAAAACCCGATTGCATGAATTGACACATGACGGAGGTAATAGCGGTGCGTCCGTTTGGCAGAACAGCATCGTAATTCCTGAGCGTTTAATAGAAGAGGACAAAACGATCACTACATTTTCAGTATACGATTTGGATAAGAACTCGCTGGAAGCACAATTTACTCTTCCATATGAAAGAGCGGAAAATGTAACGCTGATGGACAATAAAGTCTATGTGCAATTAAGTGATGAAGAATTGACCGCCACAGTTTTTGGCTATATGGATCTTGCCACTGGGGAATTTGTCGAAATTAAAACCCCTGCTTTTGATGCCTACGCCGTTTACGGGAACTATGTCGCTTTGAGTGTCGCCGACGGCAATGACTCGAACGATGTTGAGTTGTTTAGGCTAAAGGGTGATGAACTGCTGGAAGTTCCTTCCTTCGCGGGTATAGAAGAACGGCTCGTTATGCCCAGGTTCACCGAGGAAGGAACGCTCATTGTCAACGGCGAAGCAGAAGACCGGGCGATGTATTTGTTGGATGTCGGGACAATGGAATAAAGGATTCAGTATGGTCAAAGAGGTGCTCTTGGGATAAGCTTTTCCTGAGAGTATTTTTTAGTTCGATTTTATTCATCAAATGGAGGCCACAACAATGAACGAACTACCCAATTGCCCGAAATGCAACTCCGAATATGTCTACGAAGACGGCAGCCAGCTGGTATGCCCCGAATGCGCGCATGAGTGGACGCCGGGAGCGGAAAGCGAGCAGGCGGAAGAAGCGAAAGTCGTCAAAGACGCCAACGGCAATGTTCTGCAGGACGGGGATTCCGTCACCGTCATCAAGGATTTGAAAGTGAAGGGCAGTTCGTCTGTCCTGAAGCAGGGCACGAAAGTGAAAAGCATCCGACTGGTCGACGGCGATCATGACATCGACTGCAAAATCGACGGCTTCGGGCCGATGAAGCTGAAATCGGAGTTTGTGAAGAAGGGGTAAGGGGGAGCGGCTGATTCCAATAGGATTCAGCCTCTTTTATTGTTCCTCAAAAAAACTGTTCAGAAATTCGAAATCGATTTCGCCATCTTTCGCATGATAGAAAAAACCTCTATAGCGGATGGTGTCTGCTGAATTGACGATCAGTTCTTTCATCTCTTTATCGTCCTCATTATAGAACGTGAGATTGAACATGTAACCCATGTAACCGATAGACGGCTTTTCCTTCTGGAATGTCACTGCGTTAAAATTGTCGGTGATGCGCTGGACGTCCGTTTCGTCCGTGACTTCAACTTCCTCACCGGTTCCACCATTGAAAATGACGATTTTTGAAACGTCGTCGCGGTCGACACTGGCGACCGGGCGTGGGATGAATGTCAGCGCGAAGCCGATCACCAGCAGGGCGATAATAATCAAAATGATGATTAGGGTTTTCTTCATAGCAATCCCTCCATCCTTTTTACTTCTATATAGAAGAAACCAGTTCCTGTACGCAGAATACAGAATTGCGAAAATTTATGTAAAAATTTGCTGTTTAAATAATCACAGCTGTGTAAAAATAGGAACTAGCAAAAGAATCAAAAGAGTTGAAAGGAGCACATTATGAAAATCCAAACGACCCGTTTCGGTGAAATAGAAGTAGCAGACTCAAGCGTCATCACATTTACCAGAGGAATTCCTGGTTTTGATGAATACCAGAAATATGTATTGATTCCGGCTGACACAAAAGAAGAAACGCCATTTTTCTTCCTGCAGTCGCTGGAAGCGGAAGACATCAGCTTTTTCCTCGTCGATCCGTTTTCGTTCTTCCAGGAATACGACGTTAAAATCGCCGACCAGACCGTCGAACGCCTCGAGCTCGAAGACCCGGCCGACGCGCTGGTGCTGACGACGGTTACGGTGCCGGGCGACATGCAGCACGCCACGACCAACCTGAAAGCGCCGCTCGTCATCAACAACCGCAAGCAGCTAGGCATGCAAACCGTGCTGGACAATAAAACCTATGAAATCAAACAGCCGCTTTTCCAAGCTGAAGCAAGGAAGGTGTAGGCGATGCTCATACTCGGACGAAAAAAAGGCGAATCGATCATCATCGACGACCAAATCGAAATCATCGTGACAAGCGTCGAAGGGGAAACAGTGAAACTCGGGATTGCAGCGCCAAAGCACATCACGATCCACCGGAAAGAAGTGTACCTGGAGATTCAGGAAGAAAATAAGAAGGCAATGTCGAATGTGATTGATATCGGTGATTTTTTGAAGATGAAGAAGTGAGGGGGAGCCTGCAGGGATGTGGGCTTTTTTCTATTTTATAGAAGAAAATCATTTTCGCGGCACGGTGTCAGACTCAATTGTTCCTCAAACATTAAAGTACGTTGCTCCTGCATCGCTTCGCTAGCTTCGTCGCAAATGAATTGATCCAAAACCTTTTTGGATCAATTCATTGACTGACGCGGGGCCGCCAACACACGTCATCTATGAACACAAAACAATTTTGAAAATATTTTCAAAAAACGCTAAACATTTCTAAACCTTCTCCGATAAAGATAGTGTAAGGAAGTTCAAACGGATTTGGACCCTTGCAAAAAACAAAAAAACTATTACACGGAGGTAATACACAATGATTATCAATCACAACATCACAGCTTTAAACACTCACCGCCAAATGGGCAACGCTACGAATGCTCAAGCAAGCAGCATGGAAAAACTTTCTTCGGGTCTTCGCATCAACAGCGCAAAAGATGATGCAGCAGGTCTTTCAATCTCTGAGAAAATGCGCGGACAGATTCGCGGATTAGAACAAGCAGGCCGTAATGCACAAGACGGTATTTCAATGATCCAAACAGCTGAAGGTGCACTTAGTGAAACACAAGACATTCTACAGCGTATGCGTGAACTTGTAGTACAAGCAGGTAACGGAACAAATGAAGGAGAAGACTTAACTGCTATTGATGATGAAATTACAGCACTGAATAGCGAGTTAGATGCTATTTCAGACAGAACAGAATTCAATGGAAAAAAATTACTTGATGCTTCATTAGATACTACTTTCCAAGTAGGCGCTAATGCAGGTCAGCAAACAGATTTAGTCGTTGCTCAAGACTTTGATTCAACTGGTTTGGCTGTAAATGATATTGATGTAACAGCCATGACTGGAGATGCTGCAACTGTAAAAGGGGCATTTGATACTGAAATTGCGAAAGTTGATGCCGCATTAGAATTAGTTTCTGGTCAACGTTCAAAATTCGGAGCTATTCAAAACCGTTTAGATCATACAATTAATAATGTTAACAATGCAGCTGAAAACCTTACTTCTGCGGAATCACGCATCCGCGACGTTGATTATGCCGAAGCCGCATAAGCGAGCAGAGGTACAGTCGTCCTGGCCGGTAACAGCCAGAGATAACGATCGGGTGAATTGCTGGAAACCCCTGATAGCTTTTATTGCCACAACGCAGCTGGAAACGGCAGACGTGACGGTTCGAAAAAATAAAAGATTGGGCAATCAGCAGCCAAGCTCCTGTCTCGAAAGAGTGGAGAAGGTTCAACGACTAGGATAGACCATCTAAGGCGCAAGCTATGGTGATGAAATCCGTAGGTGACACAGTGTACATCAGCACTGCTTGATCCGAAGTGCCCGACCCCTACTGACGCTAGAGGGTGAAGATATAGTCTAGTCATTTATGAAAGTAAATGTTCGCACGATGGCGAAAGAAATGATGAACCAGACTAAGAACTCGATTCTTAGCCAGGCAGCACAAGCAATGTTGGCTCAATCCAATCAACTACCTCAAGCAGTATTACAACTTTTGAGATAAATGATTTTAGGGCGTCTAACCGGGTAACGGGTTAGAGTATAACTGGGTGAATTGCTGGAACTTCCTAAAGCTTCATCAACCACAGCGTAACTGGAAACGGTCGGCGTCACGGTTTGAAAATGATGAGGATGCACCAATGGATAATCAGCAGCCAAGCTCCTGTGAGGAAACTCTGGAGAAGGTTCAACGACTAGGATAGACCGTCTAAGGCAGAAGCTATGGCGATGAAATCCGTAGGGTGGCAAGCGCCATTCGAAGTGCCCAGCCCCTCGAAACTGAGGGTGAAGATATAGTCTATTCTATGATCGAAAGACATAGCGGCAAAGCAAGCCAACCAACAGCCACAAGCTGTTCTTCAGTTATTACGTTAATCTTAAGAAAAAATGGGAGCCTAATTTTAGAGGCCACTGAAAAACTATAAGAAAAAGCATCGAATTTCTGAATTTTAGAAATTCGATGCTTTTTTGTTGTATACTGGGTCTAAATTCAAGGAGGGATAACCATGATGCCAGACAGACCATCCATGAAACCCAGTCCTTATGCAGCCCTTTATGATATTGTCATCCCCCAAGATCACCTTTTCCGTCGCATCAATGAGCTGGTCGACTTCTCCTTCGTGACTAAGGAACTGTCGGAGAAGTACTGCTCCGACAATGGTCGGATGGCTATCCACCCTATTCGCATGTTCAAATACCTGCTCCTGAAAAGCATGAATCCCCTGTCAGATGTGGATCTGGTCGAACGCTCCAAGTTTGATCTCTCCTATAAGTTTTTTCTGGATATGGCCCCAGAGGAAACTGTGATCGATCCGAGTTCGTTAACTAAATTTCGGAAGCTGCGTCTTGAAGATAGCCATCTTTTAGACCTCCTCATTGAAAAGACCATGGCCATTGCGATTGACCTTGACCTGATTGAAACAGGGACCATTATCGTCGATGCCACCCATACCCAATCCCGCTATAACTTGAAAAAACCACAAGAGATCCTGCAGGATCAGTCCCGCAAATTACGTAAAGATATTCATTCAGTGAATGAGTCTATGAAAGAACAGTTTCCGAAGAAGAATTCAAAAGATGACCTCGAAGCAGAACTCAATTATTGCAAGGAACTGATCGCTTCGATTGAACGGGTTCCCGGTCTTTCGGCCAATCCGAAAATCGGGGAATCGCTTCGTCTGCTGGAAGAAACGATGGCGGATGACATCGAACAGCTGCGCTGTTCGACGGATCCAGATGCCCGAACCGGGCATAAATCTGTGGACACATCGTTTTTCGGCTATAAAACCCACCTCGCGATGAGTGTCGAACGTCTGGTCACGGCGGCGATCGTGACCACCGGTGAAAAGAATGATGGGAAACTTCTTCAGTCTCTTATTGAAAAGAGTTGCGCCGCTGGCATCCCGGTGAATACGGTCATTGGAGATACGGCGTATTCGGAAAAAAATAACTTGCAGTATGCAGAGGAAAATCACATCTGCCTCATTTCCAAACTGAACCCCAATATTACGGATGGCCAACGAAAAAAAGAAGACGCATTCGACTTCAATAAAGACGCGGGCATGTACGTCTGTAAAGCAGGCCATATGGCAATCCGGAAAGCTAGACAGGGCAAAAAAGGCGTCGGGACGAATCAAACGGACACCTATATTTTTGATATCGAACGCTGTAAGCGTTGTCCGCTGCGGGAAGGCTGTTATAAGGAAGGCGCCAAAAGCAAGACTTACTCTGTCTCCATTAAATCTACCGAACATGCAATCCAGCGGGATTTCCAGGATAGTGACTTCTTCAAAAAAGCTGTCAAAGAGCGATACAAAATCGAAGCCAAAAACAGTGAACTAAAGAATCGGCACGGATATCGGGTGACTTCCGGCGCCGGATTGAGCGGCATGGCCTTGCAAGGCGCCATGGCGATTTTCACAGTGAACCTGAAACGAATTCTTCGATTACTGGATGAGCGCAGGCAAGCTGCGGAACAATAAAGGCTATAAAAAAGAGTCAGAAGGCAGGAAATCCTGCCTTCTGACTCTTTTTTTAGTCTCCCGCTGATTCCAAGGGAGGGTTTTTCAGTGGCCTCTAATTTTAGGCTCCTTTTTCTATAAGGAGGATGCTATATGGATATAGCAGCATTATCAATGGCGTTGAGTCAAATGAACGTTAGGCAGGAAGCGACTGTATCTGTGATGTAGAAATCGATGGATCAGGCTGAATCAAGTGGGCAGGATGTAATAAAAATGCTCGAGCAATCGGTGCAACCGCATATTGGCGGATCGATTGATATTAAAGGATAAAAATATTAAAGGAGCCAAGGACTAATCCCTGGCTCCATTTTATATAAAGGAGAAACAACATGGATGACAAAATGTATAAAGAGTTTCTTGAATCACAACTTCAATGGTCGAAAAATCAAAGTGCTGTATTGGAAAAAATGGAAAGCAAACTCCATGAAATGAAAGAAGTTGCAGAAACTGCTGCCGGAAATGAAGTGTCGAAGGCTACACGAGAAAAATTGAATGAGCGCATGGAAATATTAAAAAATGAGTATCGTACACTCGAAAAGCAAATAGCATACTGATTTTCATTAAGCGGCAAAGCGAATTGTGAATTTTATCTTTCTCTAATTTCTCTCCATTTATACACCACAGACCAATAACTTCTTCCAAGCTTTTCTGCAATCTGTCTATTCGTATAACCCTGTGTTTTCATTAGTATTATTAAATTGCATTCTACATCTGAATAATTTTTTGACCGCTCAGATGAACTGGCTATCACTTCGTAATCTGGATCGGATTCTTTATATCTTTGAACTTCTTTTTCGAATCGATAATTCCAATTGGTTTTGTAAAACATCGAAGGGCAGTCAGCAGAAGCGCCTAAAACGACTTCAAGAAACTTCATTGTTTCGCTGACTTTAGTCGTTTTTAATACATAACCAAATCCATCCGACCTTTTACTGACTTTTAACTTTATCAAAAATGTGGAGTGGATATGGGTCTGTAACTTTATCAGGTCTTCTTGCGAGAAACATTGTAGATAAAGATAGATATGTGGAGTTAAGTAAATCAGTTTCTTCAATTTACTCCTTTGAACAGAAATAGATAAAGAACCATCATCCAAAAATAAAGTGGTAAGAAAAATTGGGGAAGTACACAGCTTTAAAATTTCATCAGAAATTATTTTATTTCCATCTGGGTTATAAAAGTAAGGAAACATTTCTGTAAACAAAGTAAGCGAAGGGGAAAAAATATTAGATTGGGCTTTATTAAAATAAAAATTAGCAGGCAATAAGTTCAACTTCCAAATTCGATAATCGAGTTGCTGAGAGCTGAAATGTTCCCGGTAGCTGTTATTTCTTCGGCGGGATCCAGGATACAACTTAGTGATTGCCCCATCACCAAAAACACTTGCAATTAACACGTTTCGTTCTATGGTAGAAAGCTGGAATAACTCCATTCAAAACCCTCCTTTTAAGAACTTACGTTCCCTTTATTATATTCTTTTTAAAGGAATCAGTCTAATTTTTAGAGGGATGTAAGAAGGGCGAGAAACTTCCAATTTAATGAAAAAATATATATTTTTATTGTCACAATTATCCTATTCTTTTTTCTTTCATTCTACTGTATGATAAATTCATGATTATACTGATAAAAGGTGTGTGACTCCCGTGACGAGCCCAATTTCTTCAAATTGGTTCTACTATACTACAATGGCTTCATTGGCCCAGGCTTCATCAGCTGCGAATCAGCCAGGAAATTCTGCTAACCCTTTGAACGCCTCCGACAACAATACCTCAATGTTCATGACTCTGCTAAGCTCAATGATGCAGGGTGGCGAGATGGATCCGGCCATGTTGGCTGCTTTGAACCCTGCTGCTAATTCAAACAATAGCCAGATGATGGCTCAATTGAATAATACCTATAAGCCGATTTCCGTTTCTTTGCCAGCTTCGTCGACTCCGGCAGCTGTTGAAACTGCTGCACAGCCTGCAGTGCCGAATTTAAAAACAGATTTAAGCTTCAAGCCGATTCAATTTCTTAAGCTTGAAAATACATTAGGCGGCAAATTGAGCGGTACTTCTGCTCACTTCATAAATGCCGGTAAGAAATATGATCTGGATCCCAATCTTCTGTCGGCTATCGCAATCCATGAAACCGGCAACGGCACTTCTCGTGCGGCGAATGAGAAAAATAATATTGCTGGGATGATGGGCAAGAATGGTCTCCGCAGTTATGACTCTGTCGAAGAAAGTATTTTCGATATGTCCCGCAATCTACGCCAGAACTATTTGAACCAAGGTAAAACCACGGTTGCCGCAATCGGCGCAAAATATGCTCCGGTTGGCGCTGGGAATGACCCGACTGGCCTCAATAATCATTGGGTAACAGGCGTAAACCGTCAATTGAATAAATTAACGTAGATAAAACCGATTCCTATTCACCGGTTTTATTTTTTTATGCAGTAATAATTATAAAAAATGCTAAAAACATCTCTTTTTCTGCCGATACATAAGTAAGGCAATTATATAGATTGATCGGACAAGGGGATAGAGAGCGATGGAAGTGAAAAGTACACCTGTTATTCCAGTTTTCAAAAGCAATGAAACTGCAGTTGTTGAAAGGGTTAAAATCCAAGTAAAAACTGAACCTGCTCATTCTACAGAAGAGATTCATCAGGAACAAATCACTAAAGAGATGGTGCTGAACCGGATCGAAGGCATGAATGATTTTCTTGAACCAACAACAACGGCCGTTAAGTTTTTATTGCATGAAGGTTTGAATGAATATTATGTGCAAGTGATCAATCCGCTAACCGACGAAGTTTTGAAAGAAATCCCGAATAAAAAATTCCTTGATATGTATGCTTCGATGACGGAGCTCATGGGATTAATCGTAGACGAGAAAAAGTAAAAGATTGATATAGAATCGGAGTGATTTAAATGCGAATAGGCGGACTAGCTTCTGGTATGGACACAGATTCGATTGTTAAAGAAATGATGAAAATTCAAAAGATGCCTTTAGATAAATTGATGCAGCAGAAAACTTTTATGGAGTGGCAGCAAGATGCTTTGCGTAAAACGAATTTAGCGCTTTCTAACTTACGAACGAGTGCAAGTAGTTTTAGGCTTCAATCATCGTTTAACTCATATACTGCCTCATCGCCAAACCCTAGCAGTTTTACAGTTGCAACTACTGCTAATGCAATGAGCGGTTCTTACAAAGTTCAAGTAACGAGCGTAGCCAGCGCTGCAAAATTAAATTCCTCTGCAGCTATTACTTTACCCGAAACAACATCAGTTGATGGAACGGTAATACCAGCCCGAGCTGCAAAATCAACGGACCAAATAGGTGTAGAGGGCAAGATAAGAGTAACAGGCTTAAGCACTGATATCACTATTGCAGCAACAGATACATTTGCAGATGTTGCTAAAAAAATACAGGATGCAGCAGCTGCATCCGTTCCAGCTTTGAGAGCGAGTTTTGATAATACAACTTCAAGATTTTTTATTGCTTCTAAAGGAATGGGCGCAGATCAAACTTTTACTATGGACTTCACCAATGCGGATGGGACTGTGAATTCCGCACTAGCCGATAGAATAATCAATAATAATAGTGCAACCTCAGCAACTGCAACTGGAGCTGCTGATGGAGCTATTAAATTTGATGGTATTGAAATAAATGGTTTGAAAACGAATCAGACAACTGTTAACGGAGTAATTGTTAATCTTATACAAGCTGGGGCAGAATCAACTGTGAATATTCAGTCCAGCCCCGAAAAACCTATGGAAATGATTAAAGACTTTGTTAACAAATATAATGAAACTATTGAAACGCTTCAAAAACAATTGGTTGAAAAAAGATATCCAGATTTCCAACCTTTGTCGGATGAGCAAAAGAAAGATATGACTGAAAATGAAATCGAGCTATGGGAAGAAAAAGCGCGGAGCGGTTTACTTAGAAGTGACCCTGTATTAAAGAGTGCGATGGATGATTTGAGAAGAGCATTTATGGATTCAGTAAAAAGTATAGCTCCGGGTAATATAAACTTATTGTCGCAAATTGGTATTAATACCGGAAATTACACAGAAGGCGGCAAACTATTTATAGATGAGACAAAGTTAAAAGAAGTTTTGTCCAATAAACCTGATGAAGTAATGGCATTATTTACTACTAGAGATGCTACTGGAAACGGAATTGGCGTTAGAGTATATGACACGTTAAATGCAGTAATAAAAAATCTTAGCACGAAAGCTGGAAGCCCCTCAAGTTCAGTTGACAATAGTACACTGTCAAAGAAAATTAGACAGATGGATCAAGATATAAGCAAATGGCAGGATCGTTTAAAGAATGTCGAAGACCGTTACTGGAAACAATTCACGGCCATGGAAAAAGCAATCAGCCAAATGAATTCCCAAAGCGTCTGGATGCAACAAAACATGTTCGGTGGCATGTAATGGACGCATATCAACTCAGACTTGCTGAATTTCTCGACCTGACCCAAAAGCTGAATGCCCAGGCGAAAGCCGTGCATTCAAAAATGGATGATAACGAAGAAGGGCAACTCGAATCTGTTCAGGCGCTGTTTGAAAGGCGCCAGGCGGTCATCGAGCAGCTCAGTGAATATACAAAAGCCGCTGAATTCGCATGGACGACAGAAGATAAGAAAGCCATCAGCCAGTTAAAAGGTTACGAAGATGAAATGCAGCCTTTATTGAATAAACTGCATCAATCATTCACTGTCCAAATGAACCGGCTGAACCAGACGAGCCAGGCATCGAAAAAATACGTCGGTGCGTACCAGACAAAATCCACTGAAGGCTCATTCATCGATCAGCGGAAGTAATTCAAGGAGGTTCTAAAATTGGCAATCAACAATCCTTACCAGACATACCAACAGAATTCGGTCACCACCGCATCACCACAGGAATTGACCCTGATGCTCTATAACGGATGCCTGAAGTTCATCAAGCTCGCCAAACGGGCGATGGAAGAAAGCAAATTCGAAGAAAAAAACACGAATCTAATAAAAGCACAGGCTATCATCCAGGAATTCAATATCACGCTCGACCGTGACATCGAAATCTCCGAAGGCCTTGCCAAACTGTATGAATACATACACCATCTCCTGATGCAGGCAAACATGAAAAACGACGCAGCCATTCTCGAAGATGCAGAAAACCAGGTCAAAGAACTGCGTGACACCTGGAAAGAAGCGATGGCTTTGGCAAAAGGGAAGTAGAATACACTTCTCTTCAAGCGTAAAAGTACAGCATCACTTTCTTTTTAAACGTCGCCTTTTCGGTTCCCAGCGTCATACACCAATTGAAGAACATTTGTGTATGTCACTGTGACGCCAAGGAGAGATGGGGATATTCACCCACACAATTAGAGATGATATGGAGCAAAACAGCGAAGACGCCTGCGGGACCAGCGAAGTGTCGAGATCCACTCGGACGAAGTGCAACGAGTCCGAGTTAGCTCGGCGCAAGCCCGCGGCAAGCGAAGCTGTTTTTTGGAATATCATCTGACTTTCTACAACAAGAAAAATCAGACAGAGACAAAGCAGTGAAATGAGGTTACAGATATGGATAAGACATCATGGATTGGCGTTATACTTGGAATGTTCGTTTTGATCGGAGGCATGGCCCTGAAAGGCTCCAGCCCGATTGCTTTATATAACCCGGCCGCACTGGTCATCATCTTCGCCGGCACCGCCGCGTGTATCCTTGTCGCGTTCCCGATGGAAGAAGTGAAAAAAATCCCGAGCTTGTTTAAAGTTTTATTCGCATCAGATAAATCAATGTCGATCAAGGAAATGGTGCCGATGTTTTCTGAATGGGCGATGCTTGCACGCCGCGAAGGCCTTTTGGCTTTGGAAGAAAAATCAGAAGAAATGGAAGATCCGTTTCTGCAGCGCGGGTTGAAGATGGTCGTCGACGGCCAGCCGCAGGAACAGATCCGCGAAATGATGGAAGAAGACATTGCGGCAATGGAAGAGCGCCACGAACTCGGGGCGAAAATCTTCACACAGGCCGGAACGTATGCGCCGACACTCGGAGTTTTGGGTGCGGTAATGGGACTTGTCTCAGCACTGGGTTATCTTGATAATATCGCGCTTCTTGGGAAATCGATATCGGCTGCGTTTATCGCCACGTTGTTCGGGATATTCACGGGTTACGTCCTGTGGCATCCATTTGCTAATAAATTAAAACGTAAATCCGAACACGAGGCCCGCATCAAGCGGATTATGCTCGAAGGCTTGCTGGCAGTTCACGAAGGTTTGCCGGTGCGTACAGTGGAAGAGAAATTATTGACTTACCTGCCACTCAAGGACCGTGTCCTTGAAGAGGATGCAAAAGAAGGTGTTGGCGTTGAAGCGTAAGAAAAAACACGAAGATCATGTAGATGAATCCTGGCTGATTCCTTATGCCGACATTCTGACGCTGCTGCTGGCTCTATTCATCGTGCTGTTTGCCGCGAGTGAAGTAAATTCGCAGAAATTCCAGGAAATTTCGGATTCATTCAATAAGGAACTGCAGGGCGGCACTGGAATTTTGGACAATCAGTCGGCAGTCGAGACTTTTGAAGAAACTTCGAAACTCGCCGAACCGAATGACGCGGATCCGACCGAAGGGGAAGCGACAACTCCCCCAGAAGGGGAAGAAGAGGAAGAACAGAAAATAGAAATGACCGCTGAAGAGATTGAGCAACTGGCGTTGGCGGAAGATTATAAAGAACTTGCGGCGATTCAGGATAAAGTGAAAGCCTATATTGCTGAACGCAATATGGAAGATAAATTGGAAGCGGAATTGACTTCAAAAGGCCTCGTGCTGAAGATTAAAGACGGCGTGTTATATGGTTCTGGGAGCGCAAATCTTTCAGAAGATGCACAGATGGTTGCCGAGGAAATCGGCAAGATGCTTGTGACGGATCCGCCGCGCAGCATTTTCATCGAGGGACATACCGATAATATTCCTTCAACTTCATCTGCTTTTCCATCCAACTGGGAATTGAGCTCCGCACGGGCAATCAACTTTATGAAGATTTTGCTTGAGAATGAGGAGTTGGATCCAGCGAAATTCAGTGCCACCGGCTTTGCAGAGCATCAGCCGATTGCCGGAAATGACAGTGAAGAAGGCCGTGCGGAAAACCGCAGGGTGGAAGTGTTGATTTCACTGTATTCGGAAGAGCAAACAGACTAACTAAAGATAGAGGTGCAGTATGGGGAAAATGAAAATCTTGATCATTTTGGTGCTGGTACTGGCGGCAGCGGGAGGCGGCGCATTCTTTTTCCTGGGGCAAGAGGCTGAGGGTTCAGGAGAAGAAAAACAGCCGACAGCTGAGGAACTCGCTGCAATGAGCATTGACACGGACATAATAACGACAAATCTGGCTTCGCCGAACTTCGGCATCGTCCAATTCAATATTTTACTCGACAGTGAAAAAGCGAAGGAAGAAGCTGAAAAGCGGACTCCGGAAGTGAGGGCAGCGATCATTTCAACAGTTGCCGGATTCACAAAAGAGGAACTGGTCGGAGCGGATGGCATTGCCACTCTTGAAGAACAATTAAAAGGGAAATTGGCGGAGATTATGCAGACCGGAAAAGTGGAAAGGGTATTGGTCACGGAATTTAAGGTCCAATAATTTGAAAAAACGTTAAACAATACGGGAAATGTGCCGATAAATAACTTATAAAAGGGACTAGGTGATTTTATGCAGTCAGATCGGCTAGCTAACTGCACAATTTGCGGGAAGTTATATTTAAGGGAACATACGGATTATTGTTTGGACTGCTTTAAAGACATGGAGCGGGAATTTAAGATTATCACCGATTTTCTGAAAATCGAGGAAAATCGATGTGCTTCCATCGAAGAAGTCAGTACATTTACAGATGTAGCAGTAAAACGAATCGCGGATTTTATTCGCGATGGCCGGATCTACGTTGAGGACTTCCCGAATCTGGGGTATGGCTGTGCTCATTGTGGTACGCTTATCCAGAGACAGATGCTGTGCGCAGGCTGCTTTGAGGAATTCACTTCGGAGGTCAACAAAACGCTGAAGGCGGATAAGCTTCTTGAAGGTTTGAACAAACCGGATGAACCAGCTCAAGCGGCGCGATACTGGAAATTAAGAAATTAAAATATAAAAGACGGGGCGGTGAAGGAATGAATATCGATAAAACGAACGGTTCTTCCTTTATTCAATCTTACCAAAAGCAAATGCAGGTTTCGAAAGTGGATAAAGCGAAGCCGCTGCAGAAGGAAGACCAACTGCAGATTTCAAATGAGGCCAAGCAGATGTTTGAAAGCAAAGCCGATATTGAACGCCATGAGAAGATTCAGGCATTGAAAGCCCAGGTCCAAAGTGGTGAATATCAGGTAAGCAACGATAAAGTGGCGGAAAAGATGTTTGATTTCTGGTATGGAAAATAATCTGACTCTATAAGTTGATACAATAAATTACAGCAGTCGATATTCCGCAAAACAGCTTCGCTTGCCGGGGGCTCGCGCTGAACTAACTCGGGCTCATCGCCCGAGTGGATTTCAGCACTTCGCTTACTCCCCAAGGCGTCTTCGCTGTTTTGCTCCATATCTAGGTGTCACTTAGCGTCGGCGCGTTTCAGGACTGGGCGGAGCCATAAGACGAGTGATCTTCTCGGCTTATGGTGTGAGCCTTGTCCAAAGCGCTGAAGCGGTATAATTACAATTGTTCTTTAATATAGTTTATTTAAAAGGAGGGTGTCGGATATTGAATGCACTGGTAACGGCACTGGATGGTTTGATAAACGTCCAACGGCAGCTCATTGGATGCGCTGGCCACAAGAAAGCGGCATTGATTGAGCGCAGCGTGGATCGGTTGAATGACATCACCACAGAAGAAAAGAAGCTGGTCAAACAGCTCGAACAGGCGGAACTCGAACGGATGACAGTAATGGAAAGCGTTCTGCAGGATTCTGATGCAGCCGATTTCCAGTCATTTCTCGCTCAGCTTCCCGGTGGCCAGGCAAGGCAACAGCTCGAATCCCAATTGAAAACATTACAGGAGCTCGTCTCGGAATTGCAGGCGAAAAACAGGATCAATGACCGCCTGCTGAAAGATTCCATGAGCTTTGTACAACATATGATCGACCAGATTACCAAATCGCAGCAGCAGCAATTCAATTACCAATCACCGACTGGGCAAAAATCACAAACAGGCAACCGTGGCTTTTTCGATACGAAAGCCTGACGGGAGCAGAAGAGAGGGAAACACATGGTTTCAACATTTCACGGATTAGAGACTGGAAAACGCGCCTTGAGCGTCGGGCAGGCAAGCATTGCAACGACCGGCCACAATATCGCCAACGCCAATACAAAAGGCTATTCGCGCCAGCAGGTGAACCAGAGCACATCGCCTTCACTGGATATCTGGACGAACAGCACGAATCCCGGCCAACTTGGCTCCGGCGTTTCCATCGACTCGATCACGCGTGTGAGAGACCGTTTCCTGGACAATCAGCATCGTGACCAATCAGCGACATTGGCGGATGCACAAACTAAGCAAGCAGCATTTGATCGTTTGGAAGGCATCATCAATGAACCGAGCGATGCCGGACTGAATTCGGCAATGGACCAATTGCGCAATGCCTGGCAGGATTTATCGAACAATCCGGACAGCGCCTCTGCACAAGCCGTTGTCAAAGAACGCGCGCAAGCATTTGTGGAAGTGGCGCAATCAATGGACAGCTCGATGGAAAACATGAAGCTGGATCTCGATCAGCAAAAAGCGGCAGCGGTGACGGAAGCCAATGATTACTTGAAACAGATTGCTTCATTGAATGACTCAATCGTTCGAGGCGGCAACACATCCAACGATTTGAAAGATCAGCGTGATGTGCTGGTGGAAAAATTATCAGCGCTTGCACCGATCAAAGTGGATGCCCAGGCAAACGGATCTTATACGATCAGCCTGAAACAGCCTGAAGGAGAACCTGACCTTAAAATGGTGGAAGGCAATAGCGTGACAGAAGAAATTGCGGATGGCACCGCAGTGACCGGTGGGAAGATTGCTGGTTTGATTTCAGCGGAAAATAAAGTGCAAGAAAATCACGAGAAACTGATAGATGTTGCAACAAAATTCGCGGAAGCCAATAACGAGACTATTGATGGCGACCCGTTATTCAGTAATACTGCAAGCATTGCTGAAATGGAAGTAAACGTTGAGGCAACACTTGGAACGCCGACAGCTGACATGGAAGTAGGCATTAAAGAAGCTAAAACCGCGTATCAGGAACTCGTCAGTGTTTTAGGAGTACAAAGCCAATCGGCGACACGCTCGGTAGCAAATTTCGAAGCGACATTGCAGGCTACGGAAAATCGCCGCCAATCCGTTTCAGGCGTTTCCCTTGATGAGGAAATGGCCAACCTGGTTAAATTCCAACATTCATACAGTGCCGCAGCCCGGCTTATTTCCACGGCGGATCAGATGCTTGATACGATTATTAACCGGATGGCTGCACGTTAATAATCGGTAATTGGAGGAAAACGCGATGAGAATTTCACATCAGATGCTACATCAAAATTCAGTGTCCAATATGAATAATACTATGGGCCGGTTTCAAAAAGCTTATAATGAGGCTTTAACCGGCAAGCAGGTGAGCAAACCTTCGGATGACCCGCATGGCGCAGCCAAGGCAATGGAGCTGAAAAGTGCGCTGGCAACAAACGAACAATACGAGCGCAACACCGGCGAAGCTAAATTATGGCTTGATGAAACGGACCAAACGGTTAATTCGATGGTCGATGTCATGCAGCGCGTCCGTGAACTGGCGGTTCAAGGAAACAACGAAACCCTGTCGGCGGAAGATCGTGGAGCAGTTGCACTTGAAGTGGAAGAACTGACAGCGCAACTTCGTCAATTTGCAGACACGAAAGTGAACGGCGTGGATTTATTTACGAAATCTGAAACACCACCAGCGGTAACTTCACCTAAAATGATGACCGTCGGTGGTGGGTTGAATATTCAGGTAAATGCTACAGAAGACCAATTGCTTGGCACAGATAGTGAATTGCTCACGACTTTAGCTGATTTGTCAGCTGGTTTACGTAATGGCGAAGCGATGGATCTGGATGCAATCGATACAGGAATAGATCGTTTATTGAAAGTATCAGCCGAAGTCGGCGCCAGAACAAATCGTGTGGAGTCAGCGGAAAACCGCATGTTCGATAATACTCTGCAGTTAAAATCTAGATTGTCGGGTATTACGGATATCGACATGGCGGAAGCCATCACCAAATTGAAAAGCGAAGATAGCGTCTACCAGGCGAGCCTTTCCGCATCAGCAAAAATTATTCAACCGAGTTTAATGGACTTTTTAAGATAATAAATGAGAAGGAGCATTGCCGATGGGGCGATGCTTCTTTTTTTGTGTTTTGGGGGAGTTGAGAGTAAATGCAATCCGGAGTTCCCGGCTGCCTGGTGGGGAGGTTCTTTTTGGATTCACTTTCGGCACTTGGGCATATATCATTTGATGTTGGGCATAAATGGGGAAGAGTTGGGCATAAACGGACCGAACTTGGGCATAAATCAAAAAAGCGGACACCCCGATTGACCGGGATGTCCGTTTTCATTTTATTAGCCTCTTATCGTATTGACCAATCCGCGCATGTCATCTGCAAAGGAAATTGCTTTGGACTGCGATTGGATCAGCCGCTGGGTGGCGATCAGTTCCGTCATTTCATTGGTCAAGTCGACATTCGACATTTCGAGTGCGCCTTGTCCGACCCTGATTGTGCCGTCGTTTCCGTCAGCCAGATTCAAAACCTGCAAAGTGCCATTGGCCACTTGTTCGGCTTCAGTGCCTGGAAGCTCATAAAGATTGCCGCCGGTTTTCTGCAGAAGGTCCGGACGGTTGATTTCCGCGAGGCTCAATTGAAACGCATCGGCCGGTTTGCCGGCGGTCTTATACGTCACTTCGAGCGTGCCGTTTTCGTTGACGGTGATGGTGTCGTAATCGTTATCGAACGAAATCGGCTGATTATTGGCACCGAGCACCGCTTCGCCATTTCCGGTAACCAGGTTCAGCTGGTTGCCTGCTGCATCCGGCTCCAATTGGAATGAACCGTTTTTGGTGTAATACGTGTTTCCTTCGGATTCAACACGGAAAAATCCGTTTTCACCCGAAATCATGAAATCGAGTTCGCGGCCGGTTTGGACGGCTGAACCCTGGTTGGTGCGCAGCGCAATTTGTGAAATCGTGGCGCCTGCACCGATGCGGATGCCGTTCGGCGTTTGGCGTCCGGCTTCAAGCGGGCCAGCCTGTTTTTCAAAAGACTGGACAAGCGCATCAGCGAAATTCGCTTCCTGCCGTTTGTAGCCGGTCGTATTAACATTGGCAATATTGTTGGCGATGGTGTCGATTTTTTTCTGCAGTTCGCGCATGGAGGAAGCCGCGGAATTCATTTGGATGTTCATCTGTTATGGCCTCCTGTTAGACACGGCCGATTTCATTGACCGCTTTTTCCATACTGCGGTCATAGGCCTGGATTATTTTCTGGTTGGATTCGAATCCGCGATAGGTTTTCATCATATCGGTCATCGTCTGTGTCAAATCGACATTCGACTGTTCAATATATCCCTGCTGAACAAGCGGGCCGGTATTGCCGAGTCCGGCAAGTTCAATCGATACGGGAGCCAAAGCGGGATCGCCGGCCCAGCGCAAAAGGTTCTGGCCTTCTTTGATAAATTGTTGCGGATTTTCTGTATAAGATAAAAATAGGGAATTATTTACATCTCCGTCATTCGACGCAACTTCCCCGTTTGCACCGATTGTAAAATCGGTGGAATTGACCTGGATAGGCTGTAAGTCTCGATCTAAGACATTGAATCCTTCAGCCGTTGTCAGGAATCCGGCAGCGTCAACAGTAAATTGACCGTTCTGCGTATAACGGATTTCATCGTTCGGAAGAGCGACCGCAAAGCTTACTGTGCCTGGCTTTCCGGTTTCGGGATTGACGGGAAGCGAAGAACTGAGCAGGGCGAGGTCCGTAGAATTTCCTGTATTTTTAAGGGCGCCTTGCGTAAAAGAAGGGATTCCTTCCTGCGCATAAACTCCTGTTTGGAGGGAACCAATGCTTTTTTGGGTTGATGGAAGTGTCTGTCCTCCCACAGTGGTGCCCCCGGTTTCCATGGCTTTGATCAATTGGGCAGGAAATGCTCGCATCACGGACTGGTCTTTTTTAAAACCGGGCGTGGCGGCGTTTGCAAGGTTGTTTGTCAAGACTTGCTGTTGTCTGTTATTCGCCATCATCCCTGATGTGGCAGTGTATAATCCACGAAACATAGTGCGATCTCTTCCTCTCGAGAAATAAGATTAATATGCGTTAGCATAACATTTTATTGACAATATTGACAAGTGTATTGGAAAATAAAACCAATAATATTTTTTTAATCAAAAATATACAATTTTTTATTTATGTGATACTATATCTTGGAACTAAATTTTCAAAATGAGATAAAAGTATGAGTTTAAAAGTATAAAGCAATAAAATCTATCCTGATAAAGGCAAACTTTTCGAAAGAAAAGGACGCAAAACTACGGGCCTACGTATTCAGATACACGGCAGCCGGGTCGTCAAAAGATGGAAGCTGAAAAGCTTGTCCACCTTTTTAAAGGTGGATTTTTATTTGTAGAAATAAATATATATTTACATAGGAGGAAGGAAATTGAATCTCATTTCACCCACCATCCAGTCGCTGGAACAGGCTTTATCGACTTCAGCCCTGAAGCAGCAGACCCATACGGCGAATATCGCAAATGTCGATACGCCCGGTTATAAAGCCAAACAGGTCGACTTTGCCACCGTGTTGAAAAATGCGGCAGGCAAGCAGGCGATGGCGAGTTACAAAACCGATGCCAAACACATTTCGTTCAGCAATGAATCGGCACAATACGATCCGCGAGTCACAGTGAATGAAAATTCGATGTATAAAATCAACGGCAATAATGTCGACATGGATGTTGAAATGGCCGAGCTGGCGAAAAACCAGCTTCATTATAATGCAGTAACCGACAGGATCAGCGGGAAATTCCGCAGCCTGAGTTCTGTTATCAGCGGGGGGAGATAATTCAAATGACCTTATTCAATAGTTTTAATATTAGCGCATCCGGCCTGACCGCCAACCGTCTCCGAATGGATGTGGTGTCCGCGAATATTGCGAACGCGGAAACGACCCGGGCGCGTATGGTCGACGGTGAATGGACGCCTTACCGCCGGAAAACGGTCGAACTGTCGCAAAGCGGCGTGTCGCCGTTTGAACAGAAATTGCAGGCGATGATGGGCAATGGCAACAACGCTGTATCGGGCGTATCGGTATCGCGAATCAAAGAAGATGACGCACCTTTCACGCTAAATTACGATCCAAGCCATCCGGATGCAGATGACAACGGCTATGTGCAGCTGCCGAATGTCGATCCGATCAAAGAAATGGTCGACCTGATGTCGGCAACGCGTTCATATGAAGCAAACGTAACCGCACTGAACGCATCAAAGAGCATGTTTATGAAGGCTCTTGAGATAGGGAAATAATTTCAGAGGATAGTGGGTTGATGAATTCGCTCCAGGCGGACGCTTTCCGCGGGAGTGGCCTGAGCCTCCTCATCGCTTCGCTCTTGCGGGGTCTCAGGACTCACTCTGTTTCCGCTGGAGTCGCCGCCTTCCGCTCTTTCATCTTAATTATTTGTATAAACATAAAGAGAATAAATTAGTTCCGATTACAGTGATGAAATCTGCACACTAAGATATGGAGCAAAACAGCGAAGACGCCCAGGGGAACAAGCGAAGTGCTGAGATCCACTCGGGCGAAGTGAAACGAGACCGAGTTAGCTCAGCGCGAGCCCCCAGGCAAGCGAAGCTGTTTTGCGGAATATCGATTATATAGAAACAACCAGGGGGAAAACTTATGAATCCGATTAATCAGGTACAAATGCCGTTTATACAAGGTTTAACAAATCCGATCGTTAAACCGGAAAACAAGGTGGAAGGTTTCGGTGAAATCTTCAAGCAGGCTTTGCAGGAAGTTAATCAGGCACAAAAAGCATCCGATGTACAAACGGCCGGCCTGGCAACCGGACAGGTTGAGAATATCCACGAAGTAATGATCGCTTCAGAAAAGGCGAGCCTTTCATTGGAGCTGACCATGCAGGTGCGCAATAAAGTCGTGGAAGCTTACCAGGAAGTAATGAGAATGCAAGTATGATTCTGGGAAATAGGATGAGTGATCGATGAAAGAGAAGTTAGGAATCTATAAAACCAAATTCAGTGAATCCTGGGGGAATATTTCTCCGAAGATAAAATGGACGATTATCGGATCGTTTTTTATTACTTTTCTGCTGCTTCTTGTTTTTGTATTTCTTGGTTCAAGATCAGATATGACGCCTTTATATACGAATCTGGCACCGGCAGAAACGGGCGAAATCAAGACGGCAATTGAAGAACAGGGGATCCTCGCGGAAGTTTCGGGAGATGGCAAAACCATCAGCGTACCGGCTGAAGAAGTCGCAAACCTGAAGGTCAGTTTGGCTGCCGAAGGAATTCCGAAAAACGGCAATGTGAATTACAGCATTTTCAGCGACAATATGGGTCTTGGAATGACTGACAGGCATTTCGATGTCGTCGAACGGGACGCAATGCAGAACGAGTTGGCGATGCTGATCCGCCAGATTGACGGTGTGGCTGATGCCAATGTCATGATCACGCTGCCAAAGGAAAATGTTTGGCTGACGGATGATGAGCAGGTCGCTACAGCTTCTGTCGTTATCCAGGGCGAACCGTCATTCCAGTTGGATCAAAAACAAGTGAATGGCTTGTATCACCTGATCAGCAAGAGTGTTCCAAGTCTGCCGTCGGATCAGATTGTTATTATGGATCAGAACGGACAGACGTTCACGATGGAAGATGAAACTCCTGCCGACACTGCGTTGTCGGTCTACCAGCAACAGCGCGATATCAAACAGGATATTGAAAAAGACATCCAAAAAGAATTGCAGCAGATGCTCGGTTTATTGCTTGGCCGCGATAAAGTGGTCGTGTCGGTGATGGCAAGTGTGGATTTCACGAAAGAAAAACGTGAAGAAGAACTGGTCGAACCGGTCAATGAAGAAACGGGTGAAGGCATCGATATCAGTGTGGAACGGATTGTGGAAACCTATTCGAGCGAAGGCGCGACGATAGAAGAGACAGTCGGTACAGGTGACACGGAGATTGCCAATTATCCGGCAGCCGGAGAAGGCGGCAACAGTGAATCGGAAAGAACAGAAGAGCGGATAAACCGTGAAGTCAACCGGATTCACCGCCAAATTGAGCTCAGCCCGTATGTAATCGATGATATAACGATCAACGTCGGTGTCGAGCCGCCGGTTCCCGGAGATCCGGACAGCCTGACGCTTGAAACGGTCGGCGATATCCGGAATTTATTGGGCAATACGGTCAGCGCCGCTTTGAGCATGAATGGCGCTGAGGTTGATGAGCTTCAATTGGATGACCGCATTTCGGTATTTGCCACAGAATTCCAGGGCAAAACGGTTATTGAAGAAGCAGATCCGATTAATAACTGGTTCGGTGAAATTCCGAATGGCTTACTGCTGGTTGCAGGAGCGGCCGTTGCGCTGATCCTCATCATCGGCAGCCTGATATTTGTACTGATGAGAAGAAAACGTGAAGCGATAGAAGAAGATTTCGGATTTGAAATGTTTGCACAACCAGCAACCTCAGTAGGGGAGTTGGAGGAAGAAGAGAAAGAAATCGATCTTTCGGAGTTCGACTCACGGTCGAATCCAAAACGGAAGACGATTGAAAAGCTGGCAAAAGGACGTCCGGAAGATTTCACGAAATTATTGCGTACTTGGATGTCGGAGGATTAGGAGTGTGAACTGTGGTTAAAAGTGTGAAAGAGTTGACCGGTATACAGAAAGTGGCTGTTTTGCTGGTCGGGCTTGGACCGGATGTGGCTGTGGAGATATTCAAACAGCTGACTGAACCGGAAATCGATCAATTGACGATGGAAATTTCAAATGTTCGGCAGCTGAAAAGCAGCCAGACAGAAAAAGTGATTGATGAGTTTTATGAAATGATACTTGGCCAGGACTTTATGGATGAAGGCGGTCTTGAGTATGCCAGGGATATTCTTGAAAAAGCTTTGGGAAAAGACCGGGCGATGGATACGATTGGCCGTTTAACAAGCAGGCTTCACGTCAAACCCTTCAACTTTGCAAGGCGGGCCGATCCGAATCAGCTTTTCAATATTCTGCAGCACGAACATTCTCAAACGATTGCGCTTGTGCTGTCCTACCTGGATTCCAGGCAGTCGTCACAGATCATCTCGCAGCTGCAACCAGCCAAACAGGCGGAAGTGGCGCGCAGAATCGCTTTGATGGAAAGCACGTCCCCGGAAGTGATCCATCAGGTGGAACAAATCATCGAACGCAAGCTGTCGGCTTCCGGAGCCCAGGATTATACGGCGACCGGCGGGGTGGAAGCGATTGTTCAGGTATTGAACAACGTGGACAGAGGAACGGAAAAAGCAATTCTTTCGGAACTGGAAATCGACAGTCCGGATCTCGTCGCAGAAATCAAGAAGCGGATGTTTGTGTTCGAAGATATCATTACGCTTGAAACCCGGTCAATACAGCGTGTCATCCGTGAAGTATCGGATGCGGATCTCACTTTCGCGCTGAAAGTGGCCAGCGAAGACGTCAAAGAAGGCCTATTCGCGAATATGTCTACACGGAGAGCGGAAGTTATACGGGATGAAATCGATGTGATGGGTCCTGTAAAACTGAAAGATGTCGAAAATGCACAAACGAATATCGTTGCACTGGTCCGGAGCCTGGAAGACAAGGGTGAGATTATGGTCTCCCGCGGTGAAGGGGATGAGCTGATTGTCTAATGTCATCCGCTATCATTACGGCATACCGGTCGAAAAGAAAGTGCTGCAGACGAAAAAAATCGAATTCCGGAATGCCTGCAGCCCGGAAGATGAAACAGATCCCGAGCAGCGCAAACTGTCAGTAAAAAAAGAAATCGAGAATTTATTGACGCATAAGCTTCAATTGGAAACCGATTTGCTGGAACAGCAGCATCAGGCCCGCACCGATATCGAACTATGGTGGCACGAGGCGCGCACAGCGGCCCAGGCAGAAGCTGAAAGGCTGGCCGATGAAGCAACAGCGCAGGGTTTCGAACACGGCAAGCAGCAAGGCTACGCGCAAGCGGAAAAAGACTTCGCAGAAAAGCGGCTCGAAATGGAAGAACTGATCCGGGAAGCCTATAGCGAAAAAGCGAAAATTGTCCAGGAAGCCGAAGCGTTCCTGTTGAGTTTGAGCGTGCGCATTGCCGAACGTGTCATCAAAGAAGAGTTGAAGCAGCATGAAGAACAGCTGTTGAGTATCGTAAAGCAGGCGTTAAAGCATATCGAAGAAGCCGAAGACATCATCATGCAGGTGTCGTTGGACGATTACCCGGTCCTATTGCCTTTCCTGGAAGAACTGAAAACCTATGTACGGGCAGACTGCGAATTAAAAATGATTCCAGTGGCCAATGTTGAATCCGGCGGCTGCATGCTGCATACGCCAAGCGGCTCCTATGATGTCACCATCGACAGCCAACTGGAAGAAATCAAAAAGCATTTACTCGCTTATTGTGAGGAGAAAACGAATGATGAACCAGCGGAAAGATGATTATCTGGCCCTGATTGATGAAGTGGAACCGATCAAGAAACACGGCAAAGTGGTGCAGGTCATCGGGCTGACAATCGAATCAAAAGGCCCGAACGCCAAAATCGGCGAGATTTGCCTGCTGTATCCGAACCATTACGAAAAACCGATCGAAGCGGAAGTGGTCGGTTTCCGGGAAAACAAATTGATGCTGATGCCGTTGAACGATATTTCACAAATTGGCCCCGGGTGCCTGGTAGTGGCGACTGGCGTACCGCTTCAGATCAAAATTGGTCCGTCGATTCTCGGAAAAGTGCTGGACGGCACGGGCAATCCGCTGGACGAAACACGATTGCCGAAAGGCCTTAAGAAATACTCGACAAACAACACGCCGCCGAACCCCTTGCATCGTCCGCGGATCGACAAGCCGCTCGAAGTCGGCGTCCGTGCGATTGACGGATTGCTTACGGTTGGCCAGGGCCAGCGCATCGGCGTTTTCGCCGGGAGCGGCGTCGGCAAGAGCACATTGCTCGGCATGATTGCCCGCAACACGGAAGCAGACGTCAATGTCATCGCCCTCATCGGCGAACGGGGACGCGAAGTGCGTGATTTTATCGAACGGGACCTTGGTCCTGAAGGGTTGAAGAAATCAGTCATCATTGCGGCAACTTCCGACCAGACGGCATTGCAGCGCATCAAAGGCGCCATGACGGCAACCACGATCGCGGAATATTTCCGGGATCAGGGGAAAAACGTCATGCTGATGATGGATTCGGTCACCCGCTTTGCCATGGCGCAGCGGGAAGTCGGGCTGGCGGTGGGCGAACCGCCGACCAGTAAAGGCTACACGCCGAGTGTTTTTGCTTTATTGCCAAAATTACTGGAGCGCTCGGGAACCTCGGCAAAAGGGTCGATCACTGCGTTCTATACCGTATTGGTCGACGGCGACGACATGAACGAACCGATTGCGGATGCAGTCCGCGGCATTTTGGACGGCCACATCGTGCTGGACCGCAAAATTGCGCAAAAAGGGCAGTTTCCGGCCATCAATGTCATGGCAAGCGTCAGCCGCGTCATGCACGAAGTCGTCTCACCCGAACACCAGAAGGCAGCCGTCGAATTCAAGAGGATGCTGTCGGCTTATGATTCGGCGGAAGACCTGATCAATATCGGAGCCTATAAAGCGGGCGCCAATAAAGAAATCGACCAGGCAATCCGTTCCTATCCAATCATCAAAGACTATCTGCAGCAGGATATTTATGAGAATACAAGCTTAGAAACAAGCGTCGAAAAATTGACAGAACAATTTGGGGGGAACTAAGAATTGACTCAATTCAATTTTCGTTTTCAAAAAATCCTTGAACTGAAAGAGAATGAAAAAGGCTTTGCCCAGGTACAGATGGCTGACGCGATAAAAAAAGAGCAGGCGGGCCATCAGAAGAGCCGGGCGATTACGGACAAGCTGGTGGAAGCAGAACAGATGAAGCGAAAGAAACAGCAGGGCGGCATCAATATCTCCGAACTGCGCATGCTTGAAATCTACATAAGCCAATTGCAGGAACAATCCAGCGTAACGAACCGCGAGCTGGAATTTCTTCAGGGCAACGTTACAAGAACCCAGAACCAGCTCCAGCAGAAAGCGCAGGAAGAAAAGACCTGGGGCAACCTGAAAGAGCAGGAGCTCGCCAGATTCCAGGAAGAAAAGAAAGTAGAGGAACAAAATTTCTTCGATGAATTGGCGAGCGCCAGATTTTACCGAGTAAAACAAGCCAGTACCGCTGAAAGAGGGTGAATGCGATTAATACTGTAGGCCCAATATCCACAATGACTGCCAAGCCTTCTGCTGAAGCGGCATCCGCCAAAACGGAAGCACCATCTGCAGAAGGGGCAAAAGCTTTTTCAACGCTTCTCCAGTCGCTGGCCGATGGTGCTCAGCATGGAGAAGGTCAGGAAGCGTCATTGCCGAAAGTGCTGTTGAAAAAAATTGAAGACATGGTGGCAAAGCTGCAGGAGCAGCCTGTCGAAGAACTTACCGAAGCACAGCAGAAAATCATGTATGAATTGATGCAATTGATCAATTTTCAGCCCGAAAGAAAAGAAGGAGCGATTCTGGTGGATATGGGTGAACGCAGAAAATTCACGCCGATTTTGCCGGATGCTGAAAAACAGCCAGTCTCCAAGGAAGTTCAAGCTAAACTGGTCGAGCTGATCCAGAAATTGGGCGACATTTTGCCAAGCATGTCAGCGACTGGTAACAAGAAATTCGATAACGCTTCGCCTTTTGTGGGGGTCGAGGGAAAAGCAACAATTATTAATGCTGAAAACATTGAAAAAATCACCAACAAGATTATGGAATTCACTGAATCACTGGCAGGTGCAGAAAAGAAATCGGTGGCAGCAACTGGCCAACCTGAACAGGCAGCGAAGCTTGGAGTGGTTTCTGCAGCTGAGACAGAGAAACAGATGAAAGTCGCCGGAGAAACCAAAACCGCAAACGCCGATGAACCGGAAGCAGTAAAAGCGCAGCCCTCTGCAGCTGTTGTCACTGCGGCTCGAAGCGACGGAGGACAGCAACAGGAAACTTCACAGCAGGATGAGAACAAACAGAGCCTGACGCAACCAACGGCTTCCGCAGATTCAGCAAAACAGGCAGCGGCTCAGACAACACAACCGCTGCAGGCAAGACCCGAAGCGCCGGCGATGCCGACTCCGGTGGTCCGGATGAATAACTTAACCGAAGAACTGGGTGAGGTTTTCAAAAATTCGCTGCGCATGACCACGAATGGTGAAAGCACGCAGATCAAAGTGAATATCTCGCCGGACCATCTGGGCCATCTGGATATTCGCCTGACGGAAACGAACGGAAAGATCGCCGCACAAATCTTCACGAGCAGCATGGCGGCAAAAGATGCAATCGATCTGCAGCTGAATCAGCTGCGCAATACATTGATCCAGCAAGGGTTGACAGTCGAGAAAATCGAAGTCGTTCAAAACAATTCCCAGCAATCGCTCGGCCAGCAGAACGCACAGTCCGAACAGCGCTTTGCCCAACAGCAACAGCAGCAACAAAAATCCGCCGGACGTGACAACAACGGCTACCAGCAGATAGAAGAAAAAGCAGCAGTCGAGCGCAGCCACCTCGACTCCGGAATGATGAAAGTGGATTATACAGTTTAACAATAGTTAGCCATATCCGAACCGATGAAATCGCTTCAGCTCTTTTTCATGTCTCGAAGCTAGCGAAGCGATGCAGAGACAGCCGGACGCTTTCCGCGGGGAGCGGCCTGAGCCTCCTCGTTCGCTTCGAAAACCGATGCTCCTGCAGCGTTACACGCTTCGTCGCAAAGGTTCGACCGAATGTTGTTCGGTCAAACCTTCCCTGCGGGGTCTCAGGACACGCTCTAATTCCCGTAGGAGTCGCCGACTTCCGCTCATTCATCTAGAGAAAATTAATAGAGATATGGAGCAAAACAGCGAAGACGCCCAGGGGACCAAGCGAAGTGCTGAGATCCACTCGGGCGAAGTGCAACGAGCCCGAGTTAGCTCAGCGCGAGCCCCCAGGCAAGCGAAGCTGTTTTGCGTAATATCGGTTTTAATAGACAAGAAAAGAGGTGTTCCGATGAACGTTACAAATACATCAACAGCCAACACGATGGCGGGGACAGCGCCGAAAGCGGCCGATCCGCAGAATACGCTTGGCCAGGATGCGTTCCTGAAAATCCTCGTTACGCAGATGAAGCACCAGGATCCGATGGAACCTTTGAAAGACACGGAATTCATTGGCCAGATGGCGCAGTTCACCAGTTTGGAACAGCTGACAAATCTGAACAAGACGATGACGCAATTCGTTGGCAACTCCACCAACCAAACCCTGGCGGATCACGCAAATCTGATCGGCACATCGGTCGACTGGTCATATGAAGTCGATGGAAAAATGGAATCAGGCGAGGGAATCGTAAAGGCTTTATCTAGCAAAAACGGCGAACTGACAATTGAACTGCTCGACAGCGGAACGAAAATCCCGCTTACAGCGATCAACCGGATAGAAATGAATACAGAAATTAAAAACAACGAGGAGATTGTCTGATTCCGAAAGGATTACGGACGGTACTCGAAAGGGGAAATTTAAATGTTACGTTCAATGTATGCGGGTGTGTCAGGTATGAAAGGTTTCCAAACGAAACTGGATGTTATCGGTAATAATATTGCCAACGTCAATACAATCGGCTACAAGAAAAGCACGATCAACTTCCAGGATCTATTGAGCCAGAATATGTCCAGTGGTGGAACAAATCCGATGCAAGTCGGTTTGGGTTCGACGACAAGCGCTATTAATGTAATTCATACACCAGGTTCAGCAATGAATACAGGGGTGGGAACAGACCTCACAATCATGGGCGACGGCTTCTTTGTAGTGCAGGAACCTTCAGATACCCCCCTTGTTGCTGGAAATCAGTATTTAACAAGAGCCGGCAACTTTGTTGTTGATGAAGAGGGCTGGCTGGTTAATACTCAGGGCTATAATGTTCTTGATAGCACGGGTGTTGCAATTCAAATTGATGCAGCTACCTACGACTCATTCAGCATCAACCGCGAAGGTGTTCTTATGGGCAAATTATCTGCTGACGGAACGGAAGCGGAAATTCTTGATCCTGGCGTAACCATTGGTATCTCTTCACCGCCAAACCCAACAGGCCTCAGTAAATTTGGCGGCTCTCTATACGAAATGACCGCTGCTGCAGGCGGAGCGATTAATACAGGTACTGTGGGAGCGGCAAACACTTCAGTAGCTTCCGGCATGCTCGAAATGTCGAACGTTGACCTAACGGAAGAGTTTACGGAAATGATCATCGCACAACGTGGATTCCAGGCAAACTCCCGTACAATCACAACTTCAGATGAAATTCTTCAGGAAGTTGTCAACTTGAAACGATAATAAAGGAGGGCCGGCCTGAGGGAAGTTGAACTTCCCTCAATGGGCGCCTATAAATGATCCTATTGACGAAATTAAACCAAACGCCGTTTACCTTGAATGCGGTTTATATCGAAAGAGTCGAAGCTACACCGGATACAGTGGTGACACTGGTGTCGGGGAAAAAGATCCATGTGCTGGAGTCTGTGACGGAAGTCATGGATAAGGTGACCGGCTATTACCAGCAGATCAGTATTTTGCCGACTGTCCAAAAGCCCGGCCCTATGGAATGAGGAGGAAACATCCGTGGTAGAACATTTATCAAACGAAAATATAGATGCCATTCTTTCTTCCATAAAAAAAGAAGCGCCAGTCCCTTATAAGTTCGGCAAAGAACGCGCGGTGAATAATTACGATTTCAAAAAAGCGCTGCGCTTTTCACAGGACCAAATCCGTACATTGACGCGGATCCATGAAAACTTTGCCCGCTTGCTGACATCTTATTTTTCCACACAGCTGCGCACATACGTGCAGCTGTCGGTTACGGGAGTTGAGCAATATTCGTACGAAGAATTCATCCAGAACATTGAAAAGAATTCCCTGCTGGGCGTGTTTGAAGCAAGCCCGCTGCCCGGCAGCATGGTGATGGAATTCTCTCCGGATGTTGCGTATGTCATGTTCGACCGGCTGCTCGGCGGCCAGGGGAATGCATTGAATAAAACAAGCGATCTGACAGAAATCGAAACGTCCATCATTGAACGGGTTTTCATCAAGGCGTTGGATTGTTTCCAGGAAGCCTGGACTTCGGTCATCCGTTTGTCGCCTTCATTGAAGGAAATCGAAGTGAATCCTCAATTCCTGACGATGTCTCCGCCGAATGAAACGGTCATCATGGTATCGCTTCAAACGAAAATCGGTGAGGTCGAAGGCGTTATCAATCTTTGCCTGCCCCATCTGGTGTTGGAGAAAGTGCTGCCGAAACTGTCAGCGCGTCATTGGCTCGCAAATCAGAAGAAAACGAAAGAAAGCCACGAAGTGGTTGCGTTGGAGAAAAAACTCCAAAGCACGAAAATGAGTGTCAAAGCAGTTTTAGGCCAATCTTCAATTGATATCGAAGACTTCCTGAACTTGAAAAATGGCGATGTCATCCGTCTGCACGAATCCTATACGGATCCGGTGACGGTGCTCGTTGATGAAAAGCAGAAATTTTTTGCTCAGGCCGGGGTTTCCAAAGGCCGTCTGGCGGTACAGATTACGGAAGTTCAAACGCAGGAGGATCGCAGCGATGGTAACTGGTAATTTGTCTTCAGATGAAATAAACGGCTTATTGAACCGGAGTGAGAAGGAGGTAAAGAAAATGGCAAATACGTCACTTTCCACAATCGAAAGCGAAGCATTGACTGAATTATTCAGCGTAGCTCTTGGCAGCTCTTCGGCTGTCCTGTCTTTATTGCTGTCAGAGCAAGTGACCGTGAGCGCGCCGAAATTAGCTGTAAAGCCTGAAACGGAAATGATGGCAAAAACACAGGCACCATTCTTCGTGCTGCTCGGCGAATACACCGGCGATATCTCCGGCATCCAATTTGTTTCGATAAATAAAGAACAAGTGCAGGAATTGGCCGCAATGGTGGATCCCGAAATCGCGAGTGAAGATACGGAACGCCAATTTGAAATCCTGCAGGACATTATGCAGCAGATGTACGCATCTGTTTCCCGGACATTCTCCGCTTTATTGGAATCGGAGATTTCCCATTCACTGTCCGGTATGGACATGGTGGAGCAGCGGGAAGATTTTCCGGCAGCGAATTTTACAAAGGAAGAATGGTTTGTCGAAGCCGCGTTTCAATTGAAGGCGCAAAACGGACAGCATGCGGAATTCCATATGTGCATTCCGGTGCGTCTGGCAAAACAAATGGCGGGAATCTTGACCGATTCAGGTGAAGAGGAAGAGCTGGAGGAGACACAGGACATGCAATTTGATTCGAACAATGAGCGCAGCAAAAAAGAACAGCCGGCTGCATCACCAAGCATCCAACCGGTGCAGTTTTCAAGTTTCGATGATTCGGCTGCAGCGAATACCGAACCGAATAATTTAAGTATGCTGATGGATATTCCGCTTCAGGTAACCGTGGAGCTGGGGCGCACCAAACGGACAGTGAAAGAAATTCTGGGTGTTTCCCAGGGATCGATCATCGAACTCGACAAACTGGCGGGCGAACCGGTCGACATTTTGGTCAATGACAAATTGATCGCTGTGGGTGAAGTTGTGGTCATCGATGAAAACTTCGGGGTCCGCGTTACGGATATCCTGTCAACAGAAGAACGTATCTCGAAGCTTCGCTAATACCTTTATGTAAGGAGTCTACAAGCTTGGTCCAAAAAATGTCTTTATACAGTATTGTGATGATCCTGTTGCTGGCGCTGTCAGCAGTATGGGCGCCATCCGGAGCACAAGCCGCCGACCCGAAAGTCATTGACGGCTATGACGGCGAACAGCCGGCAGTCGAGCAACAGGAACAGCCGGTCGAAGTGGAAGCTGCGGCACCGGAAGAAAAAAGCTTTATCGTCGTGATCGGCCAATTGATCTTCTATACCTTATTAATCGTCTTCATGATATACGGCCTGATCAAATTCCTTTCGATGAAGCAAAAAAATCTCCAGCCCAACCAGGCAGTAAAGCTGATGGGCGGAACAGCCTTAGGGAACAATAAATCCCTTCAACTTGTGAAAGTGGGCGGACAGATTTATCTGATCGGTGTCGGCGATCAAGTGACCTTGATCAAAGAATTCACCGAAGACGATGAAATCCATGGAATTGAAAAAGACGTGGAGACCCAAGCTTCGCCATTGCTGCCGAAGACGGTAACCAGTTTCATAAAAGAAAAGGTCGGCGGCCACTTGGAAAAAAACCCTTCCCATGCGAAAGGGTTTGAGCAATTATTCAAGCAGAGCCTCGATAAGCAGCGAAACAAACAGGACCAATTGAAAACGGATCTGGAGAAACAACAATCACAGGATAAAGAAGGGCGTTCGTTATGATGGATTCCCTTCTCCTGCTCGTCAATATTCCAGGCATTGATTTCGGCAACGAAAACCCGGAAGACGTGTCGACCACGTTGCAATTATTATTCCTGCTGACGATTCTGTCGATCGCCCCGGGTATCCTGATTCTGATGACCAGCTTTACCCGCATCATTATTGTACTGTCATTCGTCCGAACGGGTCTTGGTACACAATCCATGCCGCCGAACCAGGTGCTGGTGGGACTCGCATTATTTCTTACCTTCTTCATTATGTCTCCAATCTTTCTGGAAATAAATGAAACGGCGCTTCAGCCATATCTGGATGGTGAAATCGGCCAGGAAGAAGCCATGGATTCAGCGGCCTTGCCGATGAAAGAATTTATGGCGAAACACACACGTGAAAAAGATCTGGCGCTGTTCTATAAATATGCGGAACTGGAAAAACCGGAAAGCATCGCGGAAATTCCGCTGACGTCACTGATTCCGGCATTTGCCATCAGTGAGTTGAAGACGGCGTTCCAGATAGGCTTTGTCATTTTCATCCCGTTTCTGATCATCGATATGGTCGTGGCCAGTACTTTGATGGCGATGGGGATGATGATGTTACCGCCGGTAATGATTTCATTGCCATTCAAAATACTGTTATTCGTACTTGTAGACGGCTGGTACCTCATCATCGAATCGCTGCTGCTTAGTTTTTAGATCGGTAAGTTGAACTAGTAACCGATATTCCGCAAAACAACTCGCTTGCCGGGGGCTCGCGCTGAACTAACTCGGTCTCGTTGCACTTCGTCCGAGTGGATTTCAGCACTTCGCTTACTCCCCAAGGCGTCTTCGTTGTTTTGCTCCATATCTCTAGTGAGTTCTCTGAGCGCCGGCGCGCCTCCGGACTGGACGAAGCAATAAGACGAGTGGTCTTCTCGGCTTATTGCGGGAGCCAAGGTGTGCCATACGAAGATGGCACCTCCTTTGCGACGAGCAGTGCGCAGGAGCATAATCTTTGCCCTGTCCAAAGCGCCGAAGCGGAATATAAAATTACTCTTTGATTCAACTTATATCGTTAAGGAAGGAAGAACTCAATGACTCCAGATATGGTAATCAAGCTGGCCGAACAATCGATTTATACAATCATTATCATTGCAGCCCCGATGCTGCTGATCGCGCTGGCTGTCGGCCTGCTGGTCAGTGTGTTCCAGGCGATGACGCAGATCCAGGAACAGACTTTGGCGTTCATCCCGAAAATACTCGCTGTTTTCATTTCATTGGTCGTTTTCGGACCCTGGATGCTGACGACGCTGCTGGATTACACGCGTAACCTGTTCCAAAGCCTACCGCGAATAATCGGATAGGAGCCTGTAATGAATTCTATTTTAGAAGTGTTGCCCTATTTTTTATTAGTACTCATTCGTTTTACAAGTTTCTTTTTAATCGCTCCGATTTTTTCGATGAAAGGCATGCCGACCCAATTTAAAATCGGTCTCGGATTTTTCATCGCTTTGACAGCTGTTTCCACAATGCCGGCTGAGGAGCCGATTGTGCTGGATGCTTTTTATTCGCTGATGGTCATTAAAGAAATTGGCGTTGGTCTGGCGCTTGGGTTTACAGCCGCGCTGCTGTTGTATGCGGTGCAGGTTGCAGGAGCGTTCATCGATTTTCAGATGGGTTTTGCAATCGCCAATGTCATT
This sequence comes from Planococcus salinarum, assembly GCF_007004625.1. GTDB lineage: Bacteria > Bacillota > Bacilli > Bacillales_A > Planococcaceae > Planococcus > Planococcus salinarum. The sequence goes on along the minus strand of NZ_VIFV01000013.1, from coordinate 41,170 downwards.
GATCCGCAAACCGGGGCGCAGGTGCCGATCATCGGCCATTTTAAATACATGATGGCGCTGCTGTTTATGCTGACGGTGAACGGTCATCACATGCTGCTAGACGGTGTCATGCACAGTTTGAGGCTGTTCCCGGTGGAAACGACCTCGTTCGCTTTTGAAGCAGGAGATCTTTCTTCTTTTATATCGGCATTATTCGTCCAAATGTTTACCATTGCTTTGCAAATTGCTTTGCCGATTGTCGGCGCACTTTTTCTTGTGGATGTAGCTTTGGGGATATTGGCAAAAACAGTGCCCCAATTGAACATCTTTGCTGTCGGTTTTCCTGTAAAGATCTTTGTCGGCTTTGTCCTGCTATTGCTGACGATGCCCATCTTCTTCTATCTTCTGCAATTTTTATTTGAAAAAATCATGATGAGCATGGCGCAATTGGTCAGATTAATGGGAGGGACATAAGTGCAGAAACGACTGGTTCTCGATCTTCAATTTTTCGCAGGTGAAAAAACCGAAAAAGCGACACCGCAAAAAAGGCAGGAATCGAAACGCAAAGGGCAGGTGGCAAAAAGCCCGGAAGTCGCTGCCGCCATGATTATGCTTGGCGGTATCCTCCTGCTGTTCTTTACAGGCGGCTGGATGCTGGAACAGATTCTTGGAATCTTCCGCATCAACCTTACCCAATTCATCAGTTGGGAGCTGACCCCGGCTTCCACCCGCACCATGCTGGAACAAATGGCGTATGAAGGATTCAAGATCATGGTCCCGATGGCGCTGATCGGTATGGTTTTCGGGTTTTTGGGAAACTACATACAAATTGGCCCGATTTTTTCAAGCGACCCCCTTATGGCAAAGTTTGAACGAATCGATCCGATCAAAGGAGCAAAACGGATTTTCTCAGTACGCGCATTGGTGGAATTGGCAAAATCATTGCTGAAGATTTCCATCATCGGAACTGCGGCTTTTCTCGTGCTCTGGCTTGCAAAAGAAGAATTGTTTTTATTGTCCCAGCAGAGCGTTCCGCACGCATTGAGCTTTGTGGGCGGACTGGTCATCAAACTGGGCCTGACCGCTTCACTGATCCTGTTGAGCCTTGCGGTGCTGGATTATATTTATCAGAAATACGAATTCGAAAAAGGAATAAAGATGTCGAAACAGGACATAAAAGATGAATACAAAAAAGCAGAGGGTGATCCCCTCATCAAACAAAAGATCAAAGAAAAGCAACGGCAGATGAGTATGAACCGGATGATCCAGGATTTACCGAACGCGGATGTGCTCATTACGAACCCGACGCATTATGCGATCGCAATCAAATATGATGCCGAAACGATGGAATCCCCGCAGGTTATTGCGATGGGGAAAGACCATCTGGCACTGAAAATCAAAGAAAAAGCGAAAGAACTTGATATTGTGATTATGGAAAATAAACCGCTCGCCCGCGCGCTCTACGCACAAGTAGAGGTTGGCGACTATGTGCCGGAAGATCTCTTCATGGCCGTAGCAGAGGTTTTGGCATATATCTACCGTTTGAAAGGGAAGATCAGTTAAGAAATATAAATTTTTAATCGATATTCCGCAAAACAGCTTGCTTGCCTGGGGGCTTGCGCTGAGCTAACTCGGTCTCGTTTCACTTCGCCCGAGTGGATCTCAGCACTTCGCTCGAAACAGAGTTGGAAAGCCAACTCTGTTTCTGCTCCCCAAGGCGTCTTCGCTGTTTTGCTCCATATCTCCAGAAACTTCTCTCAGCGCCGGCGCGCCTCCGGACTGAGCGGAGCAATAAGACGAGTGCACTTCTCGGCTTATTGCGGGAGCTAAGGTCGCCAAACGAAGATGGCGCACCTTTGCGACGAGCAGTGCGCAGGAGCATAATCTTTGCCCTGTCCTAAGCGCCAAGCGACTTATTAAAGTAAATTTCATTACATAAAAACATTCACGAAAGCATTAGGAGATGGGAAATAACTTGAAAATCAGAGATTATGCAGTCTTAGTATCCGTACTTATGATCGTCGTCATGATGGTCATTCCATTGCCGCCCTTATTACTCGATTTCCTCATCCTGATAAATATCAGCCTGGCCATGACAATTCTGCTGGTGGCAATGAATACGAAAGAAGCGCTGCAATTCTCGATTTTCCCGACTTTGCTGCTGTTGACGACGCTTTTCCGTCTCGGACTGAACGTTTCAACGACACGGTCGATTCTGACCAATCAAACCGGTGGTCAAGTGATCGAAACGTTCGGTTCCTTTGTTGTCGGAGGCAGTGCCATTATCGGTATCCTCGTCTTCCTGATTCTTGTCATCATTCAATTTCTGGTCATCACAAAAGGGTCGGAGCGGGTAGCGGAAGTTGCTGCACGCTTTACGCTCGACTCGATGCCCGGCAAACAGATGAGTATCGACGCCGATCTGGGCGCAGGAATGATTTCCGATCTGGAAGCGAAAAACCGCCGTGAAAAAGTCAGCCAGGAAGCGGATTTTTACGGGGCCATGGATGGTGCCAGTAAATTCGTAAAAGGGGACGCTATCGCAGGCATTATTATTACGATCATTAACATTATCGGCGGATTGCTGATTGGGGTTATGGTACATAACCTGCCGGTCGGCGAAGCGGCCAGTCTGTTTACGCTACTGTCCATCGGGGACGGCCTTGTGAGCCAGATTCCGGCTTTATTGATCTCGACTGCGATGGGTATTGTCGTAACGAGAGCCGTTTCTGACGGCAACCTGGGATCGGATATTACAAAGCAGCTTTTTGCCTATCCGAAAATGATGTATGTGGTCTCTGCAACTTTGATGATGATTGCATTCCTGACACCGATTAATCCTTTATTGATTTTGCCGGTGGCAGGTGTCATTTCATTCGCAGCTTATAAAATGCAAAAAGCGTTGAATGCAGAAGAAAAATCCGAAAAAGAAGCCGATTCCGGAGACGGTAAAGAGCTTGAAGCCATGAAAAGTCCGGAAAGCGTTATCGACCTTTTGCATGTCGATGCCATCGAATTTGAATTCGGTTACGGCCTGATTCCGATTGCAGATAAAAACCAGGGCGGCGATTTGCTGGACCGGGTCATCATGATCCGCCGGCAATTGGCGATGGAGCTTGGAATCGTGGTGCCGGTCATCCGCATCCGCGATAATATTCAGCTCCGGCCGAACGAATACATCATTAAGATCAAAGGGAACCGCGTTGCCGCGGGTGAAATTATGCTCGATCATTATCTCGCAATGAGCCCGGGAATCGACGACGACAGCATTGAAGGCATTGAAACAATTGAACCCGCATTCGGCATGCCTGCGTTGTGGGTTAATGACAGCATGAAAGAAGACGCTGAAATGGCCGGATACGCGATCGTGGATCCACCTTCCGTGGTGTCGACGCATCTGACAGAAGTCATCAAGCGCCATGCCCATGAGTTGATCGGCCGCCAGGAAGTGAAATCGCTGATTGAAAATATGCGTGAAGCGAGCCCGGCGGTTGTCGAAGAATTGATTCCAAACTTAATGACCATCGGTGAAGTGCAGAAGGTGCTGATGAAGCTTTTGAAAGAGAAAGTTTCCATCCGTAACCTGCTGATCATCCTGGAAACGCTGGCAGATTATTCATCGCAAACAAAAGATACGGATGTTCTGACCGAATACGTGAGACGGTCATTGTCACGCCAGATTACGTTGCAGTATGCGCCGCAGAATGAAGCCCTGAAAGTCATTACGGCAGGCGCCAGCGTCGAGAAGAAATTCGCGGAATCGGTACATCGATCCGATCAGGGCAATTACTTGTCGATCGACCCGGAAACGTCACAGCTGATTTTCCAGAAAATATCGGAACAGGCGGCTCAATTGCAGCAGACCGGCGTTCAGCCGATCCTGCTGACATCACCGGCCATCCGCATCTATATGCGTCAGTTTATCGAAGGTTTTGCACCGGATCTTCCGGTACTGTCCTATAACGAACTCGAACCGAACATTGAAATTCAGAGCGTCGGCGTCGTCAATATCAGTGGAGGAGTAAATGTCTGATGAGATTAAAAACATATATCGTCCAGAATGTCAGTGAAGCTTTGCCGATGATCAAAAGAGATTTGGGAGCGGACGCATTAATCCTGAATACGAAAAAAGTGAAAGTTGGCGGTTTTATCGGGTTTTTCCAGAAAGAGAAGCTTGAAGTTACAGCTGCCGTGGAAGCAAAGCCGAAGAAAAAGAAGGCCAGTCAACCCGAAACTGATGAACCGGCAAATGCTGAAATCCGCCAACCGGCTCCGCAGCATGCATCAACCGGTGTTAACCATAAAGACTCCCCGGATGAACGCCAAACGGGTGATCTGATCAATGAATTAAAGGGCATCAAGCAATTCATGATGCAGTCGATGAAAGAAGATCATTTGCCGGTGACGTTAAAACCGCTGAACCAGCGCTTGAACAGCCAGGAAGTGACGAAGGAGATCCAATCAGAGATTCTTTCGAAGATGATGTTGACGCTGGGCCAGCAACCCGATATTTCCGCGGCGCATATCCACAGAATGGCGAAGACGGAAATCATCCGGCTGATCGGCTTGCATCAGCAAAAGCCGGAATTGAAAGATCCCGAAATCATCTGCTTTATCGGTCCGACGGGTGTCGGCAAAACGACGACCATCGCGAAAATCGCCGCTGATCTGCTGTTACGGGAAGGCAAGAGGGTCGGACTCATCACATCGGATACATACCGCATTGCGGCAGTGGAGCAATTGAAAACATATGCGGGCATCCTGAATATCCCGATTCAAGTGGTCGATTCAGCTGAAGACCTGACCCGCGCGATGAACGAATTGAAGGCCTGCGACATCATCCTGATGGACACGGCGGGCCGCAATTACCAGCAAAAGCAATACATCGATGACCTGGAAGCACTGCTCACAGATAAAAATAAAATACAGATCAACCTGGTGCTGAGCCTGACTTCCAAATACGAAGACATGAAAAAGATCATCGATAATTTCCAGACCATCCAAATGGACCAGCTGCTGCTGACAAAGCAGGATGAAACCAGCTCTTCAGGCGCTATTTTGAATTTGATCTATCATTATTCCATTCCCGTTACTTATATTGCCAATGGCCAAAACGTTCCAGATGATATTTTAACGGCAACTCCTGAGTTGATTGCAAATTTTGTGCTAGGGGAAGATGACAATGATTGATCAGGCAAAACAGCTGCGGGAAAAAATGCTGCAGAAAAAACCTAAAAAAGAACGCAGACAAACGCGAACGATTGCTGTGACAAGCGGTAAAGGCGGTGTCGGGAAATCGAATTTCGCATTGAATTTCGCTTTAAGCCTGGTCGAACAAAATCGTAAAGTCCTGATATTTGATGTCGACCTTGGCTTTGCCAATGTGGATGTGCTGCTGGGCCGTTCACCGGAAGAATCGATTGCGACGATGGTCGAAAAGGATTTATCGATCTGGGACATTATCGAAGAGGGGCCGAACGGCTTGCTGTTCATTTCCGGCGGAACGGGCTTCAACGAAATGTTTAAGCTCGATGAAGCGAAGATGAAGAAATTCTTTGACGAGCTCAGTGAAATCCAGGGGCATGTCGATTACGTGATTTTGGACACCGGGGCCGGATTGTCGGATGAAAACCTCCGTTTTATCCTGGCCGCGGATGATGTGATTCTGGTCACGACACCGGAACCGACGTCAATCACCGATGCCTATTCGATTGTAAAGATGGTGCATGTGAAAGATCCGAATGTCCATATGAAGTTGATCATCAATCAATGCACGACCGAAAAAGAAGGACAACAGACAGCGGACAATTTCCGCCAGGTGACGCAGCAGTTTCTCGGGAAAGAAATCGGGACACTCGGCTATATTCCAAGTGACTCGAATATCCCCGCAGCTGTAAAAAAACAAGTGCCGTTCCTATTGGCATTCCCGAATACCTATGCTTCCCAGGCGATGAAAAAAGTGACGGCTGAATTTCTCGAGTTGCCTGTCCCTTATAAACTGGGCATCAAGGGATTTTTGCTGAAAATGCTTTTTAAATAGACGTGCCGCGGTATCAAATGAATGGTGGTGAAACGCTTGTTGAATGATAAATTATCAAAAGAAGAATTGGAGTACTGGGAAGGCTGGCAGCAGGAGCGTGATCCGGAAGCCGGTGACTATTTGGTCGAACGTTATATGCCTCTGGTCGATTATGTAATCCAGCGCTTTATGATCAGCCTGCCCAAAACAGTGGACAAAGATGATATCCGCAGCCTTTCCTACGGCGGGCTTTTGGACGCATTTGATAAATTCAACCTGGAGCGGGACCTGAAGTTTGAAACCTATGCTGCCTGGAGGATCAAAGGGGCGATCATCGACGGCCTCCGCCATAATGACTGGCTGCCGCGTTCCGTGCGCGAAAAGGTCAAGAAAATTGAAAAGGCCTATGCCATTCTTGAACAGGAAAACAATCATTCGGTGACCGATGCCGAGGTCAGCAAGTTCCTGGGCATCACGAAAGCCGAGCTCAATAAAACCGTGTCGGATGCGGCATTATCCACCATGATTTCGATGGATGAAAATCCATACGAAGACAATAATCAGATAGGCAAATACAATATTGTCGGAAACGGTGAAGCGGGATCGCCTGAGCGCCGTCTCTATGAGCGAACCATCAAAGAGGCATTGGGTGCCGCAATTGGGCGTTTACCCGAAAAAGAAAAAATTGTCGTTTCTTTATGCTATTTCGAAGATTTGAAATTGACGGAGATTGCGGAAGTACTGGGCGTGAGTGTGTCCCGTGTTTCCCAATTGCACTCAAAAGCGATCTTGCGGCTGCATTCAGCGACGCTTTCAGTCCATGAATATTATTAGGTGTTGGATGTTACGGAAAGACAGGTGATGGCTATGGAATGGCTGCTGATTGGACTTATTTTATTGGCGATAGCGGTGAATATACGATCGTTTATCGTGTTGTCCCAATTCCAGAAACAGCGAAAAGCGATGCTTGAAGATGCGGAGTCCGTGAATGCAAGCATGGAAGAGTTTGTAGCGAATCTGGAACAGGAAAATGATGAACTTTATAACCGGCTCGTTGAACATATTGCACAAAAAGAAAGCCGGATGGCAGATCGGCTGCACGAGCTCGAACAGAAAATCGGCGGTGAACCGGCTGCTCCGGCAATGGAACCGGTGCCAACTGCGAAGAAAATAAAAGCAGTAAAACAAAAAGAAGCGGTAAAGCCCGCAGAGCCTGCAGTCGATCCGGCATTGCCGGAAAATGAAAAGATCGAGCAATTGCACAAACAGGGTTTTTCAACGGCACAAATTACCAAAGTGGTCTCGGCAGAACGTGGAGAAATCGAATTGATCATCAATATGTTCAAGAAAAAACAAAGTTATCAAAAGTAAGATGGGGTGACAGCGATGCGCATCGAAAGCCAGACAAAAATTCCGGGTGACCGGATTCAGAAAAATGCAATGGAAAACAAGTCCATCGATTCATTTGCCAGCGTCATGAAGAAATCCCAGTCGAAATTACAGCTTGATGCTTTGCATCAATTGATGAGCCGGGTGGACGCACAAGGCGAAAAGCTCGGGGAGCAGCGGACATTTGAAAATTTGCGGGAATACAAAAATCTTGTAAAAGAATTTATGAGAGAAGCCCTGAGTTTTGGCCTGCAATTATCGGATAAACAAAGCTTTTCTCCCGGTGGCGGCATGAAAAATCATCAAATTGTGGAAGTCATTGACAAAAAATTGATTGAACTTCAGGACGAAGTGTTAAATAATGAAAGGGAAGGCTTGGATACTCTCCAGTCAATCGGAGAAATTAAAGGCTTGCTGATTAATTTATACATGTAAAGGCTTTGTCTGTATAGGTTGAATTAATAATCGATATTACGCAAAACAGCTCGCTTGCGGGCCCACAGGATGTGGGTCATGCAGTCGGCGCGACAGGACGTCGCGGTGCCGACTGCCGGGGGCTCAAACCGGTGCTCCTGCATCGCTTCGCTGCTTCGTCGCAAAGAGTTGTCCTCGCAGGCTTCGGCCAACTCTTCGCTGTTTTGCTCCATATCTGGAAGTGAATCCCAGCGAAGGAGCGCCGCAGGACGGAGCGAGGCAATAAGACGAGTGTTCTTCTCGGCTTACTGCGGGAGCACTGTCCAAAGCGACGAAGCGGCATATTTATGCTATTTCTTTAGTTCAACTTATCTGGAGTTAATAACAGTATCTTTATAAAAAAAGAGAGAACACTAAGGGGAGAAGGAAATGAGCGAAAATCGACGTGAGTTTTTCCGTGTAATTTTTCATGAATCGGTCAATGGCAAAATAACCCGTCTCGGCGAAGCACCGATGTCCATTCACATTGAAAACATCAGTGTGAATGGAATGCGTTTCTCTTCACCGGTGAATATTCCAATGGGCGAAAGACTGGAATGCAGCTTTGAAATACTGGATAGTTCCTTTTTGATTGAAGGGGCGATTGTCCGGAAATCGACGAGAAATGACAGAGTCGAGTACGGGGTCGGCTTTACAATCGATCAGGAGACGTCATCTGTATTATTCAAACACCTTAATTATTATCAGATCCGCCAAAGAAAAGGTTCCTACGCCGATTGAGCATTATTGTAGAGGAAGCTGACGCCGCGAAAATTTCGCGGCGTCAGCTTTTTTTTATATCTGAAAAGTTGCAAAGGATGTATGTTAAAATAAAATTTAAGAATATTTCGTTAATTTATTCAGAGAGGAGCGTAAAAATGAAGAAGACAGCGACAATTGTTCTGACCATGGCGCGAAGGATTAATGCGAACTCGAATGATGTCTTCAAAGCCTGGACCAAGCCGGAGCTTATGAAAAAATGGCTGTTCACGACGGAAGCCACGAATGAGGTTGCGAGAAATGACCTGCGAGTGGGCGGGAAATGGGAAATTGTTGACCGGAGGGAAGGCGAGGAATATCGGGCGACGGGGGAGTATTTGGAAATCGACGCGCCTCACCGGCTGGGATTCACTTTTGAAATGCCTCAATTCAACGACCTGCAGGACCAGATCATCGTTTGGGTTTCGCCGGTTGGAAGAGCATGTGAAATGACGTTCAAACAGGAGATTATTGTGCCTCATGAAGAGAGCTGGGGCCCTGAGGACATCGAGAGCGCAATGAAGGAGTACAGCGAACAGTCAGAAGCAGGGTGGGACAAGATGTTTGAAGGGTTGAAGCAATTAGTGGAAACCGGCGAAGTAAGAGCAATGGACAGTAAGTGAATAGCTAAATCGCAGCAGCTGTCGCGCTGAATTTCATTGCGGCAGTTTTTTGGTGAAACTTTTTCGAAGGCATTGCTACTAATTGAACAAAGAGGCTGCAATTTGCCGGAGAGGACGGTTTGCTGTGAAAAATGTGCTGCTGTTTATGATGATTGCTGTAATGATTGCGGGGGCTGTGGCCTGGCCAACTGCTGCCAGTGCCTGTTCCTGTGAGCAACCTCCGGGTGTTGCGGAAGAGTTGAAACGCTCCGATGCTGTGTTCAGCGGTAAAGTGATTTCTATCGAAGAGGAACCGTCTTTATTGTCCGTACCTTCCAAAACGGTAATTTTTCAAGTCGGCAGGATCTGGAAAGGGATTGAACAATCGCAGGTGAAGATCACTACCGGGCAAGGCGGCGGTGATTGCGGCTTCGATTTCAATATGGGGCAGGAATACCTGGTCTATGCGGTGAAATCGAACAGCTACGGACTGAATTCTTTGTCGACCATCATTTGTGACCGGACGGCCACTCTCAGCCAGGCGCAGGGAGATTTGCCGCTCCTGGGAGAAGGGCAGCCGCCGACAGAGGAAGTGGATTTGCTCAAAAGCAACGGATGGTTGTTTCCGCTGGCAGGATTTATTGTATTCGCGATAATCGCTTTTGCAGTTTACCGGAAAAGAAAGACAGTCAAATAGGGTGGGTGGAAGAGATGAAGGCATCAAAGGAGATACTGGCGGTATGGCGTAAATTCGATGATTTTCCGATGGAAACGCTGACGAAGGCGTGGCTCTATTCGACACAGGGGAACCGGAAACAAAGAGATGTTGAGACGATGAAACAGCACCGCGCGGAATTCGGCGTCACAGGGAATTGCTTTGATTTGGCCATCTGGTTATTGGATGAATTTAAAGAAGCCGGGGTTAAAGCTTACCCGATCGGCAGCGAGCTTGGGACAGGGGATGATCATGCCGCAGTCATTGCTGTTGATCGCATGGGCCGCAGGTTCTTATGTGATTTGGGAGATCAGTGGCTGCAGCCGATTTTGATTGATGGTGATGATAAAGCTTATACGAATGAAAAATTAGCAGGCTTTTTTCCGGGTGCAGAAGTGCAGGTGCTTCCGGAAAAAGGTGCATTCAAAGTGGTTTATCATCGGCCGAACGGCAAATTTTCAACGCAAATCTACTCGGCAGATTCTGTATCGATGGGGGAGTTCCTTGCAGCGGCGGATTTTTCACAGAGCCACGTATATCCGAAACCGTTGTTGGAAGTGCGGTTGCCGTGGGAAAATGAAACTGCGCACTGGGAATTCTTTGACTGGAAAAGTTTTTTAAGTACCAGCCAGGGACTTGTTGAAGATCCGCCGCTTGCAATGATTGAGGAGTGGGTGGAAAGGCTCCACCAAAAGACCGGTTATGACAAAACGTTTTTAAAAGAATCACTGGAATACTTCAAGAGCCTCGGAGAATCCTCTGTACCCTGAGGCCTTTTCCGTTTCTGGGGAGAAAAGAGGGATGGACAAATGGATGAAGAAATGATTATGGCCTGTGAGAAAGATGGCACGCCGATCGGAACTGCGACGCGCGAAGAAATACATACAAAAGGTTTATGGCACGAGACTTTCCATTGCTGGATCGTGGAAATCGAGGACGGTACCCCTTATATACACCTGCAATTGCGCAGCCCCGACAAAAAGGATTTCCCCAATCTGCTTGATATCAGCGCTGCCGGGCATATCCTTGCACATGAATGCGTTAAGGATGGGGTTAGGGAAATCGAAGAAGAACTGGGTATCGATGTGAAGTTTGAAGAGCTGACCCCCCTCGGTATCATTAAAGACCAGCTCGCGGTGCAAAATTTTTTGGATAATGAAAGATGCCATGTCTTTTTGTATGTAACGGAAGAAAAGCTGGATGATGCTTATAAATTTCAGCAGGAAGAAGTGGCGGGCATGTTCAAGTTCGATTTTCAGGACTTTTATAATTTATGCACAGGCTCACTGGAAAAGATTGAAAGCGCTGGAGAACTTGCCGCGGCGAAAACGCCTTCACAGAGAAGCATCACATTGGGGGATCTCGTCCCGCATGGGCAGTCTTATTTGGAGCAGACAGTGAAGGGGATTCGAAAGGAATTAGGCTGAAACAAAGAACCGCTCAGCACTATATGATTGTAATGGAAAATAGAAATCCCGCAGACCAGCCGATTCAGGCAGGGATGCGGGATTTCCGATTAATTTGAGAAGAATGCTTCGTACTGGCGGCTGAATGCTACCGCAAAATCACCGCGCAGAACTTGTTCACCAGGATTGAAGACAGCCTCAACTGTCGGTGTCAGATCATATTTGCCTTGTGTGACTGAGAATTCGGCGTTAAGGATGTTCAGATCCAGTGCCAACTGCACATAAGGTTTCAAGTCTGCAGGGATACTGTCCTGGTCTTTGATGGCAACGCGCTCATCTTTGTATTGGACAGTGACAGTGCCTGTGAATTCTTCAGCCTGCTTTTGCAATCCAAGGCTTTGCACCAAGGAATAAGCGAGTTCTGCTTTTGTCACGCTGCCTTTCGGATTGAATGTTCCGTTGTCATTGGTTTTCATGACGCCGGCGGAGACTTGTCCGTAATCACGGAATGCTGCTCCCTTGGCTGTAACTGCTTCAGCATAAGGAATAACGGCAGAGTCTGTATCGGTAAAGCTTGGTGTTGCAGGAAGGCTTTGTCGGATCTCAGCACCCATTACCAAATAAGTGGCAAGGTCTGCACGCGTCAATTTTTCATCCGGTCTGAACTGGCCTTTTGAATTGGAATCGAACAGGCGGTTTTTGATGCCCATTGCGATGGCAGGTTCTGCATCATGGCCGGAAATATCGCTTAAGCCTGTTATTTCATTTACTTTGCTGAATGACAGAGTGCCTTGGACTGTCTCCGGCAAAGCCAGTCCGACCGGATTCAGTTCATTGCCGCTCAGGCCGCGTACTTCAGCTTTCCACTCACCGGCCTGCGGGTTGTTTACGATAACTGTACGGTCATAAGTGGTAGCGAATAGCAGGCTGATTCCTGAACTGTATTCAGTGCCGTCCGGCGAGATCAACACCAGGTTCACGGGGTTGCCTGTCGCTTCGAGCAGACCGGCAGCATTCGCTTTTGCTGATACTGTTGAAACGCCTTCGGCCACTGTAAATGTATGCTGGGAACTTACAGAAGCGATATATTCTACTGAAAACTCTTCTTTTGTAGTTTGTTCAGATACATTGGCATTGAATTCTTTTTCACTGTTCAGCGTTTCGCCATAGGTTTGATTGTTCATTACGGAGTCTATAGCTGCGTAAGCGTTAACGTAACCCGCGCCGACTTCCCAGGTTTCATAGCCGGGCATATTTGTCGCCGTTTGCTGAAGAACTGTTTTTACTTCATCAGGAGAAAGAGTTGGATCTGCTTCGAGAAGCAGTGCGGTGATTCCGGCCACATGCGGTGTCGCCATGGAAGTTCCGCTCATCGTCGTATAATACGGAAGATACGCGGGCTCAATGGTTGCCGCATCCGCATCCGCCGCTAAGGCCGTAAGTGGTGAAACTGTTCTGGTCGAAATGATGTCGACACCCGGAGCTACAACAGAAGGCTCGTCTGCCCAGGTCCAGGTCTTGCCTTGAAGCTCGAATGTTCCTCCAACATCTTTTGTTCCGCGGGAAGAGAAGCCGGCAAGGGTGCCGTCTTTTTCACCGGCTCCAACAGAAATGACCCAAGGAGCTTTGGCATATGGATTGTGCGTGTTTTCGCCAGGCCCTTCATTGCCGGCTGCGAATAAAACAACAATTCCACGGTCATAAGCTTTCTTGCTCGCCAGGTTAATCGGGTGATTCGGATCAAAGTCTCCGGAAGAGCCCCACGAGTTTGTAATGACACGGATATTGTATTCGTTCTGATGCGTAACGGCATAATCGAATCCGCCGATGCCGTCAAGAACGAACAGTGCACCCCCTGAACCGTAACCGATCAGATCAGCTCCGGGAGCGGCACCTTCGTATTTGCCGCCGGACAATGCGCCGGTTCCGCCGACAGTTCCTGCAACGTGCGTACCGTGTCCGGAATTGGTGTCGGTGTTCACAACATTTTCAGTATAGGAAACAGGTAGAATGCCGGTGATGCTTTGAAGATTTGTTGATCCTAAAACGTTCTGGACAAGGTTTCGGCCAAATTCGTGATCTTTGTGGGTACCATCGACACCGCTGTCGTTGACTACCACGCCAATACCGTTACCGGACAGTGGCAATCCACCGTTCTGTTTTCTGAACGAATCGTCCTGCTGGGCTTTATCGACACCGGTGATCAGGTTGGCATCGGAGTTGAAGTATTCCAGTTTTTCGTTAAGGTAGACGGATTGGACTTCGTCGTTTTTTACAAGTTCTTCAATCTGTTGCCTGCTTGCGAGAGCGCCCACCATCGGGAGACTCTGCATACTGATGGCGGATTCAATTCCTAACCCTTCCAGCAGTGAAAGCTGAGTCTCGGTGGGTTTTTGATCTCCCCGGAATGTGACGATGACCTGGGCGGCTCCGGCTTCATCCAGAGCGGACCAGACTTTTTCGTCCACCGCTGCAGAAGTGCTTGATACCGAAGTGTTTGCATTAACGGTAGAAAAAGCCGGGAAGACCAGGAAGAGCATAGTGATAATTAACAATACCTTTTTCATTTCATCATTCTCCTTTTCGAAATAGTTTGAAAATATAATTTAATTATCATCTTTATCCTTTCAACTGCCTATTACGCAAAGGGCGTATTTTGGGCTGGCGAAGGACCTATTTGAGGATACTACCAAGGGCTTAAGGGAAAAAAACAGCCCCCTGGAAGAGGGGGCTGTCAAAACTTATTTTTTTGAAGCTTTTTTCGTTGCAGCAAGATTGTCTGCTTTGATCGCTGTGATTGCTTCATAAGCATTTACGTATCCCGCGCCAACTTCCGATGTTCCGTAGTCTGGCATTGGTGTGGCCGTCTGTTGCAGTAGGTCTTTTATTTCAGCGGGAGAAAGAGCCGGATCCACTTCAAGCATCAAAGCGATGATGCCCGCAGCATGCGGTGCAGCCATCGAGGTTCCGCTGAACGTTGTGTAATAAGGCAAGTGCGCTGGTGAAATACCGGAAGCGTCTGTTTCAAGGCTCAAGGCTGATAGCGGCGTGAACACACGCGTAGACACGATATCTACTCCTGGTGCCGTGATGGTCGGGCGGTCTGACCAGATGAAAGTGTCACCGTCGATTACCACGGTGCCGCCTTTTCCTTCAACACCGCGTGAAGAGAAATCGGCCAGCTCCATTGCAGAATTACCGGCTGCGACTGTTACGACCCACGGTGCTTTTTTGTAATTCCCGGAAATCGTGGAGGCCCCGGGACCTGCATTTCCTGCAGAGAAAACTGTGGTGATTCCACGGTCATATAATTTTTTGGTGGCGATATTGATCGGGTGGTGCGGATCGAAGTCCGTATCGGAATCGCTGGTGTCGCCCCATGAATTCGTGATGACCCGAATATTGTATTCAGTTTGGTGGGTCAGGGCATAGTCGAATCCGCCGATTGTATCCATAATGGCAATGGCTGCTCCTGAACCGTAGCCGATCAGGTTCGCGCCCGGAGCAACGCCTTCGTATTTTCCACCGGACATCGCGCCGGTGCCGCCGACGATTCCGGTAACGTGCGTGCCATGCCCGGAAGTGGAGTCCGTATTGGGCACATTCTCCAGGTAAGCAACTGGAGCCAAGCCGATTGTGCTGTTCAAGTTGATATTGGCCATGACGTTCTGGACAAGGTTTTTACCCAGCTCATGATCCTTGTGAGTGCCATCGACACCGCTGTCGTTTACGACAACCCCGATGTTCTCACCGGTGATCGGCAAACCGCCATTGGCAGCCTGGAAATCTGCATCCTCACGGACCTGATCAACGCCGGTCAAAGAAGTGGAGGATTCGTTTTCGTATTGAAGCGGCGCATTGTAATAGATGGAAAGAACGTCTTGCGAATCCGCTAATTTGTCAATCTGTGCCGGCGTCAGCAATGCCCCGGCAATCGGCAGGCTTTGGAACAGGACCGCATTTGTGATGCCCAGGCTTTCAAGCAATTGAAGGCTGCCGGCATCCGGGTCTCCGCTGTCTTTGAACGTAATGATGACTTCAATCGGGGTCAGGCGGTCCTGCAATAAACCCTGCAATTTCGAATCAATAACTGCGCCTTCTGTATTAGCCGAAGATTTTTGCGTTGACGAAAAAGGGTTGAAGGCAAGGCCGAGTGCTAAACAAAGGGTGCTGAGAACGATGAATAATCTTTTCATGTAAATCCTCCTTGTATTTTCAGAATATTTCTTCTTATAATAATTTCATTTATTGCGTGTCAGCGCCATTCATCCCGAGACGTATCTTTTCCTACACAAAAAGGCGTAAGCCTCTACTACTTAAGTAGTAAGGGGCTGCGCCTTTTTTAAAATGAGTCATCCCAACGGAACCAAATTATTTTGCACGGCAAAAATAATCGCCTGTGAACGGCTTTTGACATCAAACTTCCTGAAAATATTACTGACATGGATTTTTACGGTCTTGTCGCTGATATAAAGGCGGGAACCGATATCCTTATTGGACAGCCCTTCGACAAGTGCCAATAAAACTTCCATTTCACGCGGCGTCAATGATTTGTCGTCCTCATTGTTTTCCTGTTTATGCATCGATAACAGTTTTTTGGTCATGGCCTGTGGAATAACCGATTCACCTCCTGCAACGGTGCGGATGGCATCGATAACATCTTTGGATGGGGAATCCTTCAGCAAATAGCCGTCGGCACCTTCCCGGATGGCTGCCATAAAATATTCATCGTTATTGTACATGGTCAATACAATGACTTTAATGGAGGAATAATTATTTTTCACCCACCGGGTCAGTTCTATGCCGTTCATTTGCTGCATATTAATATCCATCATGATGATATCCGGCTTAACTCCAGGCAGCATTGCGATCAACTGATCACTGCCGGTCGCTTCTCCCATCACTTCCATATCTTCTTCCTGCGCAATTAATGTTTTTAAGCCGTCCCGTAAAATGGCGTGGTCATCCACCAGCAATACTTGAATCATTCCTTTCATCCCCCTTCAAATCCCATTTTCGGTATTCTGACGATAATTTCTGTGCCGTTGGTTTCGCTACTTTCAATCTGGAGTGTTGCTCCAACTTTTGCTGCGTCTTCATTCATTTGCAGTATCCCGTAATGAGGTTCCTTCATAGCGGTGGTCATTGCTTCGTACAAAGAGAAGCCGACGCCGTCATCTTTGATTTTGAGAAAAATCTGTTCTTTTTGATAGCTCAATAAAATATTCAGTGAAGTAGCCTGCGCGTGTTTGATGCAGTTCTGCATACTTTCCTGGGTGATGGAATAAATGACTTTTTCCGTCAATAAACTTAACCGCGTCTGAGCGCCCCGCCGTTCAAAAGAAATCGCCAGGCCGTTGTGTCCGTCCTTCTTCAAATCGTCGACCTTTTTTTGGATTGCCAAATCCAAACTGAGGTTTTCGGTGGGGTGGGGGCGAAGGGCATAGATCGAATCCCTGATTTCTTTCAGGCCCTCCCGCAATGTATCATTGCTGCTATTGATCATCCGCAGGGCCTCTTGCGGGTGAGAAGGGATTCTCCGGGCGGCGCTGTCAAATTTCATGACGGCCCCAGCCAGAGTCTGGGCAATGCCATCATGGATATCGTGCGCAATGCGGTTGCGTTCTTCCAGCAAAATCCGTTGTTCTTTTTCAGTGAACAGCAATTGGGTTTTCAGGAAAATAGCCAATTGGTTTGAAATCGTTGAAATGGAATGGACATCTTCCACGACAAAACTGTTGGTGCGGATCTTTGTCAGGATCAGGCAGCCGATCAATTCATTGTCCAGTATCAGCGGTGCGTACACGGCTGCCTGCATGTTCTTGTCAAAGCAGCCGGATAACGGGGCCAGATCAAGATCCTGTTTATTAAACACTTGGGTGGTGCGGATTTTCTCCAGTTTTGAGAAGTCCTCTTTTTCGAGGGCTTCGTGCAAATTCGTGCCGCTTCCTTCCGAAAATGCCAGTTTCCAATTGTCCTGATCATCTTTGGTGAACAAAAAGCTTTCTTCATAAAAAACCACATCACTCAACAGCAATTTGATATCACGATCCCATTCCTTTGTCGGAATGGATTTGTTCAATTCGGAAGAAAAATGGAACAATGCCTTCAACCGCTGCTTATCAGCACGCAGACGCAAAATGGTCGAACTGATGAATGCCAGAAAGATCAAAGGGGAGAGGAAGAAGAAGTAAGAAAAAATGTCCACTTCTCCCCGATTTTGACCACCCAGGTAATACAGGAGAAAACCGTATACCAATGATATGCCGAAACTGAAAAGTTCCCCTTTTCCTTTTTCTATCCAAATGTCCACTGTGTATTTTTCCGGACGGAGAAAAAGAACAGTATCGACCATGAAATTATTTAACACGTAGAAGATGGCGATAAAAACAAATAGAGATATAAAGTTCTTCCACATTTCCGGAGCACTTAACAAAGGCAGGAATGTACTCTGGAACAGGTGGGCTCCGGTCAAACTCAAAACGAGCTGGGCAGGATTGAAGAAAATAATCCGCAATGGCCTGCGGTTGATCCATGTGGTCAAAAGCACCCCGAGAAAATAAAGGATGATTGTAATCTCGATTCCATAAATAAGGTATGTAAGGAATACAATCGGGAAGGTGAGGGAGGAATTCCCTTTCCTGAAAGGCATCGGATAATGTTCACAGATGAAAATGAAAGTCAGAAGGAATAACAATTCAAACGGTTTTTCAATAGCCGGCAACTGAAGCAGTGCGAACACTGCCAGCGACCAGCCAATTAAGGATACGGCCATCATGAATAGTTGAGCGCTGTGATGCCTGGTGGATATCTGTTTCAAGCTTGTCTCACCTGCCCGGAAGAATATTTTGGATACTGTGAAAAAAATATCTATACAATTTCTGAAACCTTAACAATTTGGATGCCGGAGTCCAGCAGAGACTTGGATATTTTTTCGGCAAACGCCAGGGCATTTTCCCCGTCTCCGTGAATGCAGATGGTATCTGCTTTCAATTCAGCCTCTGTTCCCTGGGTTGTCAGAACTTTGTTGGCACGGACCATCTGTTCCACGCGCGCGATGGCTTCGTCCGTATCTGTTATGAGCGCATCGACATCAGAGCGGGGCGTAAGAGAGCCGTCTCCCTGATAATTACGGTCAGAAAAGGCTTCACTTGCCGTTCGCAAACCGATATCATGACCTGCGGTGATCAGTTCGCTTCCAGCGAGACCGAACAGGATCAATGCGGGATTCACGTCGTAAACAGCTTCTGCAATCGCTTCTGCATAAACGGGATCTTTGGCGGCCATATTATATAAAGCGCCATGGGCTTTGACATGCTGCAGAATGCCGCCTTCCGCATTGACAAACGCTGACAGGGCACCAATCTGATAGACAACGAGTTCATAAATTTCCATTGCTGACAGTTGCAGGTTGCGCCTGCCGAAGCCCGGGAGATCCTGAAAGCCGGGGTGGGCACCGATGGCAACTTCTTTTTCCAATGCCATCCGTACGGTTCTGCGCATCGTTCCCGGATCACCGGCATGAAAGCCGCAGGCGATGTTGGCCGAACTTACGTAATCGAGGATATCTTCGTCCTGCCCCAGTTTATAAACACCGTAGCCCTCTCCCATATCGCAGTTCAAATCGACTTTATAGGTCATTTCATATCCCTCCTTTTTAAACGGATCGCATTTTTCAAGCAATTTATCGTATGTTCCTGAAGCTTCAGCAAACGCTGGGCTTCTTCAACGCTGACTTCAGTGAATCGCAGGCGGTCTCCCGGCTTCAGCTGGCTGATGAGCGGAAGATCCACCGTGATGGCTTCTGCTATCTTCGGGTATCCGCCGACTGTCTGGCGGTCGGCCATCAGGATAATTGGATTGCCATCTGCTGGTACCTGGATGGAACCGAAGACCACGGCCTCAGATATCATTTCCTGCGCTTCTGCAAGTGCCAAGCGTAGCCCATCGAGCCGGTAGCCCATGCGGTCCGATTGGGAATTTACAGAAAAAGTTTCTGATAAAAAGTCTTTTCGGCTCTGTTCGGAAAACAATTCGAACTGTCGGCCTTTCGTTATCCGGATCACCGGGTTGGGCGAATAGGAAGGTGCAGGTACAAACCAGGAACCATTATGAGCTGCTGATTTCTGAGCGGCGCTTGCTTCACCGATTGCCAGTTGGTCGCCGGAATCCAAAGCGCGTCCTTCATATCCGCCAAGCTCTGCCCGTGCGTATGTGGAGCGGCTTCCCATTACTGCCGGAACATCAATTCCGCCTGCAACCGCCACGTAGCAACGGCTGCCGGACCGAGGCTTACCAAACGTCAGTGTTTGTCCTTTTGTTACAGGAATCGCCCGCCAGCATCCCACAACTTTGCCGTCCAATTGAGGGGTGAGATTGCCTCCGCAAATCGAGATGACGTGGTCTTCATCAAAATGAATGGAAGGTCCCATTAAAGTTATTTCCAGTGCCGCAGCATTTTCTTTATTGCCTACGAGCAGGTTGGCAATGCGCAGGGCATAGGGATCCATCGCACCGGATCCCACCACACCATATTTCTGGAAGCCTGTTCGTCCAAAATCCTGTACGGTTGTCTGCATACCGCTTTTATGTATGGTCAGCATTTTCTATTTCCTCCAAAGTTTGATATTCCTCAGCTGTAATTCGGCGAAAAACAATAGTGTCTCCCGCCCGCAGCAGGCTCGGAATTTCTTTTTCCGGCAAAAACAGCCGAGTCGGTGTGCGGCCAATCAGTTGCCAGCCGCCTGGTGTGGAAATGGGGTAAACGCCGGTCTGGTTCCCGGCGATTCCGACACTTCGCTCGGGAATGCTGACGCGCGGAGATTGTCTGCGCGGCGCTGCGATTTTTTCGGACATGCCGCCGAGATATGGAAATCCGGGCGCAAAGCCGATCATGTGGACGGTATAGCTTGTCCCGGTATGAATCGCTATCACTTCTTCCGTGCTTAAGCCATTGTGCTGCGCCACAAATTCAAGGTCCGGTCCATAATCGCCGCCGTAGCATACAGGGATTTCGATGGTGCGGGGCGGTGAAGGCGTGATTTCGGAAGCTTCTTTCAGCAAAGCGGTTAATCCCGATTTCACTTCGCCATATGAGATGTGCAATGGGTTGTAAAAGATTGAAACCGTCGTGAACGCGGGAATAAATTCAGTCATCCATTGCGGGCTATTCGCTTCGAGAAATGAAGATATCGCAAGTATCTCTTTTTGCGTATGTTCATTTATTGCGGTACCGACTTCAATGACGATTGCCTGGTCACCGAGCGGAGAAAAAGAATAATCCATGAAGACCCTCCTGTTTCTTGATTAATCTGATTATTTTCTAAGTATAGAGCTTTAAGGAGGAGGACGGAAGGGGAGCGAAGGTAATATTGGCTGAGAATTGACGAGTTGGGAATAAATCGGGGAAAGTTGGGAGTATTTCAGGTGAAGTTGGGAATAAACAGGACAAAGTTGGGAGTATTTCGACCAGAGTTGGGAGTAAACAAAAATACGCCAAAGAGGAGCTGTCGCGTTTCCTCTATAAATACCTTAGGGCATAGAAATCACAAGGAATTTCCAGTACGATAAGAGTAAGAATAGTAAGGGAATGAGGCGTCTCCAATGATTGAAGGGCAATTTAAACGCGTAAAAGAAGCTACTTACCTGTCGACTGAAAAAAGTGAAACGTATCGCGCGATTCTGCGCTATTTTTATATACAGCACGAGCGCATGAAGGAATTTTTATTTCCGGAAGAAATTTTGGCGCATTTGAAAGGGTATGCTTCTTTCCACTCCTACTCGGTCGAAGAGCTGCATGTTGATCTTGATGCGCTCGTCAGGTGGGGAAATCTCCTGGCTCAGCAGGAAAGTGGCAATGTCCGCACGATTGAGGAATACAAAAGACGGCGTTTCCGCTATCAGTGCACACCGTATACGGTGGAGTTTGAACGGATGCTGGTGAATTTCGAGCAGGCAGGCGACACTTTCGGCGGGTCACTCGAGAAGACGCAGTTTGAGCGCCTGTATCAATCGCTTCAGCATATCGCGGATTCCGGAAACGACAGCGATGAAATCTGCGCGCAGCACTGGGATGATGTGATTACGTATTTCAATAAAATCAGGCAGAATACATCTGATTATTTCGCTTACCTGCTTAGTGAAGATGCTAATGAGCAAATGAAATCCGAAGCATTTCTCGCTTATAAAGATCAGTTCACCACTTATTTGCGGGATTTCATCATCGCCCTGCAGCGCACAGCTTCACAAATCCAGGGGCTCCTATTGTCAATGGAACGGCAGGAAATGAAACGCTTTTTTGAAAAAGTGGCAAGGCATCGGGAAAAGACCTTCCGCTTTGAACAGCTCGGAACAGATGAGCTGACTGAATTGGAAGCAATCTGGACCAATGTAAGGGACTGGTTCTTAAGCGGAGACGACAGCCAGTATCAAATGCTGCAGCGAAGAACCAATGACGCGATTCGCCGCATTACGCGGATTGTTCAGCGCCTTGGAGAACGCAATCTGCAGCTCCGGAGCCGCAAAGAGGATTATCTGCATTTGGCGAAATGGTTTGCAGGCATGGATTCGATTGAAGAAGCCCATAAATTATCGTCAGTGGCGTTTGGTGTATTCAATACGCGCCATTTCCATTCGGACCATATTCCAACAGATGATATTTACACGGACACGTGGCAGGAATTGCCGATGGACCATGAGACCTTGCCGAAAGTGCGCGAGTACGGCGAAAAAACGAAAGCGACGGAAATGGTCGACCAGCGGAGCCGGAAAGAAGAAGCGAAACGCCTTCATCTTGAACAGCGCCAATATGAAAAACGGGTCGTCGAGCAATACATGAACGGCAGCGAGATTCTGCTGCACGAGCTGCCGGTCGTGGAGCCGCATGTCCGGAAACTGCTGCTGTCGTGGATCGGCAAAGCAATGATGAGGGAAGACCGGACGATCAAGACTGAATTCGGCACGAAAGTGGAAGTTACACTGGACCCGCATGAAACGGTGCAGCTGCGTTCGCAGGACGGCACGCTTGAAATGCCGAACGTCCGCTTCCGCTTTGTCAGAGAAGAGGTGAAATCATGAACGAACGAGAAGAACGTTTCGACGAATTGACGGAAGAAGCGCTGGCTATTTTGTTCGAACAATTTTGGGTGCTGCGGGCAGATGAGCCGCAGGCCTATAAATTGATTCGTGAACGGGAACATAAGCTGAAGCGCTATATCAGTGATAAGTTCGGCTTTGATTTGATCATTCATCAGCATTTTATTAAACTCGAAAAAATTCCGGTGGAGCCGAAATCTTGGATGGGCATTCAGTCGTTTTCGGAGCCGATGGATTACGCCATTTTCTGCAGTGCACTCGCTTTTACCGAACAGCGCTCGGTCGATGAACAATTTTTGCTGTCGGATTTGGTCGAAAGTATACAGGAAATGTACCAAGGGGAATTTCCGCTCGACTGGACCAATTACCAGCACCGGCGCTCGCTTGTCCGGGCATTGAAAGAAGTGGTGCGGTTGAAATTGATCAAAACGATCGACGGCAGCCTGGAACTGTTCCAGTCAAATGAAGAAGAGGAAGTGCTGTATGAAGTGTCGATTTATGGACGTTATTTTCTGCGTTCTTTTGCGGAAGAGCTTTACCGCTTTCATTCCATGGAAGAGTTGCTGGAAAGTGACTGGCAGCGGCATTCCGATGATCTCCGGCGCAAACGTGTCTACCGGAAGTTGATGTTTTCTCCGGTGGTGCACCGGGAAAGCGCGGAAGATCCGGATTTCGCATATATCCGAAATTTCCGCAACCGGCTTCGGGAAGATTTGGAAGAACATACGCCTTTTCGACTGGAAGTTTTCAAAAATGCCGCATTTCTTACACTGGCAGAACGGAAAAAGCGCTATACATTATTGCCGGATCAGCGGGGAATCAGTGACGCAGCGTTGCATACGATGGCGCATATCCGCAAGCACGTAAATCTGGAAGTGACGGAGCTCGGGACAATCCGTCTGCCACGTTCCTCTTTTGAAAGCCTGATTGCAGAAGTGAAAGAAATTTACGGGCGGGGCTGGAGCAAGCAGCACCGGGAAGAGTCGGCCGGAGAAACGGCGAAGAAAATTCTGGAGCTTTGGCGGGATTGGGAAATTGCAGAAGAAGAACCGGACAGCGGCATGGTCGTTGTGAAACCGGGAGCGGCACGCATGATTGGCCATTACCCCAAAGACTTTGGGACAGAAAAGAGTGAGCAACTTGAAAGATAAATGGAAAATGAACCGGGCAGGGCTGCTCAATTTCTGGTATTACGATGAAGAGACGTTCGATTTTGAAAACGGCAAACTGCTTCTGCGCGGCAGCAACGGTTCCGGGAAATCCGTGACGATGCAGAGCTTTCTGCCGGTTCTGCTGGATGGCAAAAAATCACCGGACCGGCTGGATCCTTTCGGTTCAAAATCACGCCGGATGGAAGATTACCTGCTTGGGGAAAAAGAAATCACCGACCGGGAAGAGCGGACAGGCTATTTGTTCCTCGAATACAAAAAAGAACATACGAATGAATACATCACAACCGGGATCGGTATGCAGGCGAAACGCGGGAAAGATTTGAAGTCTTGGGGCTTCGTCATTACCGACAACCGCCGGATCGGCCATGATCTGGAATTGTATAAAATGGAAAACCAAAGCGGTAAAAAAGTAAAGATTCCGCGTTCCCGCATTGAACTGGAAAACTTGATCGGAGATGGCGGGGAAGTTGTAAAATCCAATCAGGAATATATGATGCTCGTCAATAAACACATTTTCGGTTTCGAGACGCAGGAAGCGTATGAAGATCTCATCAAACTGCTGATTCAGCTGCGGAGCCCGAAGCTGTCCAAGGATTATAAGCCGACAGTGATTTACGAAATTCTGGAAGACGCGCTGCCGCCTTTATCGGATGACGATTTACGTTATTTATCTGATTCGATTGAACAGATGGACCAGACCAAACAGCAAATTGAGCAGCTCGACCGCGAAGTGAATGCGCTCCAGAAATTGACGAAAGCCTATGATGCCTATAATCACCGGATTTTATTCGACCAGATTACTGAATTGAAAAAGACGGGGGCGCGCGTCAAAAAAGAGCAGGAAGAGCAGCAGCGCCTGACTGATGATCTGCAAAAGACTATGCTCGAAATCGAAAAACTCGAAAAAGAAATCAAGGAACGGGAGCAAACAGAAGGGGCGCTTCGCAAAACGAAAGACCGGCTGTCGACACACCGGGTCTGGTCGCTCGAAGAAGAACGGAAAAAACTGCAGCAGGCGACTGAAGAAAATCGGCGCAAGTATGAGCGTGCCGATGATCGTGTATCGGAATTGACGAAAAGAGAACGGCGGATCAGAGCAGGTATTGATGAGAAATCCGATGATATTGCGATGCAGTCGAAGGTTTTGGCAGAACATGTGGAAGATATGGAATATGAAAGCGAAATGAGTGCTTTTTCACAGCATGCGCAAAACGCCAGTGATTTCGAGCGGCACCGTTCAGAAGCTTTCCTTTTCGATGTCTGGAAAAATGAAACCGCGGCGCACGACAAAATGCTATCGGAAGGCCATGCCAAAATTCAGGAATTCGAATTGCTGAAAGAGAAAATGCAGCAAAAGCAGAAAGAAATTGGCGAAGAAGAAAAAGAACGGGACAGTGCGAGGCAAAGCGAAAAAGCCTGGATGGCAACACTGTCAGAAGACAAGCAGAAAAAGATAAGCGAAATTCATGAGTGGTCACTGGCCAACAGCCGGTATGGGATTGAAGAAGAAACGTTCGGGCAGGCATCGCGTTTAATGGATGAGTTGTATGAGGCACATCCTTACGATAGAGTGAAAAACCAATTTCATGTTTATGTCGAAGCTTTCGACAATCGATTGAAAATGGAGCGGCTGGACAAAGAAGCTGAAACAAAGAGGCTGCAGGAAGAGAAAAGCAAGAAAAACGGGAAACTTGCGGAAAGAAAAGCGCAGCAGGATCCGGAACCCGAGCGGCAGCCAGCAACAACAGAAGCGCGTCGGCTGCTGCGGGACCAAGGCGTGGAATTTGCGCCTTTATATGAAGTCGTTGAATTTCAGCCGGATATTTCTCCCGAAATCCAAAAACGAATCGAGAGCGCGCTGGCGGAAACCGGATTGCTTGATGCGCTGGTGGCACAAAGTGATTTGAAGGTAACCCATGACCGTGTTTTATTGCCAAATCCGAATATGCTGGCACATACACTGGCGGGTTATTTGAAGCCTGACATGAAGCAGTCGGTTGTTCCGGTGGAGCGGGTGGAAGAAATTCTGCAGAGCGTGCTGATGGGAGACAGTTCAGCGCCGATCGGAATGGATGAAGACGGAACTTATCGCCTCGGTGTTTTGTCGGGGCATGCCGTGCCGGTTGAAGAAGTCCGTTATATCGGAAGAGAAGCGCGCAAACGCCACCGGGAGATGCTGATTGCAGAGCTGGAACGGGATATTTACGAAATTGACCAGCGCATTGCGGAATTGTCTGTACAAAAAACGGAGCTGACATTGGAACTCGAGCAGTCCACCGAATCGTGGCGCAGTTTTCCAGAAGACGCCGATTTGCGTACGAGCTTTGACGAAATTAAAGACACTCGCCGGTTGATCGGTCTGCACAACCGGAAAATCGAAACACTGGGGAAAGATTACAGCGAGCTGGACAGGAAATACCAGATCGCCAAGCGGGAAGTGCATGAAAAAACGGCTTTGCTTGGACTTGGTGCCACAGCCGCTGTTTACAGAGAAGCATTAAACCAGCTGAGAAAGTATGATAAAAAGCTGAATGAACTGCACCATATGCATATGAAGTTTATCCATGTCAGCGATAATATGAAAAAAGAGCAGGAAATTTTGGAAGATCTTATGTCGGATATCGATGTTCAAAAAGGTGATTTGAATGTGCTGGAAGATGCGATTGCCGTTGCTGAAAAAAATCTCCGGCAAATGGAAGAACAACTGGCTTTGGAAGGCGCGGATGATGTCCGGAGGCAAATCCGCTCTGTGCAGACTGAACTTGCAGAAGTGGAAGAGGCATTGAGAGACAATCGCATCGATTTGCCTGCCCGTCAGGAACGCGGAAAAACGCTGACTGCGGCGAAACTGCAATCAGCAGAGCAATTGGCTTTCTGGAAAAACATGCACAGCAGCTGGGAAGGAGCTGTCCAGCAGGAAGTAAAACGCGGTTTTATTGAATTTGAAACGACTGAAACACCGGGCATTGGACAAATTGAAACGGCATTAAAAGCGGATGCTGCGAAAGAAAAGAGCCAGATTGAAGCCAGGCTGACGCGCGATTTTTATGAAGTGCAAACTGATCTGGCAGAACACCGAATGCGCGATTATCCTGTTGAAGCACAGTTGGAAGAGTGGATGGAAGCAGTGGAATCGGATGAATGGCTGTCAGTCATTGAGCAGTGGAAAACGAAGACGTCCCGCCGTATCGTCGATTTTGATAAACGAGGCATTCAGGTGACGCCTTATGCTTTGTATAAAGAAACGGCAGAAGACCATTTTATCCAGGAAAACCGGCTAAACGAGCAGGATGAGGAATTGTATAAAGAAATCCTCTATAACTCGGTTGGCAATAAACTGCGTAGCCGCATTGGGCGGGCGGAAAAATGGACCGAGAAAATGAAAGCGCTCATGGAAAGCCGGGACTCATCTTCTGGATTAAAGTTCTCAATCAAATGGCAGCCGCGCACGGCGGATTCAGAGCAGGAACTCGACACGAAAGAACTGGTCGGTTTGCTGAAGCAGGATGCGCGACTGCTGAAAGATGAAGATATCGAACGTATCTCCGTCCATTTCCGTTCCAAAATCGAAGCGGCAAAAAGATGGATGGAAGAAAAAGGGGAAGGCCAGACACTTTTGCAAGTGCTGAAAAGCGTCCTCGATTACCGCAAATGGTTTTCGTTTGTGCTGTTTTACGAACGTACAAACGAAAAACGCCGTGAACTGACGAATAATAAATTCTTCACCTTCAGCGGCGGAGAAAAAGCGATGGCGATGTACATTCCATTGTTCACTGCCTGCTATTCGCGCTATCAGGAAGCGGCGGATACTGCGCCTTACATCATTTCGCTTGATGAGGCCTTTGCCGGAGTCGATGAAAATAATATCAAAGAGATGTTCGAGATCATCGAGCAGCTCGGGTTTGATTATATGATGAATTCGCAGGTGCTATGGGGCGATTACGAAACAGTCAGTTCACTGGCGGTATGTGAATTGGTGCGGCCGAAAAATGCGGATTTTGTGACGGTGATTCGTTATAAATGGGATGGCAAGTCGCTGAATGAAGTATCAGAAGGCGACACGGAAAGTGTGATGGCTGAGTGAGAGATGAACGCAGCAATTTAGTACAGCAGGCAGCCGAATATTTTTCGGGAGAAAAAGTGTATAAAAAATTATTTACTATGTTCCGGAAGAAAATTGAATCGTTCGGAAGAATTGGCGGCAAAGTAAAACTAGAAGCTCTTACTGAGAAAGAACTTGAACCGATTGCGTTATTCTATGGTACATCTGTGAGCGCGCTGAAAAAGAAAAGTAGCTTGTCACTGGCTTCGTTTGAAAAGCAGCTGCAAAAGACGAAGTTTGAAGGTGTCGGCCTCCATGAACTGCTGGAAACTTATTTCGGCGAACCGATCCGTTCAAAAAAATCAGTTAAAGATGAGAAACGTGAGCAGGAAGAAGAGGCGCTGTCGGTTTTTACAGCAGAATATCCGTTACTGTCCGACTATCTGAGCTATCTTGGCAAAAGAAACAACGATTCCTATTGGATCGTTCGTATGCTTTTGACAGATGACTTCAGGCCGGCAGTACGACATTTGGCGAAAGTGAATGAAAATCTGCCTGAAGTTTACGAGCGGCTGCCGTTTTTCAGCCAGCGGATTACAGGAGATCCCCATACGTTCGATTTATCGACGATGAACGGCAAGCTGCTCATCCACTTTCTGCACTTCAAGTTGACGGAAACAGGCGCTGTGCCGACACAGACTGAAGCGATCAATGAATTGCTGCTGAATTTTCGGATTTTGCGTGATGACATTACAAATTTTGTGTCGTTCTCCAATCTGCTCGGGGAACAGAACGACGCTGTACATCCAGTCTGGCAGGCAGCCGTTGAAACCGGCGTTGCTGTCAATATGCCTCTGCGCGAACTTTTGAAGATTAATAAGGTGGTGCCAGTTGCCGGATCTCAAGTTTATATTGTCGAAAATTCGGGAGTCTTTTCTTCGCTACTTGATCTGGCACCGCATGCCCCGCTGATCTGTACGCACGGGCAGTTTAAACTGGCGGGTCTCAGACTGATTGATTTTCTTGCGGCGTCTGGCTGCCAAATTAATTATGCCGGCGATTTTGATCCCGAAGGTGTAGCGATGGCAGTCCGGTTATTGGAGCGTCATCCGGAAAATGTACAGCTTTGGCGGATGAATGCAAACTCGTACGCTGAGTCAGTGTCTTCGGTGGAACTGGGGGAGCGTCTGGGGAAATTAAATAATATCAGCCATCCGATCGTTGTGGAGTTAATCGAAGAAATGAACCGTGTCGGAAAAGCGGGTTATCAGGAAGCGTTGCTTGAGAAAATGGCGGGAGATTTATCAGGATATATGAAGAGTAATTTAAAATGAATTTTAAAAGCTGTCTCCGGAATTTCTGGAGACGGCTTTTCCTGTTTTAGACGAGTTGGGAATAAATCGGGGAAAGTTGGGAGTATTTCAGGTGAAGTTGGGAATAAACAGGACAAAGTTGGGAGTATTTCGACCAGAGTTGGGAGTAAACAAAAATACGCTAAGGAGGAGCCGGCGCGTTTCCTCTATTTGTGACCCGTTAGCTAAGTTGGGCATATTCCGACTGGAGTTGGGCATATTTCAATTAAAGTTGGGCATATTCGACCCAAAGTTGGGCATAAGCCCAAATCTTCAAGTCGGCTGGCGTTGATTCCAGAGCGTGAACACAGTTTTTCTGCTGCCTATAAATATTTCGTTATTTTCTGTTAATTACTGTTGACCACCCCGGTCGACAGGATTATAATGGAATCGACCATAGTGGTCTAAAGAGGAGGGGAAGACCCGAAATGGAGAAATTCAAAGGCCTCGATGAAGAGAAACAGCAGAAAATATTGGATGCGGCATTGATGGAATTTGCGGAGCATGGGTATGAAAAGGCGTCGACAAATCGGATTGTCAAAGAAGCTGGCATCGGCAAGGGAATGCTGTTTTATTATTTTGGAAGCAAAAAGGATCTATATGAGTTTCTGGCAGAATACAGCCTCGATTTTGTCGTAGAGAAATACTTTTCCCGGATCAATATGACGGAAACGGATTTTATCGAACGTTTAAAACATACATCGCAAGTGAAGTTTGAGGCGCAAAGGGAAAACAAAAATGTGTTTAATTTCCTGGGGACTTTTATGCTGACGGCGGACTTTAAGCTGGCTCCGCATATACAGGAAAAATACGAAGCTATGCAAAAGACAGGGAATGCAATGATTTATGAAGATGTGGATTTATCGCTTTTCCGTGATGATGTTGACGTGCAAAAAGCATTTAAGCTGATTCGCTGGTCGATTGAAGGCTATCAGAACGAAATCCTGCACAAGTTGCAGGGACAAAGCATGGTGTCGATTGATTTTGATCCGTATTGGGAGGAATTTTACGAATATCTGGAGATTTTAAAGAAAAGTTTCTATAAGAAAGGGGAGCGGAATCGATGACTATTCTTAAAACGACAGGCTTAACAAAAAAATTCGGGGATTTTGCGGCGCTTGATGGCGTGGATATCGAAGTGGGCAAAGGGGAAGTCTATGGATTTATCGGCCCGAACGGTGCTGGGAAGTCGACGACCATTCGTGTATTGCTCGGAATCCTGAAGGCTACGGAAGGGCAAGCGACGATTTTCGGCAAGGATGTCTGGAAAGATGCGGTTGATATTCACAAGCGGGTCGCTTATGTACCGGGCGACGTCAATCTATGGCCCAACCTGACTGGAGGGGAAGTCATCGATTTATTCATCAAACTCCGGGACGGCAACAATGCATCACGCCGTGAAGAACTGATTCGCAGATTTGATTTGGACCCAAGCAAAAAATGCCGCACCTATTCAAAAGGGAACCGGCAAAAAGTTGCACTGATAGCAGCCCTTTCATCGGATGCCGACCTGTACATTCTCGATGAGCCGACTTCCGGTCTTGATCCTCTGATGGAACGGGTTTTTCAGGAATATGTCAAAGAAGCGAAGGCGCAAGGGAAAAGCATCCTGCTGTCGAGCCACATCCTGTCCGAAGTCGAACAGCTTTGTGACAAGGTGGCGATTATTCGCCAGGGGAAAATTATTGAAACCGGTACATTGAAAGAACTCCGACATTTGACCGGCACGATGCTGCTGGTGGAAACAAAAGAACCGATGCCGCAATTGGGGGAAGTCCCTGGCGTTCGGGGCATTGAGCAAAAAGATGGCGCCTTGTCTTTCCAAGTGGAGCAGGAAGAACTCGATAATGTGGTGCGTTACGTCAGCCGGTTCGGCATCATCCGGATGGAGAGCGCGCCGCCGACACTGGAGGAATTGTTCATGCGCCATTATGAAGGGACAGGAACGGGAGGCGCGTTGTAATGGATAAACATTTATTCGCGGGCACGGGAAAATTAAGCCGCTTTATCCTGCGGCGGGACCGGATTCGGATGCCGGTCTGGATCTTCAGTTTTGTGTTTGCGACAGTTGTTATCGGGGTGGCGCTGGCAGGTCTCTATGAAAATGCGCAGGAACGTCAGGCCATCGCAGCGACGATGGAAAACCCCGCCATGACGGCAATGGTCGGCCCAGGGTATGGAGTGGCGAATTACACAATGGGAGCGATGCTGGCCCATCAGATGCTGCTTATGACCGCCGTCGTCGTTGGCTTGATGAGCGTGCTGCTGGTAATCCGCCATACCCGGACTGATGAAGAGGAAGGGCGCATCGAAATGGTGCGGTCACTGCCGGTTGGGCGGCTTGCCAATGTCACCGCCACGTTGGCCATGCTGTTTTTGGTCAATATCGTTCTGGCTGTCGTAACTGGAGCCAGCTTGTATGCATTGAATATTGACAGTATGGATCTGGAGGGTTCGTTCCTGTATGGTGCAGTGCTGGGGGCGACGGGCATGATCTTTGCTTCTTTGACCGCTGTCTTTGCGCAGCTTTCCCATAATGCCCGAAGTGCCGTCGGACTGTCGATCGGTTTTTTGCTGGCAGCTTATATTGTGCGGGCAATCGGCGATGTCGGCAATGAGGCCATTTCCTGGTTATCGCCGTTGGGCTGGATTTTACGGTCGGAAGTTTATGTCAATAATATTTGGTGGCCGGTGCTGCTGACGGTGGGTGCCGCCATCCTGTTCGGTGCACTGGCAATGTATCTGAATGCCATACGGGATTTGGGGGCGGGCTTTCTGCCGGCCAGAGCCGGCAGAATTCACGCTTCGCCCCTTCTGCAGGGTCCTTTGGGGCTCGCTTTCCGGTTGCAGCGGACAGGGCTGATCGCTTGGGCCGTCGCCATGTATGTGCTCGGTGTTTCCTACGGTTCGGTGATGGGGGACATGGAGTCCTTCTTTGCAGATGTGGATATTATGCAGGAATTGCTGGTTCCGGTGGAAGGGTTCTCACTTGTCGAACAATTTATTCCGACACTGATGTCGGTCATGGCGATCATCGCTACAATTCCGGTGCTCATGGCCATTCTGAAGCTGAAGGGTGAAGAAAAAAATGGCCGGACCGAGCATGTTTTGGGGCGGGCGGTTTCAAAAAATCGCTTGCTCGGCAGTTACCTGCTGATTGCCCTGATCGCCAGTTTCGTGATGCTTTCCCTGGCCGGACTGGGTTTGGGCACAACCGCAAATGCAGTAATGGAAGGAGGGGTGGATGTTGGCATGGTCTACGAGGCGGCAATGGCTTATTTGCCTGCTGTTTGGGCAATGATTGGCCTGACCGTGCTGCTCCTCGGCTGGCTGCCGAAGTTCACCGGTGTTATCTGGTTGTATTTAAGCTTTTCCTTTTTTGTCATTTACCTCGGCAACCTGTTCCAATTGGCGGAATGGGTGGAAAGATTGACGCCCTTCGGTTATATTTCGGGTTTGCCGATCGAACAATTCGATTTGCTTCAAGCAGCAATGCTGACATTAATCGCTGTGGTTGGAGTGGCCGCCGGATTTGTGGGATATAATAGAAGGGATATTGGTTGATAGGGACAAGAGAGGTTTAAGTCCCTTCACTTTGTGTGGTCTTCAAGAGGTTTTTCCGGACCACGAACTGTCGAACGAGCGCATTGCTCTTTCGGCAGTTTTTTTATTTTGATATTATTTCAAAAAAATTACACATTGAGGCGATTTTTTTACCTTTTATATTGGAATGGAAAATTGTCAAAGTATTTATAGGAATAGCGGTTGATTTTTCGAGAATAAGTTGTATTATTACATTATGCAATATATCGCAAAAAATATTTCGAGTCTCATTAATATATTTGAATAATATATATGCGACCCCATAAAAGAAAATCAGAAAAGGTTAAAAGGAGGAAAATCGATGGACAGCAAATTATCATTTAAGTCGTACGCAGTTGTCGGAATGATGTTATTCGCATTATTTTTCGGGGCAGGCAATTTGATTTTTCCGGCGCAACTCGGCCAATACGCAGGAACAGAAGTAGCGATTGCAATAATCGGATTTTTGATAACAGGTGTGGGATTGCCGCTTCTGGGAATTGTGGCAATCGGCTATTCGAGAAGTGAAGACCTTCAGGATCTTTCGAGCCGGGTGCATCCTCTGTACGGTGTTCTTTTCACTTCGTTGCTGTACTTGACGATCGGACCGTTTTTTGCTCTTCCAAGAACGGGCGCTGTTGCGTACGAAGTGGGAATCGCTCCGTTTGTCGGTGAGAGTTCTGCCGCTGCCGTCTTGTTGGTGTTCTCCATCGTCTTTTTTGCCATCGCTTTGGTAATATCATTGAATCCTTCTAAAATTGTCGACAGTATCGGGAAATTCCTGTCCCCGGCAATTTTGGTCACGTTGGCTGTGTTATTGGCAGCAGCTTTCATCACGCCGATGGGCCAAGCCGGTGCACCACAGGGAGGTTATCTCGATAACGCCTTTATGACAGGCTTCCTGGAAGGCTATAACACAATGGATGCGCTGGCGTCATTGGTATTCGGGATTATTGTCATAGCTGCGATTCATAAAATGGGAGTAAAATCCCCGAAAGGTGTGCTTGCGGCGACGTTGAAAAGCGGGCTTGTAGCAGCTGGGCTATTGGCCGCGGTCTATGCGGGCATCGCTTTCCTGGGTGCGACGAGCAGCGGCACCCTGGGTCTGCTGGAAACAGGCGGACCGGTGCTGAGCGGCGCTTCCGCCCATTACTTCGGAACGTTCGGCACATTGTTGATTGCGGTCATCATCACGCTTGCCTGCCTGACCACTGCAATCGGGTTGATTGTAGCCAATTCGGAGTTCTTCCATAAACTTACCCCTAAAGTCAGTTATAAAATTTACGTCGTCATTTTCTCTGTTTTTTCATTGATCGTTGCAAATGCAGGTCTTTCCAATATCATTACGTATTCCATTCCGGTATTGATGTTCCTGTATCCTTTGGCCATCGTCCTGATTCTTCTGGCGTTCACATCGTCATTGTTCCACCATGCACGTCCCGTTTACGTGGCAACGATAACTGTTACGTTCTTTATCGCAATCATCGACGGGTTCAAAACACTCACCGGAACACTTGGTGTGGAAAATCCCGGCTGGCTTCAAACAATTATCGATTTCTACGGAACAGTCTTGCCGCTGTACAATGAAGGACTTGGCTGGCTGTTGCCGGCTGTGCTGACAATTGTGGTCACAGGTCTTCTCGTCCCAAGCAGAAAAGGGGCAGATGTTGAAGCTGTGAGAAACTGATGAAAAGAAAAGAAAAAGCTGTTCGGAAGCGTCTGCTTCCGAACAGCTTTTTTATTGGTGATTTGTTATTTTGCATTCATTTCTTCAATGGAACGGATCCAATTGTTTTTTGACAGAGAAATCAGGCGTTCGGCATCTTTTTCCTTGAATGCCTGAATGATCTCTTCATGCTCTTTCCAGGAAACTTCCGTCAGTTCAAGCGAGTGATGGAAAAATTGCCTTCTGACATGGGATTGCAGGCGACTCAGCATGGTAGTGATATAAGGATTCTGAGCCGCTTCGATAATGATTCGATGGAACTCTTCGTCAATTTTGAGCGCATTGAAACTGTCTTTTTCTTTAATCGCCTGAGCAAAACGAAAATTCGTTTCCTCCAGGCGGCTGATTTGTTCTTCAGTGATATTCGGCACGGCGAGTTCTCCGGCCAAAGCCTGCAAAACAGCAAGCGCGGGCAGCAAATCCTTGATGTCTTCTTTGAAGACTTCCGTGACCGTGGTGGCTTTTCCTGGATACATTTTCACAAAACCGACCACCTCCAGCAGTTGAAGCGCCTCGCGAATGGGGGTTCTGCTCAAGTTAAGAGCCTGGGCCAGTTCAATATCCGTCAGTTTTTCCCCTGGCTGCAGGGTGCCGTCAATGATCCATTGTTCAAGTTGGAAGTATGCATTTTCTTTTGCACTCCTGCGAACAGGTTTTGAATGGTTAGTTGGAACCGGCATAATAAATCTATCCTCTCTGAAACGATTGATATTATTCCATTATACGCCAATTAAGCGGAAATGGCAGCAGCAATATGCAGTATATCTCTGTAGGGATCCGAAATAGTTATAAAAAGAAAATCCACACAAAGACAGGGGCGAGAAACGACCCGAACACAGCGCTCAACGACATGGCCACAGAACTGATGGAGGCTTCCTGCGGACCGTATTCCAGAGCTTTGGCTGTTCCGATGCCGTGAGCCGATGCCCCTAAGCCCATTCCGATGCCGATTGCACTCTCGATGCGGAGCAATCTGAGAAAAGCCGGACCGAGGAT
Source organism: Planococcus salinarum (assembly GCF_007004625.1). Classification (GTDB taxonomy): domain Bacteria; phylum Bacillota; class Bacilli; order Bacillales_A; family Planococcaceae; genus Planococcus; species Planococcus salinarum. Next base: position 5,884 of record NZ_VIFV01000013.1, on the reverse strand, counting down.
AATGCCGGTGAATCCTGCAATCATCACGAACACTGCCGCAAGGGAAGGGATTCCACCCAGCTGTTCGGAGACTTCCATTGCAACGGGTGTAGTAATCGATTTCGGCAGCACGGACAGAATCAGAAGATGGGAGAAGTCGAATGCCTTTGCCAGAGCGATGCCGGTGGACATCCCGGTGACAACTCCCACAAAGATGCCTGCCAGCACCGGAACCACATTATCAAGTACAAGTTTCCGCTGTTTATACAAAGGAATTGCCAAAGAAACGACTGCCGGTCCCAGCAGCCGGTCAATCCACTCGCCGCCGATCATATAGGTATCGTAAGAGATGCCGGTGGCCAATAAGAACAGCACAATGATGAAAGTGGCGGTCAAGGCAGGCATTAAAAATGAATAATGGAACTTGATGTAAATAAGGTTCAGCAGAAAATAGGCGGCAAATGTCAAGGCGATGAAAAAAAAGGCAACTGACAAGGTTTCCATCATTCGACCCCCTGTTCTTTTTCAGTTTTGCGGGCGAGGTATTGGCTGGTCCAGCCCGAAGCGGCCATCGTAAGCAAGGTACTGAAAATCAGGATGACAATCAGGAATGCCCCTTTGCCGGCAAATGTAGATATGTATTCGATTACCCCGACAGTGGCGGGAATAAAGAACAAAGGCAAAAAAGACAGCAGCAAAGTTGCGCCGGATTCCACAAAGCGCAGTGGAAACAGCTTCAGCGATAACGCGCTGAACATGAGCAGAAATCCGATGATGCTGGCGGGAAGGGGAATATTAAAAAGCTCGCGCATTAATTGCCCGAGCAGAAAGAAGCCGTATATAAAAATGAATTGCAGAACGAAAAGTAAGATTTTCATAGCGCCAATGCCGCCTTTCCTTACAGAATTGAAAAGAACCTGAGCAGTTTTCCATAATAAGCTATTCTACAGTATTTCAATCGAAAAGCGAAAAAACGGTCAACAGAGAGAGAAGATCAATCAAATGGTTGAAACTTCTTCATTCCTTGGTCCGTAGAGATAGAATAGAAAAGAATGGAGGAATGGACATGAGCAATTATACAATCAGGGAATTCATTGAAAAAACCAGACAGGACGAACGTGAAAATGATTATTTCGAACTTGAGACGGAACGGATTCTGGAAGTGAATCTTGATGGGTTGGTATGGGCAAAAGCCGGATCGATGATTTCTTATACGGGCCAGCTCAAGTTTGCCCGGGAAGGGGTTTTGGAACACGGTCTCGGTACGATGTTCAAAAAAGCGTTGACAGGTGAAGGCACTTCGTTGATGAAAGCCGACGGACGGGGACGCCTGTACCTCGCTGATCAGGGTAAGAAAATTACGATTTTTGAATTGAATAACGAGACGATTACGGTGAACGGCAACGACCTGCTCGCCTTCGAACCCGGCATCGAATGGGAGACCAAATTGATGCGGAAAGTGGCGGGCATGATGGCCGGCGGTTTGTTCAACGTCACGCTGAAAGGCAAGGGGCGGGTTGCCATTACGTCGCATTACGAGCCGCTGACCCTGTTGGTCAAAGCCGGTCAGCCGGTTATCACCGATCCGAATGCGACAGTCGCCTGGTCGGGCAATCTGACACCGGAATTTCGGACGGACGTCAGCTTCCGCACGTTTATCGGTCGCGGCAGCGGGGAGTCGATCCAAATGGAATTCCAGGGTGACGGGTTTGTCATCGTGCAGCCGTTTGAAGAAGTCTATACGGCGGGCAACGGCTCCAGCTGAGCCGGCTTCAGGTTTAATCTAATGGCAGGAAGCTGGAGAAAAAGCATTCATTTCTCCAGCTTTTTACATGGGAAGAATATTCTGCAAAGTATGGTATGGAATCCAGGGAAAAAAGACAGATTCTTTGAAAGATACTGGTTTCATCAGTTGCTTTTTGCCTTGTATATTGTAAGATGGCTAATGTAACGCATCGAATCATCTAATGTTATGAAAGGTTCAATCCACATGCATTACGTCCTCAGGAGGAACCCGGATGGATACAAATCTGAATTTTAAATCTTACCTTATTATCGGCATGATGCTGTTTGCTCTATTCTTTGGTGCCGGAAACCTTATTTTTCCTGCACAATTGGGACAATACGCCGGGACGGACGTCGGCATTGCCATCATCGGATTCCTGATTACCGGTGTCGGCCTGCCGTTGCTCGGAATATTGGCCCTCGGCTTTTCTAAAAGTAACGATTTGCGTGATCTTTCGAGCAGGGTCCACCCGGTTTACGGCCTGGTCTTCACTGCTCTGCTGTATTTAACGATCGGACCGTTTTTTGCATTGCCGCGGACAGCCGCAGTCGCGTATGAAATTGGCATTGCCCCGTTCACAGCCGGCAGTTCTGAATCGATGATCTTGCTCGTTTTTTCCATCATCTTTTTTGCCATTGCCCTGTCGTTATCGTTAAACCCTTTGGAAATCGTCAATAAAATTGGGAAATTCCTTTCCCCGGCCATTCTCGTGACCCTGGCGGTATTGCTGGTGGCAGCTGCTGTGATGCCGATGGGCGCAATTGGTGCCCCACAGGGCGATTACGTGAACAATCCTTTTATGACAGGATTTCTTGAAGGTTATAACACGATGGATGCCTTGGCATCTCTGGTCTTCGGGATAATTGTCATCGCCTCAGTTCGCAAGTTGGGGGTGCAGTCGGCAAAAGGTGTCCTGGCTGCAACCTTGAAAAGTGCCGTGATTGCTGCGGCCCTTTTGGCGATTGTCTATACAGGCATTGCTTATCTTGGTGCTACCAGCACATCTACGCTTGGTCTGCTGGATACCGGCGGACCGGTTTTGAGCGGCGCTTCCTCCCATTATTTTGGCACGTTCGGCATGTTGTTGCTGGCAGTTATCATCACATTGGCCTGCCTGACGACTGCAGTCGGCCTGATTGTGGCGAATGCAGGCTTCTTCAACAAATTGACGCCGATGATCAATTACAAAATCTATGTCGTGATTTTCTCCGTCTTTTCATTGGTTGTTACGAATGCCGGGCTGGCGAACATCATTGCCTTTTCAATTCCCGTTCTGCTGTTCCTGTATCCTCTGGCAATTGTGCTCATCATGCTCGCGTTCCTGTCTCCATTGTTTAAGCACCGCCGCCTTGTTTACGCGGCTGCAATCTTCGTCACTTTTTTTATCGCCATTATCGATGGGATGAAGACGCTGACAGCTTCCCTCAACCTTGAAAACCCTGGTTGGCTGCAGGCGGTCATCGACTTTTACGATGCGGTTCTTCCTTTGTACAGTGAAGGTCTCGGCTGGCTGTTGCCGGCAATAATCACTATCCTCATTACCGGAATCATCGCCCGCTTCAGCGGCGGTGAAGGGGTAGTATCGGCTGATCAACAGGATTGAACAAATTGCCAAGCTTGAAAAATGCTTTGATCCCTTTGGGTTTCAAAGCATTTTTTTATTGCGTGCAGAAACTCCGTAGAATTTGGAAAACAACTGTCAGTTTGACGGCCTGAGAATAGGGAATAGAATAATACGATAACATTCAGGGAGGGGCAGGAAAATGCTGACTTTAGTGCCGAGCAAAAACATGGAGACAATTGCAGTGGAAATCGAAGGACACGTAACAGAAGATGACTTATTGAAACTCGATAAAGTTATACAAGAAAAGTTTTCGGAAAAAGGGGAGTTCAATCTTTATGCCATCCTCTATCATTTTGAAAGTGCATCTTTCAAAGCATTGGTCGAAGAGCTGAAAATTGATGTCAAGCGTTGGAGCCAATACAATAAGCTGGCCGTAATCAGTGATGACAAAGCAGTTGAAAAAATGGTTGAAGCCAGTGATTTACTGCCTTCCATCAAAACGAAGCATTTCGATATCGATCAGATGGAAGCAGCCTGGGAATGGATTGGAGAATAAGCAAAAGACGTTTCGCACAGAGAAAGTGCAAAACGTCTTTTTTTGTTGTTCAGAATTCAGTGCTTGAAATCACAGTCTTCCCTCCCCGCCTGTTTTTCCGTAGAAATAAGTGTATTGGGAGAGGCTTTGTATTACACTTATTATATGATAAATGGGTTTATGCAGATAGGATGAGGTTTTATGAAAAAGGAATTGACGATTAAGTTGAACGATAAATCGAAAGTTGAGATTGCCGGAGGATATCCCCTGATCACAAAAGATTCGCTTGAGGACATCGACTCTTTGAAAGAAGAAGGCACGATTCTGAAGCTGACAGACAAACAGGGGCGATTTGTGGCAAAAGGCTATTACGGCAACCAGAACAAAGGCGTCGGATGGGTATTGACCCGAAAGGCAGAAGAAGAGGTTGACCAGGCATTTATCGAGCGGAAGCTGATTGACGCATTGCGTCGCCGCCGCGACTTCTTCAACGATCCGGATACAAATGCGTTCCGGTTGTTCAATGGGGAAGGGGACGGGTTTGGCGGTGTGATCATCGATTATTACGATGAGTATTTCTTGGTAAGCTGGTACAGCGAAGGCGTCTATTCGTTCAAGGAACAGCTTGTCGCAGCACTGCACAACGTGGCCGATTTCAAAGGGATTTATGAGAAAAAACGCTTTGATACAAAAGGGCAGTACATTGAAGACGACGATTTTGTAGCGGGGGAGCGCGGGGAGTTTCCATTGATCGTCAAAGAAAATGGCGTCAATTTCGCCATCTATTTGAATGATGGGGCGATGACCGGGATATTCCTCGATCAGCGGGAAGTCCGTCAGGCCATCAAAGAGAAGTATGCTGAAGGAAAAACGGTTTTAAATACTTTTTCCTATACCGGCGCTTTTTCCGTTGCCGCGGCCATCGGCGGAGCAGCCAAGACCACAAGTGTCGATTTGGCAAAGAGAAGCAATGCCAAAACGATTGAACAGTTCAGTGTCAATGGGATCGATTATGAAAGCCAGGACATCCTTGTCATGGATGTTTTCAATTACTTCAAATATGCCAAGCGCAAGGAATTGAAGTTCGATATTGTGATTCTTGACCCGCCCAGCTTTGCGCGTTCAAAAAAATATACGTTCAGCACGTCGAAGGATTACACAAACCTGATGAAAGAAGCGATTGCCATTACAGAAGATCGCGGCGTCATTGTGGCTTCAACCAACAGCGCTTCATTCGGCATGAAAAAGTTCAAAGGGTTTATTGGCCGGGCATTCAAGGACCTGGGGAGGAAGTACACGATCGTCGAAGAATATTCCCTGCCGCCGGATTTTCGGGTGGATCCGAAATTTTCAGAAGGCAATTATTTGAAAGTCCTGTTTGTGAAGCTGAATTGATGCTGGCATAACCAAGTTGCAATGAAACTCTGCCGTAACAGGAGAGAAGATGTGACGGAAGTTTGAGGATGGCCCACTTTTTTCGCTGCTTTTCCCGTAATCCGCTTGTAGTGGTGGGAGCTCCTCTTCTATAATGATGGATAGAATGAGTGAGGAGTAGAAGAGTTTGAAAAATGCGTTAGGTCAATTTCGTTTTATGGGTATAGTTGAAGGCGGATCGTTGTTGCTTCTTTTGTTTATTGCGATGCCGCTGAAATATTTGTTTGGCATGCCGGAAGCGGTCAGTGTCGTAGGCGCCGTTCATGGCGGCTTGTTTACGGTTTATGTGCTGATGACGATCTACGCCACTTTCGCCGTACGATGGCCGTTCCGTTTTGCCATCGGTGCTATCGCGGTGGCATTTATCCCGTTCGGCAATTTTGTTTTGGACAGAAGGCTCGAAAACTGGAAACAACTGAAAGCAGCTTAAGACACGCGGGGAGCAAGTCCCCGGGTGTCTTTTTGGTGTGCCCGGCATGGGCGTAATCTATAGGGTGCGAGTCCCGAACTGTGAAGGCAGAAGTAACAGTTAGCCAAGCGCAAGGGTGTCCACGGCGACGTGGAATCTGAAGGAAGCGGGCGGCAA
>NZ_VIFV01000012.1 GCF_007004625.1 Planococcus salinarum | reverse complement strand
TGCCGCCCGCTTCCTTCAGATTCCACGTCGCCGTGGACACCCTTGCGCTTGGCTAACTGTTACTTCTGCCTTCACAGTTCGGGACTCGCACCCTATAGATTACGCCCATGCCGGGCACACCAAAAAAAGAAGCCTTCCCGTTTCCGGTTTGGCTTCTGTTAATCGATTTTACATAAATAGACCGGACATTCTTCACAATTGATTTCGTCTTTCAGCCTTGGAATCTGATGGATTATGATTTTGCCGTCTCTCATCGAGATAATGCCATCCTTTTTCAAATCGCTCAACATACGGTTCACCACTTCTCGCGTCATGCCACAGAAATTGGCCAACTCCTGATTGGTCAGCTCCACATCGATGAGAACGCCTTCGCTGTGGGTTTCGCCGTAGCTGTTGCTCAGACGGATCAGCGTCGAATACAGGGCGCCTTTTTTTCCGTGCAGCAAAAGGTCGCGGAATTTTGTCTGTGTTTTCTGCTGGTCGATGCCTGTCCAGCGCATAAATGCGATTGCCATGGTATGGTCCCGTTGCAGCGCTTCCTCCAGATCTTCAATCGTTATCTTGAGGCATTCGGTATCTTCGATGGCTTTGGCATCCAGCCTGTACTTGGAAGGTCCGGAAAAAACCGTAACCTCCCCGACCAGCTGGTTTCCCCCACAGATTTTCAAGGTCAGCTCCCTGCCTTCCGGCGTCACTTTGCCAATTTGGACTTTTCCTGATCTTAACAGGTAAATGCCTCTGATCGGATCGCCTTCCCGGAACAGGTAACTCCCTTTTTCATATTTCCTGCTGGTGTGACGGATAGTCGCGAGATCCAGCAGTGCTTCATTTATACCAATTTCTGTATCCCGTGCATTCATATTCATCCACCTTTTCAAAATAATGTTACAACAAGAATAGCATATTAATAGTTTTTTGACTCACAAATTACACACTTATTTCCTATTGAAATAAAATCACAGTTTTGACTGCCATGTTAAATTTTTATCATAGAAAGAAGGAAGATTCAAGGAGAATAGAGAATTGACTTAATAGCAAGAGTTTGAAGGAGGAGATTGGATGACTCTAAAATATTCTCACATACTCGCCGCCGTAGATGGCTCGCCACAAGCGGAACTGGCTTACCGAAAATCGGTCAGCATTGCTTTGCGCAATCAGGCTGTTTTGAATTTGGTCACTATTGTTGATAACCGTTCGTTTGGTATGGTGGAAGCTTATGACAGACAAAGTGCGAAGAGAGCACATTTAACCGCAAGAGAGTTATTGGAAAAATACAAGAAGAAAGCAGAAGAGGCCGGTGTTAAGACGGTCAATGCCATCGTCAAATACGGCGTTGCAAAACAAATGATCCCGCGGGATATGGCGGAACAAACCAATGCCGACCTGATTATCTGCGGGGCCACCGGGATGACCGGCGCCGAGCGAATCATCATGGGCAGCATCTCCCAAAGCATTGTCCGTTACGCGAAATGCGACGTCCTTGTCGTCCGGACCGCAGAAGATGCTGAAAAGACAGATGCAAAAACAGAGTAGGCGTTTACTGTGAAAAAGTCGATTCCCCGTTGGAAGGAAGCGGCTTTTTCACATGCTCTTTCCTGTTGGATATGAAAATTTGCAGCGTGAGAAAAGAATCATTTTTCTTTGCTTAGGTTTAATAGGGCAGTTGAACGGGCTATAGAAAGAGTAGCCTGGAAAACCATTCGCGTTTCCACCGGCCCCAACCACTCCACATACGCACTCTCCAACCGCAGATTTTTGACAGGATGACTCAGACATTTGTGCTGATACAACGTCGGAAAGGATCACTGGATTCTTTGTGGCTTTTTTTAATGGCGTTATTTAATACTATAATCTGAAAGGAGCGGATCACATGACTCAACTGGAAGAAACGGCTAACGAAGTTGCCTCGTTGCTGGATGCGGAAATTGAACTGACCGAAAACGGATGCCTGGTGAAAAAGAAAAGGCGTTTGGATATTCACACGGAACAAAAATATTTTTCCTGCATACTGGAATTGGATATTTCGTTCAAGAACTTCAAAAAAAATGGACTCGCCATGAACAAAGCAGAAATACTCCTGCTTCCCGAGGAGCTTCCAGCATTTACAGCGGCCTGGTCAAATTTCGATATCCCGCTGCCAGTAAATTTCAAGCAGCGTTGTGAAACAAATCCGAATATCGTCTGCCTGCATTTGGAAACAACCGAATGCCCAAAAGATTTTGCTGCACGCCTGTCAGCCTCCCTGCACGCACTCGAACCGCTGGAATCCATCAGTTGACTGGAAATGGGGAGCTGCCACGCCGACAGCGATTTATATTAAAAATTAAAAAAAGCCGGAGCACCCATCAAAGGGGCTCCGGTTTTTCAATAATATCAGGATTTTCCGCCGTATAACTGCTGAAGCTCATCCTCTTTCATGGTGAAGCGGTGTTCTTCGGCCGGGAATGCCCCGGATTTCACTTCATCCACATAGGAGCTCAGGCCATTTTTCATGACTTCGCCGGCTTCCGCGTAGGAACGGACAAATTTCGGCAGGTGATGCGAACCGTATTTGACGGTGTCGTGGTACACGAGCACCTGACCGTCCGTTTCACTGCCGGCCCCGATGCCGATGACCGGAATCGAAACCGCTTCTGTTACCTCTTTTGCCAATTGGTAAGGAATGCACTCCAACACCAGCATAAACGCACCGGCCGCTTCACAGGCCTTCGCGTCTTCAATCAGCTTTTTCGCAGCGCCAGCAGTCTTCCCCTGCACTTTAAAGCCGCCAAGGACCCCCGCTGTCTGCGGCAATAAACCCAGATGTGCAACGACAGGTATGCCTGTACGCGTCAGCAGGCGGGTTACGTCCACCACTTCATCCGCGCCTTCAAGCTTGAGCGCCTCGGCTTCCGTTTCCTGGAAAATGCGGACGGCCGTTTGCAGGGTGCGGTCGATGTCACCATGGAATGAGGCAAACGGCATATCGACCACCAAAAACGTGTCCTTCGCCCCGCGCCGTGCAGCTTTGCCGTGGTGGATCATGTCTTCAACCGTCACTTTCACTGTCGAATCATAACCCAGGACGACCATCCCCAGTGAATCTCCGACAAGAATAACGTCCATGCCGGCTTCTTCCGCCAACTTCGCTGATGGATAATCATAGGCCGTCAGCATGGCGATTTTCTCGCCTTCTTTTTTCATTTTTGTGAATAGAGCTGTGTTCTTCATCATTTTTTCTCTCCTTTTCAGGGAAAAAACCGGAACTAAAAAGCCTTCTGTACCAAAATGGACAGAAGGACAGGACTTTCATCAGCTGGTTTCCTCCGTCCCTGTCATTGATTGATCAAGGCAGAATGTATTCGTTTGGCAGTGCATTATAAATGCCGGTGCAGTTCCCTTCGGATACCGCCCACACTCCCACTATAGCAGAAGCTGCAATAGTCTGACAATATTTCCCGCTTGTCTTTCCAAGGTTGCAGTTCGGATGAGTGGACAATAAACTGTCATATTTCTTCCTTTTTTAAGCAGGATCCGTTACCAATTCCCAAATACCCTGTATAGTATACGATAGATAGTTTATTTACGGAGGTTCCCATGGCAATCATCAGCAAATTAATCATCATTTCCATCATAGCAATCAGTTTTGCGCTCGCGTTTCTGGTCTTCTATTTGATGAGCAGCCTGCCCCAAAAGCAGCGGAAGAAACAGATTGAAGAAATCACCTCGCAGCTGATCAACTTCGTGCTGTTCCTGTGGCTTGCAAAAATCCTGTTGAACCTGCCTTTGTTTGTCCGGGACCCGCTGGCCGTACTTGCTTACCCAAGCAATTCGGAAGCCTTTTATCTGGCAGCGCTGTTTACCGGAGGGCTGCTGTTCTATAAAGCCCGCAAACGGAAAATCGCTGGCGGACTGCTGGCGCATTCCTTTCTGCAGGTATTTTTGGCGGCTTCGTTCTTTTACGAATTCATCCAATTGATCTGGCGCGAAAACCCATTTTCTTTCCCTTATCTGCCGGTTTACGGTCTTTTGCTGGCAGTCTTCCATGTGCTGCAGGGCCGTGTCAGCCGCCAAAGCCAGATCAGTATCGTGCTCGGCGCCGGGGCGGCCGGTTTCTTTGCCATCAGCCTCATGCTGCCGTACCTCTCTATGTTCGGTTATATTGTGGAACCGTGGTTCCTTGCGCTGGTGCTTGCTGCGTGTTTCGGACTCCTCATCAAAGATCCGCAGGACGAACCGCATTCCGAATCAAATTAAATTCCTGGAGGCATCTCAATGAAAAAGGCTTTATTCTTTACGATCATCGGCGCCATGCTTGCATGGGCCGTCTATGACTTCACATTTTCCGGCAGCAATTCCGGAGGACAGCAAAATGAGGCTTCGCCTGCCGAAACGGCCGGGGAAGCAGCAGACACCGGGCTTGCAGTGGGCAACACCGCCCCGGATTTCACGCTCCAAACGCTTGACGGCGAACAGGCAAAGCTGTCGGATTTCCGCGGCAAACCGGTCTTCGTCAATTTCTGGGCAACCTGGTGTCCGCCGTGCCGGGCTGAAATGCCCGATATGCAGGAGCTTTACGACAATATGGATATCGAAATATTGGCCGTCAACCTGACAAACACGGAAAAAAGCGAAGAAGATGTGTCGTCCTTCGTCGAAGACATGGGATTGACATTCCCGGTGCTGATGGACCCGAATGGTGATGTCTCTTCCGAATACAATGTAAAAGCTTACCCTACGTCGTACTTGCTCGATGCCGATGGCAAAATCACCTACATCGCATACGGTGCGATGAACTACAACCAGATGGTGCAGGAATTCGAGAAAATGAAGTAGATTTTTTCGAATTCACTTTTATTTCCCGGGAAATAATTAACGTTTGGCGACGAAGGACTGGTTTCACAGGGCTTTTTGCCGACTTTTTTTCACAAGAAGCCGGGGTATCGTCGAACTCCCTTATTTACAGGGACTTAGATAGAAAAAAAGCCGGAGCCACTTAGGTGGCTCCGGCTTTTTTTCACCTTGCAACATACAGGAAACTTTCATCCTGAGTTTTCGCGCCATTCATCTTCCAGCATGCCCATTTCCCACAAACTCCAGTATTCGTCGCCAAACTTCTGGTGATCGCGCAGCAGCCCTTCTTTTTGGAAGCCGGCTTTCTCGTAACAGGCAATCGCGGGTTTATTGAAATCAAAGACTCCCAGTGTGACGCGGTGAAGCTCCAGTTCTTCAAAGGCAATTTTCAGCACCTGTTGCATCATCTGGCCGCAAATTCCTTTTCCTTTTGCCTTCGGATCGCCTACTAATACACGGCCGATGCGACCAGAGCGATTGTTTCGGTCAATCCGGGTAATGGAAAGATGTCCGATCAGCCGTTCTGTCTCCACATCGACCACACTGTATATATAGGAGGATGAGTTTTTCCTGTTGGCATCTTTCAGATATTCCTCCAATTGATAGTCATTCAATGGAAAGACGAAACTCGGTCCGCCCCATTGGAGCATCAATTCAGCCGTTTCCACCCAGTCGATCATCTGGTTGAAATCCGCCTTTTCAAAATAGCGCAATTCGATCATCAGGGTCCACTTCCTCTTCTTAAAATCAGCTCTTACTTGTACTCTACCCTATCCGTCTGCACCCTAAAATCGGCAGCGCCGAAAAACGGACCCAAAAACATCAATAAGGACCCGAATATCGTGTTTAACACAATCGCAACAAGTAACTTCATTGTAACTCCCTCCTTTTTCTTAACCTCCCTAACACTACAGATACGTAATTGTCTGGTTCTTTTATCTGCGGTGCTTCATTTTCCGTTTCAGCATCCGTATTTGGCCCCTGTGGCTGATTTCGTCTTCGAGCACATGAAACCACAGGTAATAATTATTGTAGGCGACGTCATTCGGCCAGCTGTTTTCTTCAAACAGCCAGGCTTCGTCTTTGGTCTTCAGCTGTTTTAACGTTTCCCGCCGGACTTCCGCCAGTTCTTCAAGGTAATATTCCAACGGCTGCCCTTTGATGTCGCTTCGTGCTTTATCGCCGAGCTCCAGCGCTGATCCCCACTTTTTCAGTTCATCTTCATTCAAATCACGCTTTTCGAAAGAAATGACCTGATGAACTTTTTCAATGGAAGCGATATGCAACAACAGAGCACCGATTGAGTTGCTGTCACGAGCGGAAAGATGATCCAGGTCTTCCTGGCTCAGTCCGCCCAGTTCCCAGATTGTGACGGCACGGGCATGCTCCAGCATTGAAACAAGTTCCCCAATTTTATCCGCGTAACCTTTTTGCGCTTTGATGACGAAATCGATCATCTGCTCCATCTCCTTTTTGTAATACACCAGCGTCGTGCGTTCGTTGATCTTTTCAATCCTGCCCGTCCGGTTGTAGCCAAGTTTTTCATATAAATAGCAATTGCCGGTTTCTTCAGCGAGTGTCGCCAGCTCCCATGTCCGGTTGTTCGCAAACTTCTGCTCTGCAAGCAGGATAGCCCGTTGCGCAATGCCTCTGCCCTGATATTTTGGCCCTATAAAAATCGGGCTGATCCACAAACTTCCTGCCGTCTCTTTTCGGACAACATTGAGCGCACCTGCCAGTTCACCGTCCGCTATAATCATGAAATAAAAACTGTCCGGATTTTTCAGGCGGCGGACTGTTCTCTCTAGCGTTTCCGTCGCAGGACTCGTGTTGTAATCCTCGTATTTTTTCAGTAAAGGCGTGAATGCGGCAACCTGTAAAGCGTGTATCGCCGCGGCATCCTTTACCTTAGCCGTCTGAAAGGTGATTCTCATTTTTCATGCCTCATTTGCCTACAGCTTTTTGCCAGTCTTACTTTCTCTCATTGTTTGAAACTTCGCGAAATCGGTCTTGAATTCCTGTTCTTGAGTGAAGCCGAAGTTTTCGTACAGGCGGATGGCCCGCTTGTTGAATGCCGCGACGGTCAGCCGCATGGGCTTGTCGGGATGGCTTGCACGTATCTGGTCTCGGACATAGGCAAAAAATTCGCTGCCTTTTCCTTGTCCTGTTTCCGCGGGCTTTACGCCAAGGCCAAAGTCGATGTAACCGGACGGATAGACTCCCATTCTCCTGCCGGCCGGAACCTGTGCGGACGGTCCGGTGCAATAAAAACCGAATAGTTCTCCCCGTTCGTCCTGCACTGCCCGATATGTGCCGTCCAGCATTTCGGCCAGCGACTCCTCGGTCATTTCATTGTTGTAAAAATCATAGGGATATGGATACCGCCATTTCAGTATTTCAGTAGCAATTGTTTGGGTCATTGGTTTTGCAGTGAGATTCATGTTTAGCACCTTCTTTTATGATGTAGCTGGATCGCCCAGATATTCCGTTTTCAACATTTCTTCTTTTCCCGGAGACACAAAATACGCCTTCGCGTCCGGACGTGAACTAACGATTTTCTTTACTTCCCCATCGACGTAATGGATGGCGGCTCCGTCGTCCGCAGCGATGCCCGCCTGCAGGATTCCTTCATCCACCAGCTTGCGGTATGTCGGCCTTCTCTCGGGCTCGCCGTCATAATGCGGACAATTGCTGCCACTCAGGAAACCCAGCGCTTTCAGCGGCTCCAACCCGTCTCCATAAGAATCCGTCACGCCTTCTTCAAACCAGCAAATCGAACCGGCGCTGATGCCGGCCAATACGACTCCTTGGTCCAATGCCTTGCGCAGGATGTCATCCAATCCCCATTCCCGCCAGAGCGCCAGCAGATTTTTCGTATTTCCTCCGCCTACATAGATGATGTCCTTATCCAAAACAAAACTTTCCAAATCGCGTACCGGCGGTTTGAACAGGGACAGGTCGCTGGGCACACAATTTTCCTTGCGGAAACGTTCATAGAATTTTTGGGTCATGCTTTCCGCGTCTCCGCTGGCCGTGCCGATATAGCAGATTTCCGGCTTCGCTTTTTCTGCCTGTTGCAGGATGTAGCGGTCCAACAGAGGGTTTTCCGGTTCCATCAGAAATCCGCCTCCGCCCATGGCGATGATCTGTTTCATGCTGTTCACCCCTTGCTGTTGAGTTTGATTTTGAAGTGCTTTTTCTGAGTTGAGCGTATTGGAGCTGAAGTTGATCGTATTTATCATAAAGTTGATCGTATTTCAGTGAAAGTTGATCGTATTAGCCTCCTAGTTGATCGTATTTCGAAAATCCATTGATCGGTAAGCCTGTTCCAATATTCTTTTATTATTCGTAGGTAAATTTTACCGTTCAATTGCCCCTTTTACAATGAAATTCACAATATTTTGACTTGCATAAATTTAGACCCCCTATTTTCCGGAAAATGAGGTAGAATGGATTTATTACAGAAACACCCCAGAGGATTCCCATTGCAAAATCCAAAACGATTTTAGGAGGAATGCGGGTGGATGTGGATACGGTTTTGAACTTATATATTTTCTTTCTTGCCGCTGCAGCTGTCCTGTGTATGGTGATTGCCTGGTTCGTCACTAGAATTTCCGAGAATCTTTTTATTGGTTTTGTCAGCATTTTCATCGCCAGCCTGCTCAGCCTGATGCTGATTTTCGGCTGGTTCCAGTCCATGACCCTGAATGCCGCGGAAGAGACTATCCATTGGGTTTTCAGCTACGGTCTGGTGCTTCTCCTTTATCCGATCTACCTGTTCATGAATTGGTTTATTCTAAAAAGAGCCCGGCGCTTCCGGGCAGAAGAATAGCATTTTCCCGGTTTAGGTGCCGGGATTTTTTTATTTCTTTGTCTAGACTACAGTGCCTAGCTCTTCGGTACATAAGCCGGCTCAGCTATGCGGCAAAGATCGCCGCGCCTCTATTCCGTCTTATGCCTTTCAGAGCTGAACAGGCACTTTCGCTTTTCTATTCAATAAAATATTTCATTTCATAATGAACTTTTTCGGCGTTGCCGTGTCTAATGTGTAACTGGAGAGAAACGAGGTGTTGACCGTGGCCGATATTGAAGTTGCCCGAAAAGCGATAGAAGGTGACGAAGAAGCTTTTGTCACATTGATGCAAATACATAAAGAAGCCTTGCTGCGGACGGCTTTGGCTTTCCTGAAAAATGAGCATGATGCGCTCGAAGCCCTGCAGGAAACGACTTACCGGGCATTCAGGAAAATCGGTTCCTTAAAAGAGCCGACCTACGCTAAGACTTGGCTCATTCGCATTACAATCAACTATTGCCAGGATCAATTAAAGAAAGACGGACGTTACGTGAGAGATGGGAAATCAGCTGATTCGGCAGTATTGGATGATCTAACTCAACTGGAATTGCAGGAAGCTTTGAGCACCTTGTCGGCCGCCGAACAGCAATTGATCTATATGAAATATTTTCAGAACGTCAAAATCAAAGACATCGCAGCTCTCGAGAAGATTCCTGAAGGCACTGTGAAATCACGGCTCCACAAAACATTGCGGACATTGCGCAGCCATTTTGAAGGCAAAGGAGAGATGGATCATGTATGAAAAAGAGGAACAGAAATTGACTGATTTCAAAGATCGCCTTGAACAGGTCCCTCTTCCTTTGGAAGCCGCAGATGGCGCAATTATGCAGGGGCTGGAACGGGCGAAACGCGAAAAACTGCAGACGCGTGCCAAGCGGAAACGGTCGCTTCTGAGTTTGGCTGCTGCAGCGCTGCTCATTTTAACTTTGGTCACAACAATCCGCGTGTCTCCCGCATTTGCCAATGCGGTTGCGTCGATTCCCGGCATGGAGAAATTTGTTGAATTGATCCAAAACGATAAAGGGCTACAAGCTGTATTTGAAAACGAATATTATCAGCCTATTGGCGAGTCACAGACGGTTGGAAATGCGACACTGACGATTGATGGAGTTATTTTGGATGAGTCGGGGATGAATATTTTTTATACGATTGAGTCGGCTGTTGAGATGGATGATATTCGGATCAATCCGATAGCCCTGAAAAATCAAGAGGAGATTTCTCCTGATGGTATTTCATGGCACCATTCTGATTTTGAAGAAGGTTCACCCAAAATTTTTCAAGATGTCTTAAGTTATAGATTCTCAGAGTCAACCAAGTTTGAGGACTTGGATTTCACCCTTGCTTTGCAAGTTAAGTTGAATGGCAAGGAATTCGATTTCTCCATACCGTTTACAGTGCCGGAGAATGTGAAACCGAGTATCGTGTATGAAATGCATGAAGAAGTAGAGGTTGAAGGACAGAAGTTTACAGTAGAAGAAGTAACTATTGATCCGCTTCGGGTTGGAATCCGTCTTACCTTCGACCCCGACAACACGAAGAAAATTCTACAGTTCGAAGATATCCGCCTTGAAGATGAAGATGGTGAATCGTGGAGTTCCATCGCCAACGGCTTCTCTGCAAGTGGAGAGGCCGAGGACGGCGAAATCGTTTATTATCTGCAAAGCAACTATTTCGAAACGCCGGAAAAGCTTTATCTGCGCATCAATAAAATGCAGGCGGTCGATATTGAAGATTCCTATTTCCTCGTGGATACTGATAAGAATTTATTGCTTCACAGTCCGAAAGATGGCCAATTGGAATTGATTGAATCGAACCGTTCCGGAATTGAAATGATTCTGAAAAGGAAAGATCAACCGGATCACACATATGGAATCGATAAAAAGATTACAGATGCCGATGGAGAGTTGCTAGATATACAGTCATCAGGAATATCCTCGGGATATGAAGGCAAGCAGGATATCAGTATAGACATAAATGACAACGGCTACACCAACCCAGTAAGAGTCGATCTATTCGCCTACCCCAACTACATCAACGGAGACGTTAAAATTGAACTGAAAAAATGACAAGCGTACACTAAAGGGCAGGAACCTTCTTGAGGTTCTTGCCTGTTTTATTTCAATTAAAGGCTATTTGAATTCGATAAATGGAAATGGAGTGGATGGATAATGGGCAAAACGGCAATCATCACCGGTGCCAGCAGCGGTATCGGGCAAGCAGCAGCAAAAGAGTTGGCGAACAAAGGATTTTCCGTCATGCTGGCGGCGCGGCGCGAAGAACGCCTTGTGGAATTGAAAAAGGAAATCGAAGACGCCGGCGGAAGCGCGGCTTATAAAGTAACGGACGTCACGTCAGCCGAAGAAATGAAAGCATTGGCCGAGGCTACAATTGAGCAGTTCGGACAAATCGATGTCATGCTCAACAACGCAGGCTTGATGCCTTTATCGTTCATGAATAAACTGAAGATCGACGAATGGGACCGCATGGTCGACGTCAACATCAAAGGCGTGCTTTACGGCATCGCGGCTGTGCTCCCGCATATGGAAGAACGGAAAGAAGGCCACATCATCAATGTTTCATCCGTGGCGGGACATGATGTCACTCCGGGGAGCGCGGTTTACAGCGGAACGAAATTTGCCGTGCGCGCGATTACGGAAGGATTGCGTCAGGAACTGGATCCTGCGATGAACATCCGCGCGACGATTATATCGCCTGGCGCCGTCACGACTGAACTGGTGGAAACGATCACGGATGAAGATATTTTGTCCGCCTTTTCGAGCGGCCCTTCAATGGAATTCTTACAGGCGGAAGACATCGCCCGCGCCATCGGGTATGCCGTCGAGCAGCCGGCGCATGTCGATGTGAATGAAATATTGATCCGTCCGAGACAACAGAAGTAAACTTTTATGAGATAGCCCTCTGGAATTTTGAATTCCAGAGGGCTTTTTTGCGGAACGCGCATAAGTGACAGCTAATCGCGCGTATTGATTTTTAATCGCGCGCATTTTTTCCTAACCGCGCATAAAACTTTTTAATCCACCACATTTTCGAGTAATCGCCCATAAATCTGTTTAATCGCCCACATTTTTTTCTAATCGCCCATAACCTCGTCTAATCGCCCGCAAACCTCCTTCCAACCCACTAAACTGCTCCCCCAAACCCACATCCCCTCTCCAAAAAACCTCCAAAAACAAAAAAGGAAGCTTTTCGCTGAGCGAAAAGCCTCCAATTCCAAAATTACATTTCAAGCGTAGTTTTCGGCTTGCGCACTAAGCACATAATGCCGGCAATCAGATAGAAGATACCTGCAATGACACCGATGCCCGTTGTGATAATCGAGATGATGATTGCAGTCGCGATGAAGATGATTCCCGCAACAACCGGTTTTTTATTGCCCTTCAGCAAGACCATTGCGACGATGCCGAGAACAACTGCGGCTATGGCTGATGCCAGCAGCAGCCATCCGCCTGTACCGAACAGATCCATCATCGCTTCAAACTCTTCCATTGAAAAGTCAGTCGACGGATCGCCGGTACCAGTTGTCAATTCAGTTTCGATCAAGTCCCTATTGTTCTGCAACCAGAGCATAAAACCTCCTATTGCCGCCATAAATGCATAACCTAACGCTCCGATAATTCCTAATACGATTTCTGCTGTACGTTTCATTTTTTATTCCTCCTATTTTTTATTTTAAATTAATTCCCTGCTACGTCCCGTTTCGTAAAGGCTGCCCACGCTGCGCCCAAGAAGATGGCGAAGTAGACCAGCAGCACAATGATTGAAAAGGTCATCGACATTCCAGGAATCATCGGCTCCATGCCGTTTGTGTATTGTGCCAGGTTTGTGTTGGCGAACAGGATGAATTTCGACCATTCGTATTGCGACAGGAACGCAACAATTGCGTTGCCCGCCATCATCAAGAAGATCGCCAGGCCGATTGCCATGCCGCTGCTTCTGAAAATAGCGGAAATCATGAAGGCAAAAGTCGCCATCATTACCAAAGTCACGATACTGAAGCCGTATGATTTCGCAATTTCACCCAATACGTCATTGTGTGCGTAGCCCGGCATCATATCCTGCACAACCATCGGATTCAAGCCGTTCAGTCCGAATAATAATGCGCCGACGAGCCAGGATGAAAGCAATAGGAATACGAGCATTGTCAGAGCGAATATCAATACGGACACATATTTGGAGAATAAAATCTTCGTCCGCGAAATTGGGCGGATCAATAGTAATTTGATGGTGCCCCATTTAAATTCGTTTGAAATGATTCCCGCTGCCACGATAATCGTGAACAGGCTGATGACCGAAGTGAGGAAACTGTTCTCGAGTACATATTCCCAGCCGTCATAAGGCTGCGGCTTGATGTTGTTTTCGAGATGGTAACTGTTTTCGGCAATGATCATGTCATTCATGAAGCCGCCAAATTCTTCGTCCTGCATTTCGGCAGTCAGCTGTGCATTTTCTTCCTGCAGTTCCGTCTGCCAATTGTCGCCGTATTCCTTGAAATCCGATTCGGTCCCGAAAAATTTAGTAATAAGTCCGCCGCCGATGGCAATCACAAGGAGGACCGCAAACATGACCCACGTCGCTTTTTTCGCATACAATTTGATCTGTTCATTCCAGATCAGCTTCATGAAATTACTCAATGCTATTCTCTCCAATCAGGTCAAAGAATTTATCTTCCAGCGTCGCCTGCAGGACGCGCACCCCGTAAATGCTGATGCCTTGTTCCATAAGGTTTTTCAGGATTTGCGGAATCTCTTCACGTTTGACCGACATGGAAAGTTCCTTGCTGCCTACCCCGACTGCATTCGGCAGATGGGTATCAAGATATGTCTTCGCCGTTTCCATCGGCTCTACTTCGATATAAACTTCTTTCAGTGCTTCTTCGTTTTCAACGGTCCGCACTTCTTCGATGGCAATCAATTCACCGTTCTTGATGACGCCGATCCGGTCGCACATCAATTCGATCTCCGTCAATAAGTGGCTGGAAACGATAACTGCCACATTTTCCTTTTCCGCAAGATTGCGTATGTATTTCCGGATTTCGCGGATTCCTGATGGATCCAGTCCGTTTGTCGGCTCATCCAATATCAAAATCGATGGTCCGTGCAATAAAGCCTGGGCGATTCCGAGTCGCTGGCGCATACCAAGTGAATAACGGCCTGCTTTTTCATGTATCGCTTTTTCCAGTCCAACAAGGGACACCACTTCTTTGATCCGCTCATCTGTTACGCCTTCGACCATCCGCGCATATTGCTTCAGGTTCTTCCAGCCGCTCAGGAATGGATACATCTCCGGATTTTCAACGATAGCGCCAACATGCTGGATCGCTCCTTTGAAATCCGTTTTGATGCTTTTTCCTTCAATCAGGACATCGCCTTCTGTGATATCAATCAATCCAACCATCATCCGGATCGTTGTTGTCTTCCCTGCTCCGTTCGGCCCTAAAAATCCGAACACTTCGCCTGCTCTGATCTCAAAATCCAACCCTTTGATAATCGGCTTATTGCCAATTGTCTTTTTTAAATTCACCAATTGCATTGCCGGCTTCGACATGATGTGCACCTCCGTGTTTTACTTTCCACTCTCTTCTACGAACCAACAGGAAGAAAGTTCCCAAAAATGGTAATTTCCATTAAAAATTTATTGGTTCAGAAAAATTCAAGGTTCTCCGTTCAGAAGATGCAGGAAAATAAAAAAGCACATCTCTTTCAATGGAGAGGTGCTTTTGGATGACAATATTTACTTTTTTAATTATCTCTGATGCAGCGGCCGCTTATTTTCCGGCTTCTTGATCCAGTGGCGCAAGCCTTTTCCGGCATACGGTTCATCGTTGTAACGCGGGACGATATGGAAATGGCTGTGCAGAATCGACTGGTTCGACGCTTCGCCGACATTCCAGCCGAGAGTGAAGCCATCGGGCGAATACTTTTGCTTCAAATATTCCTGCGCCTGCTGCATTAGGTCGTAAGTATCGTTCCACTCTTCCTTCGTCAGTTCAAATGTGTTCACGCGGTGGGTCTTCGGAATGATGATGCCGGACCCTTCCAACACGTCTTGGTGACGATCATGCTGCAAAAAGTAGCACGTATTATTTTCAAAGACGATGTGCTGTTCCGGATCATCCGCAAAATTGCAGTATGGGCAATCCTCTTTATAACTCATTGTTTTCTCCCCTATCTCTTTTTCAATGAAGCATTTGCCTGGCCGCCGTGGAATATGCGCAGGATAAAATCGCGCTCCGGCACCTGCAGTTTATCGTATGCTTCGAGAAATGCTTTATTGTCGTAAACGGCTGATTTTATTTCCACTTCAAAGCCTTCGTCCTTCGCTTCGATGATGGCATACGGTGCTTCCGGTTTATCATTGCAACCGAGAGCGCCCGGGTTCAGGTAAATCGTCCGGTCGTTATGGAAAAAATGCTGCGGATGGTGATGGCCGAAGCAAATCAGGCTTTCATTGTGTCCGCTGAACATTTTTTCTGCGCTGTCAAGATTCGGCTCGACAATCTGTGAAAACGGATCTTCGCTGATCGGCGCTTCCGTTTTGCGTTTTTCCATATGGTAATGCGTGAAAAGTACGCGGTGGCCCCTGAATTTTTCACGGATGACACGCGGCAATTTCCCGAGCTTTGCGATAAACTTGGCGTCCATATTGTCCGCAATCCATTGATGATGAGCGAGAACGTGAAGATGGCTTCTTGGATACTCGCGGTCTGCAGCCAGCGCCAGCACGGCTTCATCGTGATTTCCAGTAATCATGGATACGTCATTCCGGCCGAACAGGATACCCAGCACCTCATTCGTTTCGTGGCCAATGGCAATCATGTCCCCCAAGCAATAAATGTGGCTGATATCACCGGCAGCATCGATTTCAGCAAGCACCGCTTCCAAAGCGCTGGCGTTGCCATGGACATCTGTTATCACTGCAAATTTCATGGCTGGATTCCTCCATTTTTCAATTCTTTACTGCTGTTACGAAACGTCAGTGTTTGATTTCGATAGAATAATAACACCGCCGCAATGAGATACCGGATGGAATTCGCTGCTGCAAATGTGGCTGATCGCTCTTTCAAATTCATCGTAAGCAAAATAGAACTCGTCTTCGTCCCAATACTTGATGCTATCCAATCGGCACTGTGCCAGATCTTCGCGTGTGCGGAAAGCGATATCGCCAATATAGATTTTGCCGCCCGGCTTTAAACGCGCGAGCAAAGTCTCAATAAACACCGTTTTCTCTGCGTCCGTCAAATGGTGCAATGCGTAAGTGCTGATGATCGAATCGTAGCGGCTGCTGGCAATCGGTTCCGGCAGGCCGTTGGTGATGTCCGCTTGCAGGAGCCGTGCTTTCGGCATCTTCTGTTGTGCGATGGTGATCATTTCTTCCGAAAAATCGATGCCGTCGATGTGGTGGCCATTTTCGCATAATTTTGCCGCCAATACCCCTGTGCCAAAACCGATGTCGAGCACATTCGATTGTTCTGTCTGCATCGCTTCATTGAATATCCCTTTCAATATTTCCTTATACCCCGCAAACGGATACTCATTATTTTCTTCGCTCAATTGAACGGTGCGGTCGTAATCGTTTGCCCATAAATCAAAGCCTTGCTTATTTAACATGTATGTATTCCTCCGTTAATCTCGATTACCTAAATTTTAACATAATTCTGCTGATGACAGTTATCCGCACAATTCAGACATAACTCAAAAACATTTCTTTCTCACAAAAAAGGTACTCTTCCCGCTGCGTCGAAACAATTAATAGAACCCTAAGAGAGAAAGGTGCGGCTACGATGGAAACCTGGTATGGTGCTGCTGGAATTTGCATAAATGAATCATCCCAATTATTGATGGTTCTGGAAGGTGAAACTGCAGAAACTCAAAAATGGTCCATTCCCACAGGCGGCCTCGAAAAAGGAGAAACTTTCGAGCAATGCATGCTGCGGGAAATCGAAGAAGAAACCGGTTATACCGCTGCAATCCGGGCGAAAATCAAAATAAAGAAGGGCGTATATGAGCACCTCAACATTGCCTATGAAGTCCATTATTTTGCCATTGAAATTACAGGCGGCAAAGCTAAAATACAGGATCCCGACGAATTTATTCTGGATATCGCCTGGAAACCGGCCGGGGAATTACGCGTGTTGCCGCTTTCCTATCCGGAAGACCGCGAAGAATTGCTGGCATTTTTGGCGGCACCGGAAACGCTGGCTGAAACACCTTCTACATAGCTCAAAAGCTGTGCGGGTGACTCACACTCGCACAACTCTTATCCTTCTTAAAATAATTACTTCCTAAGAAATAACCGATTCTTTCAAACCAAAACGCTATCTCCTATAATTTCCTGATCGATTCCTTCAGCGCATCTTTCTGCACGCCGTCCCATCGCTTATGTACTTCAAATGTGCCTTCTTCGAAAAACAATGGAAAGCGCTCACGGAACCACCCTTGCATCGGCAGCTCCAGCGCTTCTGCCACCGGCACCCATTTCAACTTTCCTTCTGGCGGATTTTCCAGCAGCTCGCCTTCGAACTCCGCTGCTGTATAATTGAAAACCATATACCGTAAATTCTCACTGAGGTCGGTGAATTCATCCAATCCCTTATAAATCAGCTTAGTGACGGTCAATCCCGTTTCTTCTTTTACTTCACGGATTGCACCTTCAGCAATCGACTCCGGATAATCCACTTTTCCACCGGCACCGATATATCCCGGAAACCCTTTTTCCGGCGGCCGCTCAATCAGCAGCACCTTATCGCCGTCGAGCACGAGACACATCGTCATCAAAGTTATTTTTGAGCTCTCAGCCATCTTCCTTCGCCCCTAGCGCTTTCCACTCCGGTTCAAGCATTGAAAAAATCAGCGCGTCGTGCGAAGTACCCCGCTGGAATAAATAACCGCGTAAAGTTCCTTCTGGCTTAAAGCCAAGCTTGGTCAGCATGTTGTTTGAAGCATCGTTCGCAGGATACGTAACAGCCCCCATCCGGTAAAGCCCCAATTCTTCAAAAGAATAGCGAAGCACTTCAAGAACCGCTTCTTTGGCCAGTCCCCTGCGCCAGAAATCCGGATGCAGTTCATAGCCGATTTCCGATTTCTTTGCCCCCGAATTTAAATTATTCAGCCCGATTGTGCCAATAAATTCGCCGGTCTCTTTCACTTCCAGTCCCCAGCGGTAACTGCGCTGCGCTTCGAATCCGACTTGAAATGCCGACACCATTTTTTCCGCAATATCGCGGTCTTGAAGACTGTCCATTCCGTAATACTCAGTTACTTCATCTTTTGATAAAATGCCGAACAGCGCATCGATGTGCTCTGGACCAATCTGAACCAGGCGAAGCCTTGTTGTTTCCAATACTGGAAATATCATTTCCATTCCTCCTTGTGGATTGCATATACGTATGCGGTTCTGCCGGATATCAGGCTTTTCTTCTCCAATTTCATGCCGCAATTTTCAGCAACCCGCTGCGATGCTTTATTATCCGGATGGATCAATGACACAGCGCGTTCTTTGCCCAGCTCATCAAAAGCGTAATCCCGCAATGCCTTTGCCGCTTCTGTCGCATAGCCCTTAGACCAGTAATCTTTTGCAACCCAATAACCGATTTCCCATTCATCGGTACCATCCACTTTTTGCGGGACGAGTCCGGCGTGGCCGACAGGCTCCCCATCGCTTTTCCGCTCCAGCAATAACAGCCCCGTTTTCGGATCTTCCTTATACCCCTGATAAACCCAGTAAAGAAAACGCAGCGCTCCGTCTTTATCCCGCGTCTCTCCGTTTCCGACATACTTCACCATTTCCGGATCTGCTGCCATCCTGTGCAAAAAAGGAAAATCCGTATCTACATACCGGCGAAAAACTAAACGTTCGGATTCGATTTTCATGTCATTCTCCCCTTATGCCTGCTCTTTTGCTGTTATGACTTCCACCTTTGGCCATTTCTTCATCCAGTTTTTCGACTCAAGCCGTTGACGATAAACAGTCATCAAACGCTCATCTTTTTTAAAAGCTGGTGTCGGACAAACTTTCATGCCAATCAAACCTTCCAACCCATGCGGCGCCGCCAATTCCAACTTACCCTGCCCATCCAGCTTCACACCAAGGGCAGTCGCTGTTTCGGGAAACTGTGATATGGCATCGACCGAGGACTGGTAAGGCGGCAGGTCGTTGACTTTGTGCATCCTTGCCTGATTTTTAACGGACCATGGCAACCCTGGCATTAGCCCGCTTAATTGGTGTTCATAGTTTTTCTCCAGTTCTTCATCCAAATTATTCTCATCATAATAAATGACGTCGATATCGCCCAAAGGGGTTCTTTTTGTGTAATCATGCAGATGATCCCATACTTTGGAACGAACAAATCCGGCGCATACCCACCAATCAGGCAATTGCAGCTTCTCGGCTGAACGCAGCACTTTCATCATCCAGTCGTCTTCTTCAATCCCTTTTAGAATGTCGTCTCTATTTTTCATCCAGCATCTCCCGCTTCACCAATTGTTCCGCTTCTTTATTCGTCTTCCGGATTGATAATGGCCATGACGACGTGATCCTGCCATCTGCCATTGATCTGCACATTTTTACGGGCAAGCCCTTCCCGCTCGAACCCCGCCTTCTCAAGCGCACGGATTGACGGCGCATTATGCGGCATGACGCCGGCTTCAACCCGGTGCAGCCCAAGTTCCCGAAAAGCATAGTCCACAGCCAGCCGGATCGCTTCCGTCGCATATCCTCTGCCATTGAATTTCTTATCGATGACATAACCGATCATGCTGCTTTGCAGCGGTCCGCGAAAAATTCGAAAAAGGTTGATTGTGCCCACTAATTTTCCGGTCTCATTCTCGACAATCGCGAAATTATATTCCCGGCCAGCTTCGCGGTTCTCCGTACTTTGTTCAATCACTTCTTTTTGCATCAATAAAGTATAGAAATCTTCGCCAGTAATGACGGAGAATTCTTTGAAGAACTCTTTATTATCCAGTTCCATCTGCAGCTTAGCTTGTGCGTCTTTCAGCGTCAAAAAACGGATATGAACTTTTTCTCCCCGCATCTTACCGTCTCCTCTTACTGATCAATTCGAACAAAAACGTGCTAAAAGAACAAAAAGATGTTTCACGTGAAACATTATTGTTTTATTGTCCAATCTTCAGTGCCTATTCTACAACAGTCGATTCCTTGTATTCTGCTTTTCTTCTATTCCTCGTAAGTTTTTCGGAATCCATAAAAAGCACGAAACTTTTTCGCTTCGTAATAAGATCTGGACGTAGTGCTGGCGAGCAGTTCCATCCGCGTTTCGGGATATAAATCATGGACATACTGCATTAACTTCCCGCCAATTCCAGTGCCACGCCTGCTTTTCTCTACCATTAATTCGCAGACGTAAAGCGTTACGGCTCCGTCCGTCAGCGCCCTGAGACAGCCGATCAATTGGCCATCCTGTTCCGCCACTACGGCCAGATTCGAACCTTGCCACGCCGCTTTAGTCTGCTGATGTTTCGCCACCAGATTACTCCAGCCTTCCTGCTCGTTCAGCTGATGGATCGCCGGAAAATCCGTTTCTTCATATGGACGGATTATCAGCTCTTGCTGTTCTTGCATATTGTGATTCCTGCCTTTCATAATTTACCTTCTTTAATCCAGCTTCGAATTCTGAAACTGCCGGCGACCGTTACGAGGCCCAGCAATAACGCATACATAATATAGACGATCAATTGGTTTATTTCCTGCAGCTCTTCAGCGTTTATGACGATGAAAACCATCAAGCCGATCAGCAGAAAATACATCAGCACATTCGGCAGGATCCACCCCAGTCGCAGCGCTTTATTTTTCATTTAAATTCATCCTTTTCTTAGAATAAAGGAATTTCAGGGAACATGAAGTTGGCAAAACTTAAAATAAACAGGATGATCAAAGGGAATTCCAGCAGCGTGAAGATATATTCCCTCGGATTCTCTGCATATTTCCGTTCCATATATGCCTTGTAGAGAGTGACGATCAACGCCGCAATGACTGAGGCATAGATTGGATACAGCGCCCCATGTTCATATCCATAAATGAATGCAGCAACCATTACCACTGTCCCGGCTATATTCAAATAGAACTCCACTTTCTCATGTCTGGCATTAACATAATTCGCTTTGAATATATTCCGTTTCTCGACACCCAACACTTTTTTCAGGAAGAAATTGACGAGGAACAGGATTGCGACCATCCCCAATAGAAAGAAAACAAACTTCCACTCAAAGTCCAGAGGCAGCCATGTGCGGGAATATTCTGGATGGTCATCATACATGAAGTTCATCCTCAACTTCCGGCTTGGATCTGAGCAATAACACAAACGACAGCAGACAGGTCATTAACAAGCCGATGCCTAAAAGAATTCCTCCCAGGACAAGAAATTGGTTGATGCCGGCTTCGTAAAGCATATTGTACTGAGCTGTATCCATGCTGTTAAATTGGCGAGTCAACTCAGCAGCCGCAACGGACTGTCCCCTGGATCCGCTATTGAAAATCATCAGCAAGCCGATGATGATGCTGATTCCTGAAAGTGCATAAGTGAAAGTAAGATAATTTTTATTCACCCAACCATCCTTCCATCGAATTTATGATTGTTCTCAGTTTCAGCCGCTGAATTCCGCCGCCGCCCGTCCAGCCACTCTGCCGGAAAACAGGCAGCCACCGAGGAAAGTCCCTTCGAGCGAACGGTAACCATGTACTCCGCCGCCGCCAAAACCGGCGACTTCTCCTGCTGCGTATAAGCCGGGAATCGGCTGGCCGGCATCATTAAGCACGCGCGCAGACAAGTCTGTCTGCAGGCCGCCGAGCGTTTTGCGACTGACGATATTCAGGCGTACTGCGATGAGGGGACCGTTTTTCGGATCCAGTATTTTATGAGGTGACGCGACACGGATTAAACGGTCGCCTCTGTAATTCCGGGCTCCGCGCATCGCAGTCACCTGCAGATCTTTCGTAAATGTATTGTCCAGCTGGCGGTCGCGCGCAGCGATTTGCCGTTCGATTTCATTTAAATCCAACAGATTTTCACCGGTCAGCTTATTCATGCCGGCCACCAAATCAGGCAGATTATCCGCGACAATAAAATCTTCGCCTTTGTCCATGAAAGCCTGAACCGGTGCCGTTGCACCTTTTTTCACCCGTGACAACACCTGCGGAATGCTTTTTCCGGTTAAATCGGGATTCTGCTCCGAGCCGGACAGTGCAAATTCCTTTTCGATGATTTTTTGAGTGAGAATAAACCAGGAATAGCTATAGCCTGATTTTTGAATGGTTTCAAGTGTCCCCAGCGTATCAAAGCCCGGAAAATTCGGTGACGGGAAGCGTTTGCCTGTTGCGTCAAACCATAGCGAAGACGGCCCCGGAAGAATGCGGATGCCATGGCGGCTCCATACAGGGCTCCAGTTTTTGATGCCTTCAGTGTAATGCCACATGCGGTCGCGGTTAACAAGGCGACCGCCTGCCTGTTCCGTAATCGCGAGCATCCGGCCATCGACATGTTCCGGCACACCGGATAACATATCCTGCGGCGCTTCGCCGAGCCGCTCCGGCCAATTTTTGCGGATCAATTCGTGATTGCCGCCGATGCCTCCGCTCGTGACGATTACTGCTTTGGCGTTGTATGTAAAGTCCCCAATTTTATTGCGCGAACTTACTTCTCCCCTTGCCGCTTCGCTCGGTTCCAGAATCGATCCATGGATACCGGTGACCGCAGCGCTTTCTGTCAGCAAACCGTCCACTTGATGGCGCGGACGATATTCGACGAGACCATTTTTCATATGCTCCCGGACGCGGCGTTCGAACGGCGCGACAATTCCCGGACCCGTGCCCCATACAATATGGAAACGAGGCACCGAATTGCCGTGGCCTTCGGCAAGGTAGCCGCCCCGCTCCGCCCAGCCGACTACAGGAAAAAATTTAACGCCCATTTTTGCGAGCCATTCCCGTTTTTCACCGGCCGCGAAATCGACATAAGCTTTCGCCCATTTCAATCCCCAATAATCTTCGTCACCGGTTCGGTCAAAGCCTGCCGCTCCCAGCCAGTCCTGCCAGGCGAGCTCTTTTGAATCCTTGATTCCCATACGCCGCTGTTCCGCTGAGTCGATCAGGAATAATCCCCCAAATGACCACCAGGCCTGTCCGCCAAAAGACGCTTCCGGTTCCTGGTCCACCAACAACACTTTCCTGCCGGCATCCGCCAGCTCCGCTGTTGCCGTCAATCCCGCCAATCCGGCACCCACTACGATTACCCCAAACTCCATCCACGCTTCCCCCTTGACGATGCTGTTTCTGCTAATATCGTATCATTTTGAGCTGGTAAATTATAGTTAATAATTTTTGTTTTCTGACAATGAAGCCGATGGTGAGTCTGGTGATTTTATCCAATTATTTTCTCTGAAGGAGCTGGGTAGGTTACTGTGGAGATAAATTCTGCTGAACGCGCGCAAAATTATTTAATCGCCCACAAGTTCGTTTGGCTAAAGAGTTTATCTTATTCCAAATAATTAAAGGAAATATTCCAGACAACCACTCCACTTCCGCTCTAAAATAACCCCATATAATTGAAAAAACCTTCGCTCCCGCGAAGGTTTCCCACAACACCGGAAGTTTTCCGCCTTGCGAAAAACTTCCACTATCGGCTTTTATTAAATCTCTCTTCTTTTCCTGCTTTAATTGTCATAAAAAATCCGGCACCCCATCTAACCGGGGTACCGGATTTTATTCGCATCAGCCCAGGTGTTTACGCTGGAAGTCGGCGATGCTTGCGTATTCGTCTGTTAACAGGCGTGACAGCCGGATGAAAATCGGCAGCAGTTCCTTGTAGATTTCGGTGCAGTCCGGATCCGGTTCGTGGGTATGCGTATGGCCGATCATGTCGCCGACGATGCTGAAGTCGTCGATTTCACCGAGCGCATACATGCCGAGAACGACGGCGCCGAGGCACGAACTTTCAAAACTTTCGGGAACGGTGACGGGCTGGCCGAAGACATCGGCCATCAGCTGACGCCACATTTCTGAACGGGCAAAGCCGCCGGATGCTTTGATCAATTTCGGTTCGCCGGTCAATTCCTCGACCGCGAGCAGAACGGTATATAGATTGTAGACGATGCCTTCGAGCACGGCACGGATCATATGCTGCTTTTCATGATGGATGCTCAGGCCGAAAAACGAGCCACGGGCATTAGAATCCCAAAGCGGCGCGCGTTCACCTGTCAAATAGGGATGAAACAGCAGCCCATCCGAACCCGGATTAACGGTTGAAGCGATGCGCGTCAGCACGTCGTACGGATCGATGCACAGGCGCTTGGCCGTTTCGACTTCCGCAGCCGCAAATTCGTCGCGCAGCCAGCGGAGAATGATGCCGCCGTTATTGACAGCTCCCCCGATGACCCAATGGTCGGCGGTAAGCGCGTAACAGAATGTCCGCCCTTTCGGATCAGTTTTCGGCACCGGAGAAACGGTGCGCACAGCTCCGCTCGTGCCAATGGTTACAGCGACGACACCCGGGTCGATGGCACCGACGCCAAGATTGGCGAGTACACCGTCGCTTGCACCGATGACGAACGGCACGTCTTTTGGAATACCCATGAAAGCGGCATATTCAGTCGCTAACCCGCTCATCTGCTGTGTCGTCGGCACCGGTTTCGGCAACTGGCCGGCATCGATTCCAGCGACTTCAAGCGCGCCGCTGTCCCAATCGAGATTCTCGAGATTGAACAAGCCGGTCGCTGAGGCGATTGAATGATCGACGACGTATTCACCGAATAATTTATGGAATACGAAGCTCTTAATGTCTGCGAACATCGCCGTTTGTTCGAAAATCTCCGGCTTGTCTTCTTTCAGCCAGACGATTTTGGATAACGGTGACATCGCATGGATCGGCGTGCCGGTGCGCAGGTAGATCGCATGGCCGTCCATTTCTTCTTTGATGCGGGTGGCATGTTTGGCAGCGCGCGAATCCGCCCAGGTGATGCTTTCAGTCAATAATTGATCTTCTGCTCCGACCGCAATCAGGCTGTGCATTGCCGAACTGAATGATACCAATTTCAGCGTTGCCGGATCGATGGCGCTTTTGCGGATTGCTTCCCCCACCGTCCCAAGAACGGCACGGAAAATTTCTTCCGGATCCTGTTCCGCTGTCAGCGGCGTGGGCGTATACAATGGATACAGAATTGTCTCCGTCGCCAGGATATCGCCGGTTTTATTGAACAGAACGGCTTTCGTCGAAGTCGTCCCGATGTCCACTCCAAGATAATGTGATGGTTCAGCCATTGGAACCCTCCTCTTCTGATACTCAAATTATACGCGAATAAAACCGGTGTCGCCGTCAGTTTTTATTTCTTCACGACTGCGTGTCCGCCAAATTCGTTGCGCAGTGCCGCGACAACTTTGCCTGTAAACGTGTCTTCTTCCTGTGAACGGTGGCGCATCATCAATGACATGGTGATGACCGGTGCCGGCACTTTCAGGTCAAGCGCCGTTTCAACGGTCCACTGGCCTTCGCCCGAAGAGTTCATGACGCCTTTGATGCCGTCGAGCTTGGCATCTTTTGAAAATGCATTTTGTGTGAGGCCCATCAGATATGAGCTGATGATGGAACCGTTGTCCCATACGCCCGCAACTTCTTCGTAATCGTAATCGAATTGGCTTTTGCTGAGGATATCGAACCCTTCTGCAATCGCCTGCATCATACCGTATTCGATGCCGTTGTGGATCATTTTCAGGAAATGGCCGCTGCCGGCTTTGCCCGTGTACAGATAGCCGTTTTCAACGGAAATATCCTTGAATACCTGTTCGATATCCTTGAACTTTTCTTCGTCTCCGCCAATCATCGAGCAAATGCCATGACGGGCACCTTCCGTGCCGCCGCTTGTGCCGCAGTCAAAATAGTAAAGGCCCTGTTCCTGCAGCATTGCCGCACGGCGCAGCGTGTCTTTGTAATTCGAGTTGCCTCCGTCGATCAGTGTGTCGCCTTTTTGGAGCAACGGCAGCAATTCGCCGATGACCGTTTCCGTGATGTCACCCGCCGGTACCATCAACCAGATGGTGCGCGGTGCTTCCAAACTGTTGACCAGTTCTTCTATAGAAGAAGCCCGCTTGAAGCTGTCATCTTCAAATGTCGCGAAATTATCGTATCCAACCACTTTGTGTCCGTGATCTGTTAAATTCAAGGCAAGGTTCAAGCCCATTTTTCCTAGTCCAATCAAACCAATTTCCATTTTAACCGCTCCTCGTAGAAAATTTTTCCGTAGTGGTTTTATTATATCAAATTTTTTTCCTTAAACAAGGGAAGTGTAGTATAATGTCGGTATGAAACGGTCCAGAAATGAGGAACTTACTATGAAAGAGCAGAAATTTGCGCTTGCGGCCATACGCGGCAGCTATTCGCAATTCAGTGACAAGGAAAAGAAAATCGCTGATTTTGTTTTGAATGATCCACGCAACATTATCCATTTGACGATCAACCAGATTGCGGACGAATTGAATATCGCAGAATCCACCATTTTCCGTTTTTGCCAGCGTATCGGTTTCAAAGGTTTCCAGGCCTTTAAAATTTCGCTCGCTTCAGAAGTCGTAACACCGCTGAAAGACATCCACGAACAGATCGAAGAAGGTGACGAAGTCAAAACGGTAGCGGATAAAGTCTTCCGTTCCAATATCAAGACGCTGGAAGCGACGCTGCAGATTGTCGACGGCGAAACGATGGAAAAAGCGGTCTCGACGATACTCAATGCGCGCAAAGTGGAGTTCTTTGGCAACGGCGGCTCCGCCAGCGTCGCGATGGACGGCTACCACAAATTCATCCGGCTCGGGTTGCCGGTGGCGATGAACCTCGACGCCCATGTCCAGGTCATGTCCGCCTCCCAGATGAACGAGCAGGATGTCGCCATCGTCATTTCGCATTCCGGTTCGACGCGCGATATTCTGGATGTGCTGCACGTGCTGAGGAGCAAAGGCGTGGCAATCATCTGCGTGACGAATTTCGCGAAATCCCCGCTGACGAAAGAATCGGATATGTGCCTGTATACCGTATCGGAGGAAACTGATTTCCGTTCGGAGGCGCTGTCTTCCCGCATTGCCCAGCTGAGCCTGATCGATGCGCTTTACACGAACCTGATGATTGCGCGCAGCGACGCCGGCAAGCAATCGCTGCAGGATATGCGTGAAGCGATGGCACTGAAAAGATTATAGTACTGAATCCCCGCTGAAAAGGTGGGGATTTTTTTGCTTTAGCGAAAATCACCATCAAGTCTGGCAGCATTTTTTCGGTACTTTTTATTCGCAGCGAGCCGTTTCCCGCTCATATACAACCCTAAGCCCACACTCACCGCCAGCATCAGCAAAGAACCCACTACAATCACCGGCCGGATGGCCAATAAATCAGCAGTCACACCGAAACTGAACGTCAGCAGGATAATAAATACGGCTTCGACCAGTCCGTAAATGCTGCCGATGCGTCCCATCATGGCGACCGGAATGTTGTCCTGGTAGAAAGTCTGGAAGCCGGTGTTGGCGAAAGCGAGCGCAAAGGCCAGAACGAAAAAGCCTGTTGCGACTCCCCAGAAACCTGCGGAAAATGCGTAGATCAGATAGCCGGCAGAAACGAAGGCCGTTCCGCCGCCTATCAGAAACGGCACCTGAAGGCGGTTGCTGAGCACAGCGGCTATGAGCGAACCGGCAGCGATTCCGGCACCCGCGATGCTGACGAGAAAACCGTATTGCTGTTCGCTGAGGCTGAGCACCCCGATGGAGAAAGCGGCTTCGAGTGAATCCAATGCGGTCGCCAGCACCATGAACAGGCTGAATGCCAGGTAGACTGCCGCAACGTAAGTGTTTTGCCGGCTGAAGCCGATGACCGCAGCGACGTCCTGCCGGATCAGTTTCAAGTTCAAGGGTTCAACGGCGCTTTCGGCTTTATTGCCATCGAGGTTCGGCAGCACCACGGTCAGCGCGGCGGCCAGGAATAAAGCGGCGGCGTTGCTGTAGAGGGCAAAATCCGCACTGCCGATGGCGAGCAATGCGCCGGCGACCGCGGGACCGATGAGAAAAGCACCGGAACCGACGAGGCTGCGCAGAGCGTTGAAGCGCTGGCGCTGCTCGGGTTTCAGCAACAGCGTCACGTAAGCCATCGACGCTGGCGCAAAAATTGAACCCGCCATGCCAAGCACAAAAACCGTGGCGTAAATGAGCGCTAAAGAATCGAATTGCGGCAATAGCAATACCAGTGCCGCGCGTGACAGATCGAGCCCGATCAGAAGCTTGCGCTTGTTCAGCCGGTCGATCAGGCTGCCGGCCCAGAAGTTCGTGAAAATCGCAGCGAGCGGAACGGTCATGTACAGTCCAGCCACCGCGAGCGCCGAGCCGTCCGTCATTGCCAGCACGCTCAGATTGAGGGCAATCAGGTAAATCCATGCCCCGATATTCGAAATGCCGATGGCCGCCAATAGGATCAATGGGTCTTTCCAAGCGTTCAATTTCATCCCTTCGCGCTCCTCCGCTCCCGGATGCGGCCATAAAAAAACCGCCTCCAAGACATTTCGTCTTGGAGGCGGTTGTGGTTCGCGGTGCCACTCCAGTTCATCGCCATGTCGCCATGCCGATCTCAGTAAGTACGGCAGACAGTATCTGCTTATACTTTTGCCCGGTAACAGGAGCTCCTGGCGCGCCACCCCCGATCCTCGGTTCCGGCGCGCTGCTCAGAGTTTTGGTTCGGCATTCCGCCCTTCCCCCTTTTCAGCGGCCGGGGGTCTCTTGTGAAAGGTGGATCTTGCGTACTCTTCTCTTCTTCGCATTTGGTTTTTATTAGGATAGCATTTGGCACTGTTGCTGTATAGGCTAATTTTTTGTGAACCGGCCATTTTCCTGAGCAATGCTTTTGACACCCACCGTCCCTTCCTCTATCGTAATGAATAATTCCAAGTATTTTGATACGGATTAAACTATTTGGCAATAACTTTAAAGGAGGCCCCTCATGAAAGCTTTATGGAGAACTTATTTAGATACATCATTGATTGTTAAAATCACTATTGCTTTGGTGCTCGGTGTCGCCGTTGGACTGATTTTCGGCGCAGATGCCGCGGTACTGGCGCCGCTCGGCGATTTGCTGCTGAGCCTGCTGACCTTCCTGATCATTCCGCTGATCCTCTTCACCTTGATGGTGGGTGTGAACCAAAGCCACTTGAATGACCTTGGCCGCATGGGCGGAAAGGTTTTTCTCTATTACATTTTGAGTTCCGCTTTCGCCATCATTGTCGGCCTTTCGGTGGCGAGCCTGTTCCAGCCGGGTTCGGGAATGACGCTTCCGATTGATGCAACCTTCGATGTGCCGGACAATCCCGGTTTCATCTCTGTGCTGCTGAACATTGTGCCGTCGAATATTTTCATCGCCTTCACGGAAATGAACCTGCTCGGCATCATTTTCATCGCATTCGCGTTCGGCCTGGCGATTTCCTATATGCGCGGTTCTTCGGATCTCGGCGATCTCGGGGAACACCTCTACAAAACCGTGAATGGTTTGAACGAAGCGACCATCGTCGTGTTGAAAGTGATCCTGCAGTACGTGCCGATCGGCATTTTTGCCATCATGGCGGAAGTGGTCGGCAGCCAGGGGCTCAACACGCTGCTGGAGCTTGGCGAAATGGTACTCGTGTTATACGTCGCCATCGCCGTGCAGATTACGATTTACACTTTGGTGCTGATTGCATTTAAAATAAAACCGGGATTCTTTTTCCGGCATGCGCGGACACCGATGCTGACGGCATTCGTCACGCAAAGCAGCTCCGGCACCTTGCCGCTGACGCTTGATGCCGCACGGGGCCTCGGCTTGTCGAAAAGCTTATACGGCTTCAGCCTGCCGCTCGGCGCAACCATTAATATGGACGGCGCCGCCATCCGCATCGCGGTGTCCGCGGTCTTCGCCGCCAACCTTACCGGCAACCCCTTGTCCTTGCCGGATATGCTGATGGTGGTACTGATCGGTACGCTTGCGTCCATCGGAACAGCCGGTGTACCGGGGGCGGGCATTGTCATGATCGCCACCGTCTTTGTACAGCTCGGACTGCCGATGGAAGCGGTCGCGCTATTGACTGCGATTGACGCACTTGTCGGTATGGGCGCAACGATGCTGAACGTAACCGGCGACCTCGTCGGAACGAATGTAATCGATAAAACCGAAAAGAAACGGCAGGCTGCAAAAGAGTAGCACAGCTGCCGCAAACTGGAAAACCCGTTTTTTTATTCGCATGAGCGGGTATATTGAAAGGCACACGATTCTCTGATTGGGGGGTGATCGAACGATGAAAAACTTAACTTCTGCAAGCACTTTGCATAACGGTGTGGAAATGCCGTGGGTCGGCCTCGGCGTATTCAAAGTCGAGAACGGTTCCGATGCAGCGGATACCGTCCGGACAGCGATTGTAAATGGCTACCGCAGTATCGACACGGCCGCCATTTATGGCAATGAAGCGGGCGTAGGCCAAGGAATCCGCGAAGCACTCGAAGAAACGGGCCTGGCGCGTGAAGACCTTTTCATCACGTCCAAAGTCTGGAATTCCGATCTGGGCTATGATTCCGCAATTGCGGCGTTTGAAACGAGCCTTGAAAAATTGGGGCTGGATTACCTTGACCTGTATCTGATTCACTGGCCGGTTGCAGGCAAATACAAAGACGCATGGCGCGCACTGGAAAAACTCTATAAAGACGGCCGCGTCAAAGCGATCGGCGTCAGCAATTTCCAAATCCACCACCTGCTAGATTTATTGCCGGACGCGGAAATTGTGCCGATGGTCAATCAGGTCGAATACCATCCACGCCTTACGCAGAAAGAGCTTCACGAATTCTGCAAAGCCCGCAACATCCAGCTGGAAGCCTGGTCGCCGTTGATGCAGGGCCAGCTTCTCGATGATCCCGTACTTGGGGAAATTGCGATGAAAAACGAAAAAACGCCGGCCCAGGTCATCCTGCGCTGGAACCTTCAAAACGGTGTCGTCACCATTCCAAAATCCAACAAAGAACATCGCATCATCCAGAATGCCCAAATATTCGATTTCGAGTTGATCGGCGAAGACATGGAGCGCATTTCAGCTTTGAATGAAAACCGCCGCATCGGTCCGGATCCGGATAATTTCGACTTTTAATAAAGCTGTTTTACAGCAAACGCCATCCTTGTTCACCGTTATGCAGTGGGAGGGATGGCGTTTTTTGTGTTGGGGTGCGGGTGGATTGTGTTGGGGTGCGGCTTGAGTCGTTTGGGGTGCGGTTTTCCGTCTGCGAGGTGCGGAAATCGGGTTGCGAGGTGCGGTTATCTCCTGTTGAGGTGCGGTCAGCAATTATTCAGAGCTAATATATAAAAAAACGAATATGAATTTGAAATATTTACCAATATCTTATTTGTAGTTGCGCGATTCTGCAATTTAGTTGCGGTTCCCGGCCATTTAGTTGCGGTCAACAAAATATTCAAAGGCAATTTCGATTTTTAAAATCTTGTTTTAAAGCGAACGCCACCCTTTACACCTTTATGCGGTGCGAGGGATGGCGCCTTTTGTATGTTGCGCTCGAACAGGGCTAGTCGATGATGGTGATTTCGAATTTCATCCTTTCCGAATCCCAAACGTCTTCATTGTAATTGGTTAAGACTGTCACTTTTACCCTTTGCCCAACTTCATACTCTTCAAAGCTGTCTACAGGGATTTCATATATATTGCCCGCACGTCTGCCTTCTGACTCCCCTCCATATTCTTTGACCTCAAGAAATTTGTCATCAAACAGGAATTTTTCTTCCGTTATCAGTTCTTCGATGGTTCCGGTAAACTCGTTATCGACGGTGTAAGGAGCAAAGGTGCAAGCCGCCATGCCTGGAATTAGGATGCATAAGATCAGCAAGCAATAAATTCTTTTATGTTTCATTGCGCCGCCCCCTTCTGTAGTTTATCAAACAGCACCCGCCTTACAGTTGAATTGATAAGGATTTCATCCTAGCACTAACGCGAATAAAATTCGTCCTTTAAAACTGCGTACATCGCCAGATCGACAAATTCCCCTTTGATGATCATGTGTTTGCGCAACACACCTTCCCGAATCATTCCCAGCTTTTCGGCGACGCGCTGCGATTGTTTATTGTCCAGCATGATCGGCGCTTCGACTTTGATGAGATTCATTTCTTTGAATCCGAAATCAATCAGCGCTTCGGCTGCTTCCAGCATCAGCCCTTGCCCCCAATATTGATGGGACAAGGTGTAGCCGATTTCCGCGCGCTGCCGTTTCTGCAGCCAGGTGACAAAATCAATGGTGCCAATCATCTTTTTTTCGCTTTTCAGCTCGATGGCCCAGGTCAACTGGTTTTCGTTGACATAGCCTTTGCGGATAAATCCGATAAACTCCCT
Organism: Planococcus salinarum; assembly: GCF_007004625.1. Classification (GTDB taxonomy): domain Bacteria; phylum Bacillota; class Bacilli; order Bacillales_A; family Planococcaceae; genus Planococcus; species Planococcus salinarum. Next base: position 70,711 of record NZ_VIFV01000012.1, on the reverse strand, counting down.
CGTATCGTCAGTTGTTTGATGCGCCTGCCATGGCATGAATCGCGATACGGTGGGCTCTGAAGCGTATTCGAACATGTCTTCAGCATCTGTCCCTTCAAGCTTCCGCAAGGTTAATCGCTCACTTTCGATGGTCGGAAGTTGGCTGTAAATGGTCGTCGTTTGGGGCATATGTATTCCTCCATAATCGATTTTGATGGATGCGCAAACAGGAAATTTGGGGTATTCTGAAAAGAGTAATAACGATAAAGGAGTTGATCTGGGTGACCACAATCGGCATCGTCAGACACGGCATTACGGAATGGAACCTGCTCGGGATTGCGCAGGGCAGCAGCAATATCCCGCTGAATAAAACCGGCAAGGAACAGGCGCTTGCCCTGTCCGATCGCCTCGCGGTTGAAGAGGAATGGGACCTGATCATCGCGAGCGACCTGGAGCGTGCCAGGGAAACCGCTGAAATCATCGGCGCAAAACTCGGATTGCCCATCAGCCATTTTGATACTCGTTTGCGCGAAATGAACGGCGGCGAAATCGAAGGCACCACAGAAGAGGAACGCCTTGAAAAATGGGGAGCCGACTGGCGTTCGCTCGACCTCGGCATGGAAACGCGTGAAGCGGTTGCAGAACGCGCAACCGCCGCCTTGCAGGATATCGTAAAAGATTTTCCCGGCAAACGCGTGCTGGTCGTCAGCCATGGCGGCCTGATCGGCTTGACGCTTAAGTCTTTAATGCCGGAGCAATTCAAGAAAACCCTGCTCGACAACACCTCGATCACCATTCTGAAAAATCTCGAAGGGGCGTGGCAATGTCCGCTCTATAATTGCACGCGCCATTTGGAAGGCAAAGTTTTCGCACAATAAAATCGTTCTCGGCCTGGGTATTTCTCGCCCAGGCTTTTTATTTTGAATCCGGTTTTGCGGTAGAAGCCCACCGCGTCCCGGTCCGTTTCCGCGAAGATTTCATGGATGCCGTGTAGCCTGGCAACTTCATCAATCATGCGGGATCCGAGTCCGTGGCTTCGGCTGTTGCCGGCAACGGCTATATGGCGAATCTCACAACGTGAAGCGGCTTTCAATTCGATGCCGATAAACGCTTCGTTTTCAGCCACATACAAGAATCGATGCGAGTTTGTTCCATACCGGAGGAACTCCTCTTCCACTTTCTCTTCCGACATCGCGTAAGCCATCAATTCCCTGAGCTGCAGGCTTGGATTGGCTGCAGTCACTTTACTCAGCACCCCAACTCTCCCCTTTCGTAACAGTTTGCTGATTGCTGGCGTACAAGGGTTTTTCCGCAATGTCGACTGTCCAGGAAAGCACCGTAACGCTGTCGCGCACACCCTTCCGCTGCACCGTTTCCAGCAGCGTTTGAATGCCGGTTTCCTGCGAAAGGTCCTCAAATTCCCCGAAGATGTCTGCGGGATCCGCATACGGTTCACCTGGACATTCCGTCAGGCCGTCCGTTGCCAGCAGGATATGGTTAAGCCCCTGCCGCAACTCGCGCAAGCCGCTGCTGAAACTCGGCACCGGTTGGTCAAAACTGTTCTGTTGCCCGATCCATTCGTAAAAATGGCGCTGGTTTAATTGATATTGCCCCATGGCCGCCAGTTCCGGGTGATGGAGATACAGCAAGCAATCACCGACCGAAAACCAGTACAGGTGCTTGCTCTTGCGGATGGCGATCAAACAGGCGGTCTCTCCCTGAATCTCCCGGCACGTCGCCAGAAAATCCTTTTGCCGGAAAATCCGCAGCAGCAATGCCTCGAAGCTCTGAAAAAATTCAAAGCTGACGTCCATCGTAAGGAACGATTTGATCTCTTCCTGGTGCGCAAGAAACTGCTCCCTCACCAGCTCCGCGCTTTCAGCTGTATTATGCGCATCCATGATCATCGCCAATTCCCAGTCTTCCTCCGCATGTTCCCATGCCAGGCAACCGTCTTCGTTCTTTGTCTGCCCGGCCGCGGAATTGCCGCCGAACCGGCCGACGACCATCTTGTTCATTTCCCATACATCCGGCTGATCGACAAAGTGCTCTTCGCTGCCTACCCAGTCAAACTCCTCCATCAATCCCACATCCTCTTTCTAATATTCTTACAATTATAGAACATCTGGCAGCGGCTGGAAAATATTTTAAGAATTTATTTGAATAAAACCGGCGGCGAGGGAGCGATTTGTGGGTTGGGGTGCGGCTTGATCGATTTGGGGTGCGGGTTGATTGGCTTGAGGTGCGGCTTGATCGCTTTGGGGTGCGGTTATCCGTCTGCGAGGTGCGGAAATCGGCTTGCGAGGGGCGGTCCGGCCCATTTGAGGTGCGGTCAGCAATTATTCAAAGCTATAGATAGAAAAAAGCGAACAATAATCTGAAATATTTTCCACATTTTTTATTTTAGTTGCTCAATTTCACAATTTAGTTGCGGTTAAACCCAATTTAGTTGCGCTTAGCAAAAAATCCAACGAAAAATTTGAAAAAGCCGCCACTTTCGTGGCAGCTCCTCAAAATCCTGGAGTTTTTCGCACAGCGAAAAACATCCGCTCTACGCTTTTGAACTTTGCATAACGCGATATAAAAAAAGTCCATGCCGGAAAGCAACGCTTTCCACCATGGACTCCACATCAATAATTGCTTCGTTAATCCGGCCGCTTCAATGAGAAAACTTCACCAAGCTTGGCATAATTTGTACCCGCCAAACGGCTGACCGGTTTCAAAAGGTCTGCATTGATGCGTCCCTCTTTGTAAATCGCCTCATCCACATGGATTCGGACAATCCGGCCGATAAGAAGGTCCGCACCCGGCAGGTCGACTGCCTGATGAAGGACGCATTCAAAGCGGATTTTTGACTGAACCACGGCCGGCACACCGACTTCTTCGCTGTCGACCAACGTCAGTTTGGTCACATCGATTTCACTTTGGTCCGGCGGCAACGAAGCGGATGTTTCATTGATTTCAAAGACGTTTTCTTCGTCCACAACGTGAACGACAAATTCCTTGCCGGAAAGAATATTGCGTGCGGTATCTTTCTTTTGGCCGCCTTGCCGCTGCACGGAAACAGAAAGCATCGGCGGATTCGACGACACGAGGTTGAAGTAGCTGAAAGGCGCAGCGTTGACAATGCCCTGCTCTGATTTGCTCGTCACAAAGGCAATGGGCCGCGGAATGACCGAGCCGATCAGCAATTTATAATTTTCACGGTCCGTCTGTTGGTAAGGATCAAAGCTCAGCACAGCCATCACTCCTTTTCTTTCAGTGTACCCGAAACAGCTGCAATTGCCGCACCAGAAGCTTGCTTCAGGCTTTAACGGCGGTAATTCCCTGGGGTTCTTTTGCCGGTTTGCCGAAATAGTAGCCCTGGAACAATTGGTAGCCCTGCTCCTTCAGCCATTCAAAATCTTCTTTCGTCTCGATGCCTTCCGCCAGCGGAACAGAACCAATTTCCAGGGCTTTCTCAAGGAAGCGCAACGCTGTTTGTTGTTTGCTTTCGTCACTTGCGACGCCCTGTACAAATTGCATATCCAGCTTCATGTAATGGGGCTTCAGATCCGCCAGCATTTCGATCGTGCTGTAACCTTCGCCGACGTCATCCAACGCATATTGGAATCCTTTCTTCTTATAGAAAGCGAGAATTTCCCGCAGATGTTCGATATCATCCACTTGTTCCGTCTCCACCACTTCAAATACCAATTGCCGCAGATCCACGCCAAGTTCGTTGGCCAAATCTATGGTGGACCGCAGGCAGAATTCAGGCGAATAAATCGAAGTCGGGATGAAATTAATGAACGCTTTCACGTCTTTTATTGCAGCGGAATGGCGGACAGCGGCCATGCGGCAGACCCGGTCGAGCGCGTAAAGCCGGCTGCGCGATTTGGCCGCCGGGAAAATTTCGTTCGGGTAAATGACCGAGCCGTCTTCGTTATGGAAACGGGCGAGCATTTCGTAGGCGAATACTTCTTCCTGTGCCGTAACAATTGGCTGGTAATGGCACACCAGCAGCTCTTTGCGGATGACTTCATCGATCCATTCCGTCTTGAAAACCTGTTCCATTTCACTCAGTTCCTGCCACGCGCCTTTATCGATGCGAAACTGCACTCCAGCCGGTTCCATCAGATGCAGACAGAAATCCAGAAATTCCTGTGCGCCGCGTTCTTTCATAAGCAATCTATTTTCTTTCCTTGTAATCTCCATGTCTCGTCGTTCCAGGTGGCTGACGACTTTATCCATCAGGGACAGATTGGTGTCGCCTTCCAGCTTGATATCAAACCTCAGCTCAGCGACTGAACAATTGTTGCACTCCATTAGTCACACTCCTTTTGTACTATCTCTTTCAGATTACCGTAATTTGGTTAATAAATCTTTATTTTTTTAAAAAATTAGGAAGTCACTTTCCTGTTCTTCCTTTTCACACATGCTACTGGCAATCCCGCTCCACACCAAAACAGGCGGAGAAAAAGGGTCTCTTTTTCTCCGCCTGTTTTATTTTGGGACTAAATCCAAAGATCATTCTCAGCTGTGAATTCTGATTTAGTATCGCCAGTGTTCACAACGCCCCTTGGCTCTACCAGCATGATATGACACTCCTGGTCCGCAAAAGGTTTATGTTGCATTCCTTTTGGAACCGTAAACATCTCTCCCTGGGAAATTTTCACTTGGCCATCGCGGAAATCAATGAACATCTCACCTTCGAGAACGATAAACACCTCATCGGTATCGGGATGATCGTGCCACTCAAAATGCCCCTCTATCTTGACGAGTTTAAATTGATAATCGTTCATTTCAGCAATGACTTTTGGCGACCAGTGTTCATTGAACTTAGAAAATTTCTCATTCAGATTGATAGCCTGGTATTTGATAGTAACCCCACCTTTTTTGTATTTTGTATACCCTTTTAGTGACTCGTTCAATTCTTCGGCTGAAAAACGTATTTTTTTCTTTCCAACATAAAAGTTATTTCCAATTAAGCAAGTACGCTATACTATGGATAATCTCAGTAAGGAGTGATTTTTTTGTCCGGAATTTTTATTACAGGTACCAGCACCAATGTCGGAAAGACTATTATTACCACGTGTCTTACATATGCGTTTCGAAAACAGAATATAGATGCAGTTCCCTATAAACCGGTGCAGTGCGGAGCCATTACAGAAGGGGAAGAATGGCTGGCTCCTGATGTGGAACTTTACCGGAAGGTTTATGAGCCACAAGAAAATGAACAGCTGAATTCTTTTTTGTATGAGCCTCGTTTTTCTCCTCATTTTGCTGCGCAATTAGCCGGGAACCCCATTGATCCGGAAGTAATTATGAGGAATTATCAAGTATTGCAAGAGAGACATGAATTGGTGCTCGTTGAAGGGGCCGGGGGACTGGCTGTTCCTTTAATTGATGAGCAGTACGGAACGCCGGAGCTGATTAAAGATCTGAACATACCGATCGTGATTGTCACTCAAGCTAACGTTGGAACATTGAACGCTACTTCATTGACTGCTCACTATGCTCAAAGTAAGGGCCTTACTGTAAAAGGTATTATAATCAACGGTTATCCGGACAGTCCATCCGAAGGGGTTAAAGACAACCTGAAAATGATTGAGAAAACTACCGGACTACCCGTCATCGGAGTTGTTCCGCAGATTGCTGATGTGGAAGCTCGGATAGGTGAAGAAGAAGTATTGGAGGAACTGATAAAAGGAATAGACTTAGATAAACTATTGGAGTAAGCTGCTTTCTTTTTAACCGGATTTCATAGATACAGTTCCTTTTGAAACGTTATGTATAGATGTCTGCTCAAATAATGAATATGAAAAAGGATTGAGTATCGCACTACGATCTACTCAATCCTTTTAACTGGTATGCTGGCAAATGCTATTCAATCGAAAAGCAAAAACCTTATTTAGTTTTATGCCTTTATCATTTTAAAGCATGTAAGATAAGTCTGACGCTGCTGTCGGATAGGCATAAATCATTTGTTTCAAGTCCTGTGTTGTCAGCTTGAATTGAATCGCCGTCGCAAAGTGGTTGATCAGTTCGTCTGCTTCTTCACTGAGTAGATGTGCCCCCAGTATCTGATCGGAATCTTCGTCAATGATTACCTTTGCCATGGCGTAACGCTCGTTCGTCCTTCTGTACGTATACCAATCTGACGTATCAAACTTATTGACTCGAATGTTGTGCTTCTTTTTTCGAGCTTCGTCTTCAGAGAAGCCGACTGAAGCCAATTTCGGCAGTGTAAATACCACCGTCGGCATTACTGTGTAGTTCGGTGAACGGTCGTTGCCTTTGAGTAAGTTTGAAGCCACTACTTGGGATTCCATTGAAGCAATTGGTGTTAACGGCAGACCTTCAGTTGACGCCGCATCTCCGGCGGCATAGACATGGGGATTGCTGACGCTCTGCAGATAACCATTAACGGTTATACCGCCTTTTTCCCATTCCACGTTCCCTTTTTCGAGTTGCAGGTCATCTATTGCCGGAATCCGCCCAGCTCCGTGAATCACCAGATCCCCCTCCAATTCGAGCGAGCCTTTGCTCGTCATGGCCGTCACCATAAACGAATCAGCTTTCTTTTCAACCGATTTCACTTCGCTGTTGAGATGGATGTGTATGCCAATTTCTTTCGACTTTTCCATCAGTAAATCGACCAGCTCCTGCTCAAAATTTCCAAGTACACGTTCTCCTCGTTGGATGATGTGCACTTCAGCTCCGGCCCGGGCAGCAATATGGGCAAACTCAAAGGAAATGTATCCACCACCCACAAAGATTAATCTTGCCGGTAATTCATCCAACTCCAGGAATTCGTCACTGTGAATCAGATGTTCTGAACCCGCAATCGGCAGGGAAACAGGTTTTGCACCACTTGCTATCAAGATTTTTTTCCCTGTCAGAACGTCTCCCCCTATCCGGATTGTATCTTCGCCTGTAAAGGACGCTTGGCCATGGAAGGTGTAAATTCCAGATTTTTCAAACCCTTTTTCCCGGTTTGCTGATACCGGTTCTGTGAAAGTCCGCTTGAAAGCCATCAATTCCTGCCAATTAATCGAGGGAGTGGATGTGATTCCTTTTCCTTTCATTCTCTCGGCACTTTCAATCATATCTGCAGCGCCAACAAGCACTTTTTTGGGGTCACATCCCCGAAGAGCACAAGTCCCTCCAAATGGTCTCGAGTCGATAATGGCTACTTCCCATCCGGCTTTCTTGCATTTCATCGCGGCGGCCGACCCGCCTGAACCGGTTCCAATTACGATGAGATCAAATGTTCTCTGCATGTTATACATCTCCTTTTCGTGTAATGTAAATCTTTAAGAAAAAAACTCCTGGAGAAATCCCTTTGTTTCATCAGGCGTTTTAGCATTGGCACTGTGAAGATGACCCAACTTCCGATCGTTTTGAAAAACCAGCAGACTCGGTATCCCCATTACATCCTGTTTATTCGCAACTTCTTCAAATTGATCTTTATTGAGGGAATACGCAGAGATATTGTGGAAATCCGCCAGAACTTCCCCCATGAACATATCCATCCGCTTACAGTCCGGACACCAGTCTGCGAAAAATTTTATAAGGACCGGCTGATCTTTTTTGCTGATGGCGTTATTGAATTGCTCTTCTGATAAGATTTTTTCGAACATTGAAACCACTCCTTTGTTAGCATTTACAATTCTTTTCAACAGCAGCATATGAGATTGTTGGAAAGAAAACTGTAACGTAGGTTACTTTACTGGAGCAATTCCTATTATTAAAAATCCTTTCCCGAACTACCAGGGAAAAGTTTTCCGATAGATTTGGAGAGGGTTCCTTCTATTATTCATTCTTTTGAAGAAAACCTTTAATTTCTTCAGCGAACTCCTTAGGGGCATCTTGCGGCAGCCAATGGCCGGAATGCTCTATCTTCAGCAGCTTGCTGTCAGGAATATCTTCTTGAAGTTTTTCGCCGAATTTTAATTTCTGCCAGGGATCCTGTACTCCCCATAAAATGAGCGTAGGATGTGGAATTCCGGATAACTTATGGGTCAACCTCGTTATCTCATTCGTATTTAACGCCGCAGCATTTCGAACCATACTCTTCTTGCCTTCTTCATTTTGATATGGCTCTACGATTCCTTCAAGAAATGCATCTGTCTTCTGTTCTTTGTTTAAGATGCCATCTTGAAATGCCTTTTTCAGAAAGTCACTCACTTCCTGAACAGGTTTGTCTGTCCATGACGGATGCCCTAACTGCATCATTTCTTTAATCGGCCAGGAATCATAAGCGACATTGTTGGATAAAATAAGGCTTTCCAATCGGTCAGGATAATCAACCGCGAGCACCAATCCGACTCCGCCGCCGATGTCGTGACCCACGAAATGAACTTTTTCCAATTGCAATATATCCATAAGACCCGTAATGACTTTGGCCTGTACTTGCAGTGAGCGGTCAAATCGGTCACGGCGGTCAGACCAACCATAACCCAGCATATCAGGTGCAATGACGCGGTAATCTTTTTGAAGCTCTTCAATCATTTCCTGATACAAATAAGACCAGGTAGGAATACCATGAAGCAACAGTAACGTTGGGCCAGAGCCGACGTCCGTATAATTTATTCTTACAGGTTCGTCGACTATTCCATCCAGCATCACGGACTTTTGTCTTTCTTTAAATTCTCCAACTTCCATCGTTTTTTCATTCTGCACCTTCGGGTCCTCCTTCTTTTTTTATTTACACTCCAGTCTTACCCTTTCATCCCTGTTTCAACACTGCCATTTTTTCACCATCATTAAACCACACCTTTCCGGACACTCCAAAAAAACAGAAAAAACGTTCGCAAAGTGTCAAAACACCTTACGAACGTTTTTACAGTTATACGTGCAAGAATCCCTCAGCTCTTCGCGAATTTATTTTTCGCATACACGTACGTAACCGCTAAAGCCGCAACGAGCACAGCCCCTTTGACAATGTCAAAAGCGTAATACGGCAGGTTCTGAATCGTCAGCCCGTTCAGCAGGATGCCGATGACGGCTGCGCCGAAGAACGTGCCGAGCGCATTCGGCTTGCCGGCGCCGAGCACCGAATAACCGACAAATACTGCGGCAACTGCTTCCATCAATAAAGGCGCACCGGCATCAATCTGGCCGGAACCGACGCGCGCCGTGAACAGGACACCTGCCATCGAAGCGAAGACGCCGGAAATGATGTACGCCGAAGTCTTGACCTTTTTCACGTTGACGCCCGATAGTGTGGCTGCTTCCGCATTGCCGCCGGTCATGTAGAGAATGCGGCCCCAGCGCGTGTGATTCAGGATCACATACGCCGCCAGCACCATGATGACCATGATCCACACCGGCACCGGAAGGCCGAGCATCTGGCCCTGCCCGATCCACAGGAACGCCTCGGACAATTGGCCGGGAGCCGTGCCGCCGGACGTCAGCGGCATATTATTGTAGATGGAATAGCCTTCCGTATACGTGCGGTGAAGACCCGCCACAATATACATCATACTGAGTGTCGCGAGGAGATCGGGAATGCCGATGACCGTGATGAGGAAGCTGTTGACGAGCCCGACCGCCACACCGATCAGTAGCGGCAATAACAGCACCAGCCAAAGCGGCATGTCATACCAGACCATCAGCGATGCCGTCACGACGGTCGACAGGGACATCGTCGAGCCGACGGACAAGTCAAAGCCATCGACGACGAGCGTGAATGTAACGCCGAGCGCCAGCAGCGTGACGATTGAAATCGACCGGAGAATATCCGAGAAGTTGCCGTAGCTGAAGAACGCGTCGCTGATGCTGCTGAAATACAGGATAATCGCAACCAGCAGGATGATGGCGCCGTATTTAAACAGAAATTGGACTGCGTTCTCTTTCACTGAGTTTTTCGGCTTTGTTAAGCTCTTCTTTTCCACCGCTTGCATAAAGTAATATCCTTTCCTGGGTCGCTTCTTGACGTGATAATTCCTTCACGATCTGACCATCGCACATTACCAGAATCCGATCGGAAATGCCGATCGCTTCATGGATTTCACTGGAGAAGTACAGGCAGCCTTTGCCGCTTCCGGCCAGTTCCCGGATCAATTTGAATATGTCCACTTTCGCGCCGATGTCGACGCCTTTTGTCGGTTCGTCGAATAAATACAGCAGCGAGTCGAGGCTCATCCACTTGCCGATGGCCACTTTCTGCTGGTTCCCGCCGCTCAGGTGGAGGAGCGGTGTTTCGGTGTCGCCGGTCTTGATTTTCAATTTGCCGATGATTTCTTCCGCAAATTTGGTTTCGGCGGCTTTGTTCATGAACAGCCCCGATGAAAATTTCCGCAGGTTAGGAAACGAAGCATTGGCTCTGAGCGTTTCGCGGACAAACAACCCTTCTTTCCGGCGTTCTTCCGGAATCAGTGCCATGCCGGCCCGGATTGCATCGCCCGGATGCTTGATGCGGGTTTGTTTCCCGGCAATTCTCACCGAGCCGCTGACGGAATTCGCCGCTCCGAACAGCGCTTTGGCGAGCTCGGTTTTGCCGGCGCCGACGAGTCCTACAATGCCGACGATTTCACCAGCTCCTACGGACAATGAAATATCCTTTAATTTATGGCCATCCGACAAGCCATTGACTTCCAGCAAACCGGTTCCTGCCGGATGCGGCTGGTATTCCAACTCATGGCTCAGCGCCTCGCCCAGCATCGCTTCGATAACCCCTTCGGAATGCGACTCTGCCGTAACGAAAGTGTTGACCCATTTCCCTTCGCGCATAACCGTTATGCGGTCACTGATCTCAAAAACTTCCGGCAGCCGGTGGGAGATGAAGACACAGCCGACGCCTTCGCTGCTCAATTTCCGGATGACCGAAAACAGTTTATCCGACTCCGTCAATGACAAAGGCGCTGTCGGCTCATCAAAAATGATGATCTTTGCCGAATGCACCAATGCCCGTGCAATCAGCACCAGCTGTTTTTCCGCCAAAGTGAGCGTTCCCGCTTTTCGGGTGACGGAGATTTCTTCCGACTGCAGTTGGACCAATGCTTCTTTCGCCTGTTTGTTTATCTTTTGCTTCGACAGCAGAAAACTGCCCCCTGCCGCAAAACTGTCCATCAGGATGTTTTCCGCCACCGTCAGTTCCGCAACAATGGCCGTATCGACTTCCTGGTAGACGCAATAAATGCCGTGTTCTTTTGCCTGTTTCGGCGAGTGCAATGAGACGGTTTCGCCGTCCAGCCGGATGTCGCCGCTGTCCTGGCCGTAAACCCCTGACAGAATCTTGATCATGGTGCTTTTTCCCGCTCCGTTGACACCAAGCAACGCGTGAACTTCCCCTTTTTCGAGTGCCAGCTGGCCGTTTTCCAGCGCTGTCACATTGCCGAATCGCTTGCCGATTGCCTGCATATCCAATAATTGTGCCATCACTGCAATCCTCCTTTCGCCGAAAGGAGCCGCCCAATTCCGAGGACGGCTCCACTCTTTCATTTTCCTTCCAGTTCACGAAGGTCGTCGGTATAGCCCTGCTCGCTTGCTCCCCATCCTTCGATGTGTTCGCTCAACGTTTCCGTTGTCACCGTTTCTTCCGGAAGCTGTTCGGCATCGATGAAGACTGGCTCCAATACCACTTTCTCTTCCGGCTGTTCACCGTTGATCAACTGATACGCGTAACGCACCTGGATGCGCCCGATATCCGCCGGATCGACCGCTGCCGAAGCGACCCACGGGCTGCCGTCTTTTTGGATCATCTGCAAATCTTCATCGCTCATGTCGATGCTGTAAACTTTGATGTCGGTGCGTCCTGCCTGCTCGATTGCACGGACCGCGCCTTTCGCGAATTCATCCCAAGCCGCCCAAACAGCTGTGATGTCCCCTTCGTTCGGATATTGCTTCAAAATCGCTTCCATTTGCGCCTGCGTATCGAGCGCTGTATTTGCCGTTGCCGCGCCGAAAGCTGCCACTTCCTTGATGCCCGGGTTGTCTTTCAAGAATTGCTCATACGCGATTTGGCGGCGTTCCATCGGCGCAAAGCCAGCTGTCCAGATTTTCACGATATTCGCTTCGCCGTCGTGGTCTTCAGCGAGTTTCCCCAAAGTCTGTTCCGCCATCAGCTGGTCACCCTGTTCAAGCGAAACCACACCTTCCACGTCGATTCCCGCGTCAAACGCAACCACCGGAATCCCTTTTTCCACCGCTTTTTCAACTCCCTGGTTCAACGCCTCTTTTGTTCCATGGTCAATCAGGATTGCGTCTGCTCCCTGGTTGATGGCTGCGTCCAAATTGGATGCCATTTTCGCCAAATCTCCTTCAGAGTTGAACACGGTGACTTTGCCGCCAAAGTTCTCCACCTGTTCTTCCACTCCGGCTATGTATTGGGCCGAAAACGTTCCGAGATTCTGCTGCAGAATCAATGCCACTTCTTTGCCGGCCAATGGATGTTCCGATGTTTCCGCCTTCTTGTCCGAGTCCGTTTCCGCTTCCGTCACCGTTTCGCCTTTCGGCTGGCAGGCCGCCAATAAAAGACTGATGAATAATAAAGCCGCAAGTATTAAAAATGATTGTTTTTTCATAATTTCTCTCCTTTTCCACTAACTGTTGTAAACACTTCAAGAATATTTCGCTCGTAATCCGGATAGATGATGCCTTTTTCCGTGATGATCGCCGTGATGTATTGTGCCGGCGTTACGTCGAATGCCGGGTTAAAGACTTTGGTGCCGTTCGGTGCGATGGGCTGTCCTGCAATATGGGTGATTTCTTCCGTCGCCCGCTCTTCTATCGGAATGTTCTTGCCGTTTGGAATCTGCAGGTCGAATGTCGCCACCGGCGCCGCCACATAAAACGGAATGTTGTAAGCCGCGGCCAGGATCGCCAGGTTGAGCGTCCCGATTTTATTCGCGGTATCGCCATTTGCCGCAATGCGGTCAGCGCCGACGATGATCGCTTCAATGCCTTTGGCGCCAATGGTGTGCGCTGCCATGCTGTCGGTGATCAGCGTCACATCAACGCCTGCCTGCTGCAGTTCCCATACCGTCAGCCGCGCCCCCTGAAACACCGGACGCGTTTCGCAGGCATAGACTTCAAATTCACGGCCCAGTTCCTTGCCGAGGTGGAACGGTGCCAGCGCGGTGCCGTATTTCGCAGTCGCGATGGAACCGGCGTTGCAGATCGTCAGGACGCGCGTGCGCCCTTCCAACAGCTCTAGCGCATAACCGCCAATCTTGCGGCACGCTTCTTCGTCTTCTTTATGGATGCGGACCGCTTCGGCCAGAATTTGCGCTTTGGCCGCCGCGACTGTTTGCGCCGACTCAATCGAATGCTGCAGCCGGCCGAGCGCCCACACCAGGTTGACCGCTGTCGGTCGCGACGAACCCAGGTAAACCGCGTCTTTTTTCACGTAATGATGGAAAGGCTCAAGCGCTTCCGTGTCGTGCTTTTGTGCTGCGATGGCCAAACCGTAAGCGGCGGTAATGCCGATGGCGGGTGCGCCGCGGACTTTCAGCGTAATGATGGCGTCATAGACATCTTCGATCGTATTGAGTGCAATGTACTCCGTTTCATATGGCAGTTTCTGCTGGTTCAGGATGATCAACTGGCCGTTGATCCATTGAATCGATAAGGGTATCGCCATTTCTTACAACTCCTCCAACAGCGCTGTGACATCGTTGATCGATGCCAGTTCGCCGCGTTTTATGATTAAAGTCTCTCCGATGTGGAGCGCCTGCTTTTTCGAATGGATGCGCCGTTCCGCGTCTTCGATGCCGTCGAGGTCTTTGACATGCGCCAGGCCGATTGTACGGCGGATCAATTCACAGCCGGCAAAACCGAGTGCATCCCGGAAGATTTTTTCGAGCACCGACTCCCGGTAGCCCTGAACCCCTCTGAAATCTTCAATGCCTTCACTTTTCCATAGTTCGGAAAAACGTGTTTCAAATACGTTCCAGGTATTCTCGACATGCTTCACGATTGTGTCACGGCCTTCTCCATCCCTCGTAATGCCTTGCACCAGCAAGTTCGCAAGGAACAAGCCGACGTCAAAGCCGATCGGTCCGTAAAAAGCGAATTCCGGATCGATGACCTTGGTTTCATTGTCATCGGCGAAAATGCTGCCGGTGTGGAGGTCGCCGTGCAGCAACGCTTCCGCTTCTGTCAGAAAGCTGCGCTTCAATTTTGCCACTTCGAGCTTCAAGGCATCGTTGCGCCAAACCGCTTCGACCGCCTGCCGCAGCTCCGGTTCGAAATCGTTCGTGTCATAATCGAAAAATGGATCCGTGAATACCAGGTCCTCCGTGATCTTGCACAATTCCGGATTGGAAAATTCCGCAGCCAACTTCTTCTTTTCAAATGGATGCAAGGCGAAATCTGATGTATGGAATAAAGTCTGTGCCAGGTATTCACCGATATGCGTTGATAATTTGGGGTAGCTCTTCCCCTGGATCAGGCCTTCCCGGGCAATCGTCAGATGGGACAGGTCCTCCATCACCGTGTAGGCTAATTTCTCATCTGTACCGTACACTTCCGGCACCAGGCCGGTTGCGAATTCACCATGCTTCCGGAGTGCCGCTGCTTCAATCGCCGCACGCTTTAACGTCAGAGGCCAACTCTCGCCAACCACTTTCGCATAAGGCAGCGCCTGCTTGATGATGACGCCTTTGCCGCTTTCCTGGTCGCTCACCCGAAAGACATAATTCAAATTTCCGTCACCGATTTCCCGGCATTCCAGTCTTGCTCCTTCCGGGAAAAGTTCGGCTGCCAATGCGATTGCCTCCGCTTCTGTCAATGCGTGATATGTAGTAATTGCTGTAGTTGCCATAGTTATCTTCCTCTCTAATCCAATATAAAAACGCCTCTTTCCCGAAAGAAAGAGGCGCAGAATTAAGAGGTTCCATGCCTCTTATCTTCCAGAAATAAAATATCTGGTGGAATTAGCACCGTGCCTTGCGGGATGTTCATCCCGGCGCATAAAGCGCCCCTTCTCACGAAGGTATTACGGTCGGTTGCTGGGCGTCATAGGGCCAATTTCCCTCTGCCTGCTCTTGATAAGAGTACTGTATTTCATATGCGGTTGTTGTTATGAGATGAATCCTATCACGATTCAGAATTGACTGTCAACAGGAATTTTTGAATTTTTTGGGTGCCGCAGCCGGCGCTTTCTTCGAAATGTGGGGAACTCTTATGGAAGAAACTTGGCCGCATTTGCTCCCCCTGTTGACTCGAATAAAAATTATGCCCTTAGCGGAAGGTTTTCGCACAGCGAAAATCTTCCAATGTCTGCAAGGAGCCTTCGCTGGCGGCGAAGGCTTTTCATTTCTGGGGTTGGGGTTGGTTTTAGAGGTGGGGTTGGCGGGAGCTGTGGAAGCGGTATCAGGTTTCGGTCGCGATATCGTCTGTTTTTGCGCGAAATCGGTCGTCGATCGATGAGATTGGCAATTTGGGATGGCGAAATCGGGCAAGATTCGCGATTTCTAATGAGATTTGGCTCGTCGGGCTGCTGATTTTTCATTTTCAAGCAAGCTGAATTTCCAAATTAAGGATTTACTGTCCGGAACCACTCAAATACTGTCCGCATTCGCAAAATACTGTCCGCAAAACGAAAATACTGTCCGGAACGCCCTGTTTACTGTCCGGAGCCGATTCCGCCACCCAGACCCAACCCCCGAATGCCTACAGTTTGCTGCGCAAACTGCTGGGTTCGTGAGCGGCCCGCCACTCACGAACCTCCCTTTGCTTCTGACCCAGCTTCACTTTATTAATGGGATGCTCTCCCTCACCAGGTTTCCATCTCCCCAAAACTTTCTCGCAATTCCTAGTTGACAGAATTCTCCGCACGTGGAATAATCAGAATTACTTTGTTGCAACAACCAACCGAATATCCAATTCTTATTTAGAGCAGGTGGAGGGACAAGCCCTTTGAAGCCCGGCAACCGGTCCAGCAATGGACACGGTGCTAATTCTTGCAGCCAGAAACAATGGCTGAGAAATGAGAAGTCGTTAACGCCCTTAACCTCTTCTTATTTGAAGAGGTTTTTTTATTTTCAATAAAGGAGTGTCACATATGAGCAGACTGACAGCAAGCTACCAGGTATACGGCAAAGCCGGGTCATTTGAAAAAAAAGCGGAAGGTATCGCGCTCGGACTCACGATCGGATCATGGACCGACTTGCCGCTTCTTGAGCAGGAGCAATTGAAAAAGCATAGGGGCGAAGTCGTGTCCGTCGAGGAATTTCCACAAAGCCCTCACCCCCTCAAGCCCGGACTAATCAAAGCGCACATCAACGTTTCCTATCCAAGCGCGAATTTCTCGGCGGACCTGCCGGCGATTCTGACCACCGTGTTCGGCAAGCTGTCGCTCGACGGTGAAGTGAGATTATTGGATCTCGATTTTGAAGAAGGACTGCTCCAACAATTTCCCGGACCGCGCTTCGGCATCAACGGCATCCGCGGATTGCTCGATGTCCACGGCCGCCCGCTCGTCATGAGCATCTTCAAAGGCGTCATTGGCCGCGACATCGATTATCTGACGGCGCAACTCAGACAGCAGGCGCTCGGCGGCGTCGACCTCGTGAAAGACGACGAAATTCTGTTCGACAATCCGCTGACGCCGTTCGAACAGCGCATCACCGCGGCGAAGCAGGTATTGCACGAAGTCTACACCGAAACCGGCCACCGCACACTTTACGCGGTGAACCTGTCGGGCCGCACGTCGCAACTGCGCGACAAAGCACGAAAAGCCCGCGAACTCGGCGCCGATGCTTTGCTGTTCAATGTGCATGCCTACGGACTCGATGTGCTGCAGGAACTGGCGGAAGACGAGGACATCGCTCTGCCGCTGATGGCGCATCCGGCGTTCAGCGGCGCGTTCACATCTTCTCCGTTCTACGGCGTCGCTGCACCGCTCGCACTCGGCAAACTGATCCGCTATGCCGGCGCTGATTTCTCGCTGTTCCCCTCCCCTTATGGCAGTGTGGCCATGGAGAAGACAGCGGCACTGGCACTCGGTGAACAATTAACGAATGACAGCCTGTTGAAACCGGCGTTCCCGGTTCCTTCCGCCGGCATCCATCCGGGACTCGTGCCACTTCTTATAAACGATTTCGGAACCGACAGCATCATCAACGCTGGCGGCGGTGTCCACGGACATCCGGACGGCGCAGCTGGCGGCGGAAAAGCGTTCCGCCAGGCAGTCGATGCCGTTCTGCAGAATCAAACCCTGGAAAACGCCAGCGAACAGCAGCCCGAATTAAAAACAGCTTTGGAATTATGGGGGTAACTATGAAACAGCCAATCATCTTTTGTGATTTTGATGGCACAATCACAACCAACGACAATTTAATCGCCATCATGAAGCATTTCGATCCACCGGGCTGGGAACCGATCAAAGAAGACATTCTCGCTCAAACCATCTCCATACGTGAAGGTGTCAAAAAGATGTTTTCTTTATTGCCATCATCGAAACGGGATGAAGTCATCGCTTACGTGCTCGAGCAGGCGGAGATCCGGGAAGGCTTTGCGGACTTCGTCGCCTATACGAGACAGCACAACATCCCGCTCTACATCGTCAGCGGCGGCATCGACTTTTTCGTCTACCCGCTGCTCGAACCGTTCGGACCGTTCGCCGGCATTTATTGCAATGAAGCGGATTTTTCCGGCGACACGATCCGCATCGATTTCCCGCACGGCTGCGACGAACAGTGTGCGAGCCAGGGCTGCGGCTGCTGCAAGCCGTCGATCATCCGGAAGCTGCTGGCGGACGGCGGCACGAGCATCGTCATCGGCGATTCGATCACCGATCTGCAGGCAGCAAAATACGCCGACCTGGTCATCGCCCGCGACTTCCTCATTGAAAAATGCGAAGAACTGGACATCCCTTACGAGTCCTTTGAGAACTTCGGAGACGTTACGGACATCATCGATGCGAAATTGGGTGTGCGCTCATGACGACAGAACAGACGTTGACGAAGCTGCAGGAAAAATGGAACGAGCTGGCGGACGTTAAAGACGTGCTGGCCGGGCGCGACTGGTTCATGGGCACAAGCGGCAATCTCGCCATCAAAGTAAACGATGCACCGCTCCAGTTTCTGGTCACAGCCAGCGGCAAGGATAAATACAAACGGACCGATGAGGATTTCCTCCTCATCGATGCAACAGGTGAGCCGGTCGAAGCCAATCATCTCAAGCCATCCGCCGAAACTTTGCTGCACAGCGCCATCTACACCAAAACCGGGGCCGGCTGCAGTTTGCACGTCCACACCGTAGCCAATAACGTCCTGTCCGAACACTACGGACGTGATGGCAAAATTGATTTCAAAGGGCAGGAACTCATCAAAGCATTCGGCCTGTGGAACGAAGATGCCGTGCTGTCCATCCCGATCATCGCCAACCACGCCGACATTCCGCGGCTTGCAGAAGATTTCGAAGAACACCTGACAGCCGACAAAGGTGCCGTGCTGATCCGCAACCACGGCATCACCGTGTGGGGAAAAGATGCATTTGAGGCAAAGAAATTATTGGAGGCCAGCGAGTTTTTATTCCAATATCAACTGGCCCTTCTTCAACTAAAATAAAACTCAATTCAGAGAGGAAGATTTACAATGGCAATCATCAAAATTCAAGGTACAGACGAAACGATCGAAGCGCAAAACGAAGTCGCAGTATTTTTGGAACAACAGGAAGTCGTTTATGAACATTGGGACATCAACAAGCTGCCGGAAGCGCTCCGCGAAAAATTCGATTTGAGCGATGACGAGAAAGAACAGATTCTGCAGGCGTTCAAAGCGGAAATCGATGATATCTCCGAGCGTCGCGGCTACAAAGCGGCCGACGTCATTTCCCTTTCCGACTCGAACCCGAAGCTGGATGAATTATTGAAAAACTTCCAGCGCAAGCACATCCACACGGACGACGAAGTGCGCTACATTGTCAGCGGCCACGGCGTGTTCATCATCCAGGGCAAGGACGAGCGCTTTTTCGAAGTCCACCTGACGCCGGGCGACCTCATCTCTGTGCCTGAAAACATCACCCATTACTTCACCCTCGCCGACGACCGCAAAGTGGTTGCCGTCCGCATCTTCGTCACGACCGAAGGCTGGGTGCCGGTGTACCAGGAAGAAAGCGTGCAAAGCTGAATAGAATCCCAGACCGCAGCCCCCGCTGCGGTTTTTATTTTTGCATCCACTTTTCAAAACCGCCATTTCCGGGAATGGAGTGAGATAATGGACACGCCGCTTTCCACTTCGGAAGCGGCCGAAGTTTTTATTGACCCAAGGAGAGATTTATATGGCATTGTTAATGACGGAAAACGAAATTACGCTGGCGATTGTCCAGTCCCTGAAAGAGGGGCGCATCCTGGAGTTCCAGGAAGTCATGGATGAATTGCAGCCGTATGATATGGCGCAGCAATATTTGCGCATCCCGGACAAGCACCGGACGAAATTCCTGCTCTATTTAACCGTTGAACAGCTGCCCGAATTGATGGATGAGCTCGACAGCGACGAACAGCTGGAAATTCTACAGAAACTCGGCGTGGAGAAATCGAAGAAGGTCCTTGACCGAATGGACAACGATGACCTCGCCGCCCTGCTCGCTGACGTGGAACCGCATCGCGCCGAGGAGTTGCTGGCGAACATGACGAGCGACGAGTCGTCGATTGTCCAGAATCTGATGAACTATCCGCCGGAAACCGCCGGCCGCATCATGAACGACCGCTACGTCTGGATTCCAAGCCATTACACCATCCGCGAAGCGATTGACAAGATCAAGCATTTTGTTCATTTTGCTGAATTCCTTAACTACCTGTATGTCGTCGATGACAATAAACGCCTCGTCGGGGTTGTGTCCTATAAGGATCTGCTGCTGGGTGAACTGGATGAAGAAATCCAGAATGTCATGTACAGCCGTGTCGTCAAAGCGAATGTGCTGACGGATCAGGAAGAAGTCGCCAATCTCATCAGCCGCTACGATTTCGTCTCCCTGCCGATTGTCGAAGACGACAACCGCCT
This sequence comes from Planococcus salinarum, assembly GCF_007004625.1. Taxonomy (GTDB): domain Bacteria; phylum Bacillota; class Bacilli; order Bacillales_A; family Planococcaceae; genus Planococcus; species Planococcus salinarum. Next base: position 50,795 of record NZ_VIFV01000012.1, on the reverse strand, counting down.
CGTCGGCGTTGTGACAGTCGATGACGTGATCGATGTCGTCATGCAGGAAGCCAATGAAGACATTGAGAAATTATCCGCTTCCGGTAAATCGATCGATTTCAAAACGAAACCAATCGTTGCCGCATATCGGCGGCTGCCCTGGTTGGTGCTGCTCCTGTTCATCGGACTGGTATCCGGCGGCATCATCAGCCGTTTTGAAGCCACGCTTGAAACGGTGGTCGCCCTGACGTTCTTCATGCCGATGATTGCGGGCATGACCGGCAACACCGGCACACAGTCGCTGGCAGTTGTCGTGCGCGGACTCGTTTCGCAAAAACCCAATTTCCGGCAAAGCATCAATTTGATCATCCGGGAAATGTGGGTCGGCATCATCATTGGCATAACATGCGCCGTGCTGATTCTGGGCATCGCCTATATTTGGCAGGGCAGCCTCGTGCTCGGCTTCGTGGTCGGCAGCTCGCTGCTCCTCACGCTGATCATCGGAACTTTGGCAGGAACCATCATTCCATTGATCTTATTCAAATTAAATATTGATCCTGCCATCGCTTCCGGTCCCCTGATTACGACAATCAACGACATTCTGTCGCTGCTGATTTACTTCGGCATCGCCACTGTGTTCATCTCGCAATTGATGTAAGAAATGCATCGTCAGTTCTATTCCCTTTATTCCTATTAAATTACTTGGTATAATGAGTAAAAGAATAAAGGAGAGCTGTATTTATGACGATTCCAAAACCGCTCGTTCAAATCAATCAAAGCTTTATTGTCTTGTCTGTTATCGCCGGATTGCTGATTTCGCCAGCTATTTTGCTGCTGCCTTTCGCAGTCGGTGTCTATACATTGATCACCAGGAAAAACCCGGTCATCCTGGCCGCGAAGCCGCTGTTGAAAAAACCGGCAAACCAATACACCCAGGAAGACCGCGACCAGCAATTGTTTAACCAGTGGATTGCGACGGTGTGTCTTGGTTTGGCGCTCGTTTTCTTTACAGTCGGATTCAACGGCATCGCATTGTTCTTCAGCATCATGGTGATGGCGGCGGCCGCGCTCGCACTGATGGGCTATTGCATCGGCTGTACAATCCGCTACCGTTTAATGATGATGAAGCATAACCGTGCACGGACGAATTAAAGATGGACACCCCACTTGAGGCAGCTGCTTCAGGTGGGGTGTTTTCAATTTTCCGTTTCACAATTCCGAAATTTCGCTATAATGGGAATAATAGGAGGAGTTGCTGGTGAAACTCGAAAAAGGATTTATCGAAGGATATAAAGGCTATGCGGTTCACTATCTGCTCATTCGGCATCAGGAAGCTTCCGGCAGTCTCGCTGTAATGCTGCCGGGTGCCGGGTATACGACCCAGGCACCGCTGTTCCATTACGCGACGGATATCTATCTGCAAAAAGGCTGCGACGTTTTGAATGTGAACTACCGTTACAACGATGAATTTTACGATGACTTCACAATGGAGGAATTGAGCGAAGCCATCCGCTTTGACGTGGCGAAGATCATCGACCATGTACTTGCCGAATCCTCTTATGAAAATTTTTTCCTGATCGGCAAATCGCTCGGCACCATTGCGCTAGCGTCCGAACTGCAGCGTCCGTTATTCCGGGATGCAACCGCCATCTGGCTGACGCCGCTAATCAAACGGCCGGACGTCTTTGACGCGATGCGCACGCTGCCGAACCGCGCACTCGGGTTTATTGGCAACGCGGATCCGAATTACGACGTGGAGCGCTGGAATCAACTAAAAGCGAATTCACAGATGGATTTGCAGTTGGTGCCTGGCACCGAACACAGTCTGGAGATTCCCGGAAAGACCCTCGCCTCCATCGACATCATGAAAGACATCATGGACAAAATCGAGAAATTCTAAAAGGAGGACAATACCGATGAATATAACCGCTGTCCAGAAAATCAATCAAATCGGTATGCCTGTGAAAGAACTTGCGCGGGCGATCGAATTTTACAAGGAGCAATTGGGCCTGTCCCTTCTCTTCAACACGGATACGATGGCATTCTTCGACTGCGGCGGCTTGCGCCTGATGTTGAGCTTGCCGGAGAAAGAGCAATTTGCCCATGCCAGTTCGGTGCTCTATTTTGAAGTGGCAGATATTGACCGCAGCTATACAAACTTTCAAGCGCGCGGCGTCGAGTTCAGCGGCTCTCCCCATCGCGTCGTCAAAAATGGTGCCGTTGAAACATGGATGGCGTTCTTTGAAGACACCGAAGGAAATACGCATGCTCTGACGAGTGACAGGGTTGTTTCCTAGCATACAAAAAAAGTCCGGACGAGCACTTCCGTCCGGACTTTCTTATGGAATGGAAAAACATTCGCCTCGGCGAATGTTCCGGGGATGGTTTCCGGCGCGCGGAAACCATCCGATGAGTATTTATAGGCAGCAATTTCTCTTGAAAGAGAGGTTGCTTTGCGCGAATTCCCATTTAATTGGATATACTGTCCGTTGGGACGCGAATACTGTCCGTTGCGGGTCAAATACTGTCTGGTAGAGATGGAATACTGTCCGTTGGGCGGAAAATACTGTCCGTTGCATTTTCAGGGATGAAATATGCAGCTTCAAAATGGGAATGGAACCGCCAGTTAAGGCGAATCCCCAATTTTATTTCCCATTATTTGGACTTACTTGCCAAACAGAATGAAATACTTTCTGTTTGAGGCCAAATACTTTCCAAAACGACCAAAATACTTTCCAAATAGCCCCGAATACTTTCCGTTTCCTCATTTCAGGGGAAGAGATTTTTTATTGCATAATATTTCCAACTCAAACCTCCCCCCCACCTCCTATTACGCCTCGGTTTTGACACTTCGAGGTCGATTACGGTTCCTCATAAAAAAACAATCCGATCAGCTTACCCTCTTCACATTATCCAACCGCTTCACAAGAAACAGATAGGCAAGCAGCGCGAGAAGACACATGGTGAAAATGATCAAGCCCAGCGGAACAGCGGTTTCTTCGCCGGCAATGCCGACCAAAGGCGCTGCCACTGCGCCGAGGATGAATGGCAGAAGTCCGAGCAAGGCGGATGCGCTGCCCGCGACGCGACTTTGCTCTTCCATCGCCAGCGTGAAGGATGCGGTGCCGACGACTCCGATTGCCGTGACAAAGAAGAAGATTGGAATGACGACAGCCCACAGCGGTCCATCAACCAACACGACAGCAAGCAGGACGGCGCCTGCAGCCGTTGCCGTATACAGCGCGACTTCAAGGAATTTCTTCTCCGACCACACATGGCTGAAACGGCCGACGGCATAACTGCCGAAAATCAGTCCGATGCCGTTCATCCCGAACAGGATACTGAAGACCTGCGGTGAAACGCCGTAGATGTTCTGGTAGATGAAGGGAGTGCCCGCCACATAGGCAAACACGCCGCCGATCAACAGCCCCTGTGCCAGCGCGTAGCCGGTAAATTTCCGGTTCTTGATGATGATGCGGAAGTTGCTGAAGGTTTCGCCCAGGTTGCCCGGCACCCTCTTTTCAGGTGGCAGGGTTTCTTCCAGGCGGAAAGCGGTGACCAGCAACAGGAACAGTCCCAGCAAGGACAGCGTCAGGAAGATTCCTCTCCAATCGGCAAACAGGAGAACCCCGCTGCCGAACGAAGGTGCGAGCAGCGGCACCAAATTATTGACGACCATGAGCAAAGCAAAGAGCCGGGTCAATTCTGCTCCGCTGCTGACATCCCGCACTATTGCCCGGGAAATAACGAGTCCCGCAGAAGCTGCAAAGCCCTGCACAAAGCGCAATCCGACGAAGACGTAGATGTTCGGCGCAAAGATACAGGCTACAGAGGCAATGGCATAGACAATCAGAAAAATAATCAGCGGCTTTCGGCGGCCAAGTGTATCGCTGAGCGGTCCTGTAACCAATTGGCCGAACGCGAGCCCCAGCAAACAGGCGGTGAGGCTGAGCTGCACAGCCGAAGCGTTTGTCTGATAAACTTCTGCCAGAGTCGGAAATGCCGGCAGGTACATATCGATGGTGAAAGGGATCAAAGCTGTAAGTGCACCTAAAAGTATAACGAAACGTGAACGTTTCATTCCGGCTAAATTTTGCATTCGAGTGGAACCTTCTTTCTGTTGTTCATTTATGTATTTCTTCTCCAACTCCATTTTCAAAAATGAAATGACCGTTTTTTAGCCTACCATAGAATAAGTATGATTTTCTTTATTTAGTCTCGACAATCTGTTTTACGATCCTTCGTTTATTTATAAAAGCAGGTATTTCCATCTAAAATCTTGTTTTATTGCCCAGCGCCAAGCACCTTCACCTAATAATTGAAAAAGCCTTTGCATCCGCAAAGGCTTTCTTAAAAACTTCGCTCCAATTCTCAAAAGACCCGTGTAAAGATGATTTGCGCAAGCAGCAGCACGGTCACAACGCGCAACAGCGGCTTCACGAAAACCGGGTTCAGCTTCTCGGCAATTCTTACCCCGGCCTGGGCACCGGTGACCGAGCCGAGCATAAGTGCCAACGTCAATGGCCAGATGATGTGGCCCGCCAGCGTGTAGGTGATGGCGGCTCCAAGACAGCTGGAAAACGTGGCGAGCCGCACAAATCCCACTGCCCGGATATACGCGATATCCAGCGCGCTGAACAGGAACAGCATCAATGTCCCCTGCCCGGGACCGAAGAAGCCGTCATACATGCCGATGCCGAACAGGCCGCCCGCGCTTTTCGGTTTGAACTTCAGCAGGCTTGCTCCCGTAAAGCCTTTCTTTCCAATAAATGAAGTGAAAAAAGCCAGGACCAATAAAACACTCACTAAAACATACAGCTGTTCTGCCGGAATTGAGGATGCGATCCAACCACCTGCCACACCGCCGAGCAGACTGACAGGAACAATCCAATAGGACTCTTTCAATGATATTTTCTTTTTGCGGATCAGGTAATAAAAACTGGAAAACGAACTGACCGTGTTCGAGACTTTATTGGCACCGATAGCCGAGTGAACCGGTATACCCAGCAACAGCATCGCCGGCAGGCTGATCAGTCCACCGCCTCCGGCAAGAGTGCCCAGGGTGGTAGCAATTATGCCAATAAAAAACATAAGAATGAAATCCATCGCCTTCACCTCTTTTCATCCTTACTATAATCCTTTCCTATACTTAAATAAATTCAATAGTTCTTATGAAAATCAATAAGTAAAACTTATACATTCTGACAAAAAAGCCCCCGAATTGAATAACAATTCGAGGACTAACTGGATCATTAATTTTTCAGCACTTTAAAAGACGTGGCTAATTTTGTTGCAAAATCTTCCGGCTTTTCGACCGACTGAACGTGAAGGTACATGATCGCCGGTTCTGCATAAAGCCAATGGTTATGGAGGGCGCTGATAGTGAGATTATTTTCTCCGAGTGCACGGGTAAAGTCAGGAACTTCTTCCGGCAACAGGACAATTTCCGCATGATTCAGAGCAGTGCCGTCGTCTTCAAGTGCTTCAAAATGGATTTCCATGGATAATTCGCTTTTAAATGGCCGTCCTTGGACAGTTACGTCCAGATCGCGCGGTTTTGGTGCTTCCACCATCCCTTTGTCGGCATCCGCCTCCGCTTCCACACCAAGAATGTCTCCGAAACGCTTTGCTGTTTCTTCAAGTTTACTCATGAACGATCGACTCCCTTTCGTTTTTTTGCTTTTTCGGCAGTTCAGAATATTTACGATTTCAGACGAAACTGCCGTTATGCCGCTGTTTAGACAATCACCAGTTTTTATCTAGATGAATAAGCTTCTACTCCTGTATAAATAGCCTCCCTAATGATTCTTAAACATGCCAATAGCCGGGATGATGCTGAATAGTTGCCTCAAGTTATGCCCCTGGTGCTGGATTCATTTTTCCTGAAGATCAGAAAGTGATCCATCAAACTTTAAAACAGGAATAGAACGCAAAAAAGACTACCCTCGAAAGTCGCTTGCGCAACTTCCAAAGGTAGCCCTCATTCATTATTTTGTTTGTCCAGTGCCCCGGACAATGTATTTCGTTGACGTCAATGCCGGCAAGCCCATCGGACCGCGGGCATGTAGTTTTTGGGTGCTGATGCCGATTTCGGCGCCGAAGCCGAATTCGAAGCCATCCGTGAAACGGGTGGAAGCATTGTGATAAACCGCAGCTGCATCGATTTCATTGAAGAATTGTTCGACGCTTGCGGCATCAGAAGAAATGATGGCTTCCGAATGCTTCGTGCCGTATTGATTGATGTGCTGAACGGCCTGGTCGACTGTTCCAACCACTTTTATGGCCACTTCAAAGCCCAGATATTCCGTAGCCCAGTCTTCTGCCGTCGCAGGAGCAACCGCTGAAGATGTTTGCTGAACGGTTTCATCTCCGTGAATTTTCACGTTCTCTCCTTGCAAAGCCGCCACAAGTTCCGGCAGATGTTCTGCGGCCCAGTCCTGTTGCACAAGAATCGTTTCGCAGGAATTGCAGACGGACGGACGCTGTGTTTTTGCATTGATCGCAATATCCACTGCCATCTTCACTTCCGCTGTTTTATCGATATAGATGTGGCAATTTCCCGCGCCTGTTTCCAGAACCGGTACTGTGGCATTTTGAACGACGGTTTGGATGAGTTTCGCTCCACCGCGCGGAATCAAAACGTCCAGATACTCGTTCAGTTTGAACATTTGAGCCGCTGTTTCCCGGCTGGTATCTTCCAGCAATTGGACCGCTTCAACCGGTAAATGAGTTTTTTCCAGCGCGCGGCGAATCACCTGGACGATCGCTTTATTGGAATTGATTGCTGTTGAACTGCCCCGCAGAACAATGGCGTTTCCTGTTTTCAGGCACAGGCTTGAGGCATCAACTGTTACGTTAGGGCGCGCTTCATAGATCATGCCGACGACTCCGATAGGTACACGGATTTTTGTCATCGCCAGTCCATTGGGCTGCTCCCACTTTTCGAGGGTCTCTCCGATGGGGTCATTTAACTGGGTGAGTTGGATGAGTGCATCTGCCATATCTTTCAATCTGGCGGCATCCAGTTTCAGGCGATCCACCAGCGAATCGTTCATCCCTGCCTGTTGTCCGGCCGTTATGTCTTTTGCGTTCTCACTTAAGATGAAAGTTTGTTCTTCCAGCAATTGGGCTGAGATGATTTGCAAAGCCTCATTTTTTTCTGCTGTCGTTGCTTTCGCCAATTGGAAAGCCGCCTCTTTTGCTTCCTGTGCTTTTAAAACTAATTCGGTTTCTGTAACTCGTTCTTCTTGTAGAAGTTCAGTCATCCTTTGTCTCCTTTCGATTTATGCGTTCACTAATACTTTTGGTTCTTCCAATGTACCGATATAAGTTCCGTCGCCTTTTCCTTCAAAAATCTCAACCAGTTTTTCGCTGCCGTCTCCAGATCCGATAAACACCTGGACTTCCGAAGCCAACGCGGTTTTAGCAGCTTCAACTTTTGATTTCATTCCGCCGGTGCCGACGGTTGAAGAGCCTTCTGAAGTAGCGGCATTTTCCATTTCCTGATGGATTTCAGTGAGGAATGTATATTTTTCTGCATTTGGATCGGTATGCGGGTTGCCGCTGTAGATTCCATTGATATCCGTCATAATCATCAGGAAATCTGCGTCTACCAGTCTGCTGACTAAGGCGGACAACATGTCATTGTCTCCAAATGTCAATGCTTCGACCGATACAGAATCATTTTCATTGATGATCGGCAGAACATCCCGCTCCAGTAAATTGGATATGGTGTCGTTTGCGCTTTTATATTTATCCTTGGTCAACAGCAATTGCGCTGCGACAATCCCGTGTTTTTTGCATTCATCCGCATATGCCTGCAGCAGGAGCCCCTGCCCTACAGCTGCAGCCGATTGTTTATCGACAACTGTATCGGGACGCGATGAATAGCCAATGCTCTTAAAGCCGGCGGCTACTGCTCCCGATGAAACCAAAATGACTTCGTGCCCTTGGTTTTTTAAGCTGGCCAATGCTTCCACATGGCCGCGCAGTTTGCTGATTGATAATTTCCCATTTGCATCTGTCAATGAACTACTGCCTATTTTTACTACTATTCTTTTCTTCTCCACTTACTGTCAACTCCCATTTTAAATAAAAAAGTTCTTCCTTCTTTTCTTAAGACGGAAAAACGTCGTCTCCGTGGCATGGTTTCCAATTAAAGATTGTCTTCAATCCAATGGTCAGACTATACGCTGTTACGAGTTTTTATTTAATTTCATAGACCGAATTAACGCTGTGAAAAAGAGTTTTATAATTTTAAAATAAAATGATGAGCGTATAATCCTGCAAAGATTCCAAAACCGTTATAAAGGTTTTCTCTTTGAATCCAAGCATTTTCCCACCAGCGCTTTGCAACGTTCGGTATTGTTTAAATATTGGTATTGCTGAAATTTAAACAAAACAATTAAGTAGCAATGTTAACATACATTAATTCTATTTCCAAATTCCCTCCAGTTTTCAGCGTATTTTCATGGCTCTGAAAGCCTTGCTGATGTATGCGTCGGGCCTTTTTAAAATAAATATTAAAAAATTTTCGGACCCCTGCCAAATCTATGCCGATGCGTTAGTTTCACTTATGGATTTGAAACATGAAAAAAAAGACCATTCAGCGAATGATCTCCATAAAATGCGTCAATATTTTGGCGGTCAGGCCCCATATCACTTTGTCTTCATACAAATAGAAAAACTCATCGACCTGCCGGGTGCGCCAATTGTAGTTTTCGCCGCCCGCTATGAGGTCATAGGGAAAACTTTCTTCCGGCTGGATGTCGAAATTGACCCGGTAGACTTTCGGATCTTTTTCAAGGAAAAACGACAACGGCACCGTGAACAAACTGTCCACTTCCGGCGGATTCGGGCGAAATTCCACGTCCGCGTCAATGATGCCGGCAAAGCTGTAGACGATCATGCCGAATGGTGACACGATGTAATCGAGCGGAAAAATATCGGAAATCTGTTCGTTCGCAATTCCGAGCTCTTCCACCGTTTCACGGACGGCGGCATCTTCTTCCGATTCATCTTCTTTATCGATTCTTCCGCCCGGGAAGCAGATCTCACCGGGCTGGCTTCTCAGTTGATGGGAACGGACTTCGAAGAGGATATGGATTTCCCCGTCCTTTTCGATCATCGGCAGGAGAATGGCAAACTTCGAAAAGCTCCTGTTGTCCATCACTTCCGGAATGCGGTCTTTCACTTTCTCCACCAGACTTTTCGGATCCATATCATCACCTCCGTTTCCTTTCCTTCTATTTTAGCAAACCATTCTCTTAAAAGCTTTCTTGGCAATTAACTGGAGTTGTGAGTCTGCTTCCCCAGCTTCTTCGCAAAGACTTGCAAGCTGTTTTGCGGAATACCGGCTGGTTAACTCATCAAATCATCAACAATTCCCGAATATCATCCTCCGTCATTGCGGCGAGCGGTTCCTGGCCGGACTGGATGACTTCGTCGATGAGGTCCTTCTTTTTCTCCTGCAGTGCCGTGATTTTTTCTTCGATGGTCCCTTTGGCGACCATGCGGATGACCTGCACGGTATGCTGCTGGCCCATTCGGTGTGCGCGGCTGGCTGCCTGCTGTTCGACCGCCGGATTCCACCACAGATCGTAGAGGATGACGGTATCGGCTCCGGTCAGGTTAAGCCCGGTGCCGCCCGCTTTCAATGAAATGAGGAACAGGTCGCCTTCGCCTTCGTTAAAGCGGCTGCACATTTCGACGCGGTCCTGCGGCGGGGTCTGGCCGTCGAGGTAAAAATACGGACGCCGTTCACGCGTCAGCCGGTTGCCGATCAATTGCAGCATTTGCGTAAACTGGGAAAAGACGAGCACGCGGCGTCCTGCCATCCGGCTGCTTTCGACGATTTCCATCAATTGATCGAATTTCGCCGAGCCGCCTTCGTAATTTTCCACGAACAGGGACGGGTGGCAGCATAGTTGGCGCAACCGTGTTAAGCCCGCCAATATTTTGATGCGGTTTTTCTGCAGGCTGTCCTTATTGAGATGCTTGAGCGCTTCCTGTTTGAGTTCTGCAAGATATGCCGCATAGTACTTTTTCTGTTCCGGATACAGTTCGGAAAACTGAAGGGTTTCGACTTTGTCCGGCAATTCCTTCAGCACGTCCTGTTTGACGCGCCGCAGGATGAACGGGCGGACCCGTTTGGCGATGTTTGTGCGCCGCATTTCGGCAAAACGCATGCGGTTCGGCAACAATTCCGGAAACACGACGTGGAAGATCGACCAAAGTTCATCCAGCGAATTCTCAATCGGCGTGCCGGTCAGGGCGAAGCGGTAATCCGCTTGGATGGCTTTCACCGCTTTTGCGGTTTGGGTGACTGGATTCTTGAAGGCCTGCGCTTCGTCCAGAAACAGTGTATGGAACGTTTTCCCCTTGTATAAAGCGCCGTCCATGCGCAGGGACGGATAGGAAGTGATGATGACATCCGCCGAAGCCCCTTCGGCCAGCCGCTTCTTCCGTTTAATTTTATTGCCGTCCACGATGACCGCTTTGATGTCGGGCGTAAATTTCTCAAATTCACTGAGCCAATTGTAAGTCAGCGACGACGGCGCGACGATCAGCACCGGTGCTTGTCGCCGGCGAATTTCCGTCAGTTCTGACCCTATGAACGCAATGCTCTGCAAAGTCTTGCCGAGGCCCATGTCGTCCGCGAGTATGCCGCCAAAACGGTACTTCGCGAGCGCCTTCAGCCAATTGAATCCGGCTTTCTGGTAACCGCGCAGCACGCCAGTCAGCGGTTCCGGCACTTCGAAGCCGTCTTCCTCCGGGTTGCTGAGGTTCTGCAGCAGCTTCGCAAAATCGGCGCCGGGATCCAGCAGTTCCCCGTCCTCCAGCGTCGCCACCAGCTGCAGCCCCTGAATCAGCGGCAGCCGGATTTCGTCGCCAAACCATTCCTCCTGGTTGCCAAGGTCCAGCATCAGATCGTTCAGCGCAATAAATTCGGGGGTCTCCAGCGACAATAACGTACCGTTAGGGATCCGGTAATATTTGCGTTTTTCCTTCAGCGCCGCGAGTACCAGCCGGATTTCCGCTTCCGGAATTTCACCGGGCTCCAGTTTGAACGCCAGCCAGTCGGTCCGTTCCTTCAGTTCCACTTTCACTTTCGGACCGGTGTAGTTTTTCTGCACGCGCATTTTCACCGCGGTCGTGGCGTAGACCTGCATCAATTCTTCGAGCTGCGGAACGGTGTGGAACAGGAAATCGTATTCCGCTTCTTCGTCCTGCATATAAAAGCCGCCGTCCGTCTGCGTGAATAAGCTGTTCTTCATGAGTTCCATGATTTGCTCTTCTTTGCCTCGCTGGCGGCGGACTCCCGGCAAATGGCGGATTTCGTTTTCCTCCTCTTCACACGGATTGATGACCAGTTGACCGTAATGGAATTCCACACCGGCAAGCAACCGGTTGCGGATGCGGTCGAGAAACAGCTTCGCCGTTAACGGTGTTTCTTCCTGGCGTCCAGTGACAGCGGCCGCCATATAGACTTCTCCCAGCCGCTCGAGGCCGGGAATGACACTGTCCATGAAATGGTCGCTCTGCGCTGCCGTTACTTCGAGCACCGCCGTACCTTCCATCAAGCCCTTCACTTCCTCCAGCCGCCTGCAATCATCCGGCGGCAATTGGACCAAAGCCCCGCCGCTCAACGCAAGCCCGTAGGACGTCATTACCGTGATGTGTTCGAGCCCTTCCGCCTTCAATATGTATCCTGCATTTTCAGCCGCTTCAAAACGGAATACCAAAGGCAATTCCGGTTCAAAACGCAATCCTTTATAGATTCTTCCTTTATGCCCGATATTGACTGACGGAATTTCCGTCAATAATTTCACGAGCGGGTCCCATGCGGAAGCGGGAATGAGGATACGGCCACGGCCCGAAACATTGCCGTTGATCTTCATCATTTCGCGCAACACTCCATCTGTCTCCGGCGTAAAGCTGAAATTTTCCCGTGAATACTGCAAATCGGATGAAATCGGGTAGCTTGCGCCCCGTTCGACCGCCTGCAGGAATGCGCCAGTATCGCGAATCGGCACCGCGCCTTCCATTCCTGCACTCAATTTGGCCGAAAAAATGCGCTCTCCGTCATCCGCTTCTGTCGAATGCAGCAAGAAACTGATTTCCAGCACCGGACGGTCATCAAAGTGAAGTTGCTTGGCACTGGGGCGAATGTTTCGGTCGCCAAATAAATTCATCAGCCTCTGCGCTTTTTGCAGTTCCTGCTGCTGGAGATCGTTGATGGCGAGCAGGGTGGCGGCGATATGCTGGCAGTAGGTACTGACAAAGCCGACAGGCGGACAGCTGCAGGATGCCTGAATGCTGCCGTCCCTTTCTTCCCGGACCGACACTTCGAAGATTCCATTCGTTCGAACCTCCGCTCTGATAACGGACGCATTTTCACTGACCGGCTGCAATTCCACTTTGCCCGCGTCAAAATAAGCCTTCCCTTTTCGATAGGCGGCCATGCCGCATAGTTTTTTGATCCGGAAATCGTTCACTGCTATTTTCATGGAAAATACCCTTCCCCGTGCACGTCTGCTTTTATTCTCCATTATCGCTAATTAAGTTGCTGGGTACAATCAAACCGACGAACTATTTAAGAAAAGCGACAGTGCCCGTTAAGCTCTTGCTTGTTGAGAAAGTAAAAATGAAAACCGATATTCCGCAAAACAGCTTGCTTGTCAAAACCCGTGCTCCTGCATCGCTGCGCTAGCTTCGTCGCAAAGACTCGGCCGAACTCCCTTCGGCCAACTCTTGGCTCGCGCTGAGCTAACTCGGTCTCGTTACACTTCGCCCGAGTGGATCTCAGCCCTTCGCTTGGTCCCCTGGGCGTCTGCGCTGTTTTGCTCCATATCTCAGATTGCTTTCTCTAAAAGCATATACTTTTAAGTCAATTTCAAGAAACAAGCATTCCGATTTTACCTTGAACCCGAGTGAAGCGTCCGTCTAAAACTAAATGATTTGAGAAATGGACAGTTTCTCGAAAGCCTCGAGGTGGACCAAATGTAATTTGGTCCACCTCTTTGCGACGAAGCTAGCGCAGCGGTACAGAGACAGGAGCAATAAGGTTTTTGACAGACCAGCAGAGTGGTGTTCTTAACACGTCAGCTGAGCTGGCTTATGACCCGAAGAGCTGGGCCACTGGAGTCTGGACAATAGAAATGCGACAGAATCGAAGCGATTCGACCGGCTGGACAATAAAAACACCGTTTCGCCAATCGGCCAAACGGTGAGCTTGTTGCTAAACAGAATAATTATAACTGCGGTTGTGCTGGATCTGATTTTTACCATTGCTTTTCGCGTCATATAAATAGGTATCCGCCTTTTTGAAAAACTCACTTTTCGACAGGCCGCCATAATAATTCTGCAACCCTGCACTGATGGTGACAGTTCCACCACCGATTTCGGGATGTCTCAATTCCGCAATCGCCCGGCGCATTTCTTCCAGACACGCTAATGCCTGGTCGAAGTTTTTTTCCGTAAAGACGATTGCAAATTCCTCTCCGCCATACCGCGCCACCACGTCATTGGATGAGGATTTTTCCAAAATGACTTGTGCTACATGCTTCAGCACGGAATCACCAGCGCTGTGTCCGAAATTGTCATTGATGCTTTTGAAATTGTCGATATCCAGCACTGCAAGTTGAAGTTGCATCGCTGATTGGTCCGCCTGCTGAACGAACGTATCCAGGGAATTTTGGAAAGTCTTATGGTTGTAAAGCCCGGTCAGTGCATCCGTCTTCGACAACCGTTCCATGACCCGGTTCTGTATGAGCAGATCTTCTTCCTTTTCTGCTGCTCGCCGCAGAGTTGAAAGCACTTCTGCACCTCTTTCGATGACCGCCAGATAAACGATATAACCGGCAACAATGATAAACAGGTAGGCAAAATATTCATACGGCGTCATGTCAGCCCGGCTGGCTTCGCTCATAATATAAATAATGATAAGACATGTGAAATTAATCAGGAAACTGATGGTCAGCTTCAATTTGCTGAGATAGATCAGTGAAATCGCCATCGGCAAAAGCAGGGTCATCTGCAACCCTGGCAAGCCTGGATTTGCAAGAATCATGGCCACCGCCAGGAGGGAACCCGCGAAAAAAAGGATATAAGGATTGTAAATCTTCATACCTTTGACCATAATCCAGGAAATGAGCATAATCGCTAATATCAGGCTTGTCGGCCAAATCATCCGTAATAATATGTATTCCTCAACATAATAGTAATAATAATAAAATGTAACAATCAGCCCAACCAATTGTCCCCCAATGGCAACAATCGAAAGCAGCCCATAAAAATACAGGATTTTTTTGGCCCAGTATTCGTAATCCAACCCGATCGGATATGACTTTTCCACGAATTCCCCCCTTTCGTTAAAGGTTTATGTTCTTTATTCTCATTTTATCAGGTATCACCAGGAATAATATACTAATATTAAGCGATTATTTTTAATGAATTTCAGATGTATCCATCCCCTGGTACAGAGAAATTTATCATATTTATCTCGATACCGATGCATCCTCGCATTTTTGTGTTATTCACCCTATACTTAAAACAACCAGAAAAATCGACAAAGGTATTTCGTCTCCCATTTCGGCCAGGGATACTTCAGAGCAAAAGGGGGAACATATATGTCCAAAGAGAAGACCATCCAGTCCGAAATCAGTGGATATATCTCAGCATTGCTGAGGAGCCATTTCGGAAAAGGGCCCACGTCCGTTTATGTCACGATAAAAAAACCGTATATCCTCATCCATCTCCGCGGCTTCTTAGCACCGATGGAAACGGTCCTGCTGAAAAAGAAGGAATCGAAGCGAGTGCTGGAAACCAGAGATTTATTGATTGATGAGTTAAAAGGTGAAATCAAGGAAAACCTGCGCAACATCGCGAATCTGGATGTCCAGGAATTTTATGCAGACTGGAATCTTGATTCGGAAACCGGCATGCTTATTGGCATCATGACAGATGATGTTCAACTTGAGGCTTTTGAATGGCCGGAAACTATCGATAAAGAAGCATTCGAATCGAAAGTGGCAAATGCCAGTGAAAAAGCTGAGAAAAAACCGGGATCGATAGAAAGCTATTGGCTGAACGACAGAGCGTTGCTGGTCAAACGCAACCAGATCCTGGTTGGCATAGAGATGGAATTGATAGCTGAAGGCTATGCTGAAATTCTGAAGCTGGCAAAAAGACCACTGGAACGCAGACTGCTTTACGAGGCACACCCGGAAAAAGTATTAGGCTGCCCTATTACCGAAATATTCCTGGACTGGAATTTTTCCAATGACATCGGCTATGTTGTCTTCATGTTGGAACCCGTCAGGAAAATACACAATTAATCTCCTCCCGCCTGCTTTGCAGGTGGTTTTTTATTGCTGTAAAGCTTAATTACTTGATAGAAGGTGGGAAATATTACAAGCACATTACAAAGAGAAGAAAAGTGTTTGAATGATTGAAAACCGGGAAAGACACTTAATGTAATACCCAATAAACTTTAAGGAGGAGTTAGAAATGGCAGACAAAAACAACGATAACAAAATGAGTCGCGAAGAGGCAGGTCGTCTTGGAGGAGAAGCCACATCCAGCAGCCATGGAAAAGAATTCTACGAAGATATTGGGGAAAAAGGTGGAGAGGCCACTTCTCAGAACCACGATAAAGAGTTCTATGAAGATATTGGCCAAAAAGGCGGAGAAAACAGCAATAGTGGCGGCAACAACTCCGGAGGCAATAATTCCGGAGGCAGCAAAATGAGCCGCGAAGAAGCTGGTCGCAAAGGCGGAAAAAACAGCCACAGCGGCGGAAACAATTCGTAAGTGCTTATTATGCAACAGGAAAAGGGAGGGCAGACTGCCCTCCCTTTTCCTATGTTTTTCTATACATTGAAATCCAGCTCTTATATAGTAGAAGCAGGTGATGATATGAAAACAAAATTATATGTCAATTCGGCGAAGCTGACTGCCGGTATTACGATGAAGGACTCGGATGAATTCGAATTCAATAACATGGCGCTGCATGCGTGTGATGAGCCTTCGCTTATCCTGGAAAATCGGCGGAAAATGGCGGATTTACTCAGAATGAGACTGACCGATTTCGTGTGCGCCAATCAGACCCACAGTGCACACTTATATCGTGTCGGCGCGGAAGACAAAGGCCGGGGATCCACCGCAACCGAAAATGCGGTTGATGACACCGACGCCCTCTATACCTATGAACCGAATATTCTGCTGTGCACATTTGCGGCAGATTGTGTGCCGGTCCTGTTTTCTAACGAAAAGAAAGGGCTCATCGGCGTCATCCATTCCGGATGGCAGGGCACCGTCAAGGAGGTCTCTTTGAAACTGTTTGAGCATCTAAAAAATGAGGAAGCCTGCAATCCGGAAGACTTTAATGTGCAGATCGGGGCCGCGCTGAGCCAGGAAAAATTCGAGGTTGATGAAGACGTCTATTTGAAATTCAAAGCGCTCGGCTATGCCGATGAGTTTATGTATCAAAATCCGGATACTGGCAAATACCACATCGATAACCAGCTTGTGGTGAAAAAGCAATGCGAATTGGCAGGCATTCCCACAGGAAACATTTCCATCGACCGCACCTGTACGTATATGAATCCCGAGGGGTTTTCCTATCGTGCGGACAAGAAGAGCGGAAGGCATATGGGCTTTATCGTAAGAAGAGCTTGAGCGTTTAACGCTCAGGCTTTTCTTTTGGTCCAGTTTTGCGGGAACGCCCGTAACGTTTGAACCCAATGCTAAAAAGACCTGTGAACCAACAGTTCACAGGCCTTTCCATACTCTAATCTAAAAATCACTCTTTCGGCGGCTCATCCGGTCCCGCCGCTTCTCCCGGACGGGGTGAATCAGCTGCTCCATACGTATACCCTGTTTCCGGATCGATCAAAATAGCCTGCACATCGCCCAGACGGGTATCGGCCGTCACTTCTTTAAAGCTTCTGTCCAGCTCATAACCGAGTTCCGCCAATTTTTCCATCGCTTCGTCATTAATGCCATCTTCCCATTGGATTTTCAAATCCGGCGTAATGTAAATTCTCGGTTCCTGGATTGCTTCCTTCAAATCCATTTTGTAGTCAACGACATTCAAAAACACCTGAAGAACGGATGCCACAATCGTTGTCGCACCAGGCGAACCGAGCGTAAAGAACGGCTTGCCATCATGGAAAACAATGGTCGGCGCTTTGGAACTGATGGCGTATTTTTTCGCATTCGGTTCATTTTTCGTTCCAGGTTCCGGATTAAAATCGGTCAAATCATTGTTCAATAGAAATCCGTAGCCCGGCACCATAATGCCTGAACCGAAAATCCGTTCAATCGACGAGGTGCAGGCCGCTATATTCCCCCAGCGGTCAACTGCTGTAAAATGCGTCGTTTCCATGCCTTCCTCCGAGTGCACGCCGTGCAACTTATTGGTGGAATCTTTCTCTTCATAACCCCACGGGTTTCCTTCTTTCACTCTTTTTAAGCGTTCATCAAAACGGATCCGGTTTCTGCGTGCTTCTATATATCTCGGATGGAAAAGCCCTTTCATCGGGATGTCAATAAATTCCGGATCCCCCATAAACGCTTCTTTGTCCGCCAAAGTCAGCCGCATAGCTTCCCCTAAAAGATGATATTTTTGCCAGGAATGGGGAGGGTATTTTTCGATTTCAAACGGCTCCAGTATTTTCAGCATTTGGGCAATGGTGAACCCTCCGACATTCGGAGGCGGCGGAAAGGCAAGATCAAGTTCTTTGTACGTACTCCAAAGCGGCTCTCGCACAGCCACTTTATAATTCTGCATATCTTCTTTTGTCATCAGGCCGCCATGGCTTTTAATCGTTTCAAGAATGACATCCGCAATTGTGCCTTCATAAACGGAATCAAAGCCCTGCTCTTTTATGATTTTCAAGGTTTTCGCCAAATCAGGCTGACGAATTCGGTCTCCTTCTTTCAATGGCTTGCCGTTTGGCACGAAGACTTTCTTCGTCTCTTCACCCATCCTGTCTTTGAACTGCTCAATCGTTCTTTCCCACAACGAATTGACCTCGTATTCATTTTCAGCCAGCTCGATGGCGGGGTCCACCAGCCGTTCCAGCGGCATCGTTCCATACCTTCCATGCGCTTCGCCCATCATCTTCATAATACCCGGCACGCCAGCCGCCATGGCACTAGTGGAACGTTCATCGAAAGGAACCGCTTCACCCTCTTCATTGACAAAAAGTTCCGGCGTCACCTCAGCAGGCGCCTGGCTGTGGCCGTCGATGACGACTGTTTTCCTGCTATCATTGTCATAATAAATCAGGAAACCGCCCGCTGCGATACCCGTGTTCATCCCTTCGACTACGGACAGCGCAAATTGGATAGCGATAATGGCATCGATCGCATTGCCGCCATCTTCAAGTACCTGCTCCCCGATTTCCGTCGCTTCTTTTATGGCACTCGCCGCCATGCCGTATTTTGCGGCGGCCGTTTCATCCTGCGAAACCTGCTTATGCGCTTTTTGATTGTGAATGATTTTCTGCAAATCCATCGTTCTCTTCACCTCTTTCGTGATGGTTGGTCTCTCAAATTGGTTTAGCTATAGCACCGAAGCGGTCTATATAAGAGAATTCTTTTATTTACCTTAAAATGTATCCCTTTGCCCTCTATTTACCCGATTCTATCCGTTTTAAATTCACCTTTTCATTACAATAAAAAACCGGCGGGACCTGGGAAGGTCCCGCCGGCTAATCAGTTTATCCATCTCTATCAATACAACAAATCCTTGGCTTTGGTTTTCTCCAATCTGTAAACCAGTACCACACCCAGAATTGCGCCGCTGATACTCGATACAAGAAACGGCGGCATGAAGAATAGCGCTGCGGTTTCGGTGCCCATCAACAGTTTGGCATACGGCACCGCAATGAGTGATGCGAGAATTCCGGTGCCGATGATTTCGCCCACGGCCGCAAAACCGATGCGGCCGGACATTTTATAGAGTACGCCAGCAAGCAATGCGCCGATCATCCCTCCCGGAAATGCCAACAGCGAGCCGGTGCCTGTCAATACCCGCACCACGCCTGTCACAAAGGCGATCGTCACGGCAGGGACCGGCCCGAAAAGCACAGCTGCTATAACATTAATGGCGTGCTGAATTGGATAGGCTCTTGCTACTCCTGCCGGAAACGACACAAATGCCGAACCCGCGACTGCCAGTGCCACAAACATTGACATTACAACAAGCTTTTTTGTTTTCATATCAATACTCCTTTATATGAATTTTTGAAATGAGCGATTTGCATACCGATATCTCCAGCATCCGAAAGTGCTGAGATGACTGCAACACCACAAGCTCCCGCCTCCCAGACAGCTGGGGCATTTTGCGGCGAGATGCCGCCGATGCCGTAGACGGGTATATCCGGAAAATGGCTGGTGACCTCTTTTATGCCAATCGTACCTGCCGGCTGTTTGGCATCCGCTTTCGACCGCGTGCCGTAAACAGGACCCATTCCGAGATAATCTGCTCCCGCATCGATGGCAATCTTTGCTTCTTCGAGTGAATGTACGGAGACGCCCAGCATTTTTTCCTTGCCCATCAACTCCCGCGCCTGCCCGCAATCCATATCTTCCTGGCCGATATGAATACCGTCAGCATCGACTGCTAACGCCAGTTCGACGTCATCATTGATCAGGAATAGAACTTTGTAAATGGCGCATAAATCCCGGCAGCTTTCGGCGAACTCCAACAACTCTTGCCCCCGCAAAGCTCCCGTTCCTTTTTCACGCAGCTGGAAATGGCTTATGCCTCCTTTTAACGCTTCTTCCAATACCGATAAAGGGTCTTTTCCTGAAGCATTCTGCGTTCCCATGATGAAATAAACAGAAGGTTTATTGAACAAATTGCACATCCCCTTCCGCTGCAAATTGGCGGAAAGCGGCGTGGTTTGTCGGGCCGTGCCCTGCACCGATATGCAATTGATGCGTAAGGGCCGCCTGGATAAACCGTTTTGCCGTCACCAACGCTTCCTGGAATGTTTGCCCTTTAGCCAACTCGGCAGTTAAAGCGGCGGAAAATGTACAGCCTGTGCCGTGGGTCTGTGGCGTGTGGATGCGCGCAGAGCGCAGCACGAATGATTCGCCGTTCTGCTGGAGACAATAATCTTCTGCGGTGTGCGGATCATTTGCATGTCCCCCTTTGATGACGACGGCTTTCGCACCAAAAGCGAGAATCTGTTCCGCCGCTCCTTTCCTGTCTGCTGCATCATGGATTTTCATGCCGCTCAGCATTTCCGCTTCCGGTATATTCGGCGTGATGACTGCCGCCAACGGCAATAACAATGCCCGCATTGCCTCGAGTGCATCTTCCTGCAGCAACGTTGCGCCGCCTTTTGCGATCATCACCGGATCCACGACGAGATTACGCCAGCCGTGCCGTTCGATTCCCGCTGCCGTTTCAGCGATGATGTCAGCGTCGAAGAGCATCCCCGTTTTCACAGCGGCAATTTTAAAATCCGCTCCGATTGCATCGATCTGTGCTCTCACCGCGCCGGCAGGCATGGGATAGACCCCGTGCACGCCGCATGTATTCTGCGCGGTTATTGCTGTGATGGCCGATGTCCCGAAAACGCCGAGCTCCTGGAAAGTTTTGATATCCGCCTGTATGCCCGCTCCGCCGCCGGAATCCGAACCTGCAATCGTCAATACCTGCTTGATCGCTGCCACAGTACATCCACTCCTTCCTCTTTTTCAAAACCGAAGCTGTTTTCTTCAATCTTCCGGCCGTATAGCATATCCAAAAACTTCTCACGGAAACTGCCAGGTCCATTCGAACTTGCAGCAGCCTTTTCACCGGCCGCACCGTAAAATTTTAGAGCTTCAATTGCCGCAGCTGTTGGATCGGCAGGACTTACTGCTGTAAAAGCGGCAGTCACAGCACTGAGCAGGCAGCCCATGCCGGTTACCGAGCCCATCATCCGGTCGCCGCCTGTAATCTTCTCCACCCGCGAGCCGTCGGCCACGATATCGGTCTCGCCTGTCACGGCCACCACCAGGTTGTATTCTTTTGCCACCCGGGTTGCCAGTGTCTCCAGGTCGATATTGCCTTCACCGGCATCGACTCCTTTGGACGCCCATTCCACACCGCCGATTGCAGCCAGTTCACCGGCGTTGCAGCGCAGCACACTGATATCGATTTCCGTTAAAATTCTCTGGATGGCTTCTTTCCGAAAAGCGGTCGCTCCTGCTCCCACCGGATCCAGAATCACCGGGATCCTTTGTTTATTCGCGCTTTTCCCGGCGAGCATCATGCTGTCGAGCGTGTCTTTATTCAAGGTTCCAATATTCAATGACAGGGCGCGCGAAATAGCGGCCAGTTCTTCCACTTCCTCTTTCGCCTCGCCCATGATTGGTGAAGCCCCGATTGCCAAGAGGCCGTTCGCCTGAAAATTCGATACGACGTGATTGGTGATGCAATGGATGATTGGATTTTCGTTTCTGATTTTATTGATCACATCAGACACCTGCCTTTACTTGCGCCGGCAATTCCCACGTTTCCATCGTCCAGGCCTGCTGCCAGAAATTCCATTCGTAATAACTGCTGCGGCGGAAACGGTCCTTCAATTCCTGCCGCCGCTCCGCCGACAGCCCTTCCGCCAACCGGTCCATCCGCCCGATCTGCTCCTGCACCAATTCGCCAAACCATTCCGAACCGTAAGTCTCAATCCACCGGTCATAAATCGGATGTCCCGGCTCGGCATCTTTCAAGTTCTCTCCAATTTCATAATAAAGCCAGTAGCAAGGCAGAATTGTCGCCAGCACATCCGCCAGATCCCCTTCCATCGCGCGGTACATATGCGACACGTAGGCATAGGCACTCGGCGACGGTTCGAATTGCTTCCAATCTTCATCCGTCACCCCGAGCATGCCCATAAATGATTCATGAAGCGCCATCTCCGCTGCGCACGTCTGTTCCGAGTGATGGGCAAAGCTTTTCGTCGTGGCAAGATCCGGCGCTTTGAGTGCACCGATCGCCTGCATCTTCGCAAAATTCGTCAGATAATAAGCATCCTGCATAACGTAATAGCGGAATACCTCCACCGGCAAACTGCCGTCCGCAATCCCTTTCACAAACGGATGATCAAAACTCGCCTGCCACAATCCATCGCATTCCAACCGCACTTCCTGTGTAAATTTCATCTTCTCCAGCCCCTTTCAGGCAAAATAAAAAGCCGCTTTCCAGTAAAGGAAAGCGGCAATAATATGCAAAAAGATGGAGAAATCCGGCATACGCTCGCCCACTTCCCTCCGCTGGTATGATCCAGATCAGGTTCTAAGGGTCCGAGCAATGCTCGTCTCAGCCGGTAACCGGCTCCCCCAGTGGTGCATGTATTCAGTTGTACCCCCAAAGATTATCACAGTGTCTGAAAAATCACAAATTTTCTTTTGAATGCTGCGCACACCACCTTCAAAGAAGGCTGTTGATAAAAATCAACTCGCTCTTGTTTATCAGCCCAAAGTAAATTTAAAAACCACTCAAATAGCCGGCATGGAATCGCTGTTAAGATGGAACCGCAGTTCCTGGAATTATAAATTACAGAAAGTATTATGCAGAATATTAGAGAGAGCACAGACATTTTAATGCAGATAAAAGAATTGGGCGTGAAGACTTCCCTTGACAATTTTGGGACCGGTTATTCTTCCTTGCATATTCTTTCGAAATTGCCGATTGACACGATTAAAATAGATAAGTCGTTTGTCGATGAATTGGGACAGGTGAACCAATCACCGATGATCAAGACCATCTTAGAGCTGGGTTTGAACTTAAACCTCAGTATAGTTGCAGAAAGCATAGAGACGGAGAGCCAACTAAGATTCCTGCGTGAAAACGGCTGTGTGATTGGCCAAGGGTATCTTTTTTCAAAGCCGGTCAAAGCAGAGGAATTCGAGCAGTTAATCAAAACAAATGATGTCCGTGGCTTCAAAACGCATCCACTCTCTTTGAGCTGAAAGATGTTCGCATCAGGGATTTCACAAAATAGAAATTCAATAAAGGCGGACAAAGTGTAAAACTTTGTCCGCCTTTTAATTATTCTTTTTATCCCTCCTGCATGTTTGGAGGTTACACAAAAAACAAAAAAGAACTATTTACGAAATTCCTTTTTCCAACAAAAAATGGAAAAGAAAAATAATTACAAACTGCTCACCGAAGAAGCTGGACATCCGGACGGAGAAAGACGCAACGATGGTAATTCATAACCCTGGTTTATATTTGCAAAAATTAGTAAGACACTTTTCAATTTACCAACATATAAAGAAAAGCAATTACAACTGCGCCGCCTAGAAATGCCAGATAGGTTTTCAAGTTGCCTTCCTTCAATTCATCTTTGAAGACATTCAAGAGAATCCCCCCTGCCAAAACAGAGACAGCGATGCCAACAATCACTTCATGAACTTTGAAGATAACACCAATCAGCCAGCCGGTAAATATAGCAGCCACTAAAAACCATCTGCCATATTTGTCATAATCTTTTTTATGGATTTCTTTCAATGTATGGTCGGTTGCAGCAAAATGGGCTGCCAATGCCAAAAAGTAAAGAGCCATGCTCCACTGGCTGGAGAAATCCTCCCTAATTAACAAGTAGCCAATAATCAGATTGTATAAAAAGAAAGAAGAAATGTGGACAAGAAACACAGAAGTCGAACGTGACCCTGACCCTTTGCCTTCCGACTTTTTCTTTTCCTTTGCCCAGGAATCCAAACCGAAGTAAGCAAGCAATCCGACTAATGCCAGTAAATACGTATATTCGCCGAAGAAACTTAACCAGCTGTCACCCACCGCATTCTTTATCACTTCAAGATACTTATGCAGTTCAGGCATGAGGTACAGGAAGACATAAGCAATGGTCGCACCACCAAAAGCTGATAACCAAGGGCTTCTGGGATTTTCTGTAGAGAGTTTCCAATATTTAGCACTGAAATGTACCACAATAAATCCGATTATGAATAACAAACTCAACCAGTTGACGCCAGACATAAAATCACTCCTTTTCTTATTACTTACCATTGTCATTTTGAGTTGATTAAATTTTATAAAACTTTAAATTACAGCACGAAATTTAAGTTACTGCATCAGGGATTACTATAGTTGCATTCGTTCTTTTAGAAGACCTATGCACTTTACTACCGTGGTATCATCCTACTCCAATTCTTTTTTTGGAATAGGCGCAATGAGACATCCCCTCCGTTGCTTCGCCCGTTCATACAGCGAGTGATTTTCAAAGTATTCTGCTGTCAGTTCATTTGAAAGCTCCAGATGACGGTAGAAAATGCCGGTTATTTCTACTTTTGGACCTTGCTTTGCCTTCTTCACTAGTAATCCTAATAAGCGATTAGCATCAGATTACCGAGAGTACTCACCATTCAAAAGAAATACCAATTACTTCCTCCAAAGCAGATTTATCTTATCTTTACCCATCTGAATTCAAAATATTCTTTTTTCAATTCGATCCTGTCAATTTAATACGATAAGATTTATGAGTGCTGGGAAATGTACGAGAGTATCAAGAATTATGTTTAGAAAAAACAGGAACGTTCCAAGTAGATAATCAGCTCTAAAAACTGTTTGCTAAAGCATACTTTTACAGATTAAAAGCAGGAGGAGATACAAATCTTTTCTAAGCAGACAGTTGCCTTCAATTTTATTTATACCGGCCGTAAGGCTACATACATTTTTGAGGATTTGTTCAGTCTTTTTGTTATACTCGAAGCAGACCGCTTTTGGTAAATGAAAGTATATGATCATATTTTCAAATTCTCTTAGTTGCGCTAAAACTAGATTGACAACCAAGGAGACAGGACATTTTTTCACAAAAGAAGTGAAGTGTGTTCATAGTTAAATTGGATAACTAAGTGATATGAACTCAAGTGTACGAAACAGCACAGATATCTATACTGTGTATATGATTTAGAAGTTCGAAAATGATTTTCATAGAGGAGGGAGAACTTTGCTGGATACTTTGCTGTTCGATGGGTGGACAAGCCCTGTTCGGATTGTTGTAATGTCGATACTTATATACGGATATCTTATTTTTATAATGAGGCTTGCCGGCAAGCGGAACTTGTTACAGTATAATATGTTTGATGTAATCATTTCAGTAGCTTACGGGTCGACAATTGCAACAATTCTACTTACCGAGAAGATTTCGTTTATCGAGGGAGCATTCTCACTTGGTATGCTGACACTTCTGCAGTTATTCATTGCGGTAATGGAAATGAAGTCAAGAAAATTTAGCGCAATCATCAATCCAACTCCAACTTTCCTTTACTATGAAGAAGAGTTTTGTGAAGAAGTTCTAGAAAAAGAACGGGTTCTGAAGAGTGAAATAAGAAATGCTCTGAGACAACAGGGCATTGGTTCCATGGAGAAAGTGGAAGCGATTGTATTAGAGGGGAATGGGAAGATATCCATTATTACTAAAAGCGAAGCAGGATCCATGGACACGCTTGTAGATGTTAAGGATTTTAAGCAGTAAGAACTGAAAACAGGGGACTGGCAGAGAGAAGGTAGTTGCTTTTTTAATGGCAAAGCAAGTTGCGAATAAGCAGCAACCTGTTTCTTACAGTAAAAAATGTGAGGAGTAAGAAAATTTTTTCTTGATTACCTTTATCAACTTCTGCTTTCTTTATTCACTTTTTACAATCAGCAGATTTCTAATGTAATTTTCGTTTTGTAATATATAGAAGCCATAAATAAAAAAAACACCCCGCCAAAAGGCAGGGTGCATCGATATTTGCGGCGTCCAAGCCACGCTCCACAACGTGTTCCCCGAAAGGAATGCTTGTGCGTCTTACGCAAATGAGCTCATCGCGTCTCTAACAATAAGCCCTGAGCGGCAATAAGTCAATGCATTTCGCTCATTGCGGCGCATACTCGGCCGCAGTAATCTTATAAAGCACATGCCTTCTCAGCGGACTATCTTCTTCCAGTTTCGGGTGGTCGAATTCGACTGCTTTTTTCATGCCGATCCGCTGCATGACCGTTTCCGAGGGGTGATTGATTGTGGCAGTAAATGAACAGATTTCGACCAGTCCCAAGACCCCGAAGGCGTAATCTAAACAGGCTTTCGCGCCTTCTGTGGCATAACCCCGTTTCCAGAATTTATTGTCCAGCCGCCAGCCGATTTCGACAGCGCCCTGGAAACCGGCATCAAAGTCGACTTTCAATAGACCGATGTAGCCGATGAACGCGCTGTCTTCCTTGCGCTCCACCGCCCAAATTCCATAGCCTTTTTCCGCGGCATGCTGTTCGAACCGCCCAATCAGCTCATCCGATTCAGTTTGAGTCAGCGTGCTTGGAAAATACTCCATCACCTGCGGGTCCGCATTCATCCGGGCAAACACTTCCCTATCGTAAGCCTTCCATCTCCGGAAACCGAGTCGATCTGATTCGAATATATATCGCCCTTCCATCATGTTGCCGCTGCCGCCGCTTCGTCCGCCTTCACACAATCGATCGCCACCACGAGCGCAATGATGAGGTGCTCCATGCTTTCGTCCAGAATCTGCATTTCGTAGCTGTCGCCCCAGGTAAACCATTGCTTGCTCACGGAACCGACGACATTGCCGTGCTGCAATACTTCAAAATTCATGTCCCACCAATTGCCTCGCACCTCCACTCCTGCAGAGTCAATCGTGTAGCGAGCTTTGAAAAAGGAAAACTTCTTCTTGATTGTCAGCTCTTCACGGCCATCCACTTCCACGAAGAATTTCGGCAAAAAGCTGAACGTTTTTTTCGTAATCAGTGCGATTTCCCTGCGTGCCGGATCCATGATCGTAAATGTCTTCGGGATTTGCAGAAAACTGCCTTCAATATAATAGGCATCTGTCTGCTCTTCATCCATCACTGTAAACTTACCGCTCAGGCTGAAGACCTTCTGCTTCATGTAAAGCTTCTTCATCTTTGCTCCTCCTCTGTTCCGCATCTGCCTTTTCACTCCGGCCCCTCAACTGGAAATTTGGTAAAAAAGATCGTGCCTTTCGCTCCGGTTTCAATTTCGATTCTGGCGTTGTGACGGGCGGCCACTGCGTAGCAGATGCCCAGACCCAGGCCGGTTCCTTCGTCTTTTGTGGTATAGAAAGGGGTGCCGATTTTCTCGATGATTGCAGCATCGATGCCGCCGCCCTCGTCCTGGATTGCCAGCACGACATGGCTGCCGTTTTCCAGGTATGTGCCGATGGTCAGCGTATGACCTTCTTCCATCGCCTCAAGCCCGTTGCGGTACAAATTGATGATCAATTGCCGAATTTCATTATGATTCAACAGAAGATCGGGAACTTCCTGCGTATAAATCCGAATCTGTTTATTTTGGTTGAAGGTATCAATTTTGATGATGGGCGAAATGTCATTGATGATCGTGTTCAAATTCATCATTTTCATATCCGAAGTCCTCGTATTGCCCACCGACAGAAATTCGGTGATGATGCCATTGGCCCGATCCAATTCATCAATCATCAGGTTGAAATGTCCGGCATGCCGCACCAGTTGTTCATCCGTCTTCAATAATTGAAGAAAGCCCCTCACCGTCGTCATCGGATTGCGGATTTCATGGCTGATCCCCGCTGCCATCTGTCCGATCAGATCCAGATTGGCCAGCCTTTTCAGCTCTTTTTCGTATTTCTTCTTTTCTTTGATATTCTTCAGCATGCAGCAGATGCCGTCGTCAAACGGGTATGCGGTAATTTCATACCAGTAATCTTCTTCCTCAGATTGTGCCTCAAAACGAACGGTGACCCGCTCTTTCATCGCCCGGTGGAATTCTGTATAAATAATCGTACCGACAGTTTCCGGAAACACATCCCAAATGTTCTTGCCCAGTACCTCGTTAGCCTTTTTTTTCTGTGGAAGAAATTGATGCTTATTCAAAAAGACATATTCCCATTCTTTGTTCAGCGCAAAAAATCCGTCCGTAATGCTTTCGATGACACTGCTGGCCCGCTTGTTTGCAGCGTAGAGCTCACTCGTCCGCTCTTCAACCATCACTTCCAATTGTTCCATGTACAATAAATTCGAAAACACCGGAGCGATCGCATCGACAATCGATTGCGCCAAAGGGATCTGCGACTCTTCAAACGCTGTTGCGGGTTCTCCACTGCAGATTGCTGAAATGACGCCCTGCACTTTCCCCATAGCCACCAATGGAAACAGCAATAATTCCTGCCGGCCTTCCATTTTCAGACGTATGAGATGGCGCTGTGCCACCGCCTCCACCAGCCCTGTCGAATAACTTTCCCCCAAACCGCTTCCTGCGAGATGGCTCTTCCATTCCGTTTCCGTCGTCTCATCATTTGCATGAAATTTCATGGGATTGTCCTGCTGCGCATTCGATGGTTTCACGATATGCGCCGCAAAATCGGCAGCGCCAAACGCCCGTTTCAAATAACCAAAACAGGTGTCCAGACTTTCGCGGATAGTTGTACACGAAGACAATTCACAGGTCAGGTCCAATAACAATTGTTTCTCAGTCAGCAACTTTTCTTTCTGGGCGCCGGCTTGGGCATTTTGAATCGCCACGGCCGCCATGTTCACATAAGCTTCGACACTTTCGATTTCTGAGGGTTCCAGGTTCATCGGCCGGCCGTAATCGGACAGGAACACCATGCCGAACAATTCTGCTTCATACGAAATCGGCAACGCCAATAAGGACTTGATTTGAAACACTTCCACTGCGCGCCGATCCCCCCGGCTGTCTTTTGAAGTATCCGCTATGTAAACGGTTTTTCGGGTTTCCACTATCTCCGCTGCAAGAGGATCCGTTTCCGGATCGATAATTTGCGACTGCAGTGTCAGTCCACTCATACTCTCCGGTTTTCCCACATAGCCGCGGAAAGTCCCATCGCCCTGTGGCAAATAAATCCCGACAGTATCGCATTGGACGATTTCCTCGGATATCGCAGTCGTCACCTGCTGCAGAACTTCACGCAAGTCCTGCTTCGCATTGATGATCTGCGTTATATGTGCAAGTCTTGAATATCGCGATTGTTCTTTCGTCATACATCCATTCTCCAATCTCTCTGCAGTCAGTTAAAACGAATCCCTCTTTTATGATGGACGTTCATTACTGATTCCACTGGCTGTCATATCCTCCATTCTATCAAAAAGACCGCTTTGATACGCGCGCCAAAGGGTCCACTTAAACTGACCTCTAAGAATTAACACGAATTGGCACTTTTCACTGGGTCAATGATTTGCTATTGTTAGCGGGAATGCAATAGTACCAAAGGGCGGACAATCCCCGTTTTATTCGATTATCCGTTCTCCCAAAATTGAATTGAAAAAGGAAGGTAAACCATAATGCAAAAAGCCAGCACTGCCAGCACTTCCAGCTCTGTTAACAGCAGAAGCACATTCAACCTGGTCCTCACTTCCATGGCCATCGCCCTGGTTTTTGTCGCCACCCTCTTATTGAATATCAGATTGCCGATCGCGGCAAACGGCGGACTTGTCCACCTCGGCACAGCGATGCTGTTCATCATCGCCATGCTGTTCGGACCGAAAAAAGCAGCCATTGCCGGCGCTGTCGGAATGGGCCTGTTCGACCTGGTTTCCGGCTGGACGCTATGGGCGCCGATTACGATCGTTGCCCGCGGCCTGCAAGGATATATCGTCGGCCAAATCGCCTGGTCCGCCGGCCGCATGGGGAACAGCAAATCGTTCAATATCCTTGCAGCCATCGCCTCGGTACCAGTAATGCTGGTCGTCTATTATATCGGTGAAGCCATCATCTTCGGCAGCTTTATCATTCCGGCCGCCTCGATTCCCGGCAACCTTGTCCAGAACGCAGTCGGCCTGATCGTCGCCATTCCGGTAGTGATTGCGCTGAAGAAAGTTCCGTTCTTTAAGAGAGATTTTAGAAATTAAGATGAATAAAGGAGAAAGCTTCTGATAGTGAAGCTTTCTCCTTTTTATGTATAAAAAAATTCCAACTAATACTATCCAGTGTAATGACGAATTATTTGATAAAATGCAATGCCGAGCCCTAAGACAGCGGCTTTCATTTTAGCGCGATGATACCTTTCACTGCGGAATAAATAAAAGAAAACGACGACAAACCCTATAGGGATCATGAGCTGAAACTCACCATCTTTTTCTGAATAGCGGGAGAAAATCGGCATGATATAAGCGCTGATCAAAAAATAAAAGTAAACCGTGAACTGGCGCATCTCTAATTCCTTGCTCCACTTCATCAATAGATAAATAATAATTGCGGCCATAATGATGACATGCAGAGAAGGCAGCGTAAGCGTCCCGCTTCCCAGTTTGAATTCCATCCAGTCTCGCCCTTCTTTTCTATTAAGCATTCTGGTTTTAAAAAAATTTTAATATACCAATTTATCCTATTTCTACGTATTTTACGTAAATTCCTTTATTGCTGAATTAAGATCTTTAAGATGAAAAGCTTTCGCGAACGCGAAAGCTCCCTTTTCCGACTGCGTAAGTTTACTAAATTCAACACATAATTGGTATTGCGCACACAAATCTCGTTTTCCGCACATAAATTCCGCTCACCGCTCACAAATCACCCTCACCGCACATAAATCCTTCTCACCGCACACAAATCACCCTCACCGCACATAAAACGCAAAAAAGAAGAAAGCCTCATCACCCGAGGCTTTCTCCTTTAGCTGTTTACGCTTTTTCTTTTACTGATTTCGCTTCCGCTCCAACTGTCGCAGTCGTAGCGAGTTCAGTTTCGTTCAAACCAAGTGCTTTGTCGGTCATATCGTGGATTTCCTTGAACAATTCAGGGTTGTCCACGAGGGAAACGCCGTATGACGGTACCATTTCTCGGATTTTCGGTTCCCACGCTTCTTTGTGTTCCGGGAAGCATTTGTTGAAAATCTCGAGCATGGCATGCACTGCTGTGGAAGCACCCGGCGATGCGCCAAGAAGCGCGGCAATCGAACCGTCTTCCGCTGTGACAATTTCGGTACCGAATTGCAGTGTACCTTTGCCTTTTGCCTCTGTGTCTTTGATGACCTGGACGCGCTGGCCGGCTACGACGACATCCCAGTCCTCCAATTTTGCTGTCGGAATAAAATCACGCAATTCTTCCACACGCTTTTCATCGGACAGCATGACCTGCTGGATAAGGTACTTCGTCAAGCCCATTTCTTTTGCGCCCGCTGCGAGCATCGTGAACACGTTGTTCGGTTTCACGGAGCCGATCAGGTCCATATTCGAACCGGTTTTCAGGAACTTCGGCGAGAAGCCTGCGAACGGTCCGAACAGCAACGATTTTTTATTGTCGATATAGCGCGTGTCCAAATGCGGCACGGACATCGGCGGTGCGCCGACTTTCGCTTTGCCGTAGACTTTGCCGTGGTGCTGGTTGACAAGCTCGGGCTTGTTGCAGACCAGGAACATGCCGCTTACCGGGAATCCACCGATTTGTTTGGATTCCGGAATCCCTGTTTTTTGCAGTAACGGCAAGCTTCCGCCGCCGCCGCCGATAAAGAGGAATTTTGCGGTATGGTACTCGATTTTATCGTTTTTCATATCGTGGACTTTGACTTCCCACGAGCCGTCGTCCAAACGTTTGATGTTTTTGACGGTATGCTCGTAGTTCACTTCGACCTTTTCCTGTTGAAGATGCTCAAAAAGCATTTCCGTCAATGCGCCGAAATTGACGTCCGTTCCTGAGTCGATTTTCGTTGCCGCCATCGGTTCAGTCGAGGTGCGGCCTTCCATCATCAAGGGCATCCATTCCTTCAGCTTTTCAGCAGAATCCGTATATTCCATTCCCTGGAACAACGGCACTTGCGTCAATGCTTCAAAACGGTTTTTCAGAAACTTTACATTGTCTTCGCCCTGCACCATGCTCAAGTGAGGAATCGGCATGATGAAATCCTGTGGATTGCTGATGCGTTTTTTATTCACCAGGAACGACCAGAATTGTCGTGACAGGTGGAATTGTTCGTTGATCTTGATCGCTTTGTCAATTTCAACCGAACCGTCCGCTTTCTCCGGCGTGTAGTTCAACTCACATAATGCCGCGTGTCCCGTCCCTGCATTATTCCACTCGTTGGAGCTTTCCGATCCCGCTTTTTCGAGTTTCTCAAATACTTTGATTTCCCAGTCCGGTGCCACTTCTTTCAACATGGAACCCAATGTCGCGCTCATCACGCCGGCGCCGATTAAGATAACGTCTGTTTTCTTTGGTACGCTGCTCATTATACCCGTCCTTATCCCATATATTTGCAAAAAAATGCCGTCCGTCCTGCCCGTTCAAAATTAAGCAGGACTTCCGGAACTCATCTCTTTGCCTCAGTTTTTCGTAAAATCTATTGGCACTTGCTGTAAAGTAAATAGTTCTACTTCTAAATGATAATTATATACCATTTCCATGCTGCAATAAAGAAAACCTGCCTATTTTATAGGGTTTAAGAGTTATGCTGGTTCACCGGGTCAATTAATTACTCCGTTTCTGATAAAGATCATGCCGAAAACCTGCTTACGAAAAAGCAGTCGGGGAAAATCATTTGGTTTCGGCTTTAATTTTCAGGGTCTCATCCAGACGCAGACGGGCAATCAGGCCGGCGATAAACGGCAGCAACGCCACCAACCCTATCGCCCATGTAACGCTGATCAAGTCCGCGATTATTCCTGCAAACAGGGCGCCGAACGCATAGCCGCTGTCCCGCCAGAAACGGTAGACACCCATGGAAGACGCGCGCCAGGTCGGCGACACCACATCGCCGATTGCCGCCTGCAATGTCGGGTAAACCATCGCGGTGCCAAGGCCCAAAATAATCGCCCCTGTAATCCACATGGAAAAACTGTCGACCATCAAAATAAACCACAATGCCGCAGCCTGGGTCCACATTCCGTAAACAATCAGCTTTTTCCTGCCGATTTTGTCACTGAGCACACCCGTGAACAGCTGAAAAAAGCCCCATGCTGCCGGATACAGCGCCACAACGATTCCTGTCTGGCCGACACTCAAGCCGACCGTCATGAAGTAAATCGGAAATAGTCCCCACGCCATGCCGTCTTTCAGGTTGGTGGACAATCCCGCGATACTGATGGCGGAAAGGTTCTTGTCTTTCCACGTCGTCAGTTTGAAGATTTCTTTTGCCGAGATTGTTTCTTTGGGCTTGGCGGCATCGGCGACGTTACTGATCTGGACCTTCAAATGCTGATCCGTATCTTTTACCAGCAGCGTCAAAACGATGCCGACAATGACAATGCCGATGCCGATATAAAACGGTTCGGGCCGAAGTGAATAAGAGGTCGCCACATAGCCGGAAACCGCAGCGAGTATCGCCACCCCGGAATACCCGGCAAATTCATTCAAGCCGACGGCCGTGCCCCGCTGGTTGGCGCGGGACAGATCGATTTTCATGTTGACGGTCATGGACCACGTCAAGCCCTGGTTGATCCCGAGCAGAATGTTGGCCACAACGATCACCCACCATTCGTGGGCGAAAATGATCAATATGGGCACAAACAAACCGATGATCCAACCGCTCAACAGGACCCGCTTCCGGCCAAATTTATCAGCCACCTGCCCGGCGAAATAATTCACGATCGCTTTGGAAAAACCAAAACTGATGATGAAGGACAGCGCCGCACTTGTGGAAGCCAATCCGAATTGCTCTTCCCCCAGGATCGGCAGAACCGTCCGCTCTATCCCGACCATCGCCCCGACAAACAAGTTGGTCACGACCAGCAAAATGAATTGAAGCCGGTTTTCCCTGATGCCTATCTCGGTCTGCTTCATCCTTTCACCTCCGTTTAAAATTTATGGGAATAAAACCGGTACCCGCCGTTATCCCTCCATCTGTTTCCATTCATTTACACCAGCTTCCAGCAGCGAAGCCCTGTAGCCTCTGGCGCGCAAAAGTTCCACCGCTTCCGTGGCATAGACACAATACGGGCCACGGCAATAGGCCACGACTTCTTTGTCCTTCGGCAATGAATCCAACCGTGTTTCGATTTCTGAAAGCGGCATGGATACAGCGCTCGGAAGATGATCGGCCGCATACTCATCAATGGGCCGCACATCAAGTAACGTGAGGGAGCCCTCTTTTATCTTTTCTGCCAGATCCTTCAGCCGGATACTGTCAAAATCATTATTTTTTAAGATGAAATCATTCCTGACAATATTAATATCGGCAATCCGTTCTTCTGCAGTCCTGCGCAACGCCAGCACCAGCTGCATCACTTCGTCACCGGCCAGTTCATAAATCACATAATTCTTCTCTTTGGAGAATGACACCAATTCCGCATCCAGCAATGCCTGCAGGTGTTTTGAAGTGTTCGCTGTCCCCATCTTTGTTTCCAACGCAAGCAACTCCACCGATTTCGGCCCCTGCGTCAGCAGATCCAACAATTCAATCCGTTTCGGACTGGATAAAGTTTTGCCGATGCGGGCAAACTCTCCGTAAACAAAGTCTTTGAATTCCCGTGAGTCCATTTCCACACACCCCTTCTATTCAACTATATAGTTGAATACTACCATAATCCTATTGAAATGCACACAAAAAAAACCGCAAGCACTGAGAGTGCTTGCGGCAAATGGATCCTGGTCAGGATCTCTTATTTATTTTTTCAAATCAAAACGGTCGGCGTTCATCACTTTGTTCCATGCTTTGATGAAGTCGCGAGCGAATTTTTCTTTGCTGTCGTCCTGTGCATATACTTCAGCGATTGCACGAAGAATGGAGTTAGAGCCGAATACAAGGTCAAAGCGTGTTGCCGTGCGGACTGTTTCGCCAGTCGTACGGTTTTTGCCCTCGTATTTGTTGAACTCAACCGGTGTCCATTCGATGTTCATATCCAACAAGTTAACGAAGAAGTCATTTGTCATCACGCCGACTGTGTCGGTGAAGACGCCTTCTGTCGCGCCTGCATAGTTTGCGCCAAGTGCGCGCATACCGCCGACCAGCGCTGTCATTTCAGGTGCTGTCAGGCCAAGCAATGACGCTTTATCAAGCAGCATTTCTTCCGGGCTTGTTGCATATTCTTTTTTCTGGAAGTTTCTGAAGCCGTCTGAAAGAGGCTCCAACACTTCAAAGCTGGCTGCATCCGTTTGTTCTTCGAGTGCATCTCCGCGGCCTTGAGTGAATGGAACTTCAAGATCCAAACCAGCGGCTTTGACTGCTTGTTCGATTGCTGCATTCCCGCCAAGAACGATCAAGTCAGCGATGCTGATTTTATCGCCCGAATCGGCTTTCAGATGCTCATAGAAATAAAGCACTTTTTCCAATTCTTCCGGTTCGTTTGCTTCCCATCCGCGTTGTGGAGCGAATCGGATGCGCGCACCGTTTGCACCGCCGCGCTTGTCTGAATCACGGTATGTGCTGGCTGCAGCCCAGGCTGTTTTCACTAATTGCTGCGGGTTTAATCCGCTTTCAAGGATTTTCACTTTCAGCTCATCCAATTCTTTGTCTTTCAAAGTACCTGGTGCTGCTGGTACCGGATCTTGCCAGATCAATTCTTCTTCCGGAACTTCTGGTCCCCAATAACGCTCGATTGGTCCCATGTCACGGTGAAGAAGTTTGAACCATGCACGCGCAAACGCATCCTGGAACTCTTCCATATCTTCGTAATAACGGCGTGAAATTTTTTCGTACGCCGGATCTGTGCGAAGCGCCATGTCTGCAGTTGTCATCATCGTTTTCACTTTAATGGAAGAATCTTCTGCATCAGGTGCCATCTGCTCTTCCGACAAATCTTTTGCCGTCCATTGGTATGCGCCGGCAGGAGATTTCGTCAATTCCCACTCGTAGCCAAGCAATTGCTCGAAGAAGCCGTTATCCCATTGTGTCGGGTTGGCAGTCCATGCACCTTCAATACCACTTGAAATCGTATCGCGGCCTTTTCCTGAACCGTGCGAGCTCTTCCAGCCAAGTCCCTGGTTTTCCACAACGGCTGCTTCCGGATCGTCCCCTACGTTGGAAGGATCTCCAGCGCCGTGAGCTTTACCGAATGTGTGGCCGCCTGCGATCAACGCAACGGTTTCTTCATCATTCATCCCCATGCGGGAGAATGTCTCACGGATATCAAATGCACTTGCAAGCGGATCCGGTTTACCGTTTGGTCCTTCCGGATTCACATAGATCAAGCCCATTTCCACGGCAGCAAGCGGGTTTTCCAATTCGCGGTCCCCTGAATAACGGTTATCCGACAACCACTCTTTTTCGTTGCCCCAGTAGACATCTTCTTCCGGTGCCCAAATGTCTTCACGGCCTGCGCCGAATCCGAAGGTTTTGAAGCCCATTGATTCAAGTGCCACGTTGCCTGTCAGGACGAGCAAATCAGCCCACGAAATTTTGTTGCCGTATTTCTTCTTGATTGGCCACAGCAAACGGCGGGCCTTATCCAAGTTGACGTTATCCGGCCAGCTGTTCAATGGAGCGAAACGCTGGTTGCCGGTAGCCCCGCCTCCGCGGCCGTCCGTCGTGCGGTACGTACCTGCGGCATGCCATGACATACGGATGAACAATCCGCCGTAATGCCCGTAATCCGCCGGCCACCATTCCTGGCTGTTCGTCATCAAGTCGCGCAGATCCTGTTTCAAAGCCTCATAATCCAGCTTCTCGAATTCTGCTTTATAATCAAACTCTTCACCAAGAGGATTCGATTTTTTGTCATGCTGATGCAGAATGCCCACATTCAGCATATTCGGCCACCAGTCTTTATTTTGTGTTTTCCCCGGTTTGTTTGATGTTGTGATCGCGCTATCTGTATGCCCGCCTGTTTGGCTGCTTGTCTGACCGCCTCCGCCCGTTACCGGACATTGCGCATCTGATGCAGCTGTATGACGTTTTTGATCGTTGTTCTCATGTTCATTGTTTCCCATTCTTTAAAACCTCCTATTTGATAATGAAAATAGTAAACTATTATCTGAAACTATTGTTGCCATTCATAGCTGATGGCATATAATAATTCTTACATTAGAATTATACTAAACTAGAGATGCACTGAACAGTAATAAGGTTGGGATTGAAGACAAATCTTTTTAATTGGCGCCCGAATACAGAACGGGATTGTAAAGGAGCGCATTCCAGCAGCCAACTGCGGGAACACGCTCCTTCAGAGGTTCGGCACACAGGCTGGCTTCCTAATTGAACTGGCCAAAGAACGAGGCGAACAGGACAAAGATGATAATAACAACAAAGATCGTGATAATGACGCCGGGTATAAGAACGATGAAAAATCCTTTCCAGGACGAGACTCCGTGCGCTTCGCCCACCGCTTTGCAGACGATGACGAATGTCCAAATGGAAACGACCGCCATCACAAGAGACATGATGACTACAATCGGATTACCCGCCACATCCATGCGGTCTGCAAAAAAAGTGGCCGGTGAGGCAAACGCCCAGATGATAAGCAGCGGCAGGAGCCAAATTTGCGGAATCTGTGCAGTGACAAGCGCCTTGAACATTTCAGGATAGGTCGCCGTGCCCTTGAAAAGCCGACCGACCAGCACCAATATGGCTGCGCCAATGAAATAACCGAAAGCACTGCCGATCGGGCCCGTAATCAGTGCCTGCAGAACAGCTGCCCACGGTTCCCTGTCGGCGCTTCGGGTGTTCATGAGACCGACAAGGCCGGATGCAAAGCCCGTCAAGACAATAAGCAAAATGATGTATTTGGTGGATTTGCGCTCAATGACGAAGCGGACGGTTTCACGCGTGCGCAGCCAAATATCCGTAAACGGATTCACCTCACGCTCTTTGCGTAATCGTTCTTCTCTTACCATGGTTTCTTCCTCCTTTCTTTCGGTATCGCGTTATCCGTCAGCGGCATCTTCCATTTATTCTAATATTTCTCATTCCCTTTCTCTCTTGTAAGTTATCAGAATTATCAAATAAATTAAAGTATATTCTCTCTCGGTTAACAGCCGCCGATTCACAATTGAAAAGATTTATGAAAGGATTACAATCCGGAAATTTTCACTAAAAGCCTGGATAAGTTCATCAGCAACACGCATGAGAATAAGATGTACGGCAAGTGGGATGATGATGGGCGGGTGAGTGGTTCAATTTAAAAAAGCATGAAAAAAGCCGGAATGCGCAAGTTTGCGATTCCGGCTTGTTCTTATTCTTAAAACTACTCCAGCTCTTCTTCCGCAATCAGCTTGAACCCTTCAATCATCGTGTCTTCTTCCACTTCGATCAGCAGGCAGCGTTTGCCGTTGTAATTGACCTCTTTGACGTAACGTAAGTCTTGCGGGCTGATCTTGATGTCCGCCACTTTCGTGCTGATTTTGATCGATTTGGACGCATAACTCGGAATGATGTGGCTGGCTTTCATCTCATAATTGGTGTCTTCCACCACTTGCTGAAATGCCCGCTCCACTTTGTCCGCCGTCACATCTTTGACGCCGCTCGCTTTCAGCACGCGTTCGACTTCCTTCTTATCCAAAACGGGCGTACCTTCTTCTTCTTCGTCGTATTCTTCATCCACCACGAGCATGCTGTTGATCTCGTCGTACATGCCGGCGAGCGTTTTCGAATTGACTTCTTCCCCGATCAGCACTTTGACAATTTCCTCAAACACTGCCTTGTCTTCTTCGGCGGTGACGATTTCATCACCGTTCAGCACATTCTCGATAAACTGGAAATCCGGTTTATTCGCTTTGCTTGCCGAATACAGGAGGTGATGGATGTCCGCCGCGTTGTCCGTGAAGCTCGGGAACAGGAAGCCGCCGATCGGCGACGTCAGTTTAATGACGGGGTCGGTCACCAGGTTCGACTTATACTCTTTCTCCACAAAATCAAACACCAGCGAACTTTTCGGCAATTCGGTCGTGTTCATGCTGCACAGGATGAACGGCGTCGTGTACACTTCATCGCGCATATCGATTTCCGTTTCACCCGGCTCACGCTTCGTCGTTTTAAAATAAGTCCCGCGAATAAAAGTGACGACCATGTCTTTCTCGTACTGTTTTTCCTGCACCATTTTCAAGGCGATGCCTTGCATGTGTTCATTCCATTCGGCTTTATCTTCTGTCTGAAGTCCTTCGTACAGGAGATGCTGCGTATGGTCCGCCTGCCCCTCTTCCTGCGGCTGGAACTTCACTTCAAACAATTTTTGGTCGAGCTTTCCGCCCAACACCTTTTTGAAATTGGCGAGAAACAGCTCCTGCTGTTCCCGGTCCAAAAGTGAAAACGCGCGGCTCTCTTCATGGAAGATCTCACTGCTTTCCTTTTGGATGTATACGTTATAAATGTCTGCGATTTTGAGTAAATCCGTTTCCATCTTAAATTGTTTGCGAATCTCTGCTATATCTTTTTTGTTCATTTCTGATTCCAACTCCCTGGCTGTTTAAATCCGTGCTGTCTGCAAAAAAAGAGCATCCAAAGCCAAATCAGCTTTCGGTGCTCTTTTAGTATAACAACTATTTGGGGTGGATGACTGAAGTGATATGAGTTGAATTAATAATTTATAATAATCGATATTTCGCAAAACAGCTGCGCTTTCCTGAAACCTCTGCTCCTGCATCGCTGCGCTAGCTTCGTCGCAAAGCGCCGGCCGAAAGATCTTCGGCCACGCTTGGCTCGCGCCGAGCTAACTGCGGACTTCGTCCGAGTGGATCTCGGCACTTCGCTTGGTCCCCATGGAGTCTTCGCTGTTTTGCTCCATATCTTTAGAAATATCTCTCAACGTGAGCGCATTCTAGTACCGTGCGAAGCAGTAAGAAAAGTGCTCATATCGTGGTACAGTGCACTCCAAGTTCATTATTTATTATTTCGTTGCATGCAACCGCCGGTGGAGCTGATGGACCCGCTCCGCGAGTTCCGGAACAGGGCCATCCACTTGGGCATCCACGATGACATCTCCAATGGCCAAATTGCGGACTCGCGCGGGCGGCGCACCCAATTCACTCATCCACCCGGACAATTGCTCCGATGAACTGGCGTAGACGATCCGCCCCAAGCCGACCCAGCCGTGAGCCGCCGCACACATCGGACAATGTTCGCCAGATGTATAAACCGTCGCCTTGCTTCTTTCTTCCGGTGTCAGGTTGTTTGCCGCCCAGCGTGCTATCGCAAACTCGGGATGCTGCGTATGGTCGCCGCCCGCCACGTGGTTATGGTCTTCAAACAGCATATCTCCGGCGGCTGACACAAGGATAGATCCAAACGGCTCATCGCCCTTCTCCAAAGCCGTTTCCGCCAATTCCACACATCGCCGTAAATACTGCAGGTCCGTTTCGCTGATCATTTTTGGTCCTCCTCTACCGTTTCATAGGAAATCGATCAGTCTCCTGTTGTTCAATATAGTCCTTTAATTTCACCAAATGATCTTTGTCTTCTTTTTTCAGGATCCGTTCGAACAACGGTTTAATAAGAGCGTTTTTCAACCCTTTGGACTGGATGGAGCCGGTAAAATCGATGGTCGTGCCGCCTTCTTTTGCGGCGAACTCGTACCGGTATACAACGGTCATGCCGGCACTGTCACTCTTCACCGTATAGGTTTGATGCGGAACGTATTCAGCGACAACCAGCACGGTTTCGATTTCTCTTCCTCTGACGTTTCGCACTTCCTTAACCTCGGTCCCCGCCTGCATCGGCCCTTCCGTTAACTTTTCCGTTTTAACGACAGTCTCCATGATCAATGGAGACTGTTCAAAATCCGTGGTGATATCGAATACGGTTTCAACGGGTGCATCAATATAAACGCTTTCTTTAAAAGCCATGTTCACTCACTCCCTCGCCTGTATGGTACCTTATGAACTGTGATGCAATAAAAAAATCAATTCGCCGTTCTCTTCATCCACCTGTGCAAACCCCAATTTCTCCAGCAACCGAACCGATGCAACATTTTCCGGTACAGCGCCGGCCATAATTTTAAATTCGCCTTGCTGCTGTATCCACTGGATCATTGCCCGCGTTATTTCATAGGCATAACCCTGTCTTTTAAAGGACGGGCTGACGGTATAGCCGATCCAGAAAGTATCATGTTCTTTTTTAATGAAGACATCACCAAGGAGGCTCTGGTCCGCCTTCCTGATAATCGCAAATTGCGCTCCGCTTTCCACGGTCGCTTCCTTCAATAGGATCTCTTCATATTCTTCCCGCGATAGCTCTTTAAAAAATTGGTATTTCATCCATTCCTCATTGTTGCGGTATTCGACAAAAGCATTCAGATCGCTTTCGGCAAAACGTCTTGTGTAGCATCTTTCGGAGTCGAAGATTACTTGGATGTCATTGTTCATTTTGGACTCTTCCGCCATCATTGATCTCTCCTTGCGAAGTTTGGAATGCCAGGACTATACTTATGGAATTTCGGATTTAGACTCAATTAAATGGTAAGAATAACTTTCTTCTGATATAAAAGGTTGGGAAGTAACCGTTAAACGAACTAAACATGAACGGCTCACACCTAATGATGGGAGAAGCGGGGGTCGAATCCTCCATATAAGATAACGTCCATGTCCCCTTAAGTGGTGAGTACCCAGATTTCCTACAGTGATACGAATGTTATATACTAATTATACATACTTTATGACTTTACTATTATGTTCGGAGGGGATCTCATGATATTCGAAAACAAAGTAGTGATTGTTAATGGTGGAACGGATGGAATTGGTAAGGAAGTGGTTCGTTTCTTTTGTAAAGAAGGGGCTACCGTTCATTTTACTGGAAGAGACCGTAAAAAAGGCTCTCAGGTAGAGAGTGAATGCAATGGGAAGGCAAATTTTTACCAGGTCCATAACGAAAATGCGGAAGAAATCGAAAGCTTTTTTAAAGCACTTGAAAATGATGGGCATAATGTTGATATTCTATTCAACAATGCTGGTATTCTGTCTACAGGAATGGGGCCATTGTCTCGAGTAAAGCTGGATGACTGGAATCAGTTAATTGCCGTCAATCAAACAGCGATCTTTCTCTACATGAAATATTCTTTAGCCGTGATGAGTAAGCAAAAAAATGGAGTCATCATTAATAATGCAGCCATTCTTGGAAACGATAAAGTCAATCCGATGCTGCCAGCTTATAGCGGGACCAAAGCAGCAGTTGTCGCGATGACTCAAAGCACGGCACTTCGCTTTGCTAACCAAGGAATCCGAGTAAATTGCATATCCCCTGGCCCTACAGAAACCGACCTGGCCATTAACGCATATGGCGGAAAAGAGAATTATGAAAAACAATCACAGGGACATCCTAGAGGAAGTTACGGAAAACCAAGTGAGATTGCAGAAGTCGTTCTATTCTTAGCTTCAGACAAAGCATCCTATATAAACGGTGCAGAAATAGTCGTAGATGGCGGCTACTCATTAAAATAAGTGGATTTAGGGGCCAGGGGCGTTGTCTTAAGACGAAGCCCCTGTCCCCTTTTTATGTTTTTATGATTGGTTTTGACTTTAGGGTAGCGCTCGGACAGCAGCTATTTGTGATACGGCTCACCGTATAAGCTCTAAATGAGGTTTTATTCTACTTTAAGACAAAAGAGCTCAGTCAGATGACTAAGCTCTTTTGCGAGATTGCGTTACTAAATAAGTCTACTAGCTCTTCACAGAACTAATCTGTCCTTGCTTAATTCGATTTTAAGCCGAACAAGGACACCGCAAGTTCACAATAATCATAACTTACTATTAGATAACTCGCAATTCTTTAATTTAAACATTATTGGTATATCGCTTTACTCCTAGTCCTCTTTAAATTGCAACCTCTTCGTCAGTTGATAGAGTTTCTTGCTCATTTACAATCCATTTTAATTCTGACAAGTTTCCTTTTATTTTATTTAGTTCTGCTAATTTATCAATGAAAAACTGTTCAATAGCTTCGATATGATCTTTTTCGGCAAGGAAATGAATGAGTGATTTACTTGTATAAAGCATGAACCAGTCATTTTGATCTTCTGGACGTTGGAAAACCCAACCGTCATTTATTTTTTCAAATTCTTCAAAAGCACTCATCAGAACAGCTGTATGTTTACTATTTGCATGAATTTCGATAAAAACCGCTACTTCCGGATAATCACTATCTTCAAACGTGAAACCACAGCCGACAAATTTCCAATCACTTTGATCATTTTTCATTACATATCGGTTGTTATCGCGAAGTTCAATTGTCCGGTTTCCCCATTGTTTTGGTTTGCCGAAAAAGTTTATAAAAGTATAACTTGTTTTTCCATTCAAGCATTGGTCTAACATTGATATTGTCTTTCCTAGGTTCTGAACAGAGTAAACGTCTTGCGGTAAAAATGTTCTTGATTTATTCAATTCTATCTCCTCCATATACTTTAAAATTTGTTTGCAGTATAGATCAGCTTTATAGTTTTCTTGAAGCCAAGTAAATACTTGAAACCACTCCAGTTGACAGAACGGAGTAGAGGATTTTTCTATCTGCTTAGGGTCGAAATATTTTGTAATGTAAAAAAGGTGTGTAGAGAAGCCCGCTTTTTCGCTTTGCTGAAGGTGTTCTTGGTAACGTTGCAATTGTAAATGTCCTTCTCCACTACTAAGCTTGTTTTCAACAAAAACAAGCTTACGGATTTCACCTTGCCTAAAGGTGATGACTAAATCAGGTCTGCTGTCTGTAGAATGTGTGATTAACTTCGTGTATGTTTTTTGAGTGTGTGCTTTAATGTCATGGATATCAATCAGATCGATACTTGCAAATTCTTTGAAGAAACTAATCAATATATTTTTCTGCTCAAAAAGCGGTGCAATAATTTCAGTTAGGTAGTCCTCATATGGATTAGCTTCTGAACTTCGCAATAAATTATAAATTTTTGTATATG
The DNA here is from genome assembly GCF_007004625.1 of Planococcus salinarum. GTDB lineage: Bacteria > Bacillota > Bacilli > Bacillales_A > Planococcaceae > Planococcus > Planococcus salinarum. Next base: position 7,087 of record NZ_VIFV01000012.1, on the reverse strand, counting down.
AAGAAGACATTTTAATCCCCATTCTTGTATAATTTTATGGTCACGAATGTTATGGCCTAATTTATACTTTTAAAAATATTTTTATACAATCGTAGTGAGTTGAAGAAAGGTTATTTAAAATGCTCATTGCTTATCTTTATTCTTTACTGCAACGTATTTTGAAAGATTGACACCTTTATTCACTTCAGCAGCATAAGAAATATTAAGCCCTGAAGCCTGAACAATGTCCTTAGGTTTATAGCCATGATTAAGAATATATTCTCCATACATGATTCCGAACAAGTGAATATTTACTGCCTTCTCCCCTTCCTTAGCATTTGTATACATTTCCTTTAAACGTCTAGCTAATTCATCTCTGGTCATTTTCAATACCTCCACTAGTTATTTTAATAAATTTTTTATTGCCTTATATCAAAAAAGGTAGGACAGAATACCCTACCTTTTTAAATTTATACAATGAAATTTTAGAAATTCAAGTTTTCTCTAATTAAGCTGGGTCAGCGCTCTTGCTTTTAACATAGGTAAAGACTACAAAGCCAATAATACCAATTGCAATAAACCACCAAATATACGTAAAAAAGATTGCTACTAAAACTGCAGCAAGTAGTAAACAACCCCCAATAACTGAAGCTATGCCTGCGAATCCAAAGTAATATACTCTGAAGATTGTATGGTAAAGCATAAATAACCCAATGGCCACAATCACTATCAAAATCAGTTGAATGGTTTCCATTTCAATTCCTCCTCTTAATTTTGCGTTTCTTTATTGTCATTTATCCAATCCAAAAGCATTAATGCTGTTTCATTAGTAGAGTTGAGGTCTAGCGCTTTCTGAGCACTAGTGCCTGCCTTTTCAAATTCATTGAGTAGATACCATAGAATTCCTTGCTTCGCTATAGACCGATCATTTGAAGGATTATTAACAATAGAGTGATTGAGATCGATGAAAGCACTCTCTCTGTCGTCGTATTCTTTAAAATTGAGGTCTGCTCGAAATTCATAAAAATTTGAGACATCCTTAGCGCTGTAACAGTTGATTTCAATTAGCTTTGAATAGGCACGGATTGCTTTAGCAATATCCCCTTTATCTTGCGCCACATCTGCTTCTTTGAGCCATTTCATTTTCATGAATTCGTTAAATAAATCTTGGAAGTACCCCATGTCTCATCCCCCTGATTTCATTGCCGTAAATCTCTTCATTCCCCCTTAATTAAAGGACTATATTACTAGGCACATATTACTAAATAAATATTATCACAAAAATCTAAAAACAAATATACTTTTTTGTAAATTTTTAGCAGGAACTTATTACCCTTCCTCATCGATTACTCCTTCACAATTCAATAAGAACAGAAAAGGGCCGGGAGAACTCTGTAATAGTAGAGTTCTCCCGGCCCTTAGTAGTGAAGTGTTTGACGACTTCTCTATTAAGTATTATTTGGATGGTATCGATCTTTCGCGTTTCTGAAATGGTGATTTTGTCAATCAACAGATGTAGCAGCTGCTTTCGTTGCTCATAGGTAAGTGATTTTTTATAAGATGTCACAAATTGGCTCATCACCCCCTTTACCATTTGGAAGCTTAGTCCACTTGTAAACGTTAAACTAGATTATAGAGATTTCAACAAATAAGTTTGATGATTTTTACTCAAAAAAATTGCTCTCCTGTAAACTGAAATAGCACCTACAGGAGAGCGAGGAAGATGGAGTGAAAAGACGAATGACTTATTATCAAATTCATCATTTGAAAGAACAAGGTTTTAAAAAGGCGGCGATTGTGAGAAAGCTATCACTGTCCTGGAACACGGTAAAAACAATGTACGATAAAACACCAGAAGAATTGGAAGAGTTCTTAAGGTCACTTGAATCGCGCCAAAAGAAACTGGCTCCCTACCGCGATCATATTCTTAGTTGGCTGAAAGAACATCCGGATCTCTCAGGGGCACAAATCCTGGATTGGTTGGAGGAGCGTTGCAATTACAAAGAGGCGAGTGAAGGTACAGTCAGGAATTACGTCAATGATCTGCGGGAAGTTCACCATATTCCAAAAGAAGTGAATCAGCGGATTTATGAAACGGTACCAGAGTTGCCGATGGGCGTACAAGGACAGGTCGACTTTGGTCAAGATACACCGATGACGCCTACCGGAGAAAGAAAACGGCTGTACTGCATCGCCTTCGTTCTGTCCCATTCGCGTTTCAAATACGTGGAGTGGTTGGATCGTCCGTTCCGTACAGAAGATGTGGTTCGTTGTCATGAAAATGCTTTTCAATTTTTCGGTGGGATGCCACAGGAGATGGTCTACGACCAGGACGCGCTTATTTCCGTCAGTGAAAATGCAGGCGATCTTCTCTTCACTGCAGAATTCGAAAAGTACCGGAAGCTTCGGAAGTTCCAAATTTACCTTTGCCGGAAAAGCGATCCTGAATCCAAAGGGAAAATAGAACAAGTCGTCAAATATGTCAAAGGGAATTTCAGTAAGAACCGTACATACGATAATCTGGTACTGTGGAATGAACTGACCATAAAATGGCTGGCACGCACTGGAAATTACAAAGTGCATCACAATACAAAAAAGAGACCCGTTGAAGTGCACGCCCTCGAAAAGCAACACTTAAAACCAGTCTCTTCCTTATTCTCTTTCGAGAATTCACTTACTAAAAGTATAACAAGAACCATTCATAAGGACAATGTAATTCGCTACGGGGGAAATCGATATACGGTACCAGCCGGTACCTATCATCCGAACTCAGCGAACAAAGCGCACGTAAGCCAAAACGAAAAAGGGCAGCTTCTGATTCGCTTGAAACCGGATGGCATCATTTTAGCGAAACACCTGATTTCCGAGGAAAAAGGGAAAGTGATTCGAGATCCTGCTCATAAGAAAGAGCAGGGATCGAAGTCAACTCTTCTGATGCATCAAATCAAAGAATTCTTTCAAGACCAAGAGCTCATCACTTGGTATATTGATGAATTGAAACAGAAGTATCCTCGCCACTTAGTCGATCAACTCAAAGTGATGAAAAGGACAATCGAAACCCATCCAGAACAGGTAGAACGCGGCCTGAAGCAAGCAAAGCTGTTGAATTTAATCAGTGCGAATGATTTCTGGGACATGGTTTATTCTCTTGTGGAACAGGCAGCGAAAACGAGTGTTGTAACAGTACAAGAAAATACGAAGTTCGGTCATTTGAAAGCAGTGGAAAGACCCATTGATTTTTATGTTCACATGATGGGAGGACAGCAACCATGACAGCACCCGTTATAGCACTGCAAGAGAAATTCCGCGCCCTTCGGCTGGCTGAAACTGCAAAAGAGCTCCCAGCTCTTCTGCGGAAGGCGGAAAATGAAAGTTGGACCTACCACGAATTCGTCCATGAACTGGTCAGTTACGAATTGACATGTCGGGAAGAGAAAACGAAGGAACGATTCATGAAGTGGGCCGACTTCCCGTTCTTAAAGACATTGGATGAATATAATTTAGACGAACAGGACGCATTGGGTGAACGCAGTTTCAAGCAGCTCAGGGAACTGAATTGGATCGAAGAGTGTTATACGCTTATTTTGATGGGACCTCCTGGTGTTGGAAAAACCCACCTATCGGTGGGTCTCGGGATTGAAGCCGTTCAGCGTGGTTATCAGGTAGCGTTCATTTCCATGGCCGAACTGGTTTATGTATTAAAAACACGCGAATATACAAATAAGTCGAAAACCCGCTATAAACGCATGATGTCATCAGACCTGATAATCATTGATGATGTGATGTATTTGACGATTGATTCGGCGGAGGCGAACTTGTTTTTCCAGTTCATCTATCAGCTTTATGATCATGCGGCATTCATCTTAACTTCCAACAAAGGCCCAAATGAATGGGGCAAATTCTTGGGCGATGACACGCTTACTACAGCTATTTTGGACCGGCTATTGCACCGCAGCCAGATCATCTCTTATACCGATACGGACAGTCTCCGTATGAAACATCGAAAGACGTTATTTCCAGAAATAAATCATCAAACTTAATTGTCGGAAATTCATCATTTCTACTTGACGGTTACAAGAGGACGATCTCGAAGAAAACGATGATCTGGACCTTGAGGAAGACGATCTTGAAGAAAGCGATGATCTGGACCTTGAGGAAGACGATCTTGAAGAAAGCGATGATCTGGATCTCGAGGAGGACGAGCTCGAAGAAAAGGATGATCTGGATCTCGAGGAAGACGAGCTCGAAGAAAACGATGATCTGGACCTCGAGGAGGATGAGCTCGAAGAAAGCGATGATCTGGACCTCGAGGAGGACGAGCTCGAAGAAAGCGAAGAGCTGGAGCTTGAGGACGATGAGCTTGAAGAAAGTGAAGACTTGGAGCTCGAGGATGATGAACTTGAAGAAAACGACGAACCTGGCCCAGAAGAAGATGATGAGATAAGCAAAGGAAAATGGAAGCCACAAACTAGAAAAAAAAGAGCTAAGAAAACTCCTGAAATTCAGTCGGCATCCCCAAGCGTCGGATTGTCCATTAGCTTACAATCAGAAAAAGAGTTGGATAAGCAACTTCAAGAATTTCTTGAGACCGATGTGAAAGCATTCAATGTTAAGGGCAGTGGGGGTGCTTACCTAAGTATGGTCAAAGCAGGTTCAGGTACGTCTATTCGATTATCTAAAGAAGCTACGAAAAAATTAAAAAATCCGACGCAGCTTTCAATCGGATTTAAAGATGCTTATCTTGTCATTTGTAATGCGTCAGGACTGGACGTCGATGCTTACAAAGGAAATTTTAAAGATGGTCAGACCAAGATTTACAATACAAATTTAGTCGATGCGGTGATAAAGGAATTTAACTTAGACTTTTCCGGTAAGACCAGCATCTCATTTGGTACCGGCTATTATAAGCAGCAAGGTCGCACGGTACTTTACGTCAAGTTGGCGTAAGGTATATACCTATGACAGTCATTGTAGAAACAAAAAACTTTCAATGCAGAGCCTCTGGATTGTATCAATTGGTATTTGATGAGAAATCGAAAAAAGCTATATGGCGATGGGTAAGTAGCGCAATCTACTTATCCAAGTCTTACCGGAAAATTGATACGGGTGAAATTCAGTGGGAACTCCGATTTTACTGTAGTGACGGATGGCAGACAGACATTATTAGCAGGGAAGATGTCACCGAAAAAAATTTCACATCCCTAATGCGAAAAGGGGCCGATGTAACAACCTGGAGAACCAAGGTGGTTATCGAGTTTTTAATTGAACAAGAGAAACAAATAGTCATAGAAAAAATGCATGAACAGGTGGGGTGGTCACTTCAAGGTCAAGAAATGGTTTATATACACCATCAATTGCTATCCCAGCAAAATAGTATCTCAGAATACATCGGAGAATTTAATATAGCCAAAAGAGGCTCATTTTCTAAATGGCTAGAAACAGTTAAAGAACACATTGTCGGTAACCCTTCATTGGAGTTAGCACTATGCATAGGTTTCTCAGCCGTGTTAGTTGGTTATATCAATAAGTTTTTAAATATCCATGCCGATTCATTAATCATTCATATATGCGGCAACAGTACCACAGGAAAAACTACTGCAGCAATGGTAGCAGTTTCAGGATTTGGTGATCCTAAGGAAGGTCCTCGCTCATTAATACAGAGTTTCAATGGAACAGATAATGCCCTGACTAAGATCATTGCTAACAATAATGGAATGCCGATAGTGTGCGATGAAACCTCATTAACGACAATGGGAACACAAAAATTAGTCAATGTCTTATACACATGGGCGAAAAATTTAGAAAAGGCTCGCTTAAATAAAAATAGTGAGAAACGGAATCGGGCTTCTTGGGGAACAACCATCATAACTACGGGAGAAGGTTCTTTAATTGATCAAGCTAATCAAAACGAGGGAATCCGCGTCAGGGTATTTGAATTTCAAAACCTTCAATGGACAAATGATGCATTCCATGCAAAGTCCATTAATCATAGCTTGTCTAATAACTATGGCCATGCTGTAGAAGTATTCGTGAAAACAATTCTGGGATATTCAAAAGAATTTGTCCAGAAATCCTGGGAAGATGAGACACAAAAAGTGGCACTAAAGTTGCCTAAATCCAAGTTTAACGATCGAATAAGTAAGAAGTTTGCCTTGATTATTATGGCTGCCAAATTACTAAATCAATCCTTCAACTTACATCTAAACCTAGAAGCTATCGAAAAACTTTTAATTGAACAAGAAAAAGAGTCGCTGGACGAACGGTTAATTGGTCCGAAAGCGTATGACACTATAAGGGAATGGCTCTTGAAGAATCAAAAGCATTTTTACATTAATAAAGTTGGTAACCCCGAGCAACAAACCATCTGGGGCAGAATTGATATTGATAAGAACAAAAATAAAACACAGGCATTTATATTGGCTGAAGAGTTTAAAACGATGATACAGTATGCTGGTTTCACTGATATGAAAGTAGTTTTAAGGGAACTAGATGCCATGGGACTGTTAATTAAAGAAAAGGATTCTAAACAGAATAAGTACCATACTCGAAGAGTAATTAGCGGTCAAGAAAATAGTAAAAATGGTATGCAAGTATACGGTATCTATCTTGATGGACAGTTTATTAATCAAGTCTATTCAGCAACCGAACTAGCCGAACGAAAGCGTTCGAAAAAGAAAATTACAGGCGTAAACCAATAAAGAAATGAATTAGCTGTAGAAGCAATCAGCAAAGGAGGAATCATCAATGGATGAGTATTTTACTGACCAAAATCACCACTATGAAACACTTATAGATATTTTAGCGGAAATGGTTGTATTTCGCAACTGAAAATTGAGCCACAACGCAATTTAATTTTGAGCCACTTCTGAATGGCTACTTTCGAGCCATTTTTTCGTTTCTCTCATCCGGTAAGAGGGTCCGATCATATTCACCACGTGCGATTTATGCGTCAGGCGATCCGTCAATGCTGCAGTCAAAATAGGATCATGAAATACTTCTTCCCATTTCGCAAACGACAGGTTGCTGGTGATAATGGTCGAGGATCGACCAGCGCGCAATGATAAATGAGTAAACAGTAACTCAGCTCCTTCTTTATCGAAAGAAATGT
>NZ_VIFV01000011.1 GCF_007004625.1 Planococcus salinarum | reverse complement strand
GTTTTTCGTGTATTCTTGTCCATGCGTGAGTCCTTTTTAGTGGATTTGGACAGGAACTACCTGACCTTTCCATTATAAAGGACTTTTTCTTTTGGTTTTTGCCAGTTTTCGAATGTTTTATGAATTCCTAATCTTCAAAATCAATTAATACAACAGCAGTGATACGAAGTAGAGATATAACGCCTTATTGAAAAAAAGCAAGAATGCCAAGCAGGGTTAAACCAATTCCTAAAGTCAGCAATAGCAATTTCCATAACCAGAAAGTGACTATTGGTGAAAAAATAGAAAAATCTTTGTAAACTTTAAATTCATCGGTATATAAGAATTTTTCTTTACGTAGAACAAAGCAACCAATTACCAGTATTGGAATACTAACCAGCAATAAAGCAAATCCAACCGACATACTTACACCCCAAATTTGTGTGCTTCAAATTAAAAACTTCTTATTCAAAGTGTTTATATCAAACTAAAGTGTGAATTTTGGAAATGAAATTCCTATTCTGCTTAATTCTTCATATATATTGTAATCTCCTTCATTTATAGATTTATTGGAACTCTCTAATAGCGTTCGTAAAAGTACACATAAACAGACAAAAGGATAAAGCATTGCTGATCAGCACGGCTTTCTCCCTTGTGTATTACTATTAGAATATTTTTGAAGGTGTTCTTCATGAATAAGGCTATGACTGTATTAGCCGCCGACGCCTGTAGCCCAGCTTGCAATGTCGTAAGCTTTATATACAACGAAAAGACCAACAACTGCTGAAAACAGAGCAGCCATTCCTGTTCCGCGTTTCTGTGGATTTCCGCCGCTTCCTGTAAGTAGCATTGCGCCTATGACTAACCACAACACACCCCGGAAACCGCCAATGCCAATTACTAGGTATATTACGTTCTGCCAATCATCAAACAGACCGGATGTACCTCCTGTGTCTTTGATTCCTACATTTGATAGCGCGTCTGAAACACTAGTGGATGCACTTGACGCGGTTGCTGCGAAGGCAGCCATTGCCAAGAAGGAAACTAATGAAAATTTTACATTGCTTAACTTTTTTTCATGCCTACACCTCCATAGATTTTGAAGGATTTCATTCGAGAAAAACGAAAAAAACCACAAAGAAAATGACAACTTGCCATTTGGAAGCGCAGTATTCTTTCGAAAATATTTCCAAAAGAAAAAGAGCTTTTAAAAAAGCTCTTTAGAAAAAATTAGTTCCTTAATTATTAAGAAAGCTCATTATTCCATATTTATTTTTAAACTTCTCACTCTCTTCACGTTGGAGATTGCTGATTGTCATCTCATTGACATTCTTAAACATCTTCATTAATTCTTCTAACTGGACATTTGAAAAATGAATTTTATTATAATCAATATTCTTCTTCTTGATCATTATAGCTTGCTTTACGATTCTCAAATAACCAGCTTCATTATTAGATAAATATGGCGTTGAATATACTTTGCTATTATTATCTTCAATCATCTCTTTAATTAGATTACAATTTTTCTTAATCTTATAATCTTCCCATTCAGTGAGCTTTATTAAAATCAAACTAAGATATTGAATTATAAGCTCTTTATCACTTTTAGTCTTTATTGTATTTTCAATATCAAAATATAGGCTACTTAATTTTATTGCTACAATTAAACATGCATAATACGTTGACCCATTATTGAAGAATTTAAGGAGAGAAACCAATCTCCCTTTTTTATTATCTTCTATCAATAGCATCATTAAATTGCTGAGTGGTAAACCCATCAGGTGTAAATCACTGTCGTATTTTCTCCTTTCTATATCTGTAAAAAAAACATTGTGCTTTGTCTCTAAATCATAAGAAAGTGGATCTGATAATTTCCATTCCATCATCCTTAATGATTCAAAAAAGTTGCCAACTTCTCTGGTTTCTTCTGACTCTGTTAAATCTAATCTTTTATTTATTAAATTATAATAATCCATCAAAAAATCTCCGTACATGGGTTTAAGGTAAAACTGTCTGCCTAACTGTCCCAATCGACTATAAGAAAGATCATTATTTGAGATGTAATATGAATACTGCATCGTTAGATCAATTGCGGTTTCTAATCCGTTCTTGTTCTGTTCAAATATTATTCTGCTTTTTGAAGACGATAAACTGTTAAATAAACTACCCAGTATATTGTTTATTCGATTAGATGAAATATACGCTTCGTTTCGGATGAATAGATTTATCATTTCATTATATTGTGAAATTGCTTCTGAATATATTTCATTCTTGATTAACTCTTCTATACATTCACTCCAAATATTAATTGTATCGTGTGTAGCAGCTATTTCTGTGTAACTTTCTTGAACCTTCAATTTGTAATTAACTAAAGATAAATTAGATAATCTTTCTAAAACATAAAAATTCCGTCGGTATTCTATATCTTTTTTAAGTATTTTTTCAAAGGTATCTTCTCTTAAATAATATAAATATTGAGTTATAGATTTAAATCTACTAAAAGGTTTCTTTTTAATTTTAATTATGGCTTTTCGATTTTCCCAGTGGTATATACTTACAATTTTATTAATGCTAAGTTGTTCGCTATTTGTAAATACTACAATTTTCAGTATCAAATAAGTGAATAATAGCAATGTGGCCAGAAATAAGGGGAACACTCTAAGAGAATCATTGTTCCCGACGAATATAAATATATTGAGAAATAGAAAGATAAAAATCATGAAACCAGCAAATATGATATTACCCAAAATAGACTTAGCAAAGGTTATTTTATATATTGATGTACCAAATATTTTCTCCTTTTTCAAATTAACAATCAATGAAAATATTGAAAGTATAATGAAGGTTAAGCTGATTTGAGAAAATATTAATTGTCTGTTTAAGTCCACGGGAATCAAAGGTAAATATTCTGAAACTGCGTCTAGAAGTACTTTTGGAATCATATTTAATTGCATACTTATTATTCCTAAAAGAAAAAGGATTACAATAATCAGTTCGATAAAAGTTGTAAACCTATTTAGGTAAAAGAGAAATGGATACTTGTACTTCCCTTCTAAGTTGAACCATCCTTGAAGCAATTTCATCTTCACTTTTCGTATATATATTTTTAATTTTCTAGGCTTTTTCACATTATTTTTCCTCCTAAGCGTACATTTATATAAAACTCTATATTTTATTCACTTTAAGTTTAACATTAAATAAAACTTTAAATTGATTGACTTGTTAGTGTTAGAACTTCACAACAAATAGAAAAAGTTCGATTAGTCTTTGTAGACAAATCGAACTTTTTTGTTTGTTGATAATAAAGTTGTTTAAAAAGAACAGTTACTTTAACAAATACATGCTCTTACTATGGAACATCCGATAATTTGATGATATGTAAACTCCGTACTAAAAACATACGAACGATTTATTAAAGTGAAGTCTATTTATACAGATTTGTTATCCATAAATGTTAACTTAATTGGATATTATTCAATTTCGCCGATAAAGGAATTATTTCAGACAAATCTTCAATCACAAAATCTGCTTGAGCCAATTCCTCTTCCTGGGCGAAATCGAATCTGCAGCCGACAGCCGTTAACTTATTCATCTTTGCTGCATTGATATCAGATAATCGGTCGCCGATAACCGCCCCATTTTCGATTCCATACTTTTGAATTATCTTTCCAACCAATACTCCTTTATCTAATGAGGAAACCTGCTGAATACTGAATGTCTCTGTAACCCATCGATCCAGTTTATAGAATGCCACTATTGCAGACAGGTAAGCTGTTAATCCATTGCTTGCAATATAGATGGCATGTCCTTCCTTTTTCAAGTGCATGAATACTTCCTCGACATTCGGATATAATGCTCCGTTTCCATTTTCAATGTTCTGAATTAATCTTTCATGAAAATAGTCGTTTGCTTCCTCACGAATTTCAAATGAATGGTTCGGTAGTAACTCCTTCCAGACTTTTGGCAATGGAACACCCATTATTTCTCGGTATTTTGCAATTGGCGTACCGGAATCCCAAAGATTTAAAGTTCTTAAACGATCAAATGTATCGTCAAGAGCTATTTCTAAGATCCTATCGGTTTGAAAAAGTGTGCCATCCATATCGAAAATAAATGATTTCATCGTTTCCTCCTCTGATTTCCCCCATAGATTTTAACTGAAATGAATCAACTTTAGTTGCGTTAGACGAGTTTTATTCTATAGCAATTTCGATTATTTTTATTACATCGAACCGACAAGCAGACTAAGGATACCAATTATCGCTAGCCCAATACTCAGTACTATTGCTATTAAAGCCATAGTACTGTTTTTCTTGAAGTCCATAACTCCAAAAACCAAACCAATTAAAACTGTAGACCACCACAAAATATCAAAGAAAGCCAAAGGTAAATTTGCCAGTACATCTGTAAAAAATAAAAGACCTACTGATATCTGCAAACTTAAGGCAATTATTAGTCCCCAAGTTAATCTTCTGAAATTTTCTCTGCTTTTATACTGAAAGTTTATACCAAGGATAATTGCACTCAAGATTATTAACAAAAGTAATAATAATAAAATAGAAGTCAAAGTATTCATATTTTCTCCCCCCTTCTTTTTAAATAAAATGTTTTCGATAAAAATAACTGCATCAAGTCGCAATTTAACACAATACATTAATTTATAAAGACATTTTAGGAGAAAAAAAGTTCCTCAACTTTCCATGGCGGTTCTGGCCATGAATCACCGTTCGTAAAAGTACACCTTTACGAACGCTCCAAAAACCCCTATATACCCATAAAAAAAAGCGTTCGTAAATGTGTCAAAACACTTTACGAACGTCCATTTAATCTTTGGAACATTTACGAACGATAAGAAACTTGTCAGTTCGCTTGTTCAGTATTAATCCGATTCTGCCGGCTTTAAAAAATGACTCCATTCTCTCTCCAAGTTTTGTCCTTCTTGCATAAATTTACGAACGATTCACCTTCGCCATATAATATTCATCTATGTATTCCCGGTCCACCAGCAACGAATTCTTTTTAATTCCTTCTATCTTATATCCCATCTTTTGATAAAGTGCGAGGCCTGCCCGGTTCTTCATCATGACCGTCAATTCTATCCGGCGGACATTCCGCTCTTTTGCCCATTGATCGAGTTGTGTGAATAATTTCGTACCCACACCTTGTCCGCGGTTCTTTTCACAGATGCCAATCGCGACGTAAATGATGTGGCTCGTGCGCTGCAGCGAGTTTCCGATGGCAAACAGATAACCTGCCAGCACACCTGCCGATTCCGCAAGCAGAATCGCAGAAGACTCATCTTCTTCCATAGAACTGATGCGCTTCGCCATTTGTTCAGCGGTTATTTTTCGCTCGCCTGGGTCGAACATCATAAAACCCGAACTTTCAGCCTCCGCTATTAATCCCGTCAATTGTTCAGCATCGGCTGGTATCGCTTCTCGTATAATCATTCCGCGTCCCCTTCCTGTGGATAAAATCCCCTTTGACAATGTCGATGACTTCGAGGAGATCCTGTATTTCATAAGTCGGCTGGATACCGGTGTCATTCGCTTTGTCCGTTGGATTAAACCAAACGGTATCGATGCCGAAATTAATGCCGCCCTGAATATCAGAAGTCAGCGAATCGCCAACGATGATTGCATGTTCTTTTGCCGGGATTCCGATTTTTGAAAAAGCGTAATCGAATATTCCGGGATCAGGTTTTTGGAAACCCGCTTCTTCGGAGATGATGATTTCTTCAAAATGACCGGCTATCGGCGAATTTTTGAGGCGCGCTTTTTGCACATCCCCGAAACCGTTCGTCATGATAACGAGCCGGCTATCCGTCAACCCCTCCAGAACTTCCAGAGCTCCAGCCATCAAATGGCTTTCTTTACCCAGATAATCGAGGTAGCTGGCACTGAATGCAAACGGGTCTTTTGCCGAGTCGTGTTCCAGAAACAGCCTGCGGAAACGTTCAACGCCAAGTTCCCTCAAGCCCATCTTCCCCTGCTCCAGATCCTTCCACAGGATTTTGCTGATTGCCCGGTAACTATCGTGCATATCCAAAAAACCGCTCGGCATTTCATACTCCATGAATGTATTATGTAATGCTGCATGTTCCGACACCGAAAAATCCATTAAGGTGTCGGCGATATCAAAAATCACCGTACTGTATTTTGCTTTCATAAACTTTCCCCCTACTAACTTTGCATGAAATCGATTTATTCACTGATCGCATCTGGCTTCTTGTTCAACAGGAATGCAAAAACTGTCAGGCCATTATAAAGGACTTTTTCTTTTGGTTTTTGCCAGTTTTCGAATGTTTTATGAATTCCTAATCTTCAAAATCAATTAATACAACAGCAGTGATACGAAGTAGAGATATAACGCCTTATTGAAAAAAAGCAAGAATGCCAAGCAGGGTTAAACCAATTCCTAAAGTCAGCAATAGCAATTTCCATAACCAGAAAGTGACTATTGGTGAAAAAATAGAAAAATCTTTGTAAACTTTAAATTCATCGGTATATAAGAATTTTTCTTTACGTAGAACAAAGCAACCAATTACCAGTATTGGAATACTAACCAGCAATAAAGCAAATCCAACCGACATACTTACACCCCAAATTTGTGTGCTTCAAATTAAAAACTTCTTATTCAAAGTGTTTATATCAAACTAAAGTGTGAATTTTGGAAATGAAATTCCTATTCTGCTTAATTCTTCATATATATTGTAATCTCCTTCATTTATAGATTTATTGGAACTCTCTAATAGCGTTCGTAAAAGTACACATAAACAGACAAAAGGATAAAGCATTGCTGATCAGCACGGCTTTCTCCCTTGTGTATTACTATTAGAATATTTTTGAAGGTGTTCTTCATGAATAAGGCTATGACTGTATTAGCCGCCGACGCCTGTAGCCCAGCTTGCAATGTCGTAAGCTTTATATACAACGAAAAGACCAACAACTGCTGAAAACAGAGCAGCCATTCCTGTTCCGCGTTTCTGTGGATTTCCGCCGCTTCCTGTAAGTAGCATTGCGCCTATGACTAACCACAACACACCCCGGAAACCGCCAATGCCAATTACTAGGTATATTACGTTCTGCCAATCATCAAACAGACCGGATGTACCTCCTGTGTCTTTGATTCCTACATTTGATAGCGCGTCTGAAACACTAGTGGATGCACTTGACGCGGTTGCTGCGAAGGCAGCCATTGCCAAGAAGGAAACTAATGAAAATTTTACATTGCTTAACTTTTTTTCATGCCTACACCTCCATAGATTTTGAAGGATTTCATTCGAGAAAAACGAAAAAAACCACAAAGAAAATGACAACTTGCCATTTGGAAGCGCAGTATTCTTTCGAAAATATTTCCAAAAGAAAAAGAGCTTTTAAAAAAGCTCTTTAGAAAAAATTAGTTCCTTAATTATTAAGAAAGCTCATTATTCCATATTTATTTTTAAACTTCTCACTCTCTTCACGTTGGAGATTGCTGATTGTCATCTCATTGACATTCTTAAACATCTTCATTAATTCTTCTAACTGGACATTTGAAAAATGAATTTTATTATAATCAATATTCTTCTTCTTGATCATTATAGCTTGCTTTACGATTCTCAAATAACCAGCTTCATTATTAGATAAATATGGCGTTGAATATACTTTGCTATTATTATCTTCAATCATCTCTTTAATTAGATTACAATTTTTCTTAATCTTATAATCTTCCCATTCAGTGAGCTTTATTAAAATCAAACTAAGATATTGAATTATAAGCTCTTTATCACTTTTAGTCTTTATTGTATTTTCAATATCAAAATATAGGCTACTTAATTTTATTGCTACAATTAAACATGCATAATACGTTGACCCATTATTGAAGAATTTAAGGAGAGAAACCAATCTCCCTTTTTTATTATCTTCTATCAATAGCATCATTAAATTGCTGAGTGGTAAACCCATCAGGTGTAAATCACTGTCGTATTTTCTCCTTTCTATATCTGTAAAAAAAACATTGTGCTTTGTCTCTAAATCATAAGAAAGTGGATCTGATAATTTCCATTCCATCATCCTTAATGATTCAAAAAAGTTGCCAACTTCTCTGGTTTCTTCTGACTCTGTTAAATCTAATCTTTTATTTATTAAATTATAATAATCCATCAAAAAATCTCCGTACATGGGTTTAAGGTAAAACTGTCTGCCTAACTGTCCCAATCGACTATAAGAAAGATCATTATTTGAGATGTAATATGAATACTGCATCGTTAGATCAATTGCGGTTTCTAATCCGTTCTTGTTCTGTTCAAATATTATTCTGCTTTTTGAAGACGATAAACTGTTAAATAAACTACCCAGTATATTGTTTATTCGATTAGATGAAATATACGCTTCGTTTCGGATGAATAGATTTATCATTTCATTATATTGTGAAATTGCTTCTGAATATATTTCATTCTTGATTAACTCTTCTATACATTCACTCCAAATATTAATTGTATCGTGTGTAGCAGCTATTTCTGTGTAACTTTCTTGAACCTTCAATTTGTAATTAACTAAAGATAAATTAGATAATCTTTCTAAAACATAAAAATTCCGTCGGTATTCTATATCTTTTTTAAGTATTTTTTCAAAGGTATCTTCTCTTAAATAATATAAATATTGAGTTATAGATTTAAATCTACTAAAAGGTTTCTTTTTAATTTTAATTATGGCTTTTCGATTTTCCCAGTGGTATATACTTACAATTTTATTAATGCTAAGTTGTTCGCTATTTGTAAATACTACAATTTTCAGTATCAAATAAGTGAATAATAGCAATGTGGCCAGAAATAAGGGGAACACTCTAAGAGAATCATTGTTCCCGACGAATATAAATATATTGAGAAATAGAAAGATAAAAATCATGAAACCAGCAAATATGATATTACCCAAAATAGACTTAGCAAAGGTTATTTTATATATTGATGTACCAAATATTTTCTCCTTTTTCAAATTAACAATCAATGAAAATATTGAAAGTATAATGAAGGTTAAGCTGATTTGAGAAAATATTAATTGTCTGTTTAAGTCCACGGGAATCAAAGGTAAATATTCTGAAACTGCGTCTAGAAGTACTTTTGGAATCATATTTAATTGCATACTTATTATTCCTAAAAGAAAAAGGATTACAATAATCAGTTCGATAAAAGTTGTAAACCTATTTAGGTAAAAGAGAAATGGATACTTGTACTTCCCTTCTAAGTTGAACCATCCTTGAAGCAATTTCATCTTCACTTTTCGTATATATATTTTTAATTTTCTAGGCTTTTTCACATTATTTTTCCTCCTAAGCGTACATTTATATAAAACTCTATATTTTATTCACTTTAAGTTTAACATTAAATAAAACTTTAAATTGATTGACTTGTTAGTGTTAGAACTTCACAACAAATAGAAAAAGTTCGATTAGTCTTTGTAGACAAATCGAACTTTTTTGTTTGTTGATAATAAAGTTGTTTAAAAAGAACAGTTACTTTAACAAATACATGCTCTTACTATGGAACATCCGATAATTTGATGATATGTAAACTCCGTACTAAAAACATACGAACGATTTATTAAAGTGAAGTCTATTTATACAGATTTGTTATCCATAAATGTTAACTTAATTGGATATTATTCAATTTCGCCGATAAAGGAATTATTTCAGACAAATCTTCAATCACAAAATCTGCTTGAGCCAATTCCTCTTCCTGGGCGAAATCGAATCTGCAGCCGACAGCCGTTAACTTATTCATCTTTGCTGCATTGATATCAGATAATCGGTCGCCGATAACCGCCCCATTTTCGATTCCATACTTTTGAATTATCTTTCCAACCAATACTCCTTTATCTAATGAGGAAACCTGCTGAATACTGAATGTCTCTGTAACCCATCGATCCAGTTTATAGAATGCCACTATTGCAGACAGGTAAGCTGTTAATCCATTGCTTGCAATATAGATGGCATGTCCTTCCTTTTTCAAGTGCATGAATACTTCCTCGACATTCGGATATAATGCTCCGTTTCCATTTTCAATGTTCTGAATTAATCTTTCATGAAAATAGTCGTTTGCTTCCTCACGAATTTCAAATGAATGGTTCGGTAGTAACTCCTTCCAGACTTTTGGCAATGGAACACCCATTATTTCTCGGTATTTTGCAATTGGCGTACCGGAATCCCAAAGATTTAAAGTTCTTAAACGATCAAATGTATCGTCAAGAGCTATTTCTAAGATCCTATCGGTTTGAAAAAGTGTGCCATCCATATCGAAAATAAATGATTTCATCGTTTCCTCCTCTGATTTCCCCCATAGATTTTAACTGAAATGAATCAACTTTAGTTGCGTTAGACGAGTTTTATTCTATAGCAATTTCGATTATTTTTATTACATCGAACCGACAAGCAGACTAAGGATACCAATTATCGCTAGCCCAATACTCAGTACTATTGCTATTAAAGCCATAGTACTGTTTTTCTTGAAGTCCATAACTCCAAAAACCAAACCAATTAAAACTGTAGACCACCACAAAATATCAAAGAAAGCCAAAGGTAAATTTGCCAGTACATCTGTAAAAAATAAAAGACCTACTGATATCTGCAAACTTAAGGCAATTATTAGTCCCCAAGTTAATCTTCTGAAATTTTCTCTGCTTTTATACTGAAAGTTTATACCAAGGATAATTGCACTCAAGATTATTAACAAAAGTAATAATAATAAAATAGAAGTCAAAGTATTCATATTTTCTCCCCCCTTCTTTTTAAATAAAATGTTTTCGATAAAAATAACTGCATCAAGTCGCAATTTAACACAATACATTAATTTATAAAGACATTTTAGGAGAAAAAAAGTTCCTCAACTTTCCATGGCGGTTCTGGCCATGAATCACCGTTCGTAAAAGTACACCTTTACGAACGCTCCAAAAACCCCTATATACCCATAAAAAAAAGCGTTCGTAAATGTGTCAAAACACTTTACGAACGTCCATTTAATCTTTGGAACATTTACGAACGATAAGAAACTTGTCAGTTCGCTTGTTCAGTATTAATCCGATTCTGCCGGCTTTAAAAAATGACTCCATTCTCTCTCCAAGTTTTGTCCTTCTTGCATAAATTTACGAACGATTCACCTTCGCCATATAATATTCATCTATGTATTCCCGGTCCACCAGCAACGAATTCTTTTTAATTCCTTCTATCTTATATCCCATCTTTTGATAAAGTGCGAGGCCTGCCCGGTTCTTCATCATGACCGTCAATTCTATCCGGCGGACATTCCGCTCTTTTGCCCATTGATCGAGTTGTGTGAATAATTTCGTACCCACACCTTGTCCGCGGTTCTTTTCACAGATGCCAATCGCGACGTAAATGATGTGGCTCGTGCGCTGCAGCGAGTTTCCGATGGCAAACAGATAACCTGCCAGCACACCTGCCGATTCCGCAAGCAGAATCGCAGAAGACTCATCTTCTTCCATAGAACTGATGCGCTTCGCCATTTGTTCAGCGGTTATTTTTCGCTCGCCTGGGTCGAACATCATAAAACCCGAACTTTCAGCCTCCGCTATTAATCCCGTCAATTGTTCAGCATCGGCTGGTATCGCTTCTCGTATAATCATTCCGCGTCCCCTTCCTGTGGATAAAATCCCCTTTGACAATGTCGATGACTTCGAGGAGATCCTGTATTTCATAAGTCGGCTGGATACCGGTGTCATTCGCTTTGTCCGTTGGATTAAACCAAACGGTATCGATGCCGAAATTAATGCCGCCCTGAATATCAGAAGTCAGCGAATCGCCAACGATGATTGCATGTTCTTTTGCCGGGATTCCGATTTTTGAAAAAGCGTAATCGAATATTCCGGGATCAGGTTTTTGGAAACCCGCTTCTTCGGAGATGATGATTTCTTCAAAATGACCGGCTATCGGCGAATTTTTGAGGCGCGCTTTTTGCACATCCCCGAAACCGTTCGTCATGATAACGAGCCGGCTATCCGTCAACCCCTCCAGAACTTCCAGAGCTCCAGCCATCAAATGGCTTTCTTTACCCAGATAATCGAGGTAGCTGGCACTGAATGCAAACGGGTCTTTTGCCGAGTCGTGTTCCAGAAACAGCCTGCGGAAACGTTCAACGCCAAGTTCCCTCAAGCCCATCTTCCCCTGCTCCAGATCCTTCCACAGGATTTTGCTGATTGCCCGGTAACTATCGTGCATATCCAAAAAACCGCTCGGCATTTCATACTCCATGAATGTATTATGTAATGCTGCATGTTCCGACACCGAAAAATCCATTAAGGTGTCGGCGATATCAAAAATCACCGTACTGTATTTTGCTTTCATAAACTTTCCCCCTACTAACTTTGCATGAAATCGATTTATTCACTGATCGCATCTGGCTTCTTGTTCAACAGGAATGCAAAAACTGTCAGGATGACAATAAATCCGAGAAACAGGCTCAACGAAATCATATGATTTTGAAAGCGGTCGTAAAATAGTCCGATGGCAAACGGAGTCACCGCGGAGATGATGTAGCCACCGGATTGGATCATGGCTGACCAACTGTTGACATCGTCAGGCGATGTCTTTTCATCCAGAGGCATCAACAGCGCCAGTGGAAACAACCCCCCGAGCGTGATGCCGAGGCAGATTGCCGCCGGCCAGATAAAAACCGTATCCGCAAACATCAAGAGCAACACGCCAAGTGCGCCGAACCCAAGGCTGACCATGATCCATAAATGCCGGCTCGGCCATTTCCCCAATAGGACTGGAATCGACAGGTTGCAGGCAATCTGCACAATCGACATGACGGTCAATACCGCTCCTGCGACCAGAATCGACATGCCTTTTTCGATGGCGATCGGTGCGAGCCACGTGATGATGGAAAAGAACAACGCCGATTGGAAGCCGAAAAACAGCAGCATATACCAGGCGCGCCTGGTTTTCCACGGCGACACCACCGGCACTCCCTCCATCGGAATTTCAGCGACTTCTGCAGCTGGCTCCTTGACGCGCAGCCACAAAATGATCGCGGCAATTGCGAGAAGCCCCCAGCTCGCGAGTGCGATGGGCCATCCGGCTATCGAGTAGAATACCCCGGTCAGCCCGGCAGCCAACGTGGCACCGAGTCCCATGCCGAATGAATAGACGCCGATCAGCGATGCGGTCCGGGTAGGAAAATTCCGCTTGATCATCGCCGACAGCAGCGGACTGATGATGGCAATCGACAAGCCGATAAAAAATGCGCTGATCAGCAGGACGGGAAAAGTCGGCAGGATGCCACGCAAAAGAGTGAACACCCCGATTGCCGCCACCAGAATCGCGATGGATCGTTTCAACCCCAGTTTGTTATTGAATACGACGGCCAGCGGCGCAAACAGCCCCATACAGAATACCGGTACCGCAGTCAGCAGGCTCACCTCACTGCTGGTCAGGGCTAAATCATCCCGGATGGTATCAAGAAGCGGACCGATGGACGAGATCGCCGGGCGCAGATTGACGGAGACGAACAGGATCGCGAGTACCATGGCTCCAAGCGCTGATTTTTTATGTTTCTCTGTCAAAATGGATGCACTCCTCCTTTGCCGGCACACAAACTTGTGTTCGGCACAAATATTTATTAAAATGGAAGCAATGAAAGGCGGTTGCATTATGAAACTTGTGAACTGGAGCTATGCAAAGCGATACAATATAAAAGCGATTTTTGACGAATTCCCGCATGTTGTGGTCTGGTTCCGCCAAATCGGCGGCTATTACTTCATCTTTACGATGAAGGGCCTGACGGCAGAGCATATCCCGAACCGGCGGGATTATGTACGTATGGAATATCTTTTGAACAAAGACCTGGGCATGCTGGAGGCTTATAAGGAACGGAAGTTTAAAGCTTATTAAGTTATCAACTTTCAGACAACATATTTTAGTAACCGATATTGCGCAAAAAAGCTTCGAAGTCATTAGCCGAAGCTCGCGAGGCTAAGTCTTTGCGACGAAGCAGCGAAGCGATGCAGGAGCACGGGCATAACTCGCACTTCGTCGAACCGAAGTTGGAAAGCCAACTCCGTTTCTGTCTCTGCATCGCTCCGCTAGCTTCGAGACATTCAAGGGCGCTGCTCCCCATGGCGTCTTCGCTGTTTTGCTTCATATCTCTAGAGAGGTCTCTAGCGCCGGCGCGGCTCCGGACTGGACGGAGCAATAAGACGAGTGGTTTTCTCGGCTTATTGCGGGAGGCAAGGTGCGCCATACGAAGATGGCGCCTCCTTTGCGACGAGCTTGCGCAGGAGCAAAATCTTTGCTCTGTCCTTAGCGCCGAAGCGATATGTACAAAATATCTCTCATGCGAACTACACTCTATTAGTTTATCCAACACCGCGCTCAGATGCTATCAGTTTTCGGCCATTTCGTGGTATACTATTCATATTGTGAAATTTAGGAGGTACGTATTAATGATAGCAGTAAATGATGTAAGTTTGCGTTTCGGTGACCGTAAATTATTCGAAGACGTGAACATCCAATTCAACCCCGGAAATTGCTACGGACTGATCGGAGCCAATGGTGCCGGTAAATCGACGTTCATCAAAATTCTATCCGGTGAACTTGAAGCACAATCCGGCAATGTTTATATGGGTTCAGGCGAACGCCTTGCTGTACTGAAACAGGATCACTTCGAATACGAGGAAAAACAAGTTCTTGATACAGTAATGATGGGCTATAAGAAATTGTATGATGTCATGACAGAGAAAAACGCCATCTATATGAAAGAAGATTTCTCTGATGAAGACGGCATGCGCGCTGCCGAGCTTGAAGGCGAATTTGCCGAGCTGAACGGTTGGGAAGCAGAATCTGAAGCGGCAATCCTTTTGCAGGGACTTGGAATTTCAGATAGTCTCCACGACAAGAAAATGGCGGAACTTTCCGGTTCCGATAAAGTGAAAGTGCTCCTGGCACAGGCGCTTTTCGGCAAACCGGACGTTCTTCTTCTGGATGAGCCTACCAACCACCTGGACCTGAAAGCGATCCAATGGCTGGAAGATTTCCTTATGAATTTTGAAAACACTGTCATCGTTGTATCGCATGACCGTCACTTTTTGAATAAAGTCTGTACACATATTGCAGATTTGGACTTCGGCAAAATCCAGCTTTACGTTGGGAATTATGACTTCTGGTACGAATCGAGCCAATTGGCAACCCGCCTGGCTTCTGACCAGAACTCCAAAAAAGAAGAAAAGATCAAAGAGCTCCAAGCCTTTATCGCCCGTTTCTCGGCCAACGCTTCCAAATCGAAGCAGGCAACGTCACGGAAAAAAATGCTTGATAAGATCGAGCTGGATGATATCCGCCCTTCTTCCAGAAAATATCCGTTCGTCAACTTTACAATCGGTCGCGAAATCGGCAACGATGTGTTGACTGTCAAAGACTTGAGCCAGTCAGTGGACGGCAATAAACTCTTGAACGGCGTTAACTTCAATATGAACAAAGATGATAAAATCGTGTTGATGGGTGATCCGCTTGCCAAGTCTGCCCTTCTTCGCATTCTTGCGGAAGAAGACGAACCGGAAGCAGGATTTGCACGGTGGGGCGTCACAACTTCCCGCGCTTACCTGCCAATTGACAATACCGCATATTTTGAAGGCAGCGAGCTTTCACTGGTTGACTGGCTGCGCCAGTATTCGCCGGAAGATGAAAGTGAAACGTTCCTTCGCGGCTTCCTCGGCAGAATGCTGTTCTCCGGCGAAGAAGTGAAAAAGAAACCTTCTGTTTTATCCGGTGGCGAAAAAGTCCGCTGCATGCTGTCTAAAATGATGCTGTCTCATTCAAACGTCCTGTTGCTGGATGAACCGACCAACCACTTGGACCTGGAATCGATTCAGGCTCTCAACAACGGCATGATCGCATTCAAAGGTGCGATGGTCTTCACTTCCCATGACCATCAGTTTATCCAGACAGTAGCCAACCGTGTAATTGAAATCCGAGAAGACGGATCAATTCTGGACAAGCAATTGTCGTATGATGAATACCTTGAATGGAAAGATACACAAGGCATCACGAATTAATCCAAAAAATCCCGCCACACTGCGACAGTGTGGCGGGATTTTTGTGTATTTCTATTTCAAGAAACGCTTCACCATTTTACCAGCGGGCAGGCGTGATGCCCATTTGTTGCCTGTGCCTGCAAGCTTACTCACTACTGTCAGCAGGCTGGTATCCCCTGCCCAGTGAGACTCAATAATCTCCTTCGGATATTTGTTGAGCAGCGTATTGACTATATAAACCGCTACGACCACATCATCAGCGAAACCAGCTGGTCCCATGATTGCTTCCGGCAACAAGTCAACCGGCGCGAAGAAATACAGGATTCCGGCTCCGATCATTGACTTGCTTTTGCTGTCGATGCGATTATCCAGCATCAGCCTCATAAGCAGATGGAAAAAATCCGGTGCAAACAAAACATATTTCAATAATCTGCTGCTTTTTCCGCTTTTTCCTTCAACCCACTTTTGAATTTTATACCTGAGTTTCTGATAAAAATCGCGCTGCTCGTCTTCACTTGGCAGCGGTTTTTTCAATTGGTCATTTGCCATTGCTTCTTCCCCCTTGAATGATTACTTATACTTACTATAACCTTATCTATCCCTATATGAAACACGAGTTGAACAGATATCAGAATTTCATCGTAACATTGGTTGCGATGCGCTCACGTTCCTGTTTGCCCTGTACGATGTTGAATTTTACTTCCTGGCCGGGCATAAGCACTCCAAGCTCCATATTGATGGAAATTGTTTCAACAAAGAATTCCTCTCCGTCATCAGCAACGATATAGCCATATCCTTTATCCCCATCAAACCATTTTACTTTTCCTTCACCTGACAATACTTCATCAGCCATACAAAAACCTCCTATTTCAAATCAGCAATACTGTTTTTATACCCTGTATCCGCCGTCTCCTAAACTCCCTGTACGGGATGCCGAATATTTCCAAAAAATAAAAAAACACCCAATGTAATGTGGGCCTCTTTATTATCAATTGCTAACGAAATTTTTTTAAATTTCAGACCAACTGGCGAGAACGCTGATTTTACGCATGCAACTTCTGTAATTGGCGCATCACCTTTTGTTCCAGGCCTGCAGCGGCATTTTCCAGTGCAACATCTTATTTATCACACTATTTTTAATTTCCACGATTTTAATGGGTATATATTCATTGGTCTTCTAATTCCTGTGTTTAAGTGTCAAAGTCTCTGGAAGGCCATTTAAACAGCCGTAAGTTGTTTTTAAGGACGAAAAAAACACCCAAAAAAAAGAGCCGCTCACAATGAGCAGCTCTTGGCGATTATACTTTAGTTACGTTTGTAGCTTGAGGTCCGCGGTTGCCTTCCTCTACTTCAAATTCAACTTTTTGTCCTTCGTCAAGCGTTTTAAAGCCGTCGCCTTGGATCGCTGAGAAGTGTACAAATACGTCATCTCCGCCTTCAACTTCGATAAAGCCAAATCCTTTTTCTGAGTTAAACCATTTTACTGTTCCTTCTTGCATGTAAAAAACCTCCTGGTATTTTAAAAATTTTCAATATGGAATTTCATGAAAAAAATTCACATATTCCAAAAAGTACCATAACGTGCTGATCACTTTTTGGAATATGTGAATAGCTGTAGGTAAAGATAGTATTTATTTCCTTAATAATACCTAAATTGCGTGCAAGTGTCAAACAAATCTAAATATTTAATAAAATTATTTTCAATAAATCTTCCTGCATCGGCTCCCACTTGATTTCTCTACTTGCATTTTGCCAAATTCAATCCCATCTGTCCAGTAAAAAGCTTCATAAAGAGCCACTGATTCCGAAGTTTGTATTGCCCCTTCCTTTCCCGTAAAATGGGGATAAAGATGCTGTCAATGAAACTTTCAAGGCGTTCAACCGTATTATATAGAAGGAATGCAATAAAGGAGTGACTTTCGCATGAAGCGAGTCCAAAACTTCATTAAACGCCAATCGGTCAGCCTCCCGATCATGGGAGTGATGTTTCCTGTACTTTATCTGGGTGCGGAAATCGGATTGCTCGCTTCAGGAGCAGTTGCTGCCGGTACCTACCTGGCAAGCAATACCACTATTAAACAAGTGCAATTTTCATCGACTTCCAAGGAATTCGGAATGACCCGCAGTGAATATAAGCATGTGATCAAACAAGTCCACGAAGCGAAAGAGAAGACGAAAAAATTGAGGGGCCTGTATTACCGGGTTCGCTCGATCTCTTCTTTCAGGCAATTGGTGGAGATGACAAAAATAGCGAACAAGATCGTTGTGGTCGTGCAACAAAATCCCAGAAAATTTTACCTTGCGGAATCCTTCTTTTATTCGCATCTCGATTCCGCATTGGAGTTGACAGAAAAATATGCCTTGCTGGTCGGGCAGCCTGTCAAAGACCAGCAAATGAAAGTTGCATTGCAGGATACCCGTGAAACCCTGCAATCGATGAATCGCGTATTGGAAGACGATTTAAAGAAAGTGCTGGCGTCCGACGTGGAACAGCTTCGGATGGAACTCGACTATGCCCGCCTGGCCGTCGATAAACAGCAGAATCAGAAACTATTGGTTCAACACCTGGCCGATGACGAAGGAGACGTGGAAAATGAGCGAAAATCAATCGACACGAAGTGAATTGGATGACCTGCTGGAATCGCCATTCGGCATCCAACTGGACAAGGAGCAATCTCCCGCCGAGCAGCAAACCGGCCGGCCGGTCCTCTTGATGGATAAATTGTCAAACGAAGACAAGAAAAAAGCGCAGGAGCTGGCA
The DNA here is from genome assembly GCF_007004625.1 of Planococcus salinarum. Taxonomy (GTDB): domain Bacteria; phylum Bacillota; class Bacilli; order Bacillales_A; family Planococcaceae; genus Planococcus; species Planococcus salinarum. Next base: position 84,245 of record NZ_VIFV01000011.1, on the reverse strand, counting down.
AAGCAGATTCCCGCCGGCAACCACGAAGCCATTTTGACTTACGGGGCAAATGCACAAAGCCAGCTCGGTAACTTCTCCCACAAGATGCTCGATCATGTGCAGCAAAAAGATATCGGTCCTGTCGGAGATGTTCTGCATGACCTGATGAAAAAATTGCAGGAGCTGAATCCGGAAGAATTGACCGAGACGAAAAAGTCAGGCATCCGCAAACTGTTCGCCAAAGCGAAATATTCCGTCCAGGAAATCATGACTAAATACCAGAAGCTGAGCACTCAGGTGGACCGCATCAGCATCCAGCTGGATCATTCGAAACGCGGCCTGTTGGAAGACGTGCAGATGCTGGAAGAACTCTATGACCAAAACAAGATGTACTTCCAGGCTTTGAATGTCTACATCGCAGCCGCTGAAATCAAGCGCGATGAGATTCTGAATGAAACCATCCCTGCCCTGCGCAAAAAAGCGGAAGCATCGGATGACCAGATGGCCTATCAGGAAGTCAATGACATGGTGCAGTTTGTCGACCGTTTGGACAAACGCTTGTATGATCTGCAGTTATCCCGCCAAATCACCATACAGAGTGCGCCGCAGATCCGGATGATCCAACAGACGAACCAGACGCTGGCCGAGAAAATCCAATCATCGATCATGACGTCGATTCCCCTTTGGAAAAACCAGATTGCCATTGCCCTGACACTCAACAAACAGATGAAAGCTGTAGAAGCGCAAAAACAGGTCACTTCCACGACCAATAACCTGTTATTGAAGAATTCCGAAATGCTGAAAATGAATTCCATTGAAACCGCCAAGGAAAATGAGCGCGGCATCATCGAAATCGAGACATTGAAGAAAACGCAGGAAAATCTTCTGACGACGATTGAAGAAACCTTGCAGATCCAGAGTGAGGGCCGGAAAAACCGCCGCGCCGCTGAACTGGAAATCGGCAAAATGGAAAACGAGCTCAAGCAGCGACTGCTGGCAATACATGAAGGCGAAAAATCGAAAGAACAATAAAGGAAAATCCCGTGAAGCGTTTGTGCTTCACGGGATTTTTTCATTTCTGAGACGCCGCCGCAACCTTTTTAACCTTCCGGATAGTATTTAGGCTGCTGCGGACAGTATTTTTCGTTTCCGGACAGTATTCAAGCGCTTCCGGACAGTATTTTTCATTTGCGGACAGTATACCCACTTTAATGGAAATAATCACGCGTATGAAATAATAAATCGGGTCACATAAAGCAATTAAATGGAAACCGGAAACGCACAACCGAAAAACTGGATCTACCCAGATTGAATGACCAGATGCAGCGTCCGTTTCAGCAATCGCAGCGTCTGGTCCACAAACTGCTCGAGCGAATCGGCGCTGACGGACTTATTGCCATACATCATGCGGTAGAAAGCTGCCCGTTGCTCAGTAATCGGCTCGCTGCTGAGAAACAGATGCAGCACCTCGATGTCATCCTTTTTTGCCTCTGCCACAGCATTGGCGGTATCCACTACACCGTTTTCAGCGTAATTATAGGCCGATGGCTCCCCGTCCGAAAAGACAAGCAGGAAGCGGTGTTTCTCACTGTGCAGTTTGACGCGGTCAGCCATCCAGCGGATTGCAAAGCCGTCGCGGTTATCTTCATGCGCTTCAAAGGAAACAATCTCCTGGGCATGGTCCCGCCTGCCGTCCTCGAATTTGTGCATCCACTCAAAATAATTGGGCTGTTCTCTGTCGCTTGCTTCATACGCGTCTTCGTAAAACAGCACAATTTCATGCGTTATGCCGAGCCCGCACAGCACATCATGGAACAACAGCACGGCCTGCTTCGTTTCATCCAATTTATCGACCATGGAAGCGGAACCGTCAATCAGCAGACAGAAAACTGCATCCAGCTCTTTTGACGGGGCCGATTTCCGGTAAAAAGGCTTCGGGCGTTCTTCGAGTGCCAGCTGCAGCAGATTTTTCGATAATCTGCCTGCATTTAAGTTGGTGCGGTAATCCTGATGGCGCTGTGTGATCCGTTTTTTCAATTCCTTCAACAAAGCCCGCACATGGGGCGCCTGTTTTCTGCGCCAATCAGCAATCATACGGCCATGTTCGCCGGTTGCCGCCAAGCGCTTTTCATGGTACACCACCTGCTCGTTCGCTCTGCCGAATTTCCCGCCGGCTTTTTTCGGTCCGCTGTCCATATCGCGGTCCTCCGCATCGTTGTCCTCCAGATGCTCGCCACTTGAATCGCCCCGGCCCGTCTGCTGCACTTCATCGGCACCTGCCTCTTCCCGTCCGCCGGTTGCCAGCTGCGAATCGCCCCGTTCCAACTCAAACTCCATCGCAGCCGCATCTTTCATTTCACTTTCACGGTGCCAGGTCTGAAACCATTCCTCGATCGTTTCAATTTCTTCGGGGTCTTCCGCCTCTTCGGCTTCGATGCCTTCATGATAATGAAAGGGCGGTACTTTTTCCGCCGACTCCCCGAACGTGTAATACGTATGGATCATGTCATCCTTCAGCATAAATTCCAGGCGTGCGGACATTCGGTCCACAATGGCAGCAGAATCAGCGGTCGAATGCGCGTCAAACATTGCCTTCCACATCAGCTGCAAGGCCTCCCATTCCACCGCCCTTTCCGGTTCAATACCTCGAAGGCTCAAATAAGCGGAATTCAAAAAAGCGTCGGCATAAAATCCTTTTTTCAGGTTTTGCTCCAATTGATCCTGGTGATATTCCCGGTAAACTTGTTCGCGCACAGCAAATGCTGCAGCTGTTCCGGGGCGTTCTTTCATAACCTTTTCCGACAGCCGGAATTCCTCGGCACAAAGCAGGAGTTGTTCCCGAAGTGAAGACAAGGGTGACTGCTGCCGTGTAAACTGCTTCCAGGCCGCTAAGCTGAAATTTCGCCAAAATCCGGCACTCAGCAAATAGATATCCGACAGATACCCTTGCCGTTCCACTTGTTTTGGCCGGTGCCGCCAGAATACACTGACCGAAACCGCCGACTCTGCCGGCCGCAATTCAATCAGTTTGCGGGTCGTCACTTTCAGATATGGAGCATCTGAAAGTGCACCCGCCAGCATCTCCAGCCGGTGGAGCATTTGGGTGTCGATGGTTTCATCATTGAATTGGATAAAGCGATTTACAGACGCCATCTATGCCACCTACTTCTTCCAGGTATTCGCCAAATCGAGAAACAAATCGCGCTCGCTTTCATCTTCCAGCTTCTGTGCAATGGCGTAATTGACTGCACGCATCGGATCCATGTGCTCGGCAAGCGCAGTGGCATCCAACAGGCTGCGGATTGATGCCGCCTCTTCAGATAACAAGCCGTTTTCAACCTGCTTCATCAGATCTTCCGCCAGATTCAGCATGAACCCCTTTAATTTCGGATCTGCATCAGGAAATTCCCGGTCCCACAATGCGGCAAGCTGCTCGCCTGTCAGATACGGTATCGGGTACGCGATAAAGCGGTTTTTCAGCGCTTCATTCATCGGCGCAGTACCGATATACCCTTCATTGATTGCGGCAATCACGCCGAAATCCTGATGCGCTTCGATGACTTCCCCGGTAAACGGATTGGTCATCATGCGCCGGTGATCCAAAGCCGAATGGAGAATCGGCAAAGTCTCGGCCTTTGCCATATTGATCTCATCAATATACAGCAGATGTCCTTTTTTCATAGCCGTGACCACTGGCCCTTCGATAAATTCAATCTGGCTTTGGCCACCCTTCTGTACCAGGGTCTTGAATCCGAGCAGCGCTTCAGCATCCAGGTCTACAGAACTGTTGATGCTCTGCATCGGTTGTCCAAAAGCCGCTGAAATCGATTCCGCCATGCGGGTCTTCCCCGCTCCTGTCGGCCCCTTCAGCAGGACCGGCTTGCGCAGCACCATCGCTGTCATGACATCCTTCCAAAGATTGGCGTCCGGCGAAATGTAGCCGCCCGTGCCAATCAGCTGGTCGTAGCCCTCGTGCCGCCTCTTTTTGCGCTCCGCAGTCTCTTTTTCAATAAAATCCATAAACAGCCCTCTTTCCACAAAAAAAACCGATGAACATGCATCGGTTTTTTCGTTTTCAATGTTTTATTCGAAATATGTTTTATAGAATCCGCCGATTTTTCCTGTATTATCCACAACAAAAATAAATTCCTCGGTTTCGTTTTTCACTTCATAGGTCTTTCCGGCAGTCAGAACATTCGACACCAAAAATTTTGCTGCGTCCGTATGCTTGCATGTCACCGTGCGGATCGTTTCTTTCGTCAGCCATTCGTTGTGAATCACAGTCCTCATCCTTTTCTGTATGTCTATGTATTCTAGTATAAGGAAAACAGCGATGATTTTCAAATCCGCATAGCTGCCTTTATTATTTACGGAGTTTTCGTTCCCTGTAATAGTAATGCCCCAGCAACAACACGATTACCGCTACAGATAACAGGATAAGGAAACCTTGCAGATGATTGAGGATTGTATTGTAGGCATAGGGGAATGTTCGGCCCAGGTTAAAGTAAACCATCATCCAGACAAATCCGGCCGTATAGGCATACAGCATATACTTTATGAACGGATATTTATTTGCGCCCACCACGTAGGGCATCGACCAGCGGATTCCCGGCAGAAAAAAACTGAAAGAAATAGCAATTTCTCCATGCTTCTGCAAAAAAGATGAAAAGTTTTCGATCGGTTTTTTCAGTTTCGTTCTGCTCAAACGATCCAGCAGCCTGTGGCCAAAAAGACGGCCGATAAAATAGGCAAAAGTATTGCTGGTAATCAGCCCGAGATATGCTGAAATAAAAGCATAGACAGGTTTAAAATAGCTGACTTCGGTCAGCACACCGGAAAAAGCCGCTGCAACTTCATTGGGAATGGGCATGCCAAACAGCAACAGCCAGTTGAAGATGAACATGCTGACATAGCCGTATTCTTTCACAATTTCCATAAAAAATGACAAATCCATCCACTTCGCCCGCCTTTTGGCTCTCTCCCTTTATCATGACAAAAACTGATTGGTCCTGCAACGCAGAGCGCCCGGAAACCGGCATTTATCAAAGACAGAGCAAATTCCTGTTAAATATTTTGTTCACGCGAAAAAAAACCGTCCGCCAGTTTTGGCGAACGGTTTGCATATCTATCTTCTATTAACCCTGCAGTAATAGATCCTCAGGGTTTTCAATCAATTCTTTTACCATTTTCAGGAAACCGACTGAATCGCTTCCGTCGATTACACGGTGGTCATAAGATAATGCCACATACATCATCGGGCGGATTTCAACATTGTCTCCGACAGCGATCGGGCGTTTTTGGATTGTGTGCATTCCAAGAATTCCGACTTGTGTGCCGTTCAGGATTGGCGTCGATAACAATGAGCCGAATACACCACCGTTTGTGATGGTGAACGAACCGCCTGTCATGTCAGCGATTGAAAGTTTTTTGTCGCGTGCTTTCGTTGCCAATTCGCCGATCGATGCTTCGATTTCTGCAAAGTTTTTCTTGTCGGTGTCGCGAACGATCGGTACGACAAGGCCTTCTTCAGTAGAAACTGCAATCCCGACATCATAGAATTGTTTCAGCAATACATCAGTGCCATCCAATTCAGCATTCACGTAAGGGTATTTTTTCAATGCAGCAGTAACTGCTTTTGTGAAGAATGACATAAAGCCAAGTTTCACATCGTTGTTTTTCAGGAAGTCATCTTTTTTGCGGCTGCGGAGAGCCATGACGTTCGTCATATCGATTTCGTTGAACGTAGTCAGCATTGCTGTGGACTGCTTGACTTCGAGCAGGCGTTTAGCGATAGTCTGACGGCGTCTTGACATTTTCTCACGAACGACGCGGCCGCTTTCTTCATCAGAAGAAGGGGCTGACGCAGCAGCTTTTGGTGCCTCTGTTTTAGCCGGTGCACTTTGTGCAGGTTTGGAAGAATGAGCTTCAACGTCCTGAACACGAACTCGGCCCATCGGGTCCACTGGTGAAATTGCGGCAAGGTCGATACCTTTTTCACGCGCCAGTTTGCGTGCAGCCGGGCTTGCGATTGTGCGGTCTGTTGCAGACTGCTCTTCTGCTGCCGGTGCTTCCTTCACTGCTTCCTGAGTTGCAGGAGCTGAAGTTTCAGCAGGTACACCAGTTGCATTAGTCGCTTCTTCTTTGGATGCTTCTTCTTTCGGTGCAGATGCTGCTGCTTCGCCAGAACCTTCTCCGACGATTGCGATTACCTGGCCGACTTCCACTGTATCGCCTTCAGCAGCCATAAGCTCCTGGACAACACCGGCTTCCTCGGAGATGACTTCGACGTTGACTTTATCTGTTTCAAGTTCAACGATGAATTCACCTTTCTCCACTGTATCGCCTGGCTGTTTCAGCCATTGTGCAATCGTTCCTTCTGTAATCGATTCTGCTAATTCCGGTACTTTGATTTCTGCCACAAAAAATTCCTCCTTAGATTATGCTCAAGATTTAGCTAATGCCTCATCAATGATGCGTGCCTGTTCAACTTTATGCATTTCTCCGTCGCCTTCTGCCGGGCTTGAACGGACAACGCGGCCGTAATAATTTATCTCAATGCCATTTGCGATTTCACGAAGCTGCGGTTCCGCAAATGACCATGATCCCATGTTTTTCGGTTCTTCCTGAACCCAGGCAAGTTCTTTAAGTTTCGGATAGCGTTTGATGATTGCCTGGATTTTTTCTGCAGGGAAAGGATAAAGCTGCTCAACTCGGACAATATGCGTATCCGGGTATTCCTTTCCATCTTTTACGCGGTCAGCCAGGTCGATTGCCATCTTGCCGCTGGCAAACAGGAGGCGCTGTACTTTTTTGGCGTCCTGGCCCATGCCCGGCTGTTCGATGATGGTCTGGAAGTTGCCTTCTGTCAAATCTTCAACATCCGCTCCGACCAATGGATGGCGCAGTAACGACTTAGGCGTAACGATGATCAGCGGACGAATCGACTCTTCCCCAAGCATCTTCGCCTGTCTGCGAAGAATATGGAAATAGTTTGCAGCGCTTGAAAGATTCGCTACTGTCCAGTTGTTTTCTCCGGCATTTTGAAGGAAACGTTCCAGGCGGGCACTCGAATGTTCCGGACCCTGTCCTTCGTAAGCGTGTGGAAGCAGCATAACCAAACCTGACTTCTGACCCCATTTAGCACGGGCCGCAGAGATGAACTGGTCAAATATCATTTGCGCCATGTTGGCGAAATCTCCATATTGTGCTTCCCAGATGACAAGTGCTTTATCATTTTCCACGTTATAGCCATATTCGAAACCGACTACGGAAGCTTCGCTTAACGGGCTGTTGTAAACGACAAATGACGCTTCTGCATCTGAAATGTGATGCAATGGCACGAGCTGGTTGCCGTTTTTCTCATCATGCAATACAAGATGGCGATGGGCAAAAGTGCCACGCTGTGCATCCTGTCCGGATAAGCGGATTGGATTGCCCTCCTGAAGAATTGAACCGAATGCCAATGTTTCTGCATGCGCCCAGTCAATCTTGCCTTTGCCATTGAACGGATCTTCACGGCGTTTCAAAATGCGGGCAAGTTTACCGAATGCTGAGAAATCACTTGGCCACGAAAGCAATTCTTCGTTCATTTTCGTCAGCACGTCTTTATCGACGCCTGTCGGAACTTCAGGGAATCCTTCCATAACTGCTTCAGGAATGACGACTTCATGTGCATCATCTGATTTATTTTCTTTTACACGATCATAAGCCTGCTGCATTTTTGACAGGATGTCGCTGTCGAGCTTTTTCACGTCTTCTTCAGAAAGGACTCCTTCGGCGGCGAGCTGCTGTCCATAAATTTCACGGACTGTGCCGTGCTCATGAATTCCATGGTACATTGTCGGATTCGTCACGAGAGGTTCGTCCATTTCATTGTGTCCGTAGCGGCGATAGCCAATCAGGTCAATCAGAATATCCTTGCCGAATTTCTGGCGGTATTCAAAAGCGAGTTTTGCAACCCCAATGACTTCTTCCGGCTCATCGGCATTCACGTGGATCACGGGTACTTCATACCCCTTTGCAGGATCTGAAGAATAGTGCGTTGATCTCGAATCATATTGCTCTGTCGTAAAACCGATCAGGTTATTGGCGATGATATGAACCGAACCGCCTGTTTGGTAACCGCGAATGCGGCTGAAATTCAACGTTTCGGTTACAATGCCCTGTCCAGGGAATGCTGCGTCACCATGAACCATAATGCCATATGCCTTGTTGACATCGATTGGAGCAAGGCCGCTTTGCTGAGTGAGTTCCTGAGCAGCGCGTGTCTGGCCGGCAACTACCGGGCTGACAATTTCAAGGTGTGAAGGATTGTACGCCAATTTGATGTTTGTCCCTTTTGGAGAAGTATAGGCAGCACCCATGTGATACTTAACATCTCCAAACCAGCCTTTCGTTATTTGCAGCGAACCATCTTCCGGAAGGAATGCTTCGTCACCAACGTGGGCGAACCCGGCAAACATCATCTCATACGGCTTGTGCAGGATATGTGTAAGCACATTTAAACGACCGCGATGTGCCATCCCGATCATGATTTTTTCTGTGCCGGCTGATTCTGATAAGCGGACCAATTCATCCATTAACACAACCAATGTGTCGACACCTTCAATTGAGAAACGTTTTTGGCCTACAAATGTGCGATGGACGAATTTTTCAAATCCTTCAACGCGGGTCAACAGGTCAAGAAGCTTCTTTTTCTTTTCAGGATCAAGGGAGGGTTTCACTTCGCCTGCCTCTATTTTGGATTGCAGCCAGCTGCGCTCCTCGGGCTGGACGATGTGTGAAAATTCAAATGCAACTTTATCCGTATAAAGTGTTTTCAGGTAATTGATGGCAGCAAGTCCATCTTTTACGTCCGCAGGAGCATTTTCCAGTATCAGTGACACTGGTACTTCCTTTAAGTCCTGTTCAGTGATGCCGTAAGTTGAAGGCTCGAGGCGCTTCATGTCTCGCGTCTGGTCTTTCAACGGATAGATATCCGACGCCAGATGACCATGGGCGCGGATGGCTTCAGCCATCTGGATGGCGCCGAGCACTTTACCGAATTGATCGGATTTCACTTCAGCCTTAGCTGCAGGCTGCTTTTCTTCACCTGTTTCTGAAGGGGGTCCGTATTGCTTGAATAACTCAGCGAATTCCGGATCAATCGATTCCGGCGCTTCCTGATAAATGTCATACATTTCCATAACATATCCAAGGTTAGGACCAGTGATGGAACTCCATGGGGATCTCGAATCTGAATAATTGCTAGACATAAAAAAACCTCCAACTATTTTGCCTTAATGGCAGTCCTATAAATACATATGTCTTCCATATTTTATCACGCAAACCGCTTTACACAAAGCAGAAGGCGTTTAACCCATTGAAGAACAATTTTCCATTTCAATCTTACTACTTCCGGTGGAAAAAACAATGCTTTTGAGTGAAATTATTCCCGCTTTAGAATGTAAAGCGCTTTCATTTCGATAAAAGTCCTCCATTTGGAAATTATTGCATGCGCATGGGGTTTTCGCGGTAGAAACGCACCTGATTTCTCCCTGATTTTTTGGACTCGTAAAGGGCCGAATCCGCCCGTTTGACGAGTTCTTCAACATTGCTGCCATCTTTCGGATAAAAAGAAATGCCGATTGAAGCAGTCGGAGTAAAATGATGGCCGTCGATCCACCAGCCTTCTTCAAGCTTTTGATGGATCCTTGTTACAAGGCTCTTTATCTGCATTCCCGCTCCTTCAGAAGTTAAGCCTGGCGCAGCGATGACAAATTCGTCCCCCCCCCCGATTCTTGCAGCCATATCTGCCGGGCCGATCGATTCACCGAGAGCCCGTCCGAAGCTGGAGATAAATTCATCTCCGGTATTATGGCCGAAGCTGTCGTTGATCGACTTAAAATCGTCTCCATCGATGTAGAGCAGTGCAATCCAACTTTGGTCTTCCATGGCTTGCTGTTCCAATGAGGTAAATTCCTGCATCATCAACCGACGGTTCGGCAAGAGGGTCAGACTGTCATGATAAGCCATAAAATGCAATGTCTCTTCAAGTTTTTTCCGGTCAGTGATATCAAACATGATTGCCAACACTTGATAAATGGCGCCTTCTGCATCTTTTAACGGAATGATTGTCGTATCCACCCAGAAAAATTCGCCATTTTTCTTCAGGCTTTTCATCTCGCCACGCCATATTGCCCCACTGTGGATAATGGTCCTTATATTGTCATAAAAAGCATCCGGAATGACCGCTCTGCCGATTGTTGCAATTTGCATGCCCAGCAACTCTTCTTTTTCATAACCTGTTGTGCCTTTGAAATTGTTGTTGGCAAAAAGAATTGTCCCCGAAGGCTCCCATATTGTAACCATCGCCGCATAATTTAAAGCGTCTTTATAGCTTTCCAGCACATTTTCGGTTTTCTCAATTCTTCCTTCAACTGAATTCCATCTGCGAGCTCCCTGTATACAATCTGAAAAGCACGAATCGCACCGCCTTCTTCGACAGGCGAAAAACTGACGGAAAATTTCCCTTCGTTCCCCGCCTGCATTTTGGTGCTTGTGATAAATGATGGAATTCTCTTGCTTTCTTCAACATTGCCCAGTTCAGCCAGCACTCTGGTCAAAAATCTTTCGCTGTTGTTCGGCAGGGTCATGAAAGAATCTCCCACCCATTGCTCTTTAGACACTCCGAAAATATTCTCATAGGCGGGGTTCATGTCGATGATCATTAAATCAGAAGAGATCATAATCATCGGATCGACTGAATTTTGTACAAGTGATTGATAGAAAAGGTAATCTTCTTCAATCGTCTTTTGTTTCCCGACATTTTTTGAAACAGCCAATAGATACAGATCGCCTTCATGAGGGATTTTGGTAACCTCTGTTTCATTGGCAGCATTATTTTTGCTGAAAAGGTTGTAATCCCGATAACGGTAAGCTTCGTTTCGGGATTCTGCAATGCGGTACTGTTTCTTTATCTCTTTCGCGACCGGAACCGGCATACTGGCATCCACTGTAGTGCCAGTGAGCACCTGCTTGAATGTAGTATGGCAAAGAGCGTTGACATACTCGTAAACGTACGTGTCGCCAGACTGGCGCATAAAAAAAACCAGGTCTTCCGAGTTTCCATATAATAGATCCAATTGTTCCTTCGTAAAAGGGCCGCGCATAAAATCACTCTTTTCTTTAGGCAAATTGCTCAACAACATCGGAAATATTCTCTGTGAACTTCTCATAGTGCCGCTGTTCATCCAATTTTACTGAAGACAAAAAACCACTGTCCTTAGCTGCATTTTCCCATTGATATTCGTGCAGGGAAATCCGCGTAGCATTGCCTGTCAGCAATAACTGGTAGATGTCGGCATCCTTTATGACGGTGCATTTGACCATGCCGCCCGGATTGTAGACCGCCACTTCACCAAAAGGCTCCATGCCCGCGATACAGCTGATGAGCGCCGAAGCGGTCATCGCAGTTCCACAGGCATTGGTAAAACCGACACCCCGTTCGAAGGTCCGAACAAAAATGCCCTGCTCAAGCTTGGTCACATAGCTGACATTCACGCCGTCGGAAAAAAACGGGTTTTTTCCATTGAATTTTTCCGCCCAATATTTCTGGTGGGAGCTGTCTTTCTGTATTTCTTCTGAAACAATGCCGATCAAATGTGGATTCGGCACTGCTACCGCGGAAAATAAAATCTCTTCTGAAATTTCCGGAATCGGCTGAAGAATCATTTCCGACCGGTTTTCGTATTCCATCGGCAAATCTTCCAAACGGAATGAAACAGGTGATATTTCGACAGAATAGGTCTCAATTCCCTCCATCAGCGTTTCTTCTCTGCTGACGCTCAGGTCCGCTTTCATCGTTTCGATGACGGCGGAACGGATGCCTTCTTTTTCACAAACATAGCGCGCGACACAACGCAGGCCATTGCCGCACATCGACGCTTCTGATCCGTCCCGGTTGAAAACCCTCATTTTCGCGTGGCAATTGGCTGATGGGAGAATGACCAGCAGGCCATCCACTTCCTCGTCCAGAACGCAAAGCTGCAATGCCAGCTCGGCGTAATCGCTTCTTTCGGGGCCTTCCACCATATAAAAAGTATTCATCGACCCATGAACTTTCTCCAACACTACTTTCATCTCGCTCACTCCAATATCAGCGTTTCTTCGTATGCGCAACGACCAATTTCGCCATTTCATAAGCCGTTTTTGGCGGTTCAGCAGCATTCATGTTTTCAATCAGAATTTCTTCGCCAGCTTTCAACTGTTCCATTGCTTTCAAAAAGCGCTCCGGGGTTGCTTCCTCTTCTTCAAGGACGTGTGCAAAGCCGTTTTTGCGAAAGAGTTCAGCATTTAAGATCTGGTCGCCCCTGCTTTTCTGCCTAGACAATGGAATCAGCAACATCGGCTTTTTCAAAGCCAGGAATTCGAAGATTGAGTTGGATCCTGCACGGGAGACCACAAAATCAGTCATATGCAATAGGTGTGACAATTCATGCGTCACATATTCAAATTGGCAATACTGTTCCATCCCTTCGAATTGTTCTTCTACATTGCCTTTTCCGACAAGGTGGATCACATTGAAAGTTTTCAGGAGCTGCTGCAGGTTCGAACGGATTGCCGTATTGATCACTTCGGATCCCTGGCTGCCGCCCATCACCATAAGCACCGGCAAATCATTGTCAAAATGGCAGATTTCCCGACCTTTGGCAGCCGAACCGTCCATCAATTCGCTGCGGATGACAGAGCCGGTGCAAGTGGATTTGACTTTCGGCACATACTGCATCGTTTCCTTAAAAACCGTGAATATATGATCGGCGAAAGGCATGGCGATTTTATTTGCCAAACCCGGCGTCACATCCGATTCATGGATGATGACAGGTATACCCATAAGCTTTCCGGCCATCGCCACCGGTACGGAAACAAATCCGCCTTTGGAAAAAATAGCAGCCGGTTTTGTTTTCCGAATAATATTCATCGCCTGTGCCAAACCAGCCACTACACGGAATGGATCGGTGAAATTTTTTACGGAAAAATAGCGTCTCAATTTTCCGCTGGAGATGGCATGGTATTTAATTTCCGGATAGGAGTCGACGATCAACTCGTTTTCAATGCCGTTTTTCGAACCGATATATTCAACGTCGTAATCCATGCCAATAATTTCAGGAATCAACGCCTGATTGAGTGAAACGTGGCCGGCAGTTCCTCCGCCGGTTAATATTATCGTGCGTTTATTCATTATAAAATCCTACTTTCATCTTCTGATTTCCTGTACAGATGTCCTTAAGGCCGCACGAACAGCGCAGATTTGTATGCTATACTAATCTTAATTTGCCCCAATGGCTAGTGCAACTCAGGAGGATGGACCATGTATGAAACAAGTACGAAATATGAAAAATTAAATTTATTGGTGAAAATTGTTCTTCCAATTTTAATAACGCAAGTTGCTATGTATATGGTCACTTTTTTTGATATCTACATGACCGCCCGCTACGGCACCGAAGACCTGGCCGGCGTTTCGATCGGCTCGTCGTTCTGGGTTCCGGTATACATCGGACTGGCGGGAATCTTAATGTCCATTACTCCAATTGTAGCACAATTGATGGGGGCCAAGAAAAAAGAAAATGTCAAAGAAGCCGTACAGCAAGGGATTTACCTGGCAATTCTTCTGGCAGTCATCGTCTTTGCCTTCTTTTTCCTGTTTATCGATGTGCTCCTCGGATTCATGGAGCTGGAACCGTTGGTGGCTGACGTCGCCAACAATTACATCTTCTTTATGAGCCTCGGCCTCATCCCGCTGTTCGTCTATAACGCGCTGCGCTCTTACATCGATGCTCTTGGCGCTACGCGGGTCACAATGGTCATCACTTTGCTGTCTGCGCCGCTCAATGTATTTTTCAATTATCTGTTCATCTTCGGGAATTTCGGTTTTCCGGAACTCGGCGGCGCTGGTGCGGGGCTCGCTTCCGCGATAACCTACTGGCTGGTCCTCGGGATTGCGGTGGCGATCATTCAGACCCAGAACCCTTTTGCCAGTTACCGGATTTTCCGAAATTGGGAGAGAATCTCAATCGTCCGCTGGAAGGAAATCAGCCGGATCGGGGTGCCGATCGGGATTTCCATCTTTGCCGAAACAAGCATCTTTTCAGCGGTGACGTTTATGCTGGCCGTCTACGGCACAATTACCATCGCCGCCCACCAGATCGCATTGAACTTCACTTCCCTGCTGTATATGCTGCCGCTCAGTATCTCGATGGGCGCAACCATTCTGGTCGGCTATGAAGTGGGTGCCGGACGCTTTAAAGATGCCCGGCAATACAGCTGGCTGGGAGTCGCTACGGCCATAGCAATCAGCTTTGTTTCGGCCAGCATCCTGTACTTTATGCGGGAACCGATAGCCCAATTGTATTCATCCGATCCGGCCGTAATCGAACTTGCCGTCCAGTTTCTGGTGTTTGCGGCGTTATTCCAATTGTCTGATGCCATCCAGGCGCCCGTACAGGGGGCTTTGCGCGGTTATAAAGACGTCAACATCACCTTCATCATGGCGGTGATCTCCTATTGGGTGATCGGCCTGCCAGTCGGTTATCTGCTCGCCAGGTTTACTGAATACGGAGCTTTCGGTTATTGGATTGGACTTATCGCCGGTTTGACTGCGGGAGCAGTTACGTTATCCATCCGCTTGCTGTCGATCCAGAAAAAAATCAGTTCGGCTGCAGTGAAATAAAAGAGTTATGCGCCTTGGTTGGCGCATATTTTTTATTTTAAAGGGATTTTGATGGTTTTATTGAAGAAATAAATCCAATTTTTTCCTTTTTAAGACGTGAATCTATGGAATAAAAAATTTTATGATCGCCAAATGTCATTTATGATCGGCAAACACATGTTTATGATCGGCATATTGGGTTTTATGATCGCCAAAACCTGGTTTATGATCGCCATAAATATTTCTCCCTTTTATACCTATCATTCCAATAAAAATCCATAAAAAAGCCACCCAAAAACACGGGTGGCCAGCATCGCTGTTCACTCCAATTGAGCGGCGATTTTTTTATAGGACTTGATTAATTCATCTTGCTCACCAGGAGTCAAAGGGGCATTTCGTATCCGCTCCACAGCAATTGCAAGCTTCTGCTCCTTCGATTTGCGGACGCGTGGATGCGTGAGTTCATCCTTCAATTCGATGATGATCATTCGTTTCATTTCCTCTTCCGATTCTGCCGATGCAGCTGCCATCCGTTGTGGCCAAATCTTTCTGTAAGCTTCAAGTGTCATGGCAATTCCACTCCGTCAATGCCTTCACCGATTACCACGATCTGCGGCTGCATCTTCATATACTCCGGCAGCCATTGGGCCATGCCATATGCATATTGGAAAGCGTGGGGATATTTATCCCCTTCGAGCGGCACATAGCCTTTTATGCGATAAACCGTCTCCGGCAGATTTCTCATCCACTGTTCGAAACTTTCGCGTTTGACGGGCTCTTTGAAACGGAGCACCTTCGTATTCAAATTTAATTTCCCGATTTCTGCAGTTTCAAGCGCCTCTTTTGGTCCGGTGGATAAAGTCTCCAACAGTTTATAAGGGATTTTGGCTCCGGAAGTCTGAATGATTTTCGCTTCGGAATTTAAAGACTGCAATCCGAAAATCACATCCCCCTGCTCCTTGTCGGTCAGCAAATCCATCTTGTTCGCTAATATCAGGTCTGCGTGCCTGATTTGTTCAAGAAATAACGAACGGATTTGCGGTGACAAACGATCTCTTTCCAACCAGCGCTTGCTGTCTGCCACCGTCACGATGCCACGGAAATTCAGCTTTTCAGCAAATAAAGGGGAAAAGATGGCGTCCAGCGCTTCAACCGGATGCGCGGCGCCTGTGGTCTCGATCAAAATGACATCAAACTCTTCTTCTGCCAGTAAAGTCTGAATTTGTGCCTCGGACTTTTCTGAACCTGTGCAGCATATGCAGCCGTCCAGCAGTTCCTTGAGCGGCACCCCGTCTTCCACTTCATCTGAATCGATGGCGAGCTCGCCCAGTTCGTTCATGAATACAGCCGGCTTCAAGCCCGCTTCCCTTATCTGGATCAGCATATTCTTCAGCAGCGTCGTTTTGCCGCTGCCCAAAAACCCGCTGAATAAATAAACATCTTTCATATTAGCCCTCCTTTGAATTAACTCCATCTATAGATACCTAAAGAAAAGGTCCGCTTCCGCGGACCTTTTTGCCTTATTCTTCTGTATCTTCTTCTGTTTCTGCAGCCTCTTCTTCTGTTTCTGGAGTTGAAGCTTCGATGCCGGCTTCTTCCATGATAAGATTCTTGGCTTCAAGAAGCATCGGGTCATCTTCTTCAATTTTTGCACGCAGCTCATCCATTAGAGCAAAAAGGCTGTCGCCCGTCAGGACGCCTGTAACTTCAAGCTCCTGATCTTCCTGGAAGTTTTCAACTGCTTTCTCCATCTCTTCTTCAAACACTCCATCGACTTCTCCGACTTCATATTCCAATGCCTCCAGCATTTTTTCAGCTGTACGCACCTGTTCTGAAATCGTTCCGTCTTTCAATTCAAGTGAAGCATCTATGAATGGCAATGAGGCATATTCGGGATAAGCAACTTCGACATCCGGCTCGATCCCTTTTTCATGGATCCAATTGCCGTCCGGCGTAAGCCATTTGGCTGTCGTGAATTTCAGGTTTGAACCGTCGGCCAGGTCATTGGCTGTCTGTACAGTCCCTTTACCGAAAGTGGTTTCCCCGACAAGTTGGATACCTGCGGATTCGCTCATCGCCCCTGCGAGAATTTCCGAAGCTGATGCGCTGCCTCCATCGATCAATAAAGTCACGGGTATCTCAACTTTATCGCTTTCTGTGGCCAGGTAAATTTCAGGCTCAAGCCCTTTTGCCTGGACCTCGAACATTTCTTCGCCCTCTTCAATGAAGAGGTTGGAGATATCGAGTGCAGATTGCAATAATCCACCCGGATTCTGGCGGACATCAATAATCATTGCTTCCATGCCTTCTTCTTTCATATCAGCGATGGCAGTCTCCAGTTCGTTGAACGTTTCCTGAGAAAAGCTGGTGATTTGGATATGCGCTACATTATCGCCGATCATTTCTGAATATACCGTCTCAATCGGAATTTCGTCCCGGACGATTGTAACGTCGATCGGATCATCCAAGTCCCCGCGGACAATCGTTAAAGTGACTTCGGTCCCTTTCTCCCCACGGATCAGCATAACCGCTTCAGTCGTACTGAAGCCCTGGATGCTTTCCCCATCAACCGCTATAATCTGGTCGTTGGGCTGAACCCCCGCTTTTTCAGCCGGAGAATTCTTGATCGGTGAAACAACCGTTATATATCCGTTGCGTTCCTGGACTTCTGCCCCGATTCCTTCAAAACTCGAAGAGATTCCTTCCATAAATTGGGAGGCTTCTTTTTCATTCATGTAATCCGAATACGGATCGTCAAGTGACTCGACCATGCCGTCGATGGCACCATTGATCAATTCTTCGCGATCAACGTCTTCGTAATATTTGTTCTGGATTTCATCATAGGCGGTATAAAGTTTTTGGAATTCCCGGCGTTCCGGCGAATTCACTTCAACCGCCTTCTCATCGCCGAAGGTCAAAGCAAAAACTGTCAATCCGGCCGTGGCCAATATCAGCACAACCACCATCATAATGAAAGAAAAAGTTTTCAATCGAATATAATGCCCTCTTGATTCTTCTGCGGGTGGCAATTGTTCATTTCCCTCTTTAGGATGTTTTTCATCCATTCATTTCACCACTTTCATAATTGCCGGCAGATCAGCATTCTTTTAGCCGGACTTCAATATTCGAAAAAAAGACTGTATGGACAGTCTCTGTTTTCTTTTGGAGATTTGGTTTAGTCCTGGATTGCCGCTTCCAATGCAACGATGATCATTTCGTTGAAAGTGGTTTGGCGTTCTTCGGCGGAAGTCACTTCTCCAGTCAGCAGGTGATCACTCACTGTGAGAATCGATAAAGCCTGTGCTCCGAACTTGGCGGCAAGCGTGTAAAGTGCCGATGATTCCATTTCAAGGGCAAGCACACCGTACTGCGCCCATTTTTCGTGCTCTGCGTGGTCATTGTAGAAGACATCTTCCGTGAAGACGTTTCCGACACGCAAGTTCAGGCCTTTTTCTACTCCTGCATTGTAGGCTTTCAGCAATAAGCCGAAATCAGCGGTTGGAGCGTACGTGACATTGCCGAAGATGATGGCATTCATGTTTGAATCAGTGGAAGCGCTTTGAGCCAAAATCACGTCGCGCACTTTCACATCTTTGTGGATGGATCCGCAAGTACCGACACGGATCAATTTCTTCACATCATACTCAGCCATCAATTCTGTCGTGTAGATGGAGATGGAAGGAACTCCCATCCCAGTGCCCTGCACAGAAATGCGTTTGCCTTTATACGTTCCCGTATAGCCAAACATGTTTCTTACTTCATTGTACAAAGTTACATCTTCCAGGAACGTTTCTGCGATATATTTTGCACGCAACGGGTCTCCCGGAAGAAGGATCGTATCGGCGATATCGCCTTTTTTAGCATTAATATGAACACTCATAAATAAAACCTCACTTTATTTTAGTCGTACTAATCATACTGTTTTTTGCTGTTGAGTGCAATGAAGAGCACTAATAACTTGTGTATTCTTCCCACATTTCATCGAACACGGATGCTTTCATGACAGGATGCGCATGTTCTTCGAGATAACGTGAAATCTTTTCGAAGTCCCTTGCTGTTTTTGGAAAGTCATGGTCCAGAAACATGGCGTCGGCAAAACGCGAATAGTCATCGGCATCGGTCTTTCCACGGTATGACAGCGCAAAATGATAAAAAGATTTTTCCATACTTGTCGGACCCACTCCTCCAATCAAATTTAAAACCCCGGACAAGCGGCCCGGGGTGATGTAATTTTTAATTGCGTTCTAAATTATTCGAAAAGCTCCTTGTATTCGGAATACCCTTCTTTTTCAAGGTCTTCCTTCGGCACAAAGCGCAGGGCTGCGGAATTTATGCAATAACGCAAGCCACCCAATTCCGATGGTCCATCAGGGAAAAGATGTCCGAGATGCGAATCAGCTGATGCAGAGCGCACTTCTGTGCGGCGCATTCCGTGGCTCGTATCAAAACTTTCTTTCACTTCTTCCGTTTCGATGGGCTTGGCGAAACTCGGCCATCCGCAATGGGCGTCGAATTTATCCTTTGAACTGAACAGCGGTTTTCCTGAAACGATATCTACATAAATACCGTCTTCAAAATGCTTGTCATATTCCCCCTGGAATGGCGGCTCAGTGCCACTTTCCTGTGTCACATGATATTGCATCGGCGTTAGTTTCTTCTTCAAATCTTCCTTCATGTCCGATCACCCCAATTTTTTTGAATAAAAGCGGCTCTGCCAGAACCGACAGAGTATCGTTCGTAATGCGCCGGGTTTTTTTTGTAATAATCCTGATGATAGGTTTCAGCCAGATAGAATGGCTTGGCCTCAAGTATAGGCGTTACCACCGGTTTATCAAACTTACCGGACTGATCCAGCTCCTTTTTCGACTGTTCGGCCGCTTCGCGTTGCTCTTCCGAATGATAAAAAATGGCCGGAGCATAAGACGAACCGCGGTCAAAGAATTGTCCGCCCGCATCGGTCGGATCTATCTGGGACCAAAATACCTCGAGCAGTTTTTCATAAGGGTAGATGTCCGGTTGGAATTCGATCTCCACTGCCTCTTTATGGCCGGTTTTGTTTGTGCAGACTTGTTCGTATGTCGGATTCTTAAGGTCTCCGCCGGTATAGCCGCTGACAATTGATTCAATGCCCGGAAGACTGTCGAAAGGTTTGACCATACACCAAAAACAGCCTCCTGCAAAAGTCGCTTTTTCGATTTTCATATTCCTGCACCTCTTCCTTATTGGCTAATGGTGACTCGCAATCGTATATCGTCTTCTTCAAGATTAAATGATTCAGCTCTTACGCTGATGCCGTCGTCCAGCGGGATATCGGAAAGACGCAAAAGAATTTCCTCCGCGCCCGGATTGACTTCCATGAATTCCGGCAATGTGACAGAATCGCGCAATAGTTTCAATGCAGACTCAGGCGGAATGTCGAGCATTCCGACATTGACCGATTTCTGCTCCAGCAACAAATTCCCATCTTCCTGCACATACGGTTCAAAACTCAGCAGAATCGGCAGTGTCATCGAAAATACCTTCAATTCCGTTGACAGTGATACATCGTCGTTTACAGATAACGTCAGCGGCATCGGCTGGTCCTTCATCGCATCCTGGATATACGTATTGGCAATGCCTTCGAAATCGGCTTTGGAGGTTCTTACTGTGACAGTATTGCCCTCGGCAACTGCGCTTTCTTCAGCTTCATAGCTGATGTGATCCTCTGCAGGAATAGTTACATAAAACACAAAAGCAATTAAAAATAATATATTAACAGCCAGTAGCACAATAAATGCTGACCGCCATAACTTCATATACCCTCAACCCCTGTCTTCAAATATCATGCCGCACTCTTCCATGCGTTCCAAGATTCGTTCTGTCATTAAATCGTACCCGTTGCCGTTGGGATGAAAGAAATCCGTGTGATACACAAGATTGTCATTGCCTTCAAAAAGATCCTGGACCGGCACAAAACAGGCCTGGGGATCTTCCGCCAATGTCTCTTCCATCGTATCGTTATAAGCTGCCATTATTTCATCGAATTCCTGGATTTCATCCGTAATCAGCGAGAAGGGATTGTACACCCCGACCATAATCAGCGGAGCCTGAGGGTTCATTGAACGAATCGTGGAATAGATGTTCTGATAGCGGTTCTCATAGAGGAGCAATTCTTCTGAAAAAGCTGCAAGGTTCAGGTTAAAAAGATCCCTTTTTACGATACGCATGATATCATTGCCGCCGATTGTCATCACAATATAATCGGCTTCGGAAACCGGCCCTGTCAATTCACCCTTCTGGAACATGGACAATAATTGGTCACTGCGCCGTCCGCGTTTGGCTGTATTTTCAACAACCGCACCGACGACACCGGGCCACTCCCTGATTTGGGATGTCAGCCGGCCCACATACCCTCCTCTGTTATCTTCGTCCCCCACCCCCTGGGAAAGCGAATCTCCCAGGGCGGTGATAATCAATGTTTGGGGAATAAAGTTCGGCGGTACCTGATAACCGGCAAATGCCGTCTGTACCCGTGGGGTGGCTTCGTCTTTGCCGAAAATAAAAGAGGAACTGCATCCCGCTAATAAAACTGTGGCCATTACTATGATAAACAGGATGCGTTTCACTCTTTTCTCTCCTTTACTGTTATGAGAACTGTTTCCAGTGTCAATCGTTTAACGGGCGCTTGCGCTTTTCCTTGTTGTCCAGACTCCAGCGGCCCAGCTCTTCGGGTCATAAGCCGGTCCAGTGTCCAGGCTCCAACGGCCAACTCCTTGGTCTTAAGCTGTCCTTCCTATACGGCAAAGGGCGCCGCTTCGGAAGTTCATCTTAAGCCTTTCGGAGCTGAACGGCCGTTTCCGCATTTCGAGACTATGCGGCAAAGAACGCCGCTTCGCTGTTCCGTCTTATGCCTTTCAGAGCTGAACGGGCGCTTGCGCTTTTCTACTCAATCCGTATAGAACATGAAACCGATTGCGCCGATGCCCGTATGTGTTGAAATGACCGGTGTGGTGAAATCGTATTTGATGTCTGTATATCCTGATTCAATAATACGCTCCTTTAATGGCTCTGCCATCGCCAATCCGTTGGCATGGACCAAACCGACCCCTTTGACATTCTTTCCTTTTGTCCGTTCGATAAAGTCTTCAAACAGAAAATCGACAACTTTTTTATGGCTGCGCGCTTTTAACACCGGTGTATATTCACCGTCATCCAGTGAAGCAATCGGTTTTATCTTCATAATTGAGCCGACCAGCGCACGGCCTTTTCCTATCCGTCCACCTTTCACCATATTATCCAGGGTGTCAAGCACAACGTATAGCTTGGTTTTGCTTCTGATACCCTCCACCTTCGCTACTATTTCCTCCATCGGACGGCCGGCACGCGCCATTTCCGCAGCTTCAATTACCTGGAAGGATAGGGCGTAGGAAATATAACGGGAATCAATCACCGTAACATCTGCCTCAGTTAAATCTGCAGCTGCGCGGGCCGATTCGACTGTCCCGCTCATTCCGCCAGTCATATGGATTGACAATATCTGATCGCCGTCTTTTCCGAGTTCATCGTAAAGTTCTTTAAAGACGCCGGGGGCCGGCTGCGAACTTTTCGGCAGCTCTTCCGACTTTTCCATCAGCTCCAGAAACGATTCCGGCTCAAGATCGACCCGGTCCAAATATGTTTTATCGCCAATTTGTATGGACAACGGCACCATATGCACGCCATATTCCTTTAATACTTCCGGACGAAGATCCGAAGTCGAATCCGTCACTATGTGAATCCTTGACATGAAATCACTTCCTTCTAGTTATATACCTTATTCCCTATTTTAAAAATATATACGTGCCTTAGCAAATAATACGTTCTTCAGACACCGGTCAACAAAGAACAAAGTGCTTGTTTCAGACTGCTGCCCCTGTCAGTCGAGCGCCTGTTCAATTGCGTTCCGGACAAGCTTGATCCCTTCTTTTGAAGGCAAGCCGGTAAATACTTCAGGCGGGATTGGAGAGAGTATCCGGAGCAATACGTCAGCCGGTTTTATTTGGTTATTATTTTTCTCCATTATATTGGCCGTACCTTTTATCGCAATCGGTACAATCGGCACTTGGGCATCAACCGCAATGCGCATAAAACCGGCTTTGAATTCCCCGAGGGCCTCTCCTTTGCTGCGCGTCCCTTCAGGAAAAATCAGAATCGAATGCCCCTGTTTCAGCTTTTCGGCCGTCTCACCGATCGATTTCAAAGCACTTCTACGATCGGTGCGGTCGATGAAGACGCAATTCATATCTTCCATATATGTCGGAATCACGGGAAACTTCTTCACTTCTTTTTTTGATATGAAGCCGAACGGTTTCGGAAGGCTGGATAGAATGACCGGAATGTCAAAATTCCCCTCATGGTTACTGACAAGCAGAACCGGCCCTTCCGGCAAAAGGTGCAGTCCTTCCACCGCAACTTCACTTTTAGTGCGCTTCATAATGCCGGAAGCCCATTTCCTTGGCTCTGTATGGATCAGTTCATCATACTCTTCAGTGGTCATATGAGGCTTTTGTTTTTGGAATCGTTGGAGCTTCAACGCTGCCACCGGCAAATAACCGAACAGAAAAGAAAAAGTCCGGATTGAACTAAGCATTGTCTGCTCCTCCGAATTGCCGTTCAAAAATCAAATAGCTGAAAGGGATGCCGTCGGATTCAAAACGTTCGGATTCTGAAACAAGCTCCCATCCCTGTCCATAGTCGGGGAAGAAAGTGTCCCCTTCAAACTCCTTGTGGATTAACGTGATATACAGTCGATCTGCCTGTGGGAGGATACTCCTGAAAATCTGTTCCCCTCCGATGATCATCACTTCTTCGTGAAATTCTTCAGCGAGGCGGACAGCAGTTTCCAGGGAATGCACCACGTCGGCTCCTTCGATCTGCAGGTCTTTGTTGCGGGTAACCACAATATTTCTCCGTTTCGGCAAGGGGCGGCCGATGGATTCAAACGTATTTCTTCCCATGACAATCCCTTTGCCGACTGTGTGTTTCTTAAAGTAGGCAAGATCTTCCGGTATGTGCCACGGCAGTTGATTGTCTCTGCCGATGACATGTTTCGGGTCATGGGCAACCATTAATGAAATCATGAATGTTCCTCCTAGACAGCGACAGGTGCTGAAATCCGCGGATGCGGGTCATAACCTTCTATACTGATATCGTTTATTGTAAGTTCAAAAATTGATTCGACGTCTTCATTGACCTTTAATGTCGGCAATTTTTTCGGTGTTCGGCTGAGCTGCTCGTTCACTTGATCGAGGTGATTCACGTAAAGATGGGTGTCTCCTGTTGTATGCACAAAATCCCCGACTTCCAAACCACATTCCCGTGCAATCAGATGTGTCAGCAGTGCGTAGGAAGCGATATTGAATGGCACTCCCAGAAAAACATCGGCGCTGCGCTGGTAAAGCTGGCACGACAATTTTCCGTCAGCGACATAGAATTGAAACATGATGTGGCAAGGCGGCAACGCCATATCTTCGACAAATTCCGGATTCCACGCCGTCACCAGGTGGCGCCTTGAGTCAGGATTCTTTTTAATGGATTCGATCACATTTTTCAATTGGTCAATCGTATCGCCGGTAGTCGTCTGCCAGGAGCGCCACTGTTTGCCGTAAACCGGTCCCAGATCGCCATACTTTTCAGCGAATTCCTCGTCCTCAAGAATTCTTACCTGGAATTTCGCCATTTCGTGTTTGTAAAGAACGGCAAATTGCTCATCTTTTTGTGCACGGCGTCCGAAATCGGTCATGTCAGGGCCATCATATTCTTGGCTGGAAACCCATTGCCCGAAAGCCCATTCGTCCCAGATGTGATTGTTTTCGGCAATCAGCGTTTTTACATTCGTATCTCCTTGGATAAACCACAGGAGTTCAGAAACGATGAGACGGAATGCAGTCTTTTTCGTCGTCATCAGCGGGAATCCTTCAGCAAGATTGTAGCGCATCTGGTAACCGAAAACACTCAATGTCCCAGTTCCTGTCCGGTCTTCTTTTTTTGTACCGTTGTCCAGTATATGTTCGCACAGATCCAAATATTGTTTCATATCATTCGCCTCCATTGTAGGTTTAATCATAACGAAAATTACTGAATTTATACAGCCATATAAGTTGAACCAAAGAACTTCATTCATCATACCGTTTCGGCGCTATGGTGAAGTGTAGAGACTATGATCCTGCGCAAGCTCGTCGCAAAGACTTAGCCTCATATACGTCGGCTACTTGTCTTAGGAACTGTTTTGCGGAATAGCGGCTGCCATAGTCTATTAGTTTAACTTGTATAAATATACCTTAGATTATAAAACTCTTGTAAAGAAGAAAAAAACAGCCGCAATTTTCGGCTGTTTCACTTTTTTATCACTATTCTTCTATTAAGACAGCCATTTTGGAGGTGTGTTTTTTGACCAGTAAATATCTCCAAGGGTAATATGCTGCTGGAAATCATCTTCTTCCAAATGGTAATGGAAATTGAAGTAATAGCCTTCCTGCGGCTTCTTCTCGGTCCGGACATGGAAGCGGATTTTATCCTTATTCGTTTCAGTATCATAAATGTGGAATATTTTCTCAGAATGCTCACCGGAAGGTTTCTGCGAAATCGCAAGTCTGCGCAAGCTGTCTGAATCGACTTGTGCAAGATGCAGATCAATCGCCTGTTGAATATTCGGCAAAATGGCATTTTTGAATTCATCCTCGATAACAGGACCAATACGCGAACCGAATTTCATGTACGCCTGCTCTTCGGCAGTCTGGTGCACTGTGTCGAGTATGGTTGGATTATTATAATAGAATTCCGAGGGATCCAGCCAATCATATGTAATTTGAGCATTCGGACTTTTTACTTCCTGCGTCTTGAGCTCCGCCTTTTCTTCCAGCAGATTTTCCCAGATGGTATGGTTGGGAGGAATCATGCCGAGACTAAGGACAGCAACTGCAATCACAATCGACTTTTGCCACCAATTCTTCATCTCAATCACCTTCAATTTCGGACAATTTTTAAACAACTGTGTTTAATTATACGAATTATATTGGTAAAGGTTTCATCTTCTTGAAATTCATTGTACAATAAAAACAGTAAATACGCGCTGTTTTTTTTTGAAAAAGGAGGAATTTTTCATGGATGCATCGATCCTTATCGGCCTAGGTCTCCTGCTAATGCTCGGGTACTTGACATCATTAAGCTTCACCGATTAATATTTTCGCTCTATGAAAGCCCCTCCAGCATAGCTGGGGGGCTTTTCAGGCTGTCGAGAAACCATCAACTTCTATAATCTTCTATAATCATTACGTTCTAGACGGATGCTTTCCGCGGGCACGGCTTCAGCCTCCTCGTCGCTTGCGCTCCTGTGGGGTCTTCAGCTCGCGCTGTTCCCGCAGGAGTCGCCGTCTGTCACTTCACTCTGATTCTGTTCGGGAATATAGGATTTACTTCAATACTATAAAATAGCTGAAATGAATATCCTATATTGAAAGTGATTGGTGATATGGAGCAAAACAGCGCAGACGCCCAGGGGACCAAGCGAAGTGCTGAGATCCACTCGGACGAAGTGCAACGAGACCGAGTTAGCTCAGCGCGAGCCCCCAGGCAAGCGAAGCTGTTTTGCGGAATATCGATTGCATACTTTTCTTTCTCAACAAACTGGAAAGCCCCTCCAGCATAGCCGGAGGGGC
The DNA here is from genome assembly GCF_007004625.1 of Planococcus salinarum. GTDB lineage: Bacteria > Bacillota > Bacilli > Bacillales_A > Planococcaceae > Planococcus > Planococcus salinarum. The sequence continues at coordinate 57,905 of NZ_VIFV01000011.1, read as the reverse complement.
TTTTGTCATTCAAGAAAGTTTTATGGCACCGTAATGGAATTTCGTATTCGGCCGGACGCGCCGGGTAAAACCGAATTTCTCGAAATCCTGTGAGCGGAAATGGGCTTTCAGCACAACTGCTTTTTTTGCGGCCCTTTTCGCTTCTGTCACCCATTCCTCCGTCAGCTGGCCCATATCGGCGCTGCTGCGAACAGGTGTGAAATTTGAGGATTCCTCTATTTTTTCTGTAAACATTGGATCCATATAGATGACATCGAAAGAATTGCTCTCCAGCTTTTTCAGATACGCAATGGAATCCATCGCATGGACGTCGATCCGGTTCATGGCATCTGTCAGGTGCGGCATCGTGGAGTACCGCTGAAGGCCGCTTCTGATGATATAGGCAATGTTCGGGTTGCTTTCGCAGCCGACGACCTTCCCTTCCGGTCCGACGTGCTGCGAGGCAGTGATGGCGTCTGAAGCCATTCCGAGAGTGCAGTCAAGGAAGCTGTCTCCTTTTTCGAGACCAGAAACTTCAATAAGCGGATCTCTTTCCAACGGGCGTTTTGTACGGAATGCCGCTGAATTCGGGTGAAAAAAGAACGGCTCCGCTTTACCCATGGGGTAAAACTCAAGCCGTTCTTTCGAAACCACGAGGATATCCGATTCTTCATCGCTGTGCATCTTCTCGATTGAACGTTTTTTGCGGTCAATGAAACGGATATCCAGCTCTCTACCAACCCTGCCAGTTTCTGCAATAATGGCTGCAGTGGGCCGGTATGCTGTGGTGACGATCGTTTTCATTATTGAGCTGCCTGTTCCAACGCTTGCACCAGGTGGTCGCGGATATCTTCGACTGAATGGTCTTCAATCTTCTCGCGCGGGATGATATAGGCAAGCTTGCCGTCCTTCAATACCGCGATTGAAGGCGATGATGGGGGGACATCTTCGAAATAACTGCGCATCTGCGCAGTTGCTTCTTTATCCTGGCCGGCAAAAACTGTCACCAGATGGTCCGGTTTTGCTGCTGTTTTGTTCAGCGCCTCGATAACTCCTGGACGTGCAAGGCCGGCAGCACAGCCACAAACCGAATTAATGACAGCTACTGTCGTTCCTTCCGCTTTGCTGATATGGTCATTTACTTCCTCTGCAGTCAGTAATTCCTTGAAACCATGATTCGTCAATTCCTTGCGCATTGGTGTTACAATGCCTTTCATATACTCATCGTATGCATTCATATATCTAACCACCTTAGTTTTTAATACTCTCCGATTTCAGCAGGGAGTTCCTTGACTCTATTCTAACTGAACCTCCAGGTGATTTCATGCATTACAGGCTATCAATATTTTCGATATTCATTATTGATGTACTCGAGAAGCTTTTCGAATTGATCGGATTCATACCATTCATAAGGCACCTGTTGATCGACTTTCCCGTCTTCCTTAAGTTTCAGGCTGGTCGCTGACAATTGCAAAATGCGGGAATCGTCGACATCGTCACTTTTATCGGCAATGGCGTACTCGCTGAAACGCTCCGTAATTTTCCTGAAAAGTTCGTCCCGTGCCTCTTCGTTCCTGAATTCCCATGATTCGTATTTTCCCTGGCTGATAATTTCGATTGAAAAGATGTTTTCTTCCATCACAAACCCCTCCTTAAAATTCCGAATCTAATAAAAGCCGTTTCAGAAGGTAATACCTCTTTCTGTACTCTCGGAAACATTCCGTTTGCCAATCAAATTCAATAAGGACAAAAAATAACCAGCGGCTCCAAATGCCGCTGGTTTCTATGGTTCGTTAAAATTATTGTTGGCCCTTCATTGCCTGGCGAGCTTCGGTCATCTGCTTCCAGACGGAACCTTCCGCTTCTTCGCCCTGCTCAATTCTGGCAATTGCCATTCTCACTTGAAGTTTCACTTCAAATTCCGGATCATTTTCGGCCTCGTGAAGCGCAGGCAGCGCAGCTGCTGTTCCCGTTTCATAGAGGAACATTGCTGCACGCCAGCGTACCAGCTTGTTTTTGTCTTTCAGGGTTTCAATCATGATCGGTTCGAATTCTTCAAAGCCCAAATCACTGATTGTGTCTCCGGCAGTCCTGCGAACGGCCCAGCCTTTGTCTTTCATCGCCCGTTCGATAAACGGGACCACCGCTTTGTCGTCGATATCTCCGAGATAGATTGCAGCCTGGCGGCGAATCGACATCTTGTCGTCATCCAGCGCTTTGTCCAGCAAAGGAAGATCATCCAGATCGGCTTCGATCATCTGGTCAAGCAATTGGAAACGCGTTTCCCATTCCGGCGCATCAAACTCCTCTGCCGTCACTTTGCGGCCGCGTGAAACGGCTTCCTGTTTTTCAGCATCTTTTGTTTGTGTCAATGCGTCGAGCCGTTCCTGTGGATAAGCCGCTTCAATTTCTTCGACAACACTGTGGCCGATTTCATCTTTTTCCCCGTATCGGACACCGTAATCAGCCCATTTGCGCTGCAGCAGGTAGTTCTCTTCAGTCGGGTCCATGACAATGCTCATCGCTGTCACAAACCGTTCCGGCATGCCAAAGCGTTCCTCTGAGCTATTGTCAAAAACCTTGACCTGCAAAGGAATGCCTTTGAATTCCTGCACATGGACATAAACTTCCCCGAAGTGTTCATCCAAGTCGACTTCCTGCTCAGTGTTTCCTCCGTCTTCGCCAAGAGCCCGTCTGACGTCAGCCAGAATATTCTCCCAGCCGAATTTGGCTGCTATGCGTTCCACTGCCAGAAAATCGGCCACATGGTATACGCCTTTGACACCTTCGATTGCCAGGATATCCCGGATTTCAGTCGGCGCCCCTTCGAGTTTACTTTGGCTGTAGTTATGGCTTTTACCAAACGGCAATTCCTGATCTATAATCACTTTCATCGTATTCGGGCTTGGTGTAGGTTCAATCGTTTTGATCTTCACTAAAAATCCCTCCTATTATAACAGTAGAACTAATAATCCATGGTAGCCGATATTCCGCAAACCTGCGCCGAAGCATTGGATTAGTACTGATTTTTTAATTCAATTTATGCAGTAACTTTATGCTTCAGCAATTTCCTGGAGGTATGTCCAGCGTTCGAGTTTCGTATCGTATTGTTTCGTCAATTCATCAACTTCCGCTGTCAGCGTGCGCAGTTTATCATAATCCGCACCGGCTGCGGAAATTGCTTTTTCGCGTTCTTCGATCTTCGATTCCAGAGAAGAAATATCCTCCAGAATCGTGTCATATTCCTGCTGCTCTTTATACGTCATCTTTTTCTTCGGTTCTGCCACCGTTTTTTCCGGCTTTAATGCTTCCACCGGTATTTTTTTGTTTTCCGTTAAAATCCCCGGCTTTTCCTTGATGAATTCAGAGTAGAGGCCCTGGTATTCTTCAATTCTGCCCGTTCCGGTTGTCCATAATTTATGGGCAATGCGGTCAAGGAAGAAACGGTCATGCGAAATCGTCAGCACAACACCCGGGAAATTCTCAAGGAAGTCTTCCAGAACACCCAATGTCTGGATATCGAGATCATTTGTCGGCTCGTCAAGAAGCAGGATATTCGGCTGTTCCATCAATAGTTTCAACAGATAGAGACGCTTCCGCTCTCCGCCCGAGAGTTTGCCGATTTGCGTGCCGTGGCCATTTGAAGGAAAAAGAAAGCGTTCGAGCATTTGGGTAGCGGACAGTCGGACCCCTTTTTCCGCTTCGTAATCATTGGAAATTTCCTGAATATACTCAATCATCCGCTGGGATTCGTTCATTTCCGGCAGATGCTGCGTGAAGTGGGCAATTTTTACGGTACTGCCGTATTCGAGCTTGCCTTCGGTCGGTTCATATTCCCCCGCAATCAATTTCATAAGGGTGGATTTCCCCGCTCCGTTCGGGCCGACGATACCGATGCGGTCGCCTCCCTGCAGCAGGAAATCAAAACCAGTGAAAATCTGCTTGTCGCCGAACGACATGCCGACATTTTCGCCTTCAATGATTTTCTTGCCGAGGCGCTGGCTCTGCATCGACAACTCAAGCGAAGTATGGTCGTTTTCTTTTTGGACATTTTCTTTTATTTCGTCAAAGCGCTGGATTCTGGCTTTTTGTTTTGTCGAACGCGCTTTCGCTCCACGGCGGATCCATTTCAGTTCCGAGCGGAAGCGGTTTTCCAGCTTCTGCTGAGACGCGGCAGCCATTTCTTCGCGCATCGCACGGTTTTCCAGGTAATCCCCGTAATTCCCTTTATGGGTATACATCGTCTGGTCGGCGATTTCAAAAATATGTGTGGAGACTGCATCCAGGAAATAACGGTCATGCGTCACAAACAGCATTGCGGAATTCATGCGCAGCAACGTTTCCTGCAGCCATTCGGTGGAGATGGCATCCAGGTGATTGGTCGGTTCATCCAGAAGAATCAGATCGGCCGGCTCAATAAGCGCTTTTGCCAGTGCCACACGCTTGCGCTGGCCCCCTGATAATTCACCGATCGACTGATCGAACATATCTATGCCGAGTTTCATCAGCGCAGTTTTTGCCAATGCATTGATGTCCCAGGCATTTTCACGTTCCATGCCTTCCTGGATCTTCATCAATTCATCCTGCAGTTCCGTGGAACTCGAGTCAATCATCATATTTTTTAAGGCCTCTTCGTAGGACCGGTTCAATTGAAGAATCGGTGACTCGCCCGAGAAAACCGTTTCCAGCACGGTCAGTGATTCATCGAATTCAGGATCCTGCTTCAAATACGTGATTTCATATTTTTTCGGGTGATCCATCGAAATTGAATCAGCTTCCATTTCCCCCGCGATTATTGACATCAAAGTCGATTTCCCTGTTCCGTTGACTCCGATCAATCCGGCACGGTCTCCCGGATACAATGAAAATTCGACATCCTTGAATAAAGTTTTCGCTCCAACAGTTTTCGTAAGTTTCGTGATATTTAAGTGGCTCATGCATTACCATCCGTTTCTTTTTTAAGTTGCTCTAAAAAGGATAGCATAAATTGATGTCGTTCATCAGCTATTTGCTTCCCTGTTTCCGTCGTCATCATGTTTTTCAACAGCAAAAGCTTCTCATAGAAGTGCGTAGCGCTGCTGGTGGGCTCTTCCCGGTATTGCTGTTCCGTCATTCCGTTTCTTGGCTTTTCCTCCCAATCGTACAGATTTCGCCCTTTCGCTCCTCCATAGGCAAACGTACGAGCTATCCCGACTGCGCCGATTGCATCCAGCCGGTCTGCATCCTGGACTACCCTCGCTTCAATGCTGGAAGCTTCTTCCCCGTTGCCTCCCTTGAATGAAACCTGTCGGATGATTTGTGCAATCTGACTGCTTTGCTCTTCCGAAACCCCTAAAGATTCCAGAATTTCCTTTTCAAGATCTTCCCCATTTTTCATGTATTTCGGGTCCGATACATCATGGAGCAGAACCGCCAGTTCGACGAGGAACGGATCGGCCTTTTCCGTCTCCATAATACGTTCTGCGTTACCAAGAACCCGTTCAATATGCTGCCAGTCATGGCTCGCATCAAATGTGTCGTAGATTCTTTTCACTTGCGACCTGCAGTTATCGATGATTCGGTTTGTCATGTTGTTCGCTCCCAACCTTGCATTTGATCAGCTCTGTAATATTTGGCATCCGATTACGAAATTGACGGTTTCATAAGCATCGTGTATAGTATAAGCCATCCATTACTACTATATTAATGGTACCACGAAAGTACTCAATACCAAGGGGGGAACGTGCATGCACCAGGGAATAGTTAAATGGTTTAACACGGAAAAAGGCTATGGTTTTATTGAGTATAATAATGGCGACGATGTATTCGTCCACTTTACCGGAATCAACGGTGATGGTTTTCGCACTTTGCAGGAAGGCAAACCCGTCTCATTCGAGATTATTGATGGAAATCGTGGTCCACAAGCCGCAAACGTAAGTCAGCTGGAAGCAGAATAAATTTCAGAACATGAAAATAAAAACAGCAGAAACGGATTTTCCGTTTCTGCTGTTTTTATTAAGATTTCAGATTTTCTTCAGACAAATTTTGCAGAAACCATTCATAGGTCAATTTCAAACCTTCTTCTAAAGGCGTTTTAGCTTCCCAGCCCAGTTCTTTCAGCTTGGTTATTTCCACTAATTTTCTTGGCGCCCCATCAGGCTTGGAAGTATTAAAGAATATTTCTCCCGTATAGCCTACGATTTCCTTCACCTGCTCAGCCAATTGTTTAATGGCAATATCTTTGCCTACTCCTATATTGATCAAATCACTCCCGCTGTAAGTTTCCATCAAATGCACTACAGCATCAGCCAAGTCTTCACTGTAAAGAAATTCTCTTTTTGGAAGACCTGTTCCCCATACCTCGACCAATGGCGTTGAATTCATTTTTGCCTCATGAAATTTCCTGATTAAAGCCGGAAGAACATGTGAGTTCTTGAGATCGAAATTATCATTGATGCCATAAAGGTTAGTCGGCATTACGCTTATAAAATTGGTGCCAAACTGTCTGTTATAAGCTTCGCACATCTTAACACCGGCTATTTTTGCGATTGCATAATGTTCATTTGTCTCTTCCAGTTCCCCGGTCAACAAATACTCTTCTTTCATAGGTTGCGGTGAAAATTTCGGATATATGCAAGTGCTTCCCATAAAAAGAAGTTTTTTAACGCCATGTCTAAACGCTGCATCTATAACATTTGTTTGGATCATTAAGTTGTCTCTTATGAAATCGGCTGGATAAGTGCTATTCGAAATAATCCCTCCCACTTTTGCCGCAGCCATAAAAACATATTCCGGTTTTTCATCCTGAAAAAATTGATTTACTTCAACCTGTTTTCGCAAATCGAGTTCCGCGCTTGTTCTATACACCAAATTACCATACTTCTTGGTTCGCAAATTCCGCATTATTGCTGATCCAACCAGACCCCTGTGTCCAGCAATATAAATTTTCGATTCTGCATTCATAATTTCTCCCACCTTCATGTTTTTACACTTTGCAACCGACTTCCTTTCAACTTTCTTTTTATAGAGATGCAGAATCTGGTTCCACTGAGTTACAGCTGATTTCTTGCAGCCTACCTTTGAGGATATGAGTCGTATTCTCCACTCAAAACCTTTTCCCACCATTCTTTATTGTCAATAAACCATTGAACCGTTTGCAGGATTCCAGATTCAAAATCATAAGAGGGCTTCCACCCCAATTGCTCTAACTTTGTCGGATCAATTGCGTAGCGTCTGTCATGCCCCAGCCGATCGGGTACAAATTTGATCAGCTTTTCAGATTTATCCAAGTAACGCAATATGGTTTGCACCACTTCGAGATTTGTCCTTTCGTTATGACCACCGATATTAAAAATTTCTCCACTTTTCGCTTCATGCATTACCAGATCGATGGCAGCACAATGATCAAGGACGTGCAGCCAGTCACGTATATTGAGGCCTCCTCCGTATATTGGAACTTCCTCATTATTTAAAGCCTTTGAAATGGTTAATGGAATCAACTTTTCCGGAAAATGGTACGGCCCATAATTATTGGAGCACCGAGTTATATTGACAGGCAACCCGTAAGTCTCGGAATACGCCCGGACAAACAGATCAGAGGCAGCTTTACTGGCACTATACGGACTGTTGGGTTGTAGAGGGCTGTCTTCAGTAAAAAATGTGTTGGAATCGAAATCCAGATCACCATACACTTCGTCAGTTGAAATTTGCACAAATTTTTTAATTTGAAATCGCCTTGCTGCTTCCAGCAGGACTTGAGTGCCAAGTACATTAGTTTTCACAAAAATTCCCGGATCGATGATGGAACGGTCAACATGGCTTTCTGCCGCAAAATGCACAACATAATCGAATGACACTTCTGCAAAAAGCTTATCAATAGAGATGCTGTCGGTGATATCCATATTCACAAAACAGTAATTCGGATATCCTTCAATTTCACGATGCTTTGTCAGATCCCCAGCATATGTTAGTGAATCTAAATTATAAATTTCATATTCGGTGTATTTCTTTGCCATATATTGAACAAAATTCCCTCCAATAAAGCCGGCGCCACCGGTCACCAGTATTTTTTTCATCGTATGCTCCTCCGCTTTATTTATTGGTTTGGAAAGTTTTTTCAGAAGCAATATCCAGTAAATATTTCCCGTAATCCGTTTTAATCAGCGGTTCTGCCAACTCTATCAATTGAGATTTGGAGATATATTGCCTTCTGTAGGCAATTTCTTCTATACAAGCGACGTAAAGCCCTTGCCTTTTTTGAATCGCTTCCACAAAGTTTGAAGCCTGTAATAGTGCTTCATGAGTTCCCGTATCCAACCAAGCCAAGCCACGGCCCATGATATTCACTTTAAGTTCGCCGTTATTACGGTATTCATTGATAATCGATGTGATTTCTTTTTCTCCGCGTTCGGAAGGTTGAACATTTTTTGCGATTTCCACTACTTTGTTGTCGAAAAAGTATAATCCGGGAATTGCAAACGATGATTTTGGATTTTCCGGCTTTTCTTCCACTGAAATAATGTTCATCTCATTATCGACTTCAACTACTCCATACGCACTGGGATCAGCGACGTGACAACCGAAAATAATGCTCCCGCTTTCCAGGGCGGATGATTCCAATAACCTGCTTCCGAAATCGGATCCATAAAATACATTGTCTCCAAGCACCAATGCTACGGGTGAATCACCTATAAAGCTTTCTCCAATGGTAAATGCTTCAGCCAGCCCGTTCGGTTCTTCCTGAATTGCATATTCCAATTTAATCCCTAATTTCTGGCCGTTGCCAAGCAAACTCAAAAACCCCGCAATATCTCTCGGTGTAGATATAATCAGAATTTCCTTGATCCCTGCCAACATTAGAACCGATAATGGATAATAAATCATTGGCTTATCATAAACAGGCAGCATTTGCTTTGAAATAGATTTGGTCAATGGATATAAACGAGTTCCGTTTCCACCAGCTAAAATGATCCCCTTCATCGAAAATCCCCCATTTCTCAAAGTTGAGTTATCTTTTCTGAATCAGCATGCAGTTCCTGAAAAATTTTACATATTTTAATAACAGATTGAAGTTCCAGTCCCCCGTAGTAGGGTAATGATAAAACCTGCCTCACGCATGTGCTGGCAACCGGCAGATTTTCAGCTTTAGCAGACTCAAGATTGGCATACCAATCAAATTCGCTGCATAAAGGATAAAAATACTTTCTCGTATAGACATTGAATTTTTCAAGTTCTTTTTGAAGCCAATCCCTCGAATGACCGAATTGATATTCATCTATTTCAATTACAAAATATTGATAACTGCTTTGTTCATACTCCAAATTGGTTATAATCCGAATTCCGGGAATATGCCGTAAATGCTGTTCATACATTTTTTTTAAGAGATGCCTTTTCTTCCTTTCTTCTTCGATTCCTTTCAACACTTCCAGTCCTATGCCTGCCTGTATTTCGTTCATTTTGGCATTTAACCCCGACAATACAACTTCTTCCGGATTGAGAATACCGAAATTTTTCAGCAAATCGAGTTTGCGTCCCAGAGCACCATCCCTGAAAACCAGAGCTCCTCCTTCAATTGTATGGAACAGTTTTGTGGCATGGAAACTGAACATCGTCATATCACCGAAAGAACCTATCGGCTTCCCCTCAATTTTCGCCCCAAATGCATGTGCTGCATCGTAAATCACTTTTAAACCGTATTTATCTGCTGTTTTTTGAATCTTTTCTGTATCACAGGGATTTCCAAAAACATGCACAGCCAGAATTGCCGTGGTATTTTCTGTGATCAGACCTTCAATTTTATCTGCATCGATATTCAATGTTTTGGGATCAATATCGCAAAACACGGGAGTTAACTGATTCCAGTCCAATGCCTGGACTGTTGCCGGAAATGTAAAGGGAGTGGTGATAACTTCTCCCTTCAAGTCAAGAGCTTTCAATCCCAGCAATAACGCCAATGTTCCGTTATTAAACAGAGAAAGATGCTGCACGTCCAGATACTCTTCCAGCCTTTGACTTAGTGTTTGGAGTTGCTTGCCATTATTTGTAACTTGCCGGCTTTCCCAGATGTCCTGGAGTTTTCCGCTGACATTTTCCAAATCCGGCAAAAGCGGCCGTGTAATATAAATTGGGTTTTCGAATGGGATTTGCATTTTCTTCCTCCTTGCTTGAACTGAAGAGCCACCGTATAGTGCTCAGTTTATTTTTATGGGATTTATCTTCTTGATTACAGGCAAAATTAAATGAAAAATACTGCCCAGCTCCTCAATTTTAGCCAGCTTGGAGAAAGTTAAGTAGAATGTGACGCCCATTATAATTTGTATGAGCATCGCAATAAAACTTCCGTTCAACAAAAGTTCTCCTGCAACGTAAGTGCATATCCCCATTATTACCGCCACGGCATAAATCGGGATTAAATCTCTCAGCTGTTCACTGACCGAATAAGAGATTTCTCTCCCCGAGTAATACGTATTAATAAACAAAGCCGTATATGAACTTAATACAGCTGCTCCTACCAGCCCAAAAATCCCTAAATCCAACCATATTGCCAAAAAGATTAAAATCGAAGCTATTATCATTTTAAAAATTTCAAGTTTCAGGTATAAATCCGATCTGCCTTTGACTTGAAGAATATTTAAGTTCAGTGCATGTATGGGATAGAGCATCGCCCCGATGCAAAGCAGTTGAAAGTAAGGAACCATCGGCAGCCACTGTTCCCCAAACAATAAATGGATGAGAGGCTCTGCAATTACTACAAAACCGATCATAATCGGGAATATGATAAATGCTGACATCTTTATGATTTTCCGATAACTTTGCTTCAGTCTGTCCTTCTCATCCTTTATACTGCTGAGTACAGGATATGTTACTCGCTGAATGGCAGTGGATAAACTTTGGGCGGACATATCACTGAATTTAGAGGCATTTGTATAATAGCCCAATTGCCCGGTGGAATACTGTCTCCCAATGATGACAAAATAAATATTTACAAAGATGGTATCAATTAATCCTGAAACAAGGAGCTTCCATCCAAAGCCGAATAACCGTTTAAAAGAAATGATGCTGAAGGTTAGGGACGGTACCCATTTTTTTGACAGTACCAGCAAGAGCGACTGAATCAGATTCATCACCAATGTTCTGATCACCAAACTCCAAACTCCAAAACCTCCTGCAGCCATCCCAACTGCCACCAAACCCGATATGATGCTTGATGCCATATTCACTTTAGCCTGTGCTTTGAAATTTACTTCCTTTGTCAGCATCGCCCTCGGTATAATTCCAAATGCGTTGATAAGAATTCCTAAAGCCAAAACACGCAGTAAGGAAACCAGTTCCGGTTCTCCAAAAAAAACACTGACGGACGGTGCCATCAAATAAATTAAAATATAGATAAGAATGGAAACAGCTAAATTAAAATAGAAGACCGTAGAATAATCCGTCTGAGTTGTATTCTGCTCACGTATAAGAGCCTGCGTAAAACCACTGTCCACAATTGAATTGGAAACAGCAACAAAAACTATTATCATTCCGATCAAACCAAAATGTTCGGGCAGTAACATTCGTGCCAAAATGATCTGGATTATAAATTGCATCCCTTGATTTCCCATTAAATCCCCGAAACTCCACAGCAAACCTCTGATTGTCTTTTTCTTCAACGAATTTTGCTGTCCCATATACTGACTCCAATCTCTTTGCATTGTTGTTGTTCAATCACAAATAGAAGAACCGCATTAGTCTGTTGGTAGTGGGTTTTATGAATTGATTACAAGAAAACAAATCGATTGTTTATCTTCAAGGGTCTTTTTGCTCACAATACTAATTTACATACAATTTTAACATACAGTTTTTATAAAGTAACTGATTTTTTAGACTATTAAGATTATTGTTCCGATAATTTATTAATTTCACGCCACATCTTTCTGTATTATGATTTTTCCCCGTTGAACTGAGTAACAAGACAAAAACAAAAATCACCGAATTTCCAAAAAAAGAAATTCGGTGATTTTTTTAAACTCTTCATTAAAATATGGGTCAGTTCATACTTGCTTTTGTGTTGCTCTTTTTCATCATAAAGTTTCCAATATAGTATCGAGTATTCTAAAAATCTGTTTTCATTTTTTTCTTATTACTAAGCTTCTTTTGTCTCCGCAATTAAAAGGGGGGTGTAATCATTTTTCTGTAAAATGAATTACTGCCTCTTTCCGAAATATATGAGTATTAAAAACCTTTTTTAACCCTCTTTTTATAAATTCCTTGTGGAGGTAAAATTTCAGGTTTTCTTTGCTGAAGGCTTCCTTAAACTTATGCTGTCTCAACAATAGATAAAAATGATTTTTCTTTTTTGTCCGAACAATCGTGTCGTTATATTTATATTCGGTATGATCGTTTATCATATCCAATAAGCTTGCTATTTTTTCATTTTGTCTGGTTGCCTTAACAGCATCGGACAATACCCTGTCAGACCAAGCTCCTTTTACATCTACTCGATAAACAGACATCGATTCATCCATATAGTATACCTTTCCGTGTACAGCCAGATGAATAGCAAGTGGATAATCTCCAACACCTGCGTCAAAATAGAAAGCTGGTACAGTATCGGCTATCACACGCCTGTAAACCATTGCATTAGTCGGAAATAGCTCACCTCCCCCTTCAATTACTTCTTCAGCTGAAAACATTTTGTTCTTCCGACCCGGTCTTACTTTCCCCACCGTCACTTGACGGGTTTCAGAGAATTTAAATGCGGAATGAACACATAAACTGCATTTTGGGTTTGCCTCCAAGTATTCCACTTGTTTCTGTAATTTGTACGGATCCGTCCAATAGTCATCGCCTTCACAAATTGCTATATATTTCCCTTTTGCCCGACGTTGATTTACCTGTTGCATTTTAATGCCCTGAGAAAATTGATTTTCCGTTTGATAAATAGGTTTGATGATTTCCGGAAACTTCTTTTCATAATCTCTAATAACATCAGCAGTTTGATCAGTAGAAGCATCATCATGAATGAGGATTTCAAATTCAAAATTTGTTTTCTGCATCAGAAACCCTTCGATTGTTTCTGCTATATAATTCTCATGATTATAAGTCAGGCAATCAATGCTTACCAAGATTTCTTTTTCCATAGCTTCTGCTCCCTACTCTCAAATTTTTAACGTGCATTTAGTATTGAATTATCGAATAGTTTTTGAGCTATTGTCTTTAAACTGGATTTTCAAAATAATGCATCCAAAAAGGTTGCTATATATAAATCCCCTTTTTTCTTTGCCGTTCTATTTATTTTCCAGGGTCGTAGCCAGCAAGTCTTAACCCATATACACAGTGGAAGAATTTTAAGTTAGAAAAATAACAGTTATATTAATGTATAATCATCCAACATACCGTTGATTTCTTCCGGACTATTGAACATCATGACGTCAATAATGGATAGATTAGGCACAAATTCTTCCGTTTTTTTCTGCTGGTAACTTATATCACCTGTTTTGATAAATTTTAATGTGATCCCTTTTGCTTCAAAGTCCAGTGGTGAATAAAGTGAAAATCCTCCAAAAGCATTTACATATTGATCTGCTGAAAGCAATTCGCAAATTTCTAATATTTTATCCTGCCCTTTTAGTTCCCCTTTTTTCTCTAAATCAGAGGAAAGCAATATGCGTGTATCCAAATCCAAATAATTGCAAATTTCTCTAATAGAATTTGTTAGATATTTGGCTAAGTTCAACTCTTGTTGATTTATCACCTTTTCTATCAAAACAAAAACTTCCTGGAAATAAGGTGCTTTGCTGTAAGCTTCCCTAATAGTTTTCAGCAATTTTTTATTGTAGATAGAATCAGAATCAATTTCAATTTCATTGATCAGCTTATTTTGACTGGCTTTGGATATTCTTAGGGATATTGGCTTTGCTTCTCCAGTTACTAAAATATTATTTTTATTGATCCAGCCCTTTTTGATATAATTTACATCATCATAGATCACGTATTCATCCACAGCTTTGATTAATTGCCAATATCCGATATACGGAAAAAAATAGGGTTGCATTATTCCTACTCTCACAGCTCCCCCCCCTTTACATTCAACGTCTGGACCTGCCGCTTTAAGTTTTCAACCAGCAACGGTTTCCTGTGTCATTTTAAATCTACCTTTGAGCCATTCTCACTTTGAATAAAAATTTAAACTTCTGACTTCCAATATCCCAGCTCAAGACATAATTTTTCATATTCTTTTTTCAAAATACTTACAATTATTTGGTCGTAATAGCGGTTGCTGCGAAATGCATAATCTCTTTTTCTTCCCTCCTCGACCCAACCGCATTTTTGAATAAATAAATTATAAGAAGGAATATTATGTTCAAGAATATCTCCTTCCAAGCGATTCAGCTGCAGTTCTTCAAAAGCATATTTCATAGTAGCCATTACAGTATCACGGCCATATCCGTGTCCGCGCATATTCTTTTTGCCAATGAGAATACCATGGTGGGCCGATCGATTTTTATAATCAATATTAAGAATATTCGAGACACCGATAAAACCGTCTTCCTCAGTTTCAATAGCCAAGCGAAGGTTTCTATCATCGTACTCTATCCGATCAAACCATCGATTCTGCTGTTCAGAGGAAATTGGCAATGTCCATCCTCCAAGAAGATTGGCTATTTCCGGATCATTATAAAAATTCCGCAATTCTTCCATGTCTTCTCTTTCCAAAGCCCGCAAAGTAACTTTTTTCCCTTTAATATTCATAATCTTCACTTCCTTTTCTTTAGAAATTTTTACTTCTGCTATATATATATGTGTTTCCAGTTCTTGAAATGTTCACTTGCCTGGTTTTTAATGAAAAGAACTTATAAAACAGATACAACACTTTTCTAACGCTACTCGCTCTTCTGGAATTAAATAATATTTCTGCTTATCGACTTTTATAAAAATATACTTTTACTAATTCAACAATATCATATTTCTGAATATTTAGTTATATTTATAAAGTTTTTTCTTTTTATAATTCTCGATTTACAATGAACGCCTCAAGTGACAAATCAATACAGCAATACGCTATTTACAAATCAGGATGGTGAATTGCATGTCTTCATTAAGATGAGAGAATATAAAAAAAACGCAACAATCGAAATAACCGATTGCTGCGCTTTCCCATATTATGCTTCATGAAATATATAATTGAAAATTCAGACATCAAAAAATATATTTTCCTCTTTTTTGAAGTAATCACAGCTTCAAGTATGTGAAACAATCAATTCCAGGTGGCCTTTTATAAAATATTGGCCAATTGTTGCCGGCACAATGAAATTGTCGCCTTTTTTGATTTGTGATGCTGTTTCCTCAGTCACGAACTCCCCTGATCCTTCAATCACACTTACCATAAGAAAGCCTGTAGACAATGGTGTCTCCACACGTCCGGCAATAACCCAATGATAGACAGTGAAATATTCTTCTTTTATCAAACGGGTTGCCACCAGATTCTCTCTCTTGTTTTCCACTTTATCCTGTACAATATTCCGATGGGGACAGGTCGTAACCGTAATGGCCTCTTCCAGGTGGAGCTGGCGTTTCTGACCTTTGTCATCTGTCCGGTCATAATCATATACCCGGAAGGTAATATCTGAACTTTGTTGGGTTTCCAGAATTACAATTCCTTTACCGATGGCATGGAGCGTACCGCTTGGTACATATATAAAATCACCTTTTTTCACTTTTATACTGTGGAACAATCCTTGCCAATCCCCTTTTTCCACCATCACTTGAAATTCTTCTTTCGATTGGGCTTTATGGCCAATTATGACTTCAGCCCCTTCTTCACAATCCAAAATATACCAGCATTCAGTCTTGCCGCAGGGCTCCCCTGCCACTTCCCTGGCATACGTATCATCGGGGTGGACTTGCACAGACAACCGATCATTCGCATCCAGTAATTTTATCAAAAGCGGAAATTCTATCCCGGAACTCTCTTTGCCAAATAAATAAGGATGGTCCTCCCAGATTTCACATAAGCTTTTCCCCTGCAGTTCACCATTTTTCACAATGGATGGTCCATTTTTATGGGCAGAAATCAACCAGGCTTCCCCGGTCAAATGATTTGGAATATCATAATTGAATAATGCCTTCAACTTCTCCCCGCCCCAAATGCGCTCCTGAAAAAATGGTTCAAGAAAAACCGGTTCATTATACATGAACTCACCCTCCCTATCTCAAGTCAAGCAGTCATGACACACTGCAGCAAATTCCATTAACAGCCCTGCCCTAGTTGCCGGTTTGACGAAGCTTGCACAGCGCTTCGATTTCATCCCATTCATTGGAAGTGCGGAAGATATCTTCTTCAATCAGCTCGCTGCCTGTCTGCACTTCAATGATTTCCATATTTGTAGTCGCTTTTAAAGTATGTTTGGCCCCCAATGGAATGTGGATAACATCACCAGTCCGCACATGGCTTAACTGATCGTTGAATACAAAAATGCCCTCGCCTTTTACAATCGTCCATACTTCACTTCGTTTATAATGCATTTGGTAACTGAAATTCATACCGGCATTCACTGATATCCGCTTGATCAGGACCTCATTGCCTTCAGTGTATTTCGTGTATTCGAGAACACGGTACCATCCCCATCTCCGCTCTTCATACATAGGCCGCACCTGCAGTCCGTCAACATACTCTTTGACCTTGGTGCTGGCATCTTTATCCGTCACCAAGATTCCATCCGGACTTGCTGCAACGACGACGTTATCGAGTCCCAGTAAAGTTATCGGGATGTCCAGTTCATTTACTATATGTGAATTTTCCACTCCTTTTCCGATAATCCCTTTTCCGGTTACGCGGCCTCCCATTTCTTCCGTCAAAGTATTCCACGTCCCCAAATCTTTCCAGTATCCTTCGTAACAAAGAGAAACAATATGGCCCGCCTTTTCAACTATTTCATAATCAAAACTGTTTTTAGGCAATAGGTGATAATTTTCCAATAATTTATTGTATTCAACCGGCAAGCCTCTTTTTTTCAATAAATTAATGATGTAACTTAACTTGAATGCAAAAACACCACAATTCCACAATGCATTTTTCTTAATTAATTTCTCAGCCTGAAGTTCTGTCGGTTTTTCCTTAAAGTAATCAACCGTCAAATAATCGCTGTCACCTAGATCCTGCGGAACAATATAGCCGTATTTGGCAGAAGGATACGTTGGTTTGACCCCCATAAGAGCGAGATCAGCATCGGATTCATTAAGGGCTTTTTCCAAATCATTCACCCGGCTGAAAAAACGATTTTCAACATAAGGATCCACCGGCAGCATCGCAACAACCTCATCCAGGCTGCAGCCTTGGACCGAATACAAATACACAGCAGCCAGAGCGATTGCAGGGAATGTATCCCTTCTTTCCGGCTCCGTAACAATGTGGACATCCGAACCCAGTTGAGTCTTTATCATGTCTACTTGCGAATAGCTGGTAGCAATAATGGAATCCTTGGCCAAGTTGGTACTTTCAAGCTGCTCCCATACTCTCTGCACCATGGACACTTTGTTCCCCTGTTCATCATGCAGAACTTTCAGAAATTGTTTGGACCTCGCATCATTTGAAAGCGGCCAAAGACGCTTGCCTGAACCCCCTGAGAGTAAAACCAGTTTCATATAAATTCCTCCAGTCTATTTATAAATAGGTTTTAATGAGGCAAAGAATTTTGATATAAAACAATGCACAAACACTACTATAAGACTAAATAACAATGTGAATTATGCATTTTCCTTAGAAGAGGTGATTCTTTATAACCTCTTCGATAATAGATATAAATACATTCTAATCAAAAATACCTAAAAATTCAATATAATTATCAGATAAATTAGAAATTTCAATTATTTATTTCCTGGATTTGATTGAAAACTTATTCCAAAATACTTCGTTTTCCGAATTAACTATACTTTCAAACGGTTTTGATCAACAGCAAAAAACCGCCCTTCAAAACCTTAGTTTTGAAGGGCGGCAGAAATACCTTAATAATGAAGTTGTTTTGCACTTTTGCAGCGGTTGGTTCACCGGTTTGTTCTATCGCTTAAATCGCGAATTGTTTCCTCCTCTTGTTTGTGTATTTTACCGCTGTCGGACACAGATTTTAATGTCTCCCGATACTTGCTGATCGATGTTTCTTTCGTTAAATGATTCTCCAGATAGTTTCTTCCCTTCAAACCCATCTCTTTGAGTGTGTCTTTATCCATTTTGTAAAATAATTTTACAGAATCGGCAATACTTTCATAATTTTGCGGATCCACCACCATTCCTGCTCCGCTTTCCAAAATTAATCTGTCGATTTCACTTTCTTTTTCCACTACGCCAAGAACAGGTTTACCTGCCGCAAATACCCCATAAATTTTGCTGGGCACCGATACACCTTTTATCCCCTTCTGGTTTACCACCAGGTGGATATCAGCAGCATTCAAAGAGTACGGTATGAAATCTTTAGGTTGATAAGGTAGAAAAAGGACATTTTCAAGATTATTTTCTTCCACATAATCCTGCATTTTCTTTTTTACTGCACCTTCTCCTATGAATAAAAATATAATGTCCGGTTCTCCCCTGAATTCCCGGGCAATCTTAATAATATTTTCCAAATCATAGTACAATCCCAAATTCCCGGAATACATTACAACGAATTTATCCAAAAGCCCATTCTTCTCCTGAAAATCTTTTACAACCGCATTGCTTTTATCCAGCGGCAATATCTCACTCTCATTCGTCCAATTACTGATGACGGTATAGTCGGGTATTTTTGAATTCGCGAACCGCTTTTCTAAAGTTCCTGCCATATCTCTCCCTACGAGCAGCACGTGATCAGCATACCGGCAGTTCAATTTATCGACAGCTCTGGCAATATCAAAAATAAACTGTTTGTTGGTGTAAGATACAGCTTCCGCCTGCTCGGGGTTGAAGTCATGGATGCTGTAGACGTGACGGGAGCGCTTGAAGAATTTCCCTATCGTACCGATAAGCCCTCCCAATACTGGAGGCTGGGAAATTGTAAAAATGACGTCTGTCTTTTTTTCTTTTAATAATGCGATATTTGCCAAAGCAAAATAACTGAAGATATATCGCATTCTGCTGATTTTCGAATTCTTGTCTACCTGCGGCAGCTTGATCCGGACAATTTTTATACTCTCCAAATAATCTTCTTCGAATAGTTTCTTCACTTTGTTTTTTTCACCGGCATATCCGGGTTGTGCCGCGATTACCGTGATGTCAAAATCTTTCTGGATGCTGGTAGTCAATTCGGTCATCAATTGGCTGGTTGCCGCTAAGTCCGGATAAAAATAATTGATTACAAAAGTTATCTTTTTTTTGTTTTTCATTTCTACCATCCCATCCTTGAAAATCAGCAGAGATTAAATGACCCATTAAAGCTCGTTAAAGAGATTGATCATTTTCTCGGAATATTTGTCTTCTGTATAAAAATTCTCAAATGTTTCCCTGCTCGCTTTACCAAGCCGCAATCGTTCCTCATTGTCAAACACCAGGTACTTGATAGCGTTTTTCAATTCTTCCACAGTCGGTTCGACCAGCACTCCACAGCCTTCAATCATTTCCGCAATAATTCCTCTATCACTTGATATGATAGGCAGTCCAGCAGCCATCCCTTCTATAATCGACATGGGCTGGCCTTCCACTTTATATTTCGTGGGAAGGACCATTAAATCCGATCCCAAAAAGAATTTCTTCTTTTCTTCCCCTTTTTTAATGCCGTGGTATTGGATGCTATCTCCCACATTATTGGACGCTATAAATTTTTTCACCTTCTGAAATTCACTCTCATTCTGAATACCACCCACCAGATCCAACTTGACGGAATGGCCTTCAGCTACAAGGGAAGCTACTGCTTTTACCAGCTCAACATAGCCTTTTTCCACCATTAAATTGCTGAGATATAAAAGAGATATTCCCTCCTTTCTTTTTTTCCCTTCAATTTCTTCTTTTCTGATAAAGTCCAAGGGAATGCCATTAGATACAACTTCCACCCGATCGACCATCCCTTTGTAATTGCCTGATAACTTGCTGCCTAACACAATGCCGATATCCACCTTTTTTATGTTATTAACGATAAACTTATTGATAACCCCGGTGGTCGCATCAATGGTGCCCCCCAAATTATTGCCGTGCAAATGAACCACCACTTTGGATTTTCCAAACATTTTACATGAATGGATGATCAGGCAGTCTCTGAGCAATCCGAGCTTCGTCTGTGAAATCGAAATATAGATGATGGGATCCTTCAACTTGAGGGAAAGAAACATTGAGCGAATTACGGCAAGGGAATCTGTAGCCACTTTTTCAAAGGATATTCCACCGGGATTTTCGAAATTTTTCCTGTTAAGGTTTATTTTTTTTACGTGAAACTCTTCATGGAGCCTTTTGGCATCGTATAAAGACTTTAAAGCAATGCTTTCCCCGAGTATCGGGGGAGGCAATGGACCAATAAAAATTAAATTCTTCTTTTTTATTTCCCCCATATAAACCCACCTCTCAAATATATTAACTTTGCCTTTTGAGTTATCTATTTTTAAGAACAGGCTTGCCCGCCAGCTCTTTCTCTATATTTACTATAATTAAATGCACAATAATAAATATTGGCACAATAATCACCAAAGGCTTTAAATAATAAATATATCCATACCAAAAGATTCGGGGCATTGCCGTAACAATAAGGTAATAGCCGATTGCAAATCCAAACTTTCCGAAAAATGCCCGTAATAGCCCAGCTGGCAGGAACACTATCACATAAGTTACAAAAGGTGCGGCAATCACTCCGATTATTTTGTAATTCATATAATATTCGCCGTAAATTAGTAAGCCGTAATTTGTGTGAATCTGATTTGCCACAATATAAGCCGCACCTTCGCCTGCTGTCCCAAAGAAGGAAGGAATCAGCTGCGGAATGTAATTTATGAGCGTATGGTAGGTGCCAGAATTATGAGTTACCTCAATTGCCGCAGCGGTCGAATAGATAATATCCTGAACTGTCGGATAATTGATCAAGTTTATAATGGCCTCTGTAATAGCGGTTGCATCAAATATCAATCCGGAATGCCTTACTAAGCCCAAATATGAAAACAAAAGAACTCCTATAGTTATAAAAGCGACTTTTTTAAAATTAAGTTTTTGCTTGAATAATTCCCCTTTTTTAGTATTCGCGATAATGAGGTAAATGATTAGAATCAAGCCCAGAATATCGACTCTCGCAAAGTGTGTCAGAAGCCAAAAAGGAACAAATATTAACGCAAATGTTCTAAACTTGCTGTCTTTTGAACCGATTATTACAAAGAAGTATGAAATGGCAACTACTGCATTCCATGCGTTGCCCGGCAATAGGCTATTAGACGTAGCAGTATAGGATCCTCCGGGCAAATCCGGCAGGTAAATAATAACGGAGATAACCGATACGGCGCTGAAAAACCAAGTGGACAGCAGGCTGGTCGAACTTGAAGTTAAGTATTTTAATACTTCCAAGTCATATTCCCTAAAAGTTTTTTTGCCGACGTGGAGTAAGAGGGACCACGTATAATAAAAGAATAAGGCTGAAAATGCGAGTATGTTGAAATGTTCCTCGATCAGCAATGTTTGGTTGTTGAATAGGGGCTGTACTTCTTTTATGGGCGCAAATCCCAACAGGCTGATGATCGGCAAAAAAAGCAGCACTAAAGAAAATGAGGCCAAACCGGTTTTAAAAGTAAAAATGTCAACTACAAACTTCACAATAAATATGGTCAGGATAATCACATTAAAGAAATTATCCTCAATGAAAGGCTGGTCCAGTAACAGCAAATAATAGAAAACTGACAACCCGGAAATAATATTAACAACGATCTGAATGATGTTCGCCTTTAATTTGGCATTGGAAGAATCATTCATTTCCTCACCTCTTACTCGAAGATTCAATGTATCAGCAGAGAATTAGCCGAAGGTAGTCCAGCCGCCTCTTTGCGACGAAGCCAGCGCAGCGATGCAGCGCACTTTCATGTCTCGAAGCTAGCGCAGCGATGCAGCGCACTTTCATGTCTCGAAGCTAGCGCAGCGATGCAGAGACAGAGACAGAGACAGGAGCAGCAAAATAATCGTGCTCCTGGTTTTGCGGAGTATCGCCTACTATATTTTATTCGTTCAACATATATTAGGTAATTTCTGCGGATAAATGGCATTCAGGAAGTAGCAGCTTCCGACAAAGCATACTCTTTTTGATAAGAGTTACCGAACTTTTTATAGAAGATAAGCAGAATTTTCAAATTGACAAAGGTCAATAAATAATAAAGGAAATTATTTCCGGCAGTACCCCGTGCTTTGACCCCTTCGGCCAAAACTTTTCTGGCTAATTTAATGATGGCTTTGCTTTGGCTGCCGATGCCGATTTTTAATATGATTTTCGAAATATAAAAGATGAATCGCTGGAAAGTGCGGTTCCCCATCTGTTTAGCTGTTTCTTTGTACTTAAGGAATATCAGCATATGCCCTTGAGCCGAAGTCGGTTTATTGGTAGTGATTCTTTCACCATCGTGCTCGAAAAAAAGCACTAGAGGTTCTTTTACAAAATCAAACTTAGTGATGAGTGCCAGACGGATATATAAATCCCAGTCCTGACAGCTAGGCAAACTGCCATCAAATCCCCCCACTTCGATCAGCAATTCCTTCTTCACCAATATCGAAGAAGTCGTATTGAGGCAGTTTCCTTCAAATAATTTTGGCAGGAGATCCCCTTTGTACTGTGGAATTACCGTTTCTATAACTTTGTCGCCATTCACCACTTGCACGCCTGTATACACGACACCAGCTGAAGGGTTTTTCTTGAACAAGCTTAATTGCTTTTCAAGTTTTTCAGGAAGCCATTGGTCATCTGAATCAAGAAATCCGATAAACTTTCCGCCTGCCTGCCTTAATCCCGTATTCCTTGCTTCAGAACCGCCTTTATTCATTTCATGCTTAATGTAATGAATTCGTGCGTCTTTCATATTCCTCACTACTTCTTCAGTGTCATCACTGGAACAGTCATCCACTATGATTATTTCGATATTTTGATATGTTTGTGTTTGCAGACTGCTAATTGCCTTTTGCAGCAAGTTTGACCGGTTGTAAGTAGGAATCACGATACTTACCAAATCACCTGCGTTTTCCATATCCAGTTCACTCCCTAATATCCGCCTTCTAGCCTGAAAGCTGAAGTATTGTTCAATAACACAATAAATATCTGAATAGAAAGAAATCTTTTTATCTTAAAAATTATGCAGAGCCACTTTTCAGTAATACTCTGCACAAGGAAATATCAGTATTCAATTATCATATTGCGCTCTTTCTGCTGGCTTTCCAACAAGGCGATATCATTTGAAACCATTATTTCCACTAATTTCCCAAACGATGTACTGGTCGGGTTCCAATTTAATAATGTTTTCGCTTTTGAAGGATCACCCAGTAATTGCTCAACTTCCGCAGGACGGAAATATTCTGGTTTAATCTCAACCAATACTGCAGCCGTTTTTTTATCAATGCCTTTTTCATCGATCCCTGATCCTTGCCACTCGATTTCAATCCCTGCTTCCTTGAAAGCAAGAGTGGCAAACTCTCTGACAGTGTGCATTTCACCAGTTGCAATAACAAAATCTTCTGGTTTATCATGCTGCAGCATCAGCCACATGCATTCTACATAATCCTTTGCATAACCCCAATCACGTTTTGAATCCAGATTGCCCAAAAACAGCTTTTCCTGCATGCCTTTAGCAATTCTTGCCACGGCCATACTTATTTTCCTTGTTACAAAAGTTTCTCCCCTTCTTTCAGACTCGTGGTTGAACAAAATCCCATTTACAGCAAATATATTATAAGATTCTCTATAATTTTTCGTAATCCAAAAACCATACAATTTTGCAACTCCGTATGGAGAACGGGGGTAAAAGGGAGTAGTTTCTTTTTGAGGCACTTCCTGCACTTTCCCATACAGTTCAGAAGTGGAAGCCTGATAAATCCTTGTCTTTTTTTCCAGTCCCAAAATACGGACTGCTTCTAAAATCCGCAGCGTCCCGACTCCATCCACATCAGCAGTATACTCAGGAGTTTCAAACGAAACCTTCACATGAGACATGGCAGCCAGATTATAAATTTCATCCGGTTTAATGTCATTAATTAGTCTAATGACATTGGAAGTGTCGGTCAGGTCACCATAATGGATATAGAAATTATCACTTGTTTTCAGTTCTTCAACGTACAGATGCTCAATTCTTCCTGTATTGCTGCTTGAACTTCTACGGATAATCCCATGGACTTCATAATTTTTTTCCAAAAGGAAGTCTGCCAAAAATGAACCGTCTTGCCCAGTAATTCCAGTAATCAATGCCTTTTTCATCTAATCCCCCCCAATTTCACTCCCATTGCCGATTCATCTACTCTTTTCTGGTCTTCATTCTCTAAATACCAGTCATAAGTCATTTTCAACCCTTTATTCAGAGAAATAGACGCTTCCCAGCCCAACGCGTTCAGTCTTGTTACATCGACCAACTTTCTTGGCGTCCCATCCGGTTTTTCTGAGTTATAAATGATTTCGCCCTGGTACTTCACTATCGTTTTAATTTTTTCCGCCAGTTCCTTGATGGAAATATCTTTTCCGCAACCGATATTGACGATATCATTTCCACTGTAATTGTTTATCAAGTGTATTGTTGCATCAGCTAAATCATCAACATAGATAAATTCTCTTTTCGGAAGCCCGGTTCCCCAAACTTCAACGTTTGGAACAGAGTTAATTTTTGCTTCATGGAATTTCCGGATCAGCGCCGGCACGACATGTGAGTTTTCTAAATCAAAATTATCATTCGGGCCATAAAGGTTAGTCGGCATCAAAGAAATATAGTCAGTGCCGAATTGCCTGTTATAAGATTCGCACATTTTGATGCCTGCTATTTTTGCAATCGCATACGGTTCATTAGTCTTTTCCAATTCTCCGGTCAATATGGAATGTTCCTTCATTGGCTGAGCAGTATATTTTGGATAGATGCATGTGCTTCCGAAGAAAACAAGTTTTTTTACATCATTCTGATAAGCTGCATCAATAACGTTCGTTTGGATCATTAAATTGTCCCGGATAAATACTGCCGGATAATCATTATTGGCTAAAATCCCGCCTACCTTTGCCGCAGCGAGGATAACATATTCCGGTTTTTCCTCCTGAAAATATTGATCTACTTGTTTTCGGTCCGTCAGATCCAGTTCTTTGCTTGTGCGATAAATCAGGTTGTTATAACCTTTTTCCCTCAACTTTCGGACGATTGCCGAACCTACCAGCCCTCTGTGTCCAGCCACATATATCTTCGAGTTATATTCCATACTATCTCCACCTTTTCAATAGAATCTTGAGAACACATCGGTGATACTCCTTTTTAAAAATCGACTCCTCCCCGTAGAGAATGCAAAGGAATTTCTTTTCAACTCTTCAACCTGCGGATTTGGAAAGATAAATTTCCGGTTTCAGGAAAAATAAATATTCGTTATTCTTAATGTTCAAACGGGAAATGCATATTACGCACATTACTATATACTTACCTTTTCCTTTTTATTTATATACTTTAACATACTTTCGACTTAATAAAACAGACTATTTAGATAATTACAAAAAAGTCGCCAAAGAATTAAATCCAATCAGTGCTAATACAAAATTTCTTTCCATATATCTTTACGCCGTTCGATGTCTATTCCATATGGCACGTCTTCCACGAAGTTGTCAGGATACCCTGCAAAATCGAAGGAGGCTTGAATATTTTCAGGCTTATTTTTATATTTATATAAAAACTCGAAATCGATTATCCGCGGACCTTCTTTCGTAACCAATATATTTCCGGGATGAAAATCGATTAACGCATAGCCTTTGTTGTAGAAAAACTCGCTGATGCTGAGGATTTCGTGTTTGTATTTTTTTAAGGCTTGCATTTTAAAATATTTCGTTCTTGAAAGCAATGTCGTTTTCAAAAAAGGGATAATAATGTAATTTTCTCCACTTTCCAGTAAGGCAGGTATGAATCGGCACTCTTTGCTTAACTCGCCATATACGTACTTTTCCCTCTCGAGGAACCTTTCCTTTCCTGCTTTATAGGTTTTTTTCACCGCTTTAGTCCCATTGTATTCAATGATTTCCACTTTAGCTCTGCGCTTGTATTGTGATACATCTTTGATGACTTTCTCTTTTGTTTTATAAAGCCGATCCCACTCAGTAACCGTTTCCTGAACTTCATCAATAATTTCCGGTGAGATGGAATTAATATAATCCAACGCTTCAATTTCATCATCCGAACTGTGGATGGGATTGGTTTTTTCCATGTCAGGCAGCGAAGAATTGATTTTCAATCTGATTTCTTCTTTGAATAAATAATGTTCATTCGACACATGGGGGTATTTTTTGCGCTTATCACCCTCCAGGGCTTTCGGATGGTAATCATACATGACAAGCATAACGGCAGGTTTCCCCCCACTTATCGGCCATGGCCCTTTGTCCCAATTCCCCCCCCTGAGATTTTGAGCAGCTTTCTCTCTTTGTTCAGGTTTAAGTTCAACACTTTTGACAAGGTTTAAACCGCTCTTTTCAAACCACCCGACTATTAAACCCGTCAACCCTCTTTCATAAGCCCATTCTCTGATAATAAACACCATGAGTTCCCCGTCTTTTTCAAAATTATTTCCAGTCTCTTTTATGATGGAATTTAACCAGGTGGCATTCCCTTCACTCAATTTTCTGAGTGTATCTGTAGCAGGGGCCCATCCCGCTTTTTCCAGCAGCTCATGGAAGTACAATAAGTTCAACTTCTCCAATTTAATATTATTCTCTCCAGCCAATTTTTGCAGGATTTCTAGATACTCATGATCCGACAAATCTTTGTTCGGCTGGTCTCCTTCGTGGACAGGAATCCCCGACTTTTCACCTTTATGGTAAACAGCATGATACATCAGACTATAAAAATAATTTTTTTTATTTGGAATGTAATACTTCCCTTCCCACAACTCCCGGTCCTGCAGGATCTGTTCCCCTAAGTAAGGTGGATAATATGCGATGTTTTTGAAAGTGCTTCCCGGCAATCCACTGAGGCTGTACAAGTCGAAGGGCAATATTCCTACCCGCTCATTCATCAAATTCTGAACTTTTTCAATATCGCGATCCGAGATCAGTAAATCCACATCTTCACTAAGATCAGAAAATGGTATTTTATCGTGCCAGCGCAAGACTACATACTGCAACTGCAGTTCATTTACTGCATCAAAAAAATTTTGGTATCCGGTTTCTGGCGATAGGTAATATCTGGCCTTTTTTTCTTTCTTGAACTCTCTTTTAAAAATGATTACCGGATTCCCCTTTTTGTCCTTGTCCGCAAAACTTCCCATTTGAACTTCCCACTTCATTCTGCGCGCGTATTTATACGCCCAGACGGCAAAAGAGCTGAAACTCTTCAACAAACTGTCCGGCTGACAAACGATGAATTGGGCTGATGAATTGAAAGCGTTCTTTACGTCATATACACCACATCTGCTCAAAATTAAAATATCAGCATTATTTTTAACCAGTACGTTTTTATCCTTTGTATAGAAGAGTTCCGATTCACATGAACGGTCAGGTGATTCGAAACTTATCCCCAAATAATTCCAAAATCCCCTTTCAGCCAACTCTTTTTTCACCAAATTATCAGCTGCATTAAAATGTAGAATCCTCACATTCCTGTTTTCTGCATAAAAATTTTCAATAGCGTCGCCCAATGTTGCAATGCTGTTCATTTCCACACTCTCCCATCAATACATTCCCATGACTTTGACAGTACTTTTAATATGAACCTTCGTTTTATATTGCAGAACCGCCATTGCTATTGTTCAACCTCAACTTCTTCGACAAAAAAGTTTTGATCCTCGTATTTTTCAAACATCTCTTCGTCTGTAATAATCAGCTGTCCTTCATTTAGCGTATTCCCTATAATTTCATGCCCTGTTCCGATGTTCACAAAAATACCATTCATCGAATCCCCTCGCGGATTCAGTACTAAGTTATGGATGATGCGTATATTGTGGCTGGGAGTCATAAGATTCTCCCCCCCATCGCCTGGACGCACGGCTATATTGTACTCATTATTGAATGTGTAATTGGAAAGAATCAAATTGGATTCCGCGGCGTTTTTTATATCAATTCCATAATAAAACCCACTGACACTATTATTTTCAATCGTACTGTACCTTTCACTTTCTACAGTTATTCCTTGTTCTGCTGTAAATCCCGGCCGATCTTCTGTGACCATACAATTCGTAACCCGGTTATACTTGCCAACCCCATACAGCGAGAGATGGCCATCACTTGAGTTTCGAACCACACATGAATCGATTAAATTATGATCCGATGCGAAATTTATGATTCCAGAACCGGTATTATATTCAC
The DNA here is from genome assembly GCF_007004625.1 of Planococcus salinarum. Lineage (GTDB taxonomy): Bacteria > Bacillota > Bacilli > Bacillales_A > Planococcaceae > Planococcus > Planococcus salinarum. Next base: position 29,526 of record NZ_VIFV01000011.1, on the reverse strand, counting down.
TTGTAACTTTACGGATTACATTATTATTTGCACGATGAAGATGAATCCCTTGAGAATAATTTTTTGTGTACATATTTTCAACTGAGCTTTCCTGGCTTTCATGGATTAAAACAGCTATATTCGTCACCAGTGATTTTTCTTCCGGCAGTTTATCGCCCATCAAAGTTCCTCCCTTCAAATGGACGTTCGAAGTTTGATGAATCCAAAATACACCATGTTTTTGATCGGTCTCTGTTTTGAAGATTACTTCATCCATCAAAATGGTAATGGGTTTTGTAATTTTCAAAGAAAAAAAACTTTCGCCATAACCTGTAACCGCTTTGTGTTCAGGATTTTTACTAAGCTTATAAACCCCTGGCGGCAAGATAAGAGTCCCACCCTCAGCAGTATTATTTATCGCCTCCTGCAATACCTCAGTATCATCCGTTATTCCATCTCCCTGTAAGTCATATCCTTCTTGAGTATCCACAATCTCCTGTTGACCCGAAAGTTTCTCAATTTTAAAAAGAAAATAACTGATTCCGATTGCTCCTGATAACAGAATTACTAATAACCATTTCATTTTAATGTGAATTCACTCCTTTGCAGTGGACAAGAACCCAGAAATTCGTGGAGTTGCATCAGTTACTGGGAACCGGTTTATAAGCAATGCGTTTTAGTGGTTTGCTTCTTAATTCAGCAGGGATATGCCGATTTTCATGTATTGTGATTTTCAATTTTATATTTCAGGATGTCTATGTTTCTAAGCAAATAATACTTGCTGATAAAGAGGCTTTTCGTTAGGCTGTTGACGCCGCGGAAAGTATTTCCGCTTTTTATAAGATCAACTCCCTGATAATAAAAACTGTCCGCTGCATTGAATTTTTTCTTTTCTGCATCGTCAGCAATTTCTCTGGAATGTTGCATGATTTCCGTCAATAAACTATCATCTTCAAGGGTATTTTTTCTGTATAATTTGACTACTCCTTTAGTATTCAAGAATTGTTCGAGACTGAAAGATTTCGATATGCCGCTTTTCCTCACTCTATATTGAAGTACGAAACCATTCATTTTTCCTATTTTGCAGTTTTTGCTCAAACAGCGGAGTATAAAATCGTAATCTTCACAATAGCTGATTTCCCTGTATCCCTTTAAGTCCTTAAAAATCTCTGATTTTAAAAACCATGTGGGATGGAAAGATATATGAATTTTTTCAAGTCTTTTTTTAGATTGCTGAGCATCCATTTCCTGCGTGTTTGTTTGATAGAGATTGGCATTTTCTTCATCAATTACTTGTACGCCTGAAAATATGAAATCCAATTGATGGTTTTCCAGGTATTTTTTTTGCATTTCCAATCTTTCAACATTGGAAATATCATCAGCATCCATGCGGGCGATATACTTGCCACTGCATTGTTCCAAAGCGATATTCAGGCTTTTGACTAAACCCAAGTTTTGTTCATTTATTATCAGCTTTATCCGATTGTCTTTTAACCGGTATTGTTCCAGCAACTTCAGTATTCCTAAATTTTCAGGGTTATCCAAAACAATAATAAATTCAATATTTTCATAGGTCTGATTAAGGATTGATTCAATGCTTTCGGTTAGCCAATCCAACCTTTCGTTATATGCACTCATTATTACAGAGATTAATTCATTACCCAGCAGAATCACCCCTCAAAAATCTTGTAATGGCAAGCTTATTATCATGATATTGTTTGAGAATATGTGTTGTAATAGTTCTCTTTGGAGTTGCTGTAATTGTTCAGCACAACCCCAATTAATTTACTTTTTGACACCGCAATCGCTTCTTTAGCCTTGATTGCCTGCTGCTTCTCTGTGCTTTTGGAATTCAGCACAAGGATGACTCCGTCGCATTTGTATGCAAGTATTTGAGCATCTGTAACTGACAACATGGGCGGTGAATCAAAAATTATCAAATCATATTTACTTTTCAATTGATCAAGGAGCACATCCATTGATTTAGAAGCCAATAACTCAGCAGGGTTGGGCGGTATCTGTCCAGAAGTTAGAATATCCAGGCCATTGACCCCCGTTTTCTTAATGGCTGCTTTTAAGGAAACCTGTCTGCCTAATATACTGGAAAGGCCCATGATATTTCTGATTTTAAAGGTATGATGCATTGTCGGTTTACGCAGGTCACCATCAACCAGTAGGATATTTTTTCCTTCCTGGGCATAAACGACAGCCAGGTTTGCGGCGGTTGTGGATTTTCCTTCCGCTGGCCCAGCGGAAGTGATTACTATGGTTTGAATATTTTCATCAGGAGAAGAAAAATTTATGTTCGTCCGTAAAGTCCTGTATTGTTCTGAAACATAAGATTGTGGCTCTGTATAAGCAATAAGACTCCTTGCGCCGTACTTTAAGTTTTTATCCTTTTTCACCATATTCGAAAGGCCTCCTTTTTCTTCAATGCCACTGGGGTAGCTTTTTTCACTTTATCCTTTTCTACAATGGGTGAAATAACAGCAAGCAATGGAACTCCCAAGTGTTCATCAATATCCTGCTCATTTTTAATTGTTGTATCCATGTATGCAAGCAAGATGGATATACCGATGCTGAGAATCAATCCGGCCGCTGCTGCCACCAGCATATTCCTTATCGGATTTGGAGAAATCGGTGCTGGATTGGGTTTTAAAACCGCAGGAGACAAAATCGTTACGTTATCCACGTTCATTAAATCCTGTATTCTTGACTGGAATACCAAAGCGGTTGAATTAGCTACATTTACTGCAAGTTCCGGATCTGAATCCTGCACTGATATGCTAAAGACCTGAGAGTTCGAAGACTCTTCCGCAACAATTTTACTGTTGAGGGCATCAGCAGACATATTCAACGACAAATCTTCTATTACCGGATCAAGGATGAAAGGGCTTTTAATAATATCAATGTACGTATTGATCAATTGCAGATCTGTTTGAATATCCTGATTCGTCAACGTCGTCGCTTCCGTGCGTTCCTGACTGACCAGAATTTCCGTGGAAGTCTGATAGATGGGGGTCAGCATGTAATAGGTAATACCTGCAGCAATTCCAATAAAGATTAAAGTTGTAAAGATGATAAAAAGGATTCTTTTTCTTAATATTGAAAAAATTTGGTTCACATTAATTTCTTCAAACATGTCACACTCTCCTATTCTTTTCCTGAAGTCTCTTAGTCACTTCGGTTTATACAAACTGTAAAAAAGATAATTTTAAGCTCAATTCTATGCTATTTGGTCTTTTAATACCAGTATTCTTTGATATTTTTTTAATAATTTAGATAATTAAAAAAATTTCACCATTAATTCAAGATTTTAATGACCGTTCTTTCAAATTAATGCGATTTAAACTGGTATTCCAAAAGCATTGCATTGCAATAAAATTTACTCCATTGAACTTTTTGCAATAGTAAGCATGTTTGCGAACTTTTCATCCCAATCATGCTTCCTCGCGGTTGCCAAGCGATCCTGCACATACTTTTCATCATTTTTAAGTTTCAGATTTTCATTGCAGGCTTCAAAAAAATCTTCTTCAGTAGTTGTATATGAGTAGACGCCCTCCTGATGATATTTTTCAGTAGTCGGAACCCCTATTCCGACTACAGGAATTCCGGAAGCCAGATATTCAAACAACTTCAAAGGGCTTACAGCTTGGTTGTATTCTATTTTTTTATAAGGCAGTATGCCGATATCAATTGATTGCATGTAATCCGGGACTTCTTCATAGTCTATGCCGCCTGTTGCATAAACATTTGGCAAAGTCAGCAGCGTTTCCAATGAAGGATTGCTTTCCGGTGGAATCGGACCGATCAAAACCAGATTGGCATTTGGATTTGACTGAAAAAACTTAAACAGCAGATCAAAATCAAGCTTACCTTTAATGCCGCCCACGAAACCGATTTTCGGAGAAGGAATATGGCTCAACTTATCAGTCGGTAAGTAGGAATTACTGAACTTATTGAAGTCCACACCATTTTCAATTATTACTATTTCCCTGTCCGTCATCCGCTCCAGTTTTTCAGCCAGATATTTAGATGTGGAAAATAAGAAGTCACTGTTTTTTGCAATTCTTTTTTCAGACCTTGCAATCAGATTTTTCACTGCCAATTCCCGCATACGCTTCTTCCCAGTCGATTTTACCCATGGGTCCCCCCATGAATCACTGCAGTCATAAATTACTTTATCCCATCCAGACAATTCTGAGAGATCACTGAACCCCGGATATGTATACCAAAGAAATTTGTAATCCGGCATTCCATTTTTTGCTACGAAACTTCTGAAAAGGGACTTATTCATCCCCTTTATTAGATGGGATATATTTTTATAATCATTTACCGTTATTTCAAAAACTTGTGCCGAAATTTGAGTTGCAGACATTCTTTCTGTTTTATGCAAAACTTTTTTTATGTCTTTTTCTTCAGCCGGGCATATCCAGAAAATCATTCTCGTAGATGGGTCTTGCAATAACTCATCCATTAATCTGTGCCTCCGGTATTTTAATCCGTCCGCTCCAATTTTGGAAGTCGCGACTATATAATGATCAATCTTCATCGTCCCCGCCTCCTTATCTCAATTTTTCAACCAAAAAAAGATCAACCAACTAGTTCAATTGAACCTTTTAGCAATTTTTTAAAGTACTATTTTCACAATATTTTTTTCTTTATCACCATTATAATATCTTTTTCTAAAAAAATCAGATATTTCTGAATTTTTTTAGAAAAAATTTCTAAAACTTCGGGATAAATAAATTCAAGTAATCATTTATGCGAATCTTCCCTTTTGTTCACAGCGCATTAATCGACTATTTTCAAGCCGATTTTTTTGTGAAAAGAAAATAAGGGTGCTGCCATTCAGATCAAATCTTAATGGCAGCAACCTTATTTGGTTTCTAGTTCTTATTTATTGTGCCATTTCCATGCGCTCTTAATGATTTCTTCCAAATCGTACCCAGGTGTCCAACCAAGAACTTCCCTGATTTTACCGGCTGAAGCCACCAGGACGGCTGGATCACCATGACGGCGGTCTGTGTATTCGACTACAGCCTTCTTTCCAGCAACTTTTTCACAAACGTCAATAATTTCCTTTACCGAATATCCTTCTCCGTTGCCAAGGTTGAATACTTCATTTGAAACCTTCCCGTTATTCATCCCTTCATAAGCCAAAATATGGGCATCCGCTAAATCCTTCACATGAATATAATCACGTATGCAAGTGCCATCTGCTGTTTTGTAATCTGTTCCGAATACAGAAATCTTTTCTCGGTGCCCCAGGAGTTGCTCCATGATTAGCGGAATCAGGTGCGTCTCTGGATCGTGACTTTCACCAATTTGTCCTGAAGGATGTGCTCCTGCTGCATTGAAATAACGCAGCACTGTATACTGGAAATCATAAACTTGCGCCATATCCGAGAGAATTTGCTCAACCATCAATTTCGAACGGCCGTAAGGGTTTATAGGATTTGTTGGTGTTTCTTCAGTAATTATATCCGTTTCCGGAATGCCATATGTCGCGGCAGTTGAAGAGAAGATGAATTTCCCGACGCCGTGCTCTATCATTTTTTGCAATAAAACAACCGTTGCACCAACGTTATTACTGTAATACTTCAATGGCTTCTGTACCGATTCGCCCACCAGGCTGTTAGCCGCAAAATGGAATACTGCATCAATATTATGTTCTGTAAAAACACGATCCAGAACAACCGGGTCCCCCAGATCCCCCTCTATAAATATTGCCCGTTCATCCAACAATGCCGGAAACCCTGTAGTTAAATTGTCCAACACTACTACTTCATATTTCCCGATCAGTTCCTTCACCGTATGACTGCCGATATAACCGGCACCACCACATACTAAGATTGACATAGAATTCTCCTTCCCCCTTTTTGTTTCTACTATAGACGACTGCCATAGACTGGCATAGTTAAAATTCAAGAATATAAGCTTCCATCACGCTACCGGGGAAGACGGTCTATTCCTGAAGAAGTGAAAGTCAGCGATGATGAATGGCTAAACATGGAACTATTCAACAGCCATGGAGTTTATCCTCCAACTGAACAGCAGAAACGGAAAATCCGTTTCTGCTGTTTTTAAATATACAAGCATTTTAGTTATTAAAATGACTGCAATACACCCTTTTCATATCCACGTATAGTTTTTCCCCCAGCTTTCACGCGCCAGTTTTTCAATTTCTTCTACGTCTGAATCTTCCACCATATACGTGTCTCCCTGCTCATAGGGGTTGTAATGGAAGGCATACATTCTGGCAGTGAATTGGTTGAAAGGCAAAGAACTTTCTCCCTCCAACTCACCCTTGCCCTGAACGCTCGTTTCAATGCCCTGCCCCCAGTTCTGACCGCTGTCATTGTTGGGGTTGTAAAAATATACACGGTATTCACCGGAAGGAGCCTCATCAATTCGCTGAATCGATACAGCATGGAGGCCCAGAAGTATGCCGTGTACGTTCGTAATGTAAATACCGACAGGATTCGGATAAATCATTTCATGGCCCTCATTGTATTCCGGATGATGCGTTGCATAGAACAAGCGGACAAAGGCTTCATAATCGGTAACAAATCCGGTAAGCGGGTCGATGATGTTTATAAAGCCTCTTTGAATCCATTCCCCGTAGAATTCCGGATTCACCCATTTATGTCCATCTTCCCCCCGCAGCGCCGTCTTCTTCATCATTTCGTTGTAAATTTTATCAAGATGCGGAACCAGTACTCTTGAAACCGGATCGAGTTCATGGTGTATCTCTTCTGCGACTCCGCCTACAATTGCATTTGAGTGGATATGTACACCTTCGAATGTCATATCGATGTCATTTTCTCGAACACCTCGTGCAATGTACTCAAGCAATTGAACAATTCCGTGTTGGGCCCATAATGATAAAGCTCGTGCAGATTGGCATGTAGGATTCAACCCCTGGCCGATTCCCAGCGGCTGGCCAAGTACGTTTATAACACCGCCCACCAGGACACCGTTTGGTGTAATTCCGGCTTTTCGGTATTCCCGTTTCATCACCATTTTTCTGACAGCCGGATGATAGTCAATTTCAAATAATCTTCTGATTGCCGGCAATACCGGTTCCTGCGTCAGCACGCCACGGTCGAGCATCCGGGTTAAACCATAGACCACCTTACTGGTTGACGGATAAATTGAAATCTGGATAATATCCCGAATCAATTCGGTGTTGGCGTTATAACTTGCTGTCCCCATTTCAGTCAGACCTAGTGCTTTTGAAAGAAGGTCAGGATATCTGCGATTCAGATGACGAATAAGAATAGCATGGGCAGGAGCCACAAGCCCGGTGGCTTCCATAGAATCCCTGAATACTGATGCTTCTGCCATAATGGCATCTTCATCCAACTCCATAAGTTTTTTCTGATAGTCTTTTAAGCTCGGTATCTCCTCTGTCAACGGTGTTGGGTATGAAACAGCTTTCTTAAACGACAGTAATTTATTTTTCGTTGTTTCTTCAATATTTTCATCCAGCATCTAATCCTTGAAAGTCCGGAGGACCTACTACCACGTACGGCCGGTCCAGCTTGTCCACCGCTTCTATCGCAGGCAGGCTCCAGCCCAATATAGCTATCAATTGACGTTTATTCGTCGAATCTTCCATCGATAAACACTCCCTTACCATAATTTCTATCCAACATAAATATACTATCTCTTTAATCAGAATTTTACAAACATATAGAGTGACTAATGATGCACCTTTACATTCAAAATTACACTCAATAGCACAATAATTTGTTAATATCTTTACAAAAAAACATTTTAAATCTGATGCCAGAGTTTTTGTATATGTCTTATACAATGCTGACAAAGTATTATTCCGGTTTAGAAACAGGAAAAGCCCGAAGCGAATTAGTTATTCGCTTCGGGCTCTACTGATTTTTATTTGTTGTTCCGGTTTTATTCAACTCATTGCCTAGAAATTGAAGCTGGGTACCGATTGTACAATTGCTTATGCAGAAGCGATGGGCAGCGGTTTTTCCTTGCTCTTTGCGAAATTGCGTTCTTACGAAACAGCCCTCGCAATACGTATTCAACATTTCATCGATCTCATTGATAATTGATAATTTATTCACGCAGTCACCTCTCAACAAAATTGCCGTTTCATCATTCTACTACTTGTTTGTTTTTTATTCCAACAATAGTTATACTGTCAAAGGATTTATTTTACTGTTCCAGCGGTTCGTGAACTCCCGCTTTACCAAAACTAAGGAGGAAATCAATTTGTTCAATGAATTTTTGGGTCTGGGCTTTGTCCTGGTCAATTTTGTAATGCTGATTGTTATGTATAAGCTTTTCGGTAAGGCAGGCTTGTTTGCCTGGATGGCGATGTCCACCATCCTGGCGAATATCCAGGTGACCAAAACGATTGAAATCATCGGCCTGACAGCTACACTTGGAAACAGCCTGTATGCTTCCACTTTTTTGGCCACTGATATTTTAAATGAAAAATACGGAAAGAAAGAAGCAAAAAAAGCGGTCTGGCTCGGTTTCTTCTCATTGCTCGTAATGGTCATCGCCATGCAGTTCGGATTGCAGTTCATCCCGGGAGACAGTGATTTTGCGCACGGTTCGCTCCAAACTATTTTCGGATTGGTGCCGCAAATAGCGGTTGCCAGCATGATTGCCTATCTGGCAAGCCAGCATATTGACGTGCTGATATTTTCGGCTCTTCGAAAAATATTTCCGAAAGACGGCCAGTTTTGGATCCGCAACAACGGCTCCACGTTACTGAGTCAATTGCTTGATACCCTAATTTTTACCAGCATCGCATTTTACGGGGTCTTCCCCTTCGATGTCTGGCTTCAGATTTTCATCTCAACGTATATTCTGAAATTTATCGTTTCCCTTCTCGATACGCCATTCGGCTATATCGCGAAGTGGATCACACCAAATGACGAAAAGCAGGTGTAGACTATGCTTGAAATTTTTATCGATGCTGCCACCGCAGGATCGCCTCAGGTCAGTGCAGTCGGGGTTTTCATCAGAGGCGAAGGCCATTTGATCAAATGGAGTGAGTTTGTGGGCGAAATGGACAATCATGTCGCGGAATTCACTGCCCTCGTGAAAGGTTTGGAACTTGCTGCAGATTTGACGACCGATATGGTTTCCATTAAATCGGACTCGAAAGTGGTCGTCGATGCGTTTGAACGGGAGTTCATCAAAAACCCGAACTACAAACCGCTGCTTGACGAGGCCCTGATCCTGTCGGAGGCTTTCACTTACTGTTTTATCAAATGGATTCCGAATTCCCAGAACCGCGCCGCACATGATTTGGCGGGCACTGCCCTTCGCGCGAACAAATGAAGTACTATTGCTGTATGAATCAGGAGGAAAATTGAACATCTTTTGCATTCCTTTCCCAAGGTCAGGCTGTTTTCTGATAAGATAGAGGGAGTATAAGCTATTGGAGGAAAATCATGAGAACAAAACTAGGCACTGCACTTGATATTTTCATTCTGATCATCGGACCTTGGATCATTTACACCCGAATCATTGAAATCATGGACAGCGGGCCGGCTGTTTATCCGATTATCTCCATTGTAATTGTGACATTGGCCGTCATTTTTGCTATTTACAATCTGTATGTATTGTTCAGTGGTAAACAGCAAGACAACACAAGAAAGTAGCCGGAAAGGTGATTTTGTGAATTCTGTACTTTTTTACATCATTCCACTTATAATATATGCAATCGTCAACAATGCGGTCGCCAATCTTTACTGGCCACATTTCCTTCTATTATTGTTGTCTTTTGTGGTGTTTCAACTGGCACGCATCCGTTATCCGAAAGATAACATACCGGCACCTGCCAAAGTTGCCCAAGGCGCATTTTATGTATTGACAGTGGCCATCATTTTCAGAGATCAATTTCTGGAACCTTTGATTGTCAATGTATTGCTCGGCATTACAATCGGTCTCGTCATCTTTGAAATTTCACAGGACAGAAAGCAGGCTTCCCAGTGAAGCCTGCTTTTTCTTTTGGTTATACTCTGTTGCCCCCACATAAAAAAGCGAACGGCAGGAGCTCCGCTCCTGCCGTTCGCTTTTTTTTCAACAGCATAAAAGACGAAAACAAATTCATCCAAATCCATTTACTGAAAACAGTCAAACTTCTTCGCTGTCCGTTTTCCTGTTTTGCTGCAGGATAAAAGAGATTGCTCCTGTGCCGGCCAGCATTGACGGCACAGACCCGGAAAACAAATAAATCCATTGATCCGTGAACATTGATATGATCAGAAAAATCAGAGGAAATCCGATTAACAAAAATAATGATACAAACAAGGCAATCTTCAAAGAATTCCTCATCAGGCACCTTCTTTCCGGATTAAGAACCAGCAACTCATTTACTTTATGAATTTAACCATCAAATCTTCATCGATATAGATTTCACCGGTTTTCATCGAGTGAATTTCAGTGCCATATGTTTCAAAACCATATTTGAGATAAAAATTCTTGGCACGCAAATTATCGGAAGCCACCATCAGGTCGAGCCTTTCGAGCCCATCCCATCCATCAGCATAGTCCATTACTTTATCCATCAGTGCATTGGCCAATCCTGTGCCACGGAACTGAGGTGATACATAAACGGCTACAATGGAAGCCCGGTGCTTCATCTTCGGTAATGTCTTTCTTGCGAGTGTCATATTCCCGACCAAGCGTCCCCCTTCATAAGCACCGAACGTCACTGCATCTTCCGAGGCCAGATTTGCCCGTGTTTTGTCGATCGGCTTGTTCAATGCATCTTCATATAGTGTAGAAAATGCATCAGGGCTGTCCAGCAGCGCTTCGAGCCTAAGTATATAGTAGGCTTCTGCGTCCTGTGGTGAGATAATTCGAATTTCCATCGTTGCATACTTCCTTCTCATATGAATTTCTGGGTAACTTTTCCTTTACCTTCCGTATATTCCACTTCTGCGAAGGCACCATTGACAAATATGATTTGCGGAGGCATATGGCCGCAATCTATGTCGTAAATTACCGGAATGCCAAGCTCTTTTTCCAAATCACTGTACATCCTTTGAGCTGTATAGGTTTCGGTCGGATGGTTCGCCGGACTTCTGCCGAACAGGATGCCCGAGCAATTTTCAAACCAACCGGCGTATTTCATTTGAGTCAGTGAACGTTTCAGGTCCGCAATAGTCATCTCGCAATTTTCCAGAAACCAGAGGACCGGTTCTCCCGGAATGTATTTTTCACGGTATGCTCCCACATCTCCATATGGAGTTCCTGCAGCATGGTGGATTACATCAATGCAGCCGCCCAGGAGCCTGCCTTTGAAACTTGCATCCCTTCCGGAAACCGTCTTCCATTCTGTTTTCTCTGTCAGATGAAACACGTGTGGCGTTGGGTGTTCATGATCCCAGGTCTTTTGGTAAAAGTCAGAGGAAAGCTGTTCGACCTCTCCTCCGCTCCCGGTTTTCAGAACTTCCATCCATTTCGCCGTAGTGCGATCGGTCTCTGGGCCACGCAAGTCAATGATATTGGTGCCATGGGCTGTTGCAATACCCGTCTTCAATGTAATTGCGAGGAGCAGCAGACTGACATCCGAATAGCCGAGCACCCATTTCGGTTCGATCTGACTGAAATCCAGGTGCTCCAAAATTTCTATGAGCAGTTCCCCGCCCCAAGGGGGAATTATGGCATCGATTGCAGGATTCTGGATCATTTCCATAAATTCTTTCGCTCTGACTTCAGCTGGCGCAGATTTGGCATCGTGCTGCGTCCAGGCAGTTTTTCCGACCATTAAAGTGAATCCCCGGTCCTGTTGGCGTTGGATCGTTTCTTCCAGCAGACCATGCAGCTCCTTTCCAACTCCAGATGAAGGAGCTGTCACCCCAATGGACCGGACCATTCCAGATGGATACTGAATCATTTCATAACCCCCTTCACCTGCCTGCAGCTCTTTTCTCAGCTCAACGTCAGAAGTGCTATAAGCATTCCGCATAATATGATGCCACCCAAGATAAACAGAAAAACATGCATCAGAAACTCGAGAAATTTACTGCCTTCACGGTCCAGCGGTTTGGCGGTCATATGTGCAACGCCATAGGATAAACCGGTTTCTTTAAGATGTTTTGTTTTCCGGAATTCCTTTCTGCTCCTCCTTGGCTCCATAAAACCCCTCCTCAATCAGTTTATGTATATTCACTATGTGATAATATTCATTATACTAAAGATAAATTGATATGAAAGACCTACTTTCAAATAATTCGGAACATTTGAACAAAAACTTATCAGCTCCACTCGAAAAGTTTCATAAACAGCATTTATTCGATAAAAAAAGAACCCCGAGTCGGGATTCTTTTTTCTATGCCTGAATCTGTTGAGAAGATTTGATGCTTTTGACTCCCAGAAATGCCTGGAAAACTCCTGCAATCGTGCACAGTATGATGGCGGCATACCCCAACCCAGTAATCGGCTGCAGCATTAACGTCCTGACGACTATCAGCAGCAGCATTGCTGCGAGCGAAAAATTAACGATATAGGGACGGTCATAGAACTTCTTTAAAGCGTAAGCTGCAAAGATTGCAGTTGCGATAATTGCCAATGATAATACAGTTCCCATTGCATTTCCTCATCCTTTAAAAGATTTTCTTAAATCTTACCATGTTTTCCGAACATTCGATATATGTATGTAAAACTATTAAACATTAGTAGCCGATATTCTACAAAACAGCCACCTTTCCGGGGGCTTGCAAGACTCTTCGCTGCTTTGTGCAAATCACTTCAAAAAATTAACCGTTCATTTATTTCGTATAAATGGCTATAGTAGAAAGAGACAGAATATAAATGGAGGAGGAGAAAGATGAACAATCATGAGATTGACTTTAAATTGTATGGAGATGATATGCAATTTGTGGAAGTAGAACTGGATCCGGATGAAACGGTTGTAGCCGAAGCCGGTTCCCTGATGATGATGGAAGATGGCATTGTCATGGAAACGATTTTCGGGGACGGTTCCGAAAGCAGTGCCACCAGCAGCGTAATGGGAAAACTTCTGGGTGCCGGAAAGAGAATCATTACCGGTGAGAGCCTGTTCATGACTGCGTTTACCAATGAGGGCTCTGGAAAACGCACAGTTTCCTTCGCTTCTCCTTACCCGGGCAAGATTGTGCCTCTGGATCTGAGCAGACTGGGCGGTAAAGTGATTTGCCAGAAGGACGCTTTTTTGGCAGCTGCCAAAGGGGTTTCCATCGGAATCGAATTTCAGCGCAAACTCGGCACCGGATTTTTTGGGGGTGAAGGATTCATTATGCAGAAACTTGAAGGTGACGGCATGGCTTTTATCCATGCTGGCGGTACCCTCTCCCGCAAGAATCTGCAAAAAGGCGAAGTGCTGCGGGTTGATACCGGCTGTCTCGTAGCCATGACTGACGATGTGGAATACAACATCGAAATGGTGTCCGGCGTCAAGACCGCACTTTTTGGGGGAGAAGGACTGTTTTTAGCCACGCTTCGCGGTCCCGGCAGTGTGTGGGTGCAGTCACTTCCATTCAGCCGCCTTGCCAGCAAAGTATTCGCTGCTGCCCCGCAAAATCCTGCGGGGCGCTCGAAAGGTGAAGGCAGCGCTGCCGGTGGGTTGTTCGATCTTCTTGGCGGCAAATGATATGACAAACAAAAAACGTCTCCAAAAGCCCTTTCATAAGCTTTTGGAGACGTTTTTTTTAATTTTTCTGTTTCTTCATGACTTCGACAGCTTCATTGTATTTTGCGAAATCAAACTCAATGCTGTTCGGTTTATAAAAATAAAGAATGGATTCCTTCTCTCCGTGTGCAAGCAAATGTGTTACTACTGCTTTCGGGCTTTTCATATCCACCCCTGCAATATCGGCGTCTGCCAGCAGGGAAAGGATGTTCGGCGGTATTGAATTCATCGTAGGACTCCTTTCATCGGGAAATCTGGACAGCGCTTGATTTACTCAAAATCACGGATATCCAGTATGGTTTCAAGGGTCGCAAAATCTTCCATCTCAAAAAGACTCACCAGTTTTTCGGCAGTTTCTTCCGGTGTACTCAGCAATCCCTTTTTTTTGTACTCTTTGAAGTTCTCGATCAGTGGAAAATCGGCTTCCGAACTTGCCCTGATTTCCCCCTGCATCTCCGTATCGATAATGCCGGGAGCAATCGCCAGTACCTTCACATCCTTATATTCCTTCGCTACACATAAACTGAAATGATCGAGTCCCGCTTTACCGGCGCAGTAGGCACTCCAGCCTTCGTAAGCTTTTCTGCCTGCGCCAGATGAAATATTGATGATTCTTTTTTGGGCCTGCATACCTGCAGCTTCCTGGATGAAAGCACCACTCATGATCATGGGAGCTGTCAGATTCAGGGCGATACTCTTGCTGATGTCTGCAGCAGTGTTGTTGCCTGCAAAACCGATGGGTGCCACAGTTCCCGCGTTGTTGATCAGCGTGACAGAGTTGCAGCCGGCATCGAGCTGTCCGAAAATACCTTTCACCAGATCCGGAATGCCTGCGGAGTCCAGTAAATCAAAAGTAAAAAGTTTCTTTCCGGGCCAGTCTTCCGGCAGTGAACGGGCAATTCCAAAAACTTCATGCCCTCCTTCTGCCAGCATTTTGCTGAGGGCAAGTCCGATTCCTTTTGATGCCCCGGTGATGATATAAGCAGCCATCGTCAGTCGCCCCTCTCAAACATTATTTCCCCTGCCACAATAGTGAGTTCGACGTTGGCTTCGAGCAACTGCTCCACATCTCCTTCAAACAGATCCCGGTCAAAGATAGTAAAATCAGCATCAAAACTCTGTGCAATCAGTCCTCTGGAACTTTCTTTGAAAATGGCCGCCGCACTGCCGGTCGTATAAAGCTGAATCGCTTCAAAACGGCTCAATTTCTCTTCCGGCAAAAATCCTTCATGGGATTCATAAGGTTTGCGTCTTGTAACGGCTGCATAAATTCCCAGCTTGGGATCCACTTCTTCGATTGGTGCATCCGATCCCCCTGCACAGATGAGGCCGCGGTCCAACAGTTTTTTCCACGTGTATGACCATTCAAGCCTTTCTTCTCCAAGGCGTTCGACGACCCATGGAAAATCTGAAGTGACAAAGCTGGGCTGCAGATCAAGTACGACATCGACCTTTTCCATCCGTTCTACCAGATCTTCTCTCAGCACCATGCTGTGAATCAGTCGATCCCGTTTTCCTTGTGGGACGGGATGAGACTCAATGGCATCCAAAGCCTTTTCCATTCCCAGGTCTCCGATAACGTGGATTGCTACCGCTTCTCCGTGCTTTCGGGCGATGGAGACGAGCCGTTTCAGTTCATCGTCAGAATGGATGGCCACCCCGACCGTGGAAGGGTCATCATTATAGGGTTTGCTGAGCAATGCGGTACGGCCTCCAATGGAGCCGTCTGCAAAAATCTTCATCGGGCCGGGATCCACAAATGGCTCCAGGTAACTGGCATGCTCCATCATTTCCTCAAATGCACTGTGCGCCCGCAATAAATGTGCACGAAATTTTGTCTCTTTGCCCAGCACATTCTTAAATGCCTGCAAAGGCTTTGAATAATGTCCGTAATAACCCATGTCTTCCGTATGTGCCCCTGTGAGTCCCAGTGCCAGCAAATCATCGACCGAGGTCTGCAAAGCCTGTGTCAGATACTCTACACTCACTTCCGGTACTTTATCAGATACCAGTTCCTGTGCAGCGTCCAACAGGTAGCCTGTCGGTTCACCATCTGCGTCACGCACGATGAGGCCACCCTCCGGATCTGGTGTTTCTTTCGTAATGCCGGCAAGAGCCAGTGCACTGGAATTTGCCAGTATGGCATGTCTGCATACGCGCTTCAGCAACATCGGCGATTCTGAAATTTCATCCAGTTCAAATCGGTGGAAAATTTTTCGGTCAGGAAAATTATTTTCATTCCATCCTTCCCCGATAAACCATTCATCCGCCTCGAGGTCCACCGTTGACTTGATCAATTGCTGTTTCATATCATCTGAAGAATCGATTTTCGACAAATCCACCCGCAATAATTTTTCCCCATGCCCAATCATGTGCATGTGGCTGTCCACGAAGCCGGGATAAAGAACTTTCCCATTTAGATCAATCTGTTTATCTGCTCTTTCTATTAAATCACTGTAGAGACCCACCGCTTCTATTTTTCCATCAGAAACCAAAACAGCTTCAACTGTTTCCCCTTCTGCCGCCATTGTATAAATATTTCCGCCATGCCATAAAGATTTCATATTCCCACTCCTCTTCTATCATTCAATAATAAGTTGAAACCGCAAACTATTCAATAATTCGTGCGCCAATTTTCAAAATTATCCGCCTAACCCGCCGCTCCCATATGATGTTGCGCGCTATGTTATAATGATTGCATATTTGGAAAGCAGAGGTGAACCTCCTGTACGTGGAGGATTAATTGGACAGTATACTTATCTTAAATTTATTTATCATGGCGCTTCTCATAGCATTTACCGCTATGTTTGTCGCAGCCGAATTCGCGTTCATCAAAGTCCGTGTTTCACGCATCGACCAGTTGATCTCGGAAGGCAATCGAAATGCAGCAATTTCAAAGAAAATCATCGATAATCTCGATTACTACCTTTCAGCATGCCAGCTCGGTATCACTTTGTCCGCTCTCGGACTCGGGTGGTTGGGTGAGCCGGTAGTGGAACAGATGCTGCGCCCCCTATTTGAAGCGATGAACCTCGCAGAACCGGTGACCACAATTTTATCCTTTGGTGTGGCATTTGCAATCATCACTTTTTTCCATGTGGTAATCGGTGAAATGACACCAAAGACCATGGCCATCCAGAACGCTGAAAATATTGCCCTGCAAATTTCGCGTCCCCTCTATTTAGTTGGCATTCTCATGAAACCTGCCATTCAGTTGATGCACGATTCTTCAAAAGGTTTGCTCCGTATTGCAGGGATCAAAACGGTTGGATACGAACAGGCGCATTCCGAAGAAGACCTGAAAATCATTATGACTCAAAGCTATAACAGCGGCGAAATAAATCAAACCGAACTTTCATATATGCAAAATATATTTTCCTTTGATGAAAGAATGTCAAAAGACATTATGATTCCCCGCACGCAAATGGAAACCATCTCGCTCCAAATGGACCATGGCGACCTGATGGAGATTGTACGGGAACATCAATACACGCGCTACCCGGTTACGGAGCAGGGGGACAAGGATGATATCATCGGTTTCATCAATGTTAAGGAAATGCTGACAAATTACACGCAGAAAATGGATTTGAAAGAAAGCATTGCAATCCATAACATTCCATTTGTCCACGATATGGCACCGATACAGGATGTACTGGTGAAAATGCAAAAGGAACATGTTCATATGGCGATTGTGGTGGATGAATACGGCGGAACAGCCGGAGTCATTACAATGGAAGACATTCTGGAAGAAATCGTCGGCGAAATCCGTGATGAATTTGATGAGGACGAACGGGACGAGATCAAGACGCTTGATACTCACCGCTACTTGTTGAACGGCCGAGTCCTGCTGTCGGATCTCGAAGACCGCTTTGGGCTCCATTTTTATGACAGCGAAGATGTTGACACAATCGGCGGATGGGTACAGATGATGAACACTGAAATTACAGAAGGCGGAAAAGTCGAACTTCCCGGCCATACAATCACTGTCAGGGAAATGGAAAATCACCAGATTATCCGTCTATTGCTCGTGAAGCACGAATAAGCGATCCACAAATCTGCATTCACAAATATGAAAAAGGTATATCGGAAAACTCCGATATACCTTTTTCATATTAGTTTATTTTGCTTGATTCATTATTTGTCCTGCAGCAATGATTTCTCGTATTCATATTTTTTCATCAGCATTTCGCCGCTGTAACCTTCTTCGATCAGTTTGGCAAGAATGGCACGTGAATCTTCGTCGTTTGCTTCCGGCTGTTGTTGCCGGTCAATCTCCACTTCGTTTTCCGCATCCGAAATCCAATCTGAAAAGCCGCCGGTATAGAGCCTTAACGACTCATGGCCCGTCTCGGCAAGCATAGCATACAAAGGAGCTGCTGTAACACCGCTGCCGCAATAGACGACTACCGGTTCATGTGGTTGGGCGACTGCAGAAAAGTCCGTGTCGGTAACGAATTTGCCGTTTTGTACAAGCTGACTCCAGTCAAAATTATGGGCCCCCGGGATTCTTCCGGCCACTCGGTCTATCGGTTCCTCGATGCCCGCAAAGCGTTCCGGTGCCCTTGCATCCAGAAGGATTCCGAGCTCATCCCCTTTGATGATGTTTTTCACATATTGGCGGTCTGCGTAAATACTGCTGTCGAAGTCCGGTTCAAAATCAGAAACTGTAACCTCTGGTACTTCATCAGTTACTTCCGCCCCTTTTCCTTTCAGTTCACTAAATCCGGCTTTGCTGATGTAGACATTGTCAAAACCGCAATACTTCAACAGCCACCATGCTCTGGCAGCATAAGGGGCGCCCCCTTGGTCATACACGACAATTTTATCGGCAACTGAAAGTCCGCTTGAGCGAATAAGCTCCACCAGCTGATTATTTGAAGGCATCGGATGACGGCCTGCGTCTGAGGCCATATCACTCAAATCTTTTTCAAGATCCCAATAGATCGCCCCTTTAATGTGTTCCTGTTCATAGAGGGTTTTGCCCTCGTCCGGTTTTCCAAGCTCATACCTGGCATCGATCCACCGGTAAGTTTCCATATCCAGAGTTTCGATAAATACCTTCATCTCTTACACCCTTTCGCTGATCAGATTTGAGTAGATTTCTTTCCATTGTGCAAGCTTTTCTTGCTGCTGCAAAAGTGTCCGCTCCGAATCGATCTGATCGGCACCCTGCCGGACAATATGCTGCCTTAATCCTTCGGCTTCCTGCTCAATCCAGAATTCCGCCCACTCCTGCAGCTTCCGCTTTTCCTTTTCCAGATAAACAGCCGCATCTGGCTCCATCAAAGCCTGGAGGGCATCTCGTAATTTCTCTTTTTCGTTCTTCTCGAAAAAGCTTCTATTATTCTTATAATACGACCTTACGGAAGAATAGTCTTTGTCTGTGAAAGCCTTATCCGGTTCAAGCATTGCGGTTTCCTCAATTTCATAAGGTGTGAAAGAGAAATCCGGATTTTGTGAACGCAGTTTTTCAGTGTCGTCACGGAAGCGGCTGTCCAGTGTTTTTTTAATCTGCTGGGCCAGCCGGAAGTTCGTTACCCGAATTTCCTGCTCAAAGTCAAAAGCGGTCATTTCGACAACTTCGTGAAGAGCGATGTTCAAAGATTGCTGCGCGGATTTTCCCGCAAACAGCGATGGGTTGTAAGCTTCCTTGAAGAAATCATTGAAGCGATAGAAAACACGCTGATTGACATAATACAGCAACTCATTTAACTCCTGAGCTGCTTCTTTGATCATTACAGGTGCCGGAGATTCAGCAAATTGCTTGCGCAGTTGCTGCTCGAGAACTTTCAGTTCTTCCAGACGTTCATCTTTCCGGGACATATTGGTCTCTGTGTGTTCAATCAAAGATTGGAAGCGACCGACAGCCTTCTGCTCTTCCTCGGCGAGGGACTGGACAGCCATCCCTTTCAGTTCATCTTTCAGGAAATGCTGGAATGCTTCTTCAAATTGCGGCATGCCTGAATGCTGGCGATCTTTCAAAGCCTGCAGGCTGGAAACGCCGAATAGACGTGGAAACCTGATGCCGAATTTCTGCAATTCCTCTTCCACGTATTTTTCGACGGATTCCTGTTCCTCCCTGTTTTGGGCCAAATCGATTGCGTTGACGACGAAGAACATTTTGTCCATCTCAAAGGCATCTTTGACGCGTCCCAATTGAATAAGGAATTCCCGGTCAGCTCTGGCGAAAGCATGGTTATAATATGTGATGAAGAGAATTGCATCGGCATTGCGGATGTATTCAAACGCAACATTCGTATGGCGGGCATTGATCGAATCCGCTCCTGGTGTATCCACTAGTGTAACGCCGTTGCGGGTCAGTTCGCAATCATAATAAAAATCAATTTCATCAACAAAACAGCTGCGTTCTTCCTTGGCAACGTACAAACCGAATTCTTCCCGATTGGTCCGGATGGTTTCTCCAAGCCGATCTTTGAAATCATCGTAACCTGCCCGGAACGCATCGATAAAGGACTTATGCACCTGTTGCTCCGTTCCGCCTGCTTCCGGCAGCTGCCCGGCTTTTCGGTAAGCGTCCTCCAGCGACTGGATATTTATCTCAAATACACCGAATGAATTGCGGACGTCGTCAGTCATTTGATGTACCGTTTTTAATCGTACATCCGCTGTTTCATGCGGGTGCTTTTCAGAAACCGGACGGATTCGGTTGATGGTCGCGGTGGTCGGATTGGGCGAGACAGGCAAAACGGTCTCACCCATCAACGCATTCGAAAATGAAGACTTGCCGGCACTGAAGGCACCGAACAGGGCAATCGTGAATTCCTGTCCTTCCAGCCTGGAAGCTTTTCTTTTCAGGTACTCTGCTGTTTCCTCAAAACCTCTGATTGGCGCTATTGCTGAAGCTGTTCTTTCAGCACGGGTTAAAACTGCGGTTTCATCCTGAATTTCGATGTCGGAAGTCTCAGGAGAGTTTTGTGGTTCCACAGCAAGCTCCTCTTCCTTCTCAACAAGCATGGACGGCTCAAATTCGACCATATCATCAGTCGAAGCCTGAAATTCCTGCTGCCACTCTTCCAGCAAAGCTTCTGCAGCCAGTTTCTGATTCGGCAGCATCGCAGTGAAGGCACGCTCCACTTTTTCAATCTTGCGATCCATTTCTTCCAGTGTGCTGATGGCCAGCAGTTTTTGGTTCAACGTTTCAGCTTTCATGCCCATTTCGGTTCCTGTATCTTCCGGAAGAGATTCAAATTTCTCCTTTTGGGCATTCTTCCAGCTTTCCGTTTCTTTGATAAACCATCGCTGAATTGCCACACTCAAACTGTTTGCGAAATTCAGAACGGTATCGCCTGTAATCAGGACACCTTTCGGCAATTGGTCTTCCACCACTGAAAATGGGGGAATCAGTTCCATATCGTCGATTCTGAGTGAATCGCTGTCTGTTAATAACCCCGCATCTTTCAACTCTGACTTCATCAGCCTTTTCAGATGCACCGTAATCTGGGAAGGTATGACCACTGCCAACTTTTCTTCAACTTCCCGCCGGCGGGCGTCCCGTTCGGCTTCGGTTTTTTTGGCACTGAACAGCATGCCCACTTTGAAATCAGGTTGCATCGCTTCCAGATAGAGGGTCAGCGCATTGCGCAATTCATAGGGCATGATGTTGGCATTTTCCAGCAATTCTTTGCGGTTCTTTTCAAAATCATTTTTCCAGCTCTCAAAATCCTGAACGGACATTCTGCGCTCCACTTTATTCGTTTCCGCTTTGACTTCTTCCCGCATTTCCCATTCTTCCGGGCTGAGCACGTTCGAAAAGGTTTCAAGCCTTTCCATCTTTTCGTCTTCCAAATAGTTCAGGTGTTCATCTTTTAACTGGGCAAGCGCCGATTCCGCTGCCTTCCCCACATTTCCCTGCCAGCCTGCCATCGAAGAAGCTACAAGACTTTTCACTCCTTCGAAATCATTGCCTTCCATCTCGAAATTCCGCAATGAGGTAAAGAAGATTCCTTTTGGTTCAACACCCCAGGCAGAAAAAGAATCTCTTACAGACTTTTTGAAATCCGTGAAATTCAGTTCGCTGTCCTGGTGTTTGTCGATTTGATTGACGATTAAGTAGAGGTCGGTATACTTCTGCAATTCCTTCGTAAAATTAAAATTCAACTCGGATTGAACATGGTTATAGTCCATTACATAAAACACCATGTCCGCAATATGGAGCGCCGACTCGGTGGAAATCCGGTGGGCATCATTTGTCGAGTCCACGCCGGGAGTGTCCATGACACTGACACCTTCCGGCAGGACCGAATCTTGATGGCCGATATCGATTTGGGTCACATCACCGCTTTTGCAATACTCTTTGACGGCTTCAAAATCGTAATTCTCTGGAAAATATACCGGTTTCCCGTCGGTTTTGTTGACGATGGCAAAATCCGATTCTGCTTTATGTACATTGACAATATTGGCACTTGTCGGGATCGGGCTCGACGGCAGCAAGGTTTCGCCCGTCAGCGCATTGATCATCGATGATTTGCCCGATGAGAAATGGCCGGCAAAGCCAATGATGAATTGGTCTTTCAGGATTTTCTTCCCGAACAATTTCGCTTTCGCTGCACGGTCGTTATCGTCGTTCTCATTGAATATACGGTGCAGGCGCGCGGTTTCGATTAATTCTTTGTGATGTTCCAAAGCTGTCATATTCAGGAATCTCCTTCATTTCATACTCCTTTTATCATACCATTTATCGCGTTAAACGAAAAACATCCCCTCCAATAAAGGAGAGGATGTTTATGTGCTGGTGAGAAAGCGTAATTTCTTCAAAGCATTTCGCTTTAGGCGGATGCTTTCCGCGGGGAGCGGCCTGAGCCTCCTCGTCCGCTTCGAAAACCGATGCTCCTGCAGCGTTACACGCTTCGTCGCAAAGGTTCGACCGAATGTAGTTCGGTCAAACCTTCCCTGCGGGGTCTCAGGACTCGCTCTGGTTCCCGCAGGAAAGACATTGGCCGAAGCTTGCGAGGACAAGTCTTTGCGACGAAGCAGCGAAGCGATGCAGGAGCATATCTTTGCCCTTCATCGCCTGACGCTTCATTCTAGTATTCTTCAGAATTGAAGTGTCTACTTCTTGAAAAAAACACAGAAAAGACAATCCTTATTATAGAAGACATTCTGAGATATGGAGCAAAAAAGCGAAGACGCCCAGGGGAGCAGGCGGATGCCGACGAAGTGCAAGATCCACTCGGGCGAAGTGCAACGAGACCGAGTTAGCTCAGCGCGAGCCAAGAGTTGGCCGTAGCCTGCAAGGCCGGCTCTTTGCGACGAAGCTAGCGCAGCGATGCAGGAGCACGGGTTTTGGCAAGCGAAGCTGTTTTGCGCAATATCGTTTAACAGAATATCGCTTTTCTTTGTCCAGACTCCAGCGGCCCAGCTCTTCGGGTCATAAGCCACTTTAGCTATGCGACTGAAAAGACGCCGCTTCGCTAAATCGTCTTATGCCTGTCAGAGCTTAATGGGCGCTCTCGCTTTTCTTTGTCCAGACTCCGGCGACCCAGCTCCTCGGGTCATAAGCCAGCCCAGCTACGCGGCGGAACGCCACTTCGCTGGTCCGTCTTATGCCTTTCGGAGCTAAACGGGTGCCGTCGCTTTTCTTTGTCCAGACTCCGGCGACCCAGCTCCTCGGATCATAAGCCAGCCCAGCTACGCGGCGGAGCGCCACTTCGCTGGTCCGTCTTATGCCTTTCGGAGCTAAACGGGTGCCGTCGCTTTTCTTTGTCCAGACTCCGGCGACCCAGCTCCTCGGGTCATAAGCCAGCCCAGCTACGCGGCGGAACGCCACTTCGCTGGTCCGTCTTATGCCTTTCGGAGCTAAACGGGTGCCGTCGCTTTTCTTACGAAAACCCATGAATCGACATGCCGCCGTCTACGAACAGGGTCTGGCCCGTTATGTAGCTGGATGCTTCCGAAGCAAGGAAAACGGCCGGTGTTGCGACTTCCGGCAATTCCCCGACACGTTTCATCGGAGTGACGGCCAGAATCGAATCGAGGTATTCCAGGTCGCTCAATAATTTTTCGGTCAATGGCGTACGGAAATACCATGGCCCGATGGCATTGACACGGATATTCTGTTCGCCCCATTCCATAGCCATGACACGCGTCATCTGGATGATCGCCGCTTTGGAGGCTGCGTAGATGACGCCTGTCTTCAACGCCCGCTCTCCACCGACGGAACTGATATTGATGATTGAGCCGCCATTGTGCATCTTTTTGGCAGCTTCCTGAGAGAACATAAAAACACTTTGTGCATTTGTGTCCATGATTTTATGCCATTCTTCGTCGGATGCATCAAGCAGTTTTGAACGAATGTTCATGCCTGCATTATTCACCAGAACGTCGATCGCACCGAACCGTTCCATTGTCAATTCAACAACTGCCTGAATCTGGCTGCGATCGGTAATATCCGCCACTGCATATTCTGTGCGTTCATTGGCAATGATTTCTTTTACATTTTGCAGATCTGATTCCGTACGGGCCACCAGCATCACATTGGCTCCCGCTTCAGCCATTGCTCTCGCAATCGCCTGGCCAATCCCTTTTCCGGCACCTGTGACAATAGCCGTTTTACCTTCCAGACTGAATGACTTCAACATAATTATCCCCTCCGGCTTCTATTATAAGCGAAAATTCACATAATTGTTCCATCACTTCTAAATTAAACATTATTCCCCAAGAATATAATCCATAAAAAAACCGTCCCACTTTAAACGGGACGGTCCAAACTTGATTTTATACCAATTGATAAACTGCTGAATACTTTTCTTCCAGGTATTTCGCCAAGTGATCGGCATTCAGGCCTTCGCCTGTCGCTTCTTCCAGTATTTCAAGCGGTTTTTTCATGGAACCGTGGCGATGGACGTTGTCGGTGAGCCATTCACGGATCGGTCCAATATTGCCTGTGGCCAAAAGATCATCGTAATTCGGCAAGTCATTCAGCATGGCGTTCTTGAATTGCGCGGCATACATATAACCAAGCGCATAGGATGGGAAATAGCCGAAACTGGCGCCTGCCCAGTGAACATCCTGAAGCACGCCTTCCGCATCATTCGACGGTCGGATTCCCAGGTACTCCTCGTACTTATCATTCCAGAGCTGCGGCAAATCCTTTACTTCGAATTCTCCATTGAACAAACCTTTTTCAAGTTCGTAACGGATCATGATGTGCAGGGCATAAGTCAGTTCATCCGCTTCGATCCGGATCAGCGAAGGTTTGGATTCATTGATTGCACGGATAAAATCCTCCTGTTTCACTTGGCTGAACTGTTCAGGCGAGAAGACTTTCAGAAGTTCATAATTGCCTTCCCAGAACTTGTCGCTGCGGCCGACAAAATTCTCAAGAAACAGCGATTGGGATTCATGGATGCCCATTGAAGCACCGCCCTCCACAAAAGTTCCGCTTAAGTCTTCCCCGATATTCTGTTCATACAGCGCATGGCCGCATTCATGAATTGTCCCGAAAACCGCTGTACGGAAATCTTTTTCGTCATATTTCGTCGTGATGCGAACATCCTGTCGGTTGATGCCAATCATGAAGGGGTGAACCGTTTCATCGAGACGACCCGCTTCGAAATCGTAACCCAGCTGGTCCAGAATTTTGTTGCTGAAATCACGCTGCGCTTCTTTCGGGAAGTGCCTGTAGAGAAAATCCGTGTCAGGTTTGCTTGTCGAAGCCGCAATTCTTTGCACCAAAGGAATAATGCGATTCCGCAACTGTCCAAAAACATCATCCAGAATTTCCGTCGTCATACCCGGTTCGTACTGATCCAATAGCGTATTATAGGCGCTGCCGTTTTTCTCGCCCCAATAGCCGATCATTTTCTTTGTCGTAGCTACCAGCTTTTCCAGATATGGCTGGAATAATGCAAAATCTGTGTTTTCTTTTGCAGTCTCCCACACTGATTCCGCTTTGGATTGCAAAATGACAAATTCCTTGTACTCTTCCGGGGGAATCTTTTTGCTGAGGTCGTACTGTTTCCGGGCTTCTTCAACTGAACGCTGAATCACTGGATCCAGTTGCTCTTTTTTCTCTTCCAAAGCTGCTATCAAATCTCCGAACTCGTCTGAAGTTGACATAATAAAAATATCAGAAGAAATCGTTCCGATCGTTTCCGACCGCAAGTCCACACCCTTTTTGGGCGCTCCGGTGCGAAGGTCCCAATAAAGTAAGGAAACGGCTTCGTTATACGCTTTCAACTTTTTCATATGGTCGGTAAATTGTTTTTCTATAGACATATAAATCCCCCTTTGTTGATAGGGTCTATTATATCATGAAAATAATCCTGTATTCAGACATTTTCCGCTGGTACCGGAAGAACCGCTTGCCACAGATGCTCAAGTGACAATTCTTCCTCGTTCAGCAGCAGATGGATTTCACCATGGTCTTCGGATGTCCGGATCAAACGTCCAATCCCTTGCTGGATCCGCAATTGCATGAACGGCAGGTCGATTTCTTCCAATGGATTCAGACTGAATTTTCGCTTCGCCTCGAAAACCGGATCCTGTGGCGGAAACGGCAGATCGACGATGATCACTTTTGTCAGCGCCTGTTTCGGCAGATCCAGCCCTTCCCATAAATGATAGGAACAGAGGACCTGGAATTTGCCTGCCTGGAAATCTTTGACGACCGTCGACAATTCACGATCTCCTTCAAATTCCATTTTAAAGGAATGGTCCAGGGGCAAAGAATGCTTGAAATGTTCCATATCCATTTTGGATTTGAATAGAATCAGCGTCTGTTCCCCGCCTGCCAGTAAGTCAAAGGCACGCTGGAATTTATCCTGCTGATCCAGGGGATGTTTGATAACTTTCATGACGTCTTCATAGTCAAATGGCGATGGTACCGAGAACGACTTGTATTTGTCGATGCCCAAGCTGTCAGCCAAATAACTGAAGTCCTTCTGGATGGATAAGGTCGCCGAAGAAAAAATGATCGGTACTTTTCCGTCAAACAGTTTTTCGTCGAGAATATCCGTCACGAGCCGTGGCATGATGACCAGTGTTTCCACTTCATCCTTCACTTCCAGCCATTGGACTGCGTCGCCTTCTTCAGTAAACAGCCCCATGGAAAAGATGTACTTCTCGAAAAACTCTTCTGCCAGCCGCAATTCGTATTCGGGAATGGTGAATAACTCCCCATCGAACACAAACTCCTCCAGCATCCCATTGATATGTTTGATCAATTGCTTGCCGAGCGCAATCAGATTCGGATCCCGCCTGATCGCTTTCCGGTCTTCTTCGCTCTCCACCAGATTGGTGCGCAGCAATCGGAAAAATTCATTGTGCAGATCGATGGTCTCTTCGATCATATTCAAGGTCTTTTCACGGACATTATCAGCCAGAATGCTTTCAGTCACAGCATACAGTGAGCTTTCTTGCACTTCATAAGTCAAAGCGCGCTGTGCAGCGAATTCCAACAAATGGCCTTCATCGAGGACAATCTGTGAAAACTCCGGCAACAGAGGAGTCTGGCCTTCCCGGATGCGGGTTTCTTTTGTCCAAAGATGCTCCATCAGGAAATCGTGAGAGCAAATAACTAAATCCGTCGCTTCCCGGTAATGGTTGCGGTGAATCGTCTGTCCGCATTTGTTGCGCAACTCGCAGGCTGCGCAATTCTGGATGGGGTGATAATTCACCTGTTGCCAGTCTTCATCCGTGATGTCCGGGTAACTTGAACGTTCGCCGTACGGATATGTGTTTTGCATTGAGAAGGTTTTGTTGACGAATTCCGGTAAGCGCGCTTCAATTTCGTCCACGAATTCAGCATCGCTTCTTTTTTTGGCCCCTTCAAGGCGCTGCAGACATAAATACTGATCGCGTGATTTTGCCAGGCGGACGTCCAGGTTCAAATCGAACAGGTCATTCATGCGGTCGATGTCCCCGCCTTCTTTGACAAGCTGTTCGATTAAGGTTTCGTCTGCACAGGAAATGAGTGCCGGCTTTCCGGTATATCGCGCATAGGCAATGGCAGGCAATAAATATGCCAGGGTTTTACCGGTACCGACACCCGCCTCAGCGAACATGACCGATTTTTCTTTCAAGGTTTTCTCAATTTGGAAGGCCATGAAAATCTGCTCATCCCGCAGGTCGTAGCCTTTTTCCGGAAGTTCATCATAGAAAACATCCCCAATCCAATCATTCAATGATTCAAAAAAGGTTTTTTCCTTGGATAGAGGAAATGGTATAGGCTGTCTCATAAACTCTCCTTACAGAGAAACGGAAGAGCCGCTGCTCTTCCGTTTCATCAATTTTATTTTTTCGATCGTTCTCCCCAGAATTGGAAAAGGTCAGTGCGGATAAAGCCGTTGAATAATTTGCGTTTTTTCGTTGCCGGTTGGCCGTAAAGCGCTTCAAATCTAGCCATGGATGACAAGATATACACCGACCAGGTCGGGTACTTCGAAAAGATGCGCCCCATATCCTTGATCATTTCTTCAATTACTTCTATTTCACCGATTCGCTCACCATAAGGTGGGTTGCCGATGATGACACCATTCTCTTCAGTAGTGGCAAAATCTTTCACCTGGCGCTGTTCGAATTGGATAATATCTCCAAATCCGGCTTCACGGGCATTCTGTTCTGCAATTTTCACCATGTTGTGGTCGATGTCGGTGCCCAGAATATTGAGAGGCTGGTCATAATTTTCCAGTTCCTCCGCCTGTTCACGCACTTCCTTCCAAATCGCCTCACCAATCCATGGCCATTTTTCACTGTCAAATTCCCGGTTGTATCCCGGTGCGATGTTTTGTCCGATCATTGCCGCTTCGATGACGATTGTTCCCGAACCGCAGAATGGATCGACGAATGGACGATCCGGTGACCAGCGTGATATTTTTACCAGGGCCGCTGCAAGTGTTTCTTTTAACGGCGCTTCGCCCTGATCGAGACGATAGCCGCGTTTATGGAGTCCTGCGCCGCTTGTGTCGATTGATAATTGAACTTTGTCTTTCAGGATGGAAACTTCTATTTTGAAGCGCGGACCGGATTCATCCAGGAAAGAATTGCGGTGATATGCTCCTTTTAACCGTTCGACGATTGCCTTTTTAACAATAGACTGGCAGTTCGGCACCGAATGCAAAGTCGATTTGACCGACTTCCCCTGTACCGGGAACTCAGCATCGACTGGAAGAAATTTTTCCCATTCGATTGCCTTGGTTTTTTCAAATAATTCATCAAATGTTAAAGCGTCGAATTCCCCTGCAATGACTTTTACACGGTCAGCAGTGCGCAGCCAGAGATTCGTTTTAGCGATATCCCGCTCATCGCCCTCAAAAAACACTTTGCCGTTTTCAGTTTGCGTTTCGTAGCCCATTTCCTTCACTTCACTGGCGACAATCGACTCAAGGCCCATTGCAGCAGTTGCTAACAATTTATATGTAGCCATACTTACACCCTTTCCTGTTGACTCTGTAGTTCCATTATATAGAAGTAGATATTTATATAAAATGTAAATTGTCAACTCAAGTCGAACGTGGCAAGAAATTCATGAATACCTCAAATGGCGTATTGTAATTCAGTACTTTCCGGAGGACCTGATTGAATACTAGGAGAAAGTCCATGATCTCCTTCTGGGTCATCCGGCTGAAGTCGGTTCCTTTTGGATAGGTGCGGCGAACACGGCCATTGCTGTTTTCGTTGGTGCCGCGTTGGCCCGGCACGCCAGGATCGGAAAAGTAAACGGGAATTTCCAGTGCCTTTTCCACCTCGACCCATCCGTGAAATTCCTTGCCCCGGTCGGCGGTGATGGATTTCACCACTTTCTTTGGCAGGTTTTTCAACACATGGGTGATTGCCTGCGCTGTTTCACTTGCCGTCTTCGCAGCCAGCTTGTAGATAATCTCAAACCGGGTGGTGCGTTCAGTCAATGTGAGGATCTGGCT
>NZ_VIFV01000010.1 GCF_007004625.1 Planococcus salinarum | reverse complement strand
CCCGATTACCTGCTTTCGGCGTCTTCACGTAGATGTTGCAGTCATCGGCGTAGCGGACGAACTGATGCCCGCGCTTCTCGAGTTCCTTGTCCAGTTCATCCAGGACAATGTTCGAGAGCAGCGGGCTTAGGGGACCTCCTTGCGGAGTGCCTTCTTCACTATTCATCACAACTCCGTTTATCATGATGCCGGTTTTCAGATACTTGTGGATGAGCTTAAGCAGACGCTTGTCCTCGATTCGCTTCGCCAGTTGCCCCATGAGCTTGTCATGGTTCACCCGGTCGAAGAATTTCTCCAAGTCGATATCGACTACCCAGCGGTTGCCATCTGCGATATAGCCTCTTGCTTTCTTGACCGCCCCGTGGGCACTCCGATTTGGTCGGAACCCGTAGCTATGGTCAGAGAAAGTGGGGTCATAAATAGACGACAACACTTGGGCAATCGCCTGTTGAATGAAACGATCAATCACGGTAGGGATGCCAAGCAGTCGCACACCGCCGTCAGGTTTCGGGATTTCGACCCTGCGGACCGGCTGCGGCTGATAGGTTCCCGACAGAAGTTCCATTTTCATGGTATCCCAGTGTTCGATGACATGCGCTCGCAGGTTTTGTACGGTCATTTCGTCGACACCGTGGCTTCCTTTATTCCGAACCACTCGGTTCAGGGCACGTATTAAATTTTCCCGTGAAAGAATCTGTTCCATTAACATTCGTTATGCCTCTTTCCGTGAACAACGTTTCTTCTTTATCCAGTTTCTGCTCCACCCTCTTGATGTCCCCAGTGGAATTCACCACGTCCTCCATTCAAGCAAGCCCTCACGGGTTGTCTGTGTTCAATGCAGAAACTGCCTGCCAAGATGTTGCTCTCTCTTAATTGTTCAGCCCTTCCCATCCGTCTCGAGAGCGAATGGTACTATGGCTTCTGCTGACTTCTGGTTGTTCAGCTGTCCATCACTGGGCAGGTTACCAAGGGTACTTGGCATTTCAACCAGACCTCCCCGGGTAAGAACGCAATCTTTCCCTCCACCTATCTGCTTCATTTACTGCATGCGACCTTCGGCAGAAAGGACTTCGCCTTGTTTGGCAGGCTCACCCAATCGCACATAGCCTTCTATGAAGTTCGTGTTCCTCAGACCGGAGGTTTGCCGCCCGCTTCCTTCAGATTCCACGTCGCCGTGGACACCCTTGCGCTTGGCTAACTGTTACTTCTGCCTTCACAGTTCGGGACTTGCACCCTATAGATTACGCCCATGCCGGGCACACCAAAAAAACCGTCCCGATTTTCACTTCGGGACGGTTTTACTATTTTTACGAACGGTTCATGCCGGTATAGATCAATAGGAGACGCGCTAGTTCAATCACAGCGACTGCTGTTGCAGCGACATACGTCATCGCTGCTGCATTCAATACTTTCTTTGCATGAGGTTCTTCCTCGTTGCGGATGATATTGGCTGACAGCATTTGGTCCATTGCCCGGTTGGATGCGTTGAATTCAACCGGCAGGGTGATGATCTGGAACAAGACGCCCATTGCCAGCAGGATGATGCCGATCAGCAAAGCTCCACTGATGGACGAAAAAATTCCGATCATGATGAATATCCACGACATGTTGGATGAAATATTCACTACCGGCACAAGGCGGTGGCGCAAGCGAAGGAAGGAATAATCTTCCGCATCCTGAATTGCGTGCCCCACTTCATGAGCCGCTACAGCTGTACCTGCGACAGAAGCTTCATGATAGTTATGGCTGGAAAGCGCCACAGTTTTTTTCAACGGGTTATAATGATCGCTCAACATTCCCCGGCTTTCGATGACTTTAACGTCAAACAGGCCATTTTCGTCCAGAATGATGCGGGCCACTTCTGCTCCGGTATGGCCGGAAGTGGAACGGATTTTCGAATATTTTTTGTACGTTTTTTTTAATTTAAATTGGGCCCATAAAGGCAGTAATAGCAAAACGGCGAAATAAATGAGGTAAGAACCTAATCCCATATAGAAATAACACCCTTTCTTAGTTGTCTGTTAACTCTATTTTACCTGCTTTGGTCAGTTTTGGTCAACTGAAACGATGCGGGTTTATGAAGCCATGAAACAAACAAAGCAAACGCTATGCAGCCAATCGAAAGCCAGAAAGTGAAATAGCCAATCCCATTGCTGAACTCGGACAAACTGCTGTAAATCGGCATTTGGCCGAACACATAATCGATTACATCGTTATGCAACGTCCAAACGGCAGCAAGGGCTGCTGCAAGCCAGCCGAACCGGTAATGATCGATATAAAGCACTGCCTGCATCGCCATTGCAAAATGGGATACCACAAGCATCCAACCGATCCAACCGATGTCCCCTGTCTGCCAGAGTGTCAGGAGATTCATCACCACTGCCCATAATCCGTATTTGATTAAGGTTATAAATGCCAACGCTTCAACCAGGCTGTTCTGCTTGCCGATCAACCATAATCCGAGGACGATGGTAAAAAACAGACTGGCCGTCGGGCTGTCCGGAACAAACAGTAGAAATTTCGGTTCTGTAACAGCCATTTGCCATCCATACCATATGTATCCATAAATTGTTCCTCCCAGATTTATAAAAAACAGCAGCAGGAGAAATGGCTTGAACATAAGCCATGCAGAAAGTTTATTTACAAAGGAAAACATTCAGTTCCGTCCTCTCAAGATAGCAAAAAAGAGCCGGTTTCCCGGCTCTTTTTTAATATGTTATTCTGCTTCCAGGCCAGCGATGAACTCAGACAAGACCTGCAGATTTTCTTCAGTACCATCCCATGAAGGCGGCATAGATTGTACTCCGCCCTCTTCGATACCGTTGACAGCAATTTCAGCAATTTCTTCAGGAGTCAAACCGGTTCCTACAAGTGTAGGTCCGACTGCTCCTTCGAGGTTATCGCCGTGACAGCTGATACAGGTGGCTTGGGAGTAAATTTCATAGCCGGGATCGGATGTATCGATCTCAACTTCTTGTGTAATCTCGCCTTGAGCTTCAGCAGCTTCCCAGTCATGATTAGCGACAGATTCCCAAGTCAGGAAAATGATGGAAACGATTCCAAGAAGCATGAATCCAGTTGGCAATGGCCGTTTTGATGGTCTTCTTTCTTCACCGCGATCCAAGAATGGAGCCAGCATCAATGCGCCAAAAGCGAGTCCTGGAATGATGATGGCACCCACGACATTGAATGGGCCTGAAGCGAATTCGTACTTAAGTAATTGGTATAAGAATAAGAAATACCAGTCTGGCAATGGAATATATGCTGTATCAGTCGGATCCGCCTGACCCTCTAGAGGCGACGGGTGAGCGACAGTCAAAAGCAGATACCCGATCAAGAACACTGAGCCGATCATCCATTCTTTCAAAAGGAAGTTTGGCCAGAAAGCTTCTGTCTTACCAGGGTATTCGGAATAATCCTTCGGGATATTCGGCTTGCGATGCTCCAAAGATGGTACGCGCGAATCCCCTACAAATTTCATCCCTTTTCCGCGATGCATAGTGTCCCCTCCTTTAAAAATCCATTAAGCCCCATTGCTTACAATGGGCCTGAAATACCCTGTCTCCGAATCATGATAAAATGCGCACCGAGCAACCCAAGCAAAGCGGCAGGCAAGAAGAATACATGAATTGCGAAGAAACGGGTTAAGGTTTGTGCACCAAGAATCGTTGAATCCCCGGCAAGCAGGACTTTGATCATACCGCCGATTACTGGAACAGATGCAGCGATTTCAATACCAACCTTAGTCGCGAATAATGCTTTCATATCCCATGGAAGAAGGTAACCAGTGAAACTCAATCCAAGGATAACACCGAACAGCAATACGCCGACAACCCAGTTCAATTCACGCGGTTTCTTGTAAGAACCGGTGAAGAATACGCGAAGCGTATGGAGGAAAATCATAACTACTACAAGAGAAGCTCCCCAGTGGTGCATACCGCGCACAATTTCCCCGAATGCTACTTCATTCTGAAGATAATAAACCGACTGCCATGCATTCTCGATATCTGGTACGTAGTACATAGTTAAGAACATACCGGATAAGATCTGAATTACCGTGATGAAGAACGTCAATCCCCCAAAACAATAAACGAATGCCGAAAAGTGGTGTGCGGGGTTTACGTGTTCCGGTACTTCATGGTCCGCAATATCACGCCAGATCGGCGTAATGTCCAGACGCTCATCAACCCAATCATATAACTTGTTTAGCACTGGTGTCGTACCCCCTAACTATTAAACTAATGTGTTCAGTTTTATTGCTCCGATGGCTACATAGCCATCCTGTTCCTCGACTTCATACTGATCGAGTGGCCCAAGCGGTGGTGTGCCTGGAACATTCAGCCCATTTTTCTCATAACGTCCGGCGTGGCACGGGCAGAAAAATTGGTTCGGCTTTTCCGGATCACCGGCCCAGTTGACTGTACATCCCAAATGTTTACAGACAGGTGAAAGCGCGATTAATATGTCGCCGTCTCTGTACACCCAAGCTGAATTTGTTACTTCAGATACATACCATGCATCAGTTTGTTCAAATGTAAAGTCGACGCGCACTGGTTCTTCAGTGACATCTTCCGCTCGCTGGTCTGTCAATACGAAGTCGCCTCCGCCCTTCTGTTGAAGAACCGGGTCAACTGCAAAACGCACCATAGGCATCAGCATACCTGCTGCCATGAATCCACCTACACCTGTTAATGTGTAGCCCAAAAATTGACGTCGTGATACACGATTGTTACTCATCCTTTTCCCCCCTCTAACATTCAAGGTCAGTCCAATGGACATACTCATTCAAATATAATTACTAGGACAACTTAATGATATATCAATAAAAAGTGCAGGTCAATAAAGCTGTGAAGCTAATTGCCAGTTTGTGAACATTTCATGAAGCTTATGACCATTCTTTGATAAAAAGTGGGAGAACCTGCCGCAACTGGTCTTCCATGACAGATTGCTTGAAATTCCTGTCCATATGTTCCGTTGGAATTGCCGGCAGCCACAGTACATTTTCGAGTTGATCGACCGACCGCCATTCGGCATCTGTGGTCATATAGAATACGTGCTTGAAAGCAGCTCTTTTCATTTCAGTTGAAATTTCCTCCGCCAGCCTCACTCTGTCCGCTCCGCTCGTATAAGTGACCGGAGGGAACAAAAGAATACGGCCTCTGAACTGTTTTTCAAGCAGAGCCGTCAAGGATTGCAGATATTCAGAAGCACCGGCACTCGATTTCAGGCCGGAGGGGCTTAAATCAAGCTCCAGAAGAGGCACAACCGCAGTGTCAACATATTCCTGCTGGCTGAGATATTGGTCCATGTCTTTGCCGATAAAATGCATGAGATTTACTCACCTTCCAATTTTTTGATCATTTTTATGTTATGCAGCAACGATGAAAGTTCAAAAAACTTTTCTTTGTCATTTGCATCGAGGGCTTCATCAATCTGTTTGAGAATCGTTTCTTCCTGGAAAGAAGACAGGCTCTCCGCCAGCACCTCTTCCGCCAGCTTCCGGTCTTCGGCACTGATTGTTTCATCCATCGGAATATATGGATTTTCTTCCAGCACGGAAAGATACAGTGGAGAAGGCGGCCGGTTCGGAAAATTCAATTGCAGGTATAAATCCTGTTCCGGATTCAAGCGCAGGTCATGAAAAGACTTCTCTGCATCTGCAGTCATCAAATTGCCCTTATAAAAACGGAACGGCAGTTCTTTTGATTCCGTTGAGGACATGACCATTGCGCGCGGACAATAATGCGCCTCTTCAACAAAATGGGTTTTCTCCAACAGTTCTTCATTGCTGAGCATATAGTTCAAGATCCAAATACATTCGCGGCGTTTCATTTTATACGATTGAAGAAACCAGCGGACAAATTGCTTTTTATCTCCAACCGAAACGGAAGCGGTCATGATAACTCCTCCTTTCATTCAAAAGATTGCTGCATGTCCAGCCATTCCTGATTTTCAGGTTCCAAAACCTGCAATTCCTTAATAACTTCAAGAGCACGCTCCCTTTTTCCTTCTTCGATAAGGAATCGGGCATATTTTCCGAGAAAGTCCGAATCATCACGGAAAGACGGGTAGGCCAATTCAAAGTAGGAAGAGGCTTTCTCAAACTGTTCGGTGCGTTCATAGGATTCCGCAATCATCGGATACAACCCGGCCCAATCATCACCGCTTGCCACCACTGCTTCTGCCAACTCAAGAACGTCTTCATCCATTTCGTTGGAATGGAAATAGGCTGCAAGCGCATAAATCGCCTCCATGTATTCCGGATCAAGAGCGACCGCCTGCCGCAGATGTTCCACACCTTCTTCCGTGCTGCCGAGTTTCATCGCCAGTTTGCCGGCAAAAAGATATAACTCTTTATCGAACTCGTCCCTTTTCAATCCTTCTTTAACAGCTTCATAAGCCCCCTTGTAATCTTCGGCCATATTCAGGCTTTGGGCTTTCAGCAGATAGGCTGAAAAATAATCGGGATCGAGAATGATCAATTCGTCGAGCCGTCCCACTGCTCGGTCGTACTGGCGGGTCTGGAATGCAGCGACTGCTGCGCCGAAAAGAACATCCGGCTGCACCTGGTTCTTCAAAGCTTCTTCATAATAAGGCAATGCTTCTTCATAAGCTGCTCCAGCGCTATAAACCTCTGCCAGCCTTTCTGAAAAGTTCACACCCTCCAATTCAATTCCTGCAGCGTTCAGATCCCGATAAATTTTTGCGGATTCCAAATACCTGCCTGAGTCCAGCAGCAATTCCGCTTTGGCCTGCATCAGAAGGGGTTCCTCCGGCAACAGCCCGATGGCTTCATCCAACCGGTTTTCAGCAGCTTCCATCAATCCCTGAAGCTGGAACAGATCCGCCAGAGTAACCAATGCCTGCGGATAGTATTCGTCGTCTTTTGGAACTTCCATCAGCAGGTTCAACGCTTCATCTTCCCGGTCCGCTTCGATCAGCAGATTTGCCCTGTCGATTTTCAATTGGCTTTCTTCCGGAAAAAGATATTCGAGATGTTCCAATACTTTTATCGCTTCTTCGACAAAGCCGATTTCCCCGAGCCATTCCGACAAGCCGTATTGCTCATCGGGATCGCCGCTCAATAAATAGGTATCGAGCAGGGAATTGACCTTTGCCATGTCCCCAAGTTCCACAGCTTTTTGAACGTCTTCTACAGTTGCCATACAATCACCTTTTCTTTCAGTTTCCTTACTCCATCCTACACGATACGCTGTTTTAAGCATAATAAAAACCCCCCCGAAGGAGAGTCAGTCAATCAGTCTTTTAAGATGTTCCATAAAGCCCGGATATGAGACAGCGATGCAATCCGGATCATCGATTGTTACAGGGCCGTCTGCTGTCAGGGAAGCGACAGCAGCCATCATGCCAAGCCTGTGGTCGCCGTAGGTTTTCATTTCTGCACCTGTCAGCGGAGTCGGTCCATTTATGATCATGCCGTCGCTGGTGGCAGTGATATCCGCACCCATTTTTGCCAGCTCATCCACCACCGCAGAAATGCGGTCTGTTTCTTTGACGCGCAATTCCTCAGCATCTTTTATCACTGTCGTCCCGTGGCACTGCGTCGCTATCAGCGCAATGACCGGGATTTCATCAATCAATCTCGGAATGAGGGCGCCTCCGATTTCTATTCCCTTCAGGCGTGACGACCGGATGACCAGGTCAGCCGAGCGTTCACCTTCCACAGCAGTTTCTTCCATTTCAAAGTCTGCCCCCATTTGTCCAATAACATCCAGTATTCCCGTTCTGGTCGGGTTTGTTCCCACATTGGTCAACCGGATTTCACTGCCCTGGGTTATGAGTGCCGCACCTATCATAAATGCGGCGGACGAAATATCGCCCGGAACTTTTACGTGGTTGGCTGTAAGCTTCTGGCCGCCTCCCACTCGAATGGTATTGCCGCTACGCTTTATCACAGCTCCAAAATGACCAAGCATGATTTCAGTATGGTCACGGGTTGCGACAGGTTCCTCGATAAGAGTAATCCCATCAGCATAAAGAGCAGCCAGCAGTATTGCAGATTTCACCTGGGCGCTGGCAACCGGCAGGGTATAGTTGATCGCTGACAGTTTGGTACCCTGTATTGCCAAAGGCGTAAAATGACCATTTTGGCGTCCTCGGATGTCTGCTCCCATTTGGCGCAAAGGTTCGACAATCCGTTTCATCGGACGTTTGGCAATTGAATCATCGCCGGCAACAACTGAATGGAAATTTGTCGCAGCCAATAGCCCCAGCATCAAACGGGTGGTCGTTCCGGAATTGCCGGTATCCAAAATCGCAGCAGGTTCTTTCCACCCGGCAGCACCTTCACTGGTAATCGTCACCCGATCTCCATCCAGATCTATTGTGACCCCAAGTTTCCGGAAACAGCTGATTGTGCTCAAGCAATCCGCCCCGAGAAGAAACCCTTCTACTGTAGTTTTTCCGGAAGCCATTGCACCGAACATGATGGAACGGTGAGAAATCGACTTATCTCCCGGAACCTGTATGGTACCCTTTAAAACCGGTTTCTTATACTCAAGATTTAACGGCATTCTTTCTGCCTCCTCTCAGGAAATATATACGTCATAGACAGTTCTCGCAGCAATGCATGCTTTCGCCCGTTGCCGATCTTCATCTGTCTGAAAACTGATCACCAAAATACCGAAAACATCTTCACGGGTTTCCAGTATCCGGAGATTGACAATGCTGATCTGCTCTTCGGCGAGATAGCCGGTCAATTCAGAAATGATGCCGGGAACATCCGGAACATCAATATAAAGGTCGAAAACAGAATACATGGCTCCGTGGCCGGCTATCGGCAGTTGATCTCTGACGATTTTGGCTTTTTCGAAATAACGCCTTATCGGCTCTTCTTCGTTTGCTTCAAGCAGTTTTTTCAGGTTTGCCATTTCATCAATCCACTGCGCAAGCTGCCGGGTGATCATGCCGTTATTTTGAGTCGTGATATCACGCCACATGACGGGATCTGATGAAGCAATGCGGGTAATGTCCCTGAACCCGCCCGCAGCAAGCTGCCGGGTAAACGGATACTCCTGCTCCCTGTCCAGCTGATGGACAAGCGAGGCGGCGATCAGGTGGGGGAAATGGCTGACAATCGATGTCATATGATCATGTTCTGTTGCTGACAGTGTATGAACCTTCGCTTTTGTTACGGCCAGTAAATCCTTTAATTTGTTGATGTGCGCTGCCCCGGCCAGAGGGCCCGGCGTCAAAATATAATAGGCATTCTCAAACAGGACTTCTTTTGCCGCTTCTACTCCGCTTTTATGGGAACCGGCCATTGGATGGCCGCCGATAAACACGTGTTCGAGATCCTTCGCCGCTTCCATTATCTCCATTTTTGTGCTGCCGGTATCACTGAGAATAACATCCTTGCGCAGTTTCCAGAAACGGCTTTGCTGCAGGAGTTTTTTTGCAGCGCCGACCGGCGTGGCAAAAAAAATGAAATCCGCTTCCGCCGCC
Source organism: Planococcus salinarum (assembly GCF_007004625.1). Classification (GTDB taxonomy): domain Bacteria; phylum Bacillota; class Bacilli; order Bacillales_A; family Planococcaceae; genus Planococcus; species Planococcus salinarum. The sequence goes on along the minus strand of NZ_VIFV01000010.1, from coordinate 95,364 downwards.
GCTTCTTCGAGAGACAGCACCGGCTTGTGGATGATGCCCATCTTGTATGCTTTCCGCACCGTCAAAGCGTCCGCGTCATAACCATAAACAATCGCGTCCTCATGCCTCATCAGCGATTTCGCAAGAGATCCGCCGATCAGGCCGAGCCCGATAACCAGAATATTTGTCTTCACTATATATCCACCTTGCTGTCTTTAATAAGATCCGGGCGCAATTTCACAGCTTCATTCATATATATATGGTTAATCTCCTGCTGGCTCTTCTCAGTATTGGCATGCATCATGACACGTATGCACAAAGGCATGCTGCCATGCACATCCATTTCGTGCGTGCACATCACCGGCACATAGGTCCAATTGTCAATCGTCCGAACCGCTTTTGCCGGGAATGCGGAGGATATGTCTGTCGTTGTCGAAATGACAACGGATGCAACCTGATCCGGCTCCACATCATTTTCCTTTGCCATTTCCAAAACCAACTTCTTTGTCTCTTTGAGGATTTCATCCGGGTGATCGGCTGAAACAGTAATAGCTCCCCTAATGCCTCGCATCATCATATATGCATCTCTCCAATCGTTGCGCATAGTTCGGTGTATGCATTTTCTGCCTTCTCTGCTTCGACCGTTTCCATCAAAGGCCTGCCAGTTTCGCGGAGAAGCACGAAGTTCAATAGACCGCCGGCTGTTTTTTTGTCTTTTTTCATATAGCTTTGCAGCGTTTCAAAAGGAATCCCTTTTAACAACTCGAGCGGATAGCCATTTGCTTTGCACCACTCCAGAAACTGCTGGAATTTATCGTGTTCCGACAGGAGCAGTGCGTACGCCATACCGATGGCAACTGCTTCTCCGTGCGTAATTTTCCCATAACCCGACGCCGCTTCTATGGCATGGGCAAGGGTATGGCCAAAATTCAAATATTTCCGCACACCTGTTTCATATTCGTCTTCTTCAACGATCGCCGCCTTCACGGCGATGCCTCTTTCCAGATGCAGTGCCAATTCCCCGTCGCTCAGTTGGTTGAAATCCGTAACGGCCAACAACTCATCCAGCCAGGCTTCATTTGAAATAAAAGCGTGCTTGATGACTTCTGCCATACCAGAGCGAAGTTCCTGCTCCGGCAATGTCGAAAGAAAATGGGTATCGTAAAGGACTGCAAGCGGTTGGTAAAACGTACCAATCATGTTTTTTCCGAGCTCATGGTTGATAGCCGTTTTGCCCCCCACTGCACTGTCATGGGCCAATATTGTCGTGGGAATTTGGATGAACGGAATGCCTCTCATGAATGTCGAAGCGACAAACCCCGCCAAATCGCCAGTTGCCCCTCCACCAAAAGCCAGGATGAGGGAGTTTCTGGAAAATCCTTCCTGCAATAAAAAACTCTGGCAATCCATATATGTGCTGATGGATTTAGCCTGTTCGCCGGAGGGAATCACCTTGTATTTTACTTTGTCGGAACTCGGCACATGCATTTTAAAATAGTTTGAATGCAATTTCAAAACTGTTTCATCCGCAATGATGCCAATTTTATCTGCATCCTCGATCAATTCCCTGTATTCTTCGTACAATGCTCGTAAGGCTCTGGTGCCGATATGGACCTGATAAGGATGGGAGGCTTCTACAGTGAGTGTCTTCATAGGATCAGAACTCCTTCGTATAGCTCAGGTAGTTCGCGATGTTGTCCTGCAGCCTTGGCATTTGATCCGCATCGAATTGCTCGAGCAGCGCATTGGCAACTTCCCAGGCGACAACGTGTTCCGCCACAATCGAAGCGGCAGGCACCGCACAGCTGTCTGAACGTTCGATGCTCGCCTGGAAGGGTTCTTTCGTTTCAATGTCGACACTTTGAAGAGGTTTATACAATGTCGGAATCGGTTTCATGACGCCGCGCACCACAATCGGCATACCGGTTGTCATTCCGCCTTCAAAACCGCCAAGATTGTTAGTTTTCCGCGTATAACCTTGCGACTCCGACCACAGAATTTCATCGTGGACTTCACTGCCGGGTCTGCGGGCCATTTCAAAACCGATGCCGAATTCGACCCCTTTAAACGCATTGATGCTCATTACGGAAGCCGCAATTTTGGCATCCAGTTTCCGATCGTAATGGACATAACTGCCGATACCCGGTGGCATTCCTTCGACAATCACTTCGACAGTGCCACCGATGGAATCCCCATTTTTTTTCGTTTCGTCAATCAGATCGGTCATTTGCTGCGTAATGGAAGGATCTGCGCAATAAACCGCATCCTTTTCAACAGCTTCCCTTATTTCTTCAACCGATTTTCCGGTATAGGTTTCAGGATCCACTTTGATGCCGCCGATTTCAGTGACATGCGACACCATTTGGATTCCCAACTGGGAAAGGAGCTGCTTCGCTACAGCACCTACAGCCACACGTACCGTTGTTTCTCTGGCGGAAGAACGTTCAAGCACATTGCGAAGATCGCGATGGCCATATTTCAATCCACCGTTCAAATCGGCGTGCCCCGGACGCGGTCTGGAAATTTGGCGTTTCACTTCGTCCGTTTCTTCAATCGGCTCAATGCCCATGATGTTTGTCCAGTGTTTCCAGTCATCATTCTTTACGACCAGCGTAACCGGTGAACCGAGGGTTTTGCCGTGTCTTACACCCGAAACGATTTCCACCGTATCAGTCTCAATCTGCATTCTTCTTCCCCGGCCATGACCGCCTTGCCTTCTTTTTAATTCTTTGTTGATCATTTCGGCTGTTAATGGCATCTGTGCCGGCAATCCCTCAATAATAGCTGTCAATTGCGGTCCGTGTGATTCTCCTGCTGTCAAATAACGCATAAACGCTTTCCCCCTTCAACGCACTAAAGTATTTATGTATCACTATAACATATAATATTTCATCAATTCTATACGAAAGTTCCAAGAAAGTGAACTGGAGCAACACTTTATGTATGAGACAGCCAGAATCGGCGAAATGGAAATTAAAGGAATCAAAAAAGAGGCAGCCCTTAGGCTGCCTCTTCATAACCGGATTAGTTAACCCAGCTGCTCATTGTTTTTTCGTAAGATACCAATTCTTCTTCTTTGAAGAACAAGCCGATTTCACGCTCTGCGCTCTCAGCAGAATCTGATCCGTGGATCATGTTTTTGCCGACAGTGACTGCGAAGTCGCCGCGGATCGTTCCTGGAGCTGCATCTTTAGGGTTTGTAGCGCCCATCATTTGACGTGCAGTCAAAATAACGTTTTCGCCTTCCCAAACCATTGCGAATACAGGGCCAGAAGTGATGAATTCAACCAATTCGCCGAAGAACGGACGCTCTTTGTGCTCGCCGTAATGCTCTTCTGCCAATTCAGTTGAAATCTGCATCAATTTAGCACCTGCAAGATTGTAGCCTTTTTTCTCGAAACGGGCAACGATTTCTCCGATTACATTGCGTTGTACACCATCGGGTTTAACCATTAAAAATGTTTTTTCCATTAATGAACACTCCTCTATTAAAAGCTCGGGCATAAGTTGCCCACCTTAAAAAATACTATCATTATGGAGCGGTTTGTCAACTCCCTGGTTAAAACTTTCGTTTGCCGATAAACATTGCAATCTTACGCATCGTTTTATTGGCCTGGCCTTTCGGCAGATAGGAAAGCTCTTTTAACGCTTTGTCCAGATAGCGATCGCTGAGAGCTTTCGCTTCCTGCAAAGCCGGGCTGCTGCGAATCATTTTGACGATCTCCATCCGCTCGGTGTCAGTCATGTCTTTGCCTAGCGCATTCTTTAATCTGCTGTAGATTTCAGGATCCCTGCGGGCAAAAAGGACGGGCAAAGTGATGTTCCCCTGAATAAAGTCGCTGCCGGCGGGTTTGCCAAGTTCTTCATCCGAAGAAGTGAAATCCAGGATATCATCTGTTATCTGGAATGCCATTCCGATAAAATAGCCGAATCTGCGCAAGCGTGCAGCCGTTTCAGCGTCCGTTCCTGAAACGGTCGCGCCGAGTTCACAGCTTGAAGAAATAAGTAAAGCTGTTTTGCGTTTGATGCGGCGAAGGTAATCCCGCACCGTCTGGTCCAATTTGAACTTATCCTCGATTTGGATAATTTCCCCGCGGCAAACTTCAATCATTGTTCTGGAAAGAATGTCGTGGATTTTCGGATCTTCTATAACGGTGATATATTCCAAAGCGCGTGCCAGTATGAAATCTCCGGTATACATCGCTACACTATTGTTCCATTGCGCTTTCACAGTAGCCTGTCCCCGTCTCATCTCGGAGTCGTCAATGACGTCGTCATGGACAAGGGAAGCCATATGGATCAACTCAAGCGGAACTGCCACCTGCTTCATAACATCGACATTATAATCGCCGAATTTTCCTGCAAGCAAAACAAAAACAGGCCGGATTCTCTTTCCTCCGGCCTGCAATAAGTGTAGGGAAGCTTCATTAAGGAGGAGGGAATTGGAATCCACTGCGACTTCCAATTCTTTTTCAATCATTTCCAATTCCGGTCTAATGTCGGAATAGAGCAGTTTCAATTTCACCTTTTCCACTTAAAAACCTTCTCCCGCTACTTTACTTTTTTGATGCCCATATGAAGCGCTGCCGCTCCACCTGTATAAGGCTTGTATTTAACCTTTTCAAACCCGACATCAGAAAACAGCCTGGCCAGCTGCTTCATCCCAGGAAATTCTTTTGCAGACTCCTGGAGCCAGGAGTATTCCTTATAGCTTTTTGCGAACAGTTTACCGAAAACCGGCATGATGAACCGGAAATAAAAACGGAAGAACGGTTTGAACAGGAAGCTTTCCGGCTGGGATGTTTCCAGACACGCAATCATGCCTCCGGGTTTAAGCACACGGTGCATCTCGGAAAGAACCTGTTTGTAATCAGGTACATTGCGCAAGCCGAAACCGATTGTCGCAAAATCAAACGTATTGTCCGGGTATGGCAACGACATCGCATTGCCTTGCACCAGTTCCACCTGAGGAAGGTGATTTGTTTTGTCTATGCCTACATTCAACATATTCTGGCTGAAATCAAGGCCGACAACCCGACCATCCTTGCCTGCCGCTTCAGCCAGAGCAATCGTCCAGTCCGCCGTGCCGCAACACACATCAATTGCCGAGGCACCTGGTGCGACCTGCATCTTGTGCATGGTGTCCCTGCGCCATTTACTGTGCTGCTGGAAACTGATGACTGAATTCATCTGGTCATAGTTTGTTGATATTTTTTCGAATACCTCGTGTACTCGCTGTTCTTTGGTTTTTGGCATCTCGGTCATCCTTCTCGGGTAAGCTGTTCAGCTAAATGCTGATGCGGAGTGATTTGATGAAGCATAAAATTTTTAAGGCGGTAATCCATAGGGTGTATATCCAAAGCTTTAGTCAGCTCAATGTGGAGCGAATCCAATTTATCAAGAATCCAGCGTTCTGAGTACAGCGGGAACGGCAAAGCCATATTCAGCTTACGCAGAATATTGGTCTCCACCCCATCACGCAAATAATCCAGCTGGTTCGAGTAATAAACATACTTCATAGCAGGAACAGCAATTCCCTTGTAATGGGAGTAACCGTAATGATCATAGAAAATAGTCAATAATCGCGTTTCGATAACTTCTGCCGCCGATTCCACATCATTAGCTGACATAGCTGTCTTCTCAAAAAGTGTCGCTTTTTTCTCGCTCACACCAATAATGCCGCTGGCCAGTAACTGGATCAGCTTAATATTATTCGTGTTGCTCAGCATCTGGTAGTAGATGCCGCTGTAAAAATCCCCGGCCAACACTGTCAATTGCTGGCTTTTGCTTATCGGGGACTCCTCTTTAACCTGATCATGGGCTTGAAGTGCAGCGTAAACGATTGCCACTGTTTTTGCGGAATCTTCCACATCCTCAGACCATTGCTTTCCGTCAAAAAAAGGCAGTAGCAAAAAGAACAATCGTGCCCGATCAATTGAAGGGCCGGCTGTATATTTTTCGAGTGTCCGCTGATACAAAGCCTGCAGGACGTCGATTTCCATTAATGTGATTTTCGAATGTATTTGTATGTCATTCATACCGCGTGCTCCATTCGTTATTTAGAAATTCTACATAAGTTCTACATAAGTATAACACAGCACCGGGCCCCGCTTCATCAATTAGGTCCTATTTCTTGGCTTCACTTTCGACCACTCCATGGGCAGAATGGATCTCCGCTTTGCCGCGTATTTTCATCGCTGATGTATGCTCGGTAAATTGGGCAATCATCACTTCGCCTTTATCCAGTTTTTCTGTATGATGAAATTTCGTGTCATTTCCCCGGGTCAAACCGATGACATTGACGCCATCTTCCTGAGCCCGAATCACAATGTATTCTGTCTGAGCCATAATTCCGCCTGCTTTCCTGTTTCTAATTTTTATTGATATAAGTTATCACTTCTGAACGCTTAATCGCATCCGTTTCAAGAACGCCGCGTGCAACGGCCGTAATCGTTGTTGCGCCGGGTTTCTTGATGCCTCTCATCGTCATGCACATATGTTCCGCTTCGACCATCACAAAAACGCCGTGCGGATCCAATGTGTCCATCATGGAATCAGCAATTGTGGAAGTAATTCTCTCCTGCAGCTGCGGCCGTCTTGCGACTGTGTCGACTGCACGCGCCAATTTGCTTAATCCTGTAACAACACCATCCCGGGGAATATAGGCAATGTGCGCTTTTCCGAAGAACGGTACGAGGTGATGTTCGCACATGGAGTAGAACGGAATATCTTTTACCAGAACCAATTCCTCGTGGTCTTCATGAAAAACAGTTTTGAAATATTCCTTCGGATCTTCTTTCAGTCCGGAAAACACTTCTGCGTACATTTTCGCCACCCGCTTCGGCGTGTCAAGCAGGCCTTCGCGTGAAACGTCTTCGCCGACCGCTTCCAAAATCATCGAAACCGCCTTTTCTATTTTTTCCAGATCAACATTCTGCATTTCAGTATCGGTCACATTGGTTCCTCCTGTAAAAGACAATTTCGTATAGATCCATTTTTATGTAGTTCACGCTTCATAATCATCTGATTCAAATTTCAAATTTTCGTCATGCCAGGGATTGCGATTTCATCCACTGCAATAAAGACAGACACTTTGTCCACTTAACCTTCTTGGCATAAGAATCTTAGCATAAGAGACCGTGTTTCGCAAAACTGGGGCCTCGAAAAGCGGAAGTGCCTTTGATGCTCTGAAAGGCGCCAGCCTCAACAGCGACGTGGCTAAGTGGCGCTCTTTTCCGGACTGACAGGACAGTATGTGTCCGAAGAATTCACCGTTGGAGTCTGGTTCCGGGTTGAAAGATGGTCCCAACCAACAGCCACCGGCAGCCGGACAATTAAAAAGAATGGCCCCGGCGGAATCTGCATTCCGGCGGAGCCATTCTATGTACAGCACTGTGGCTTACTTCACTGCGTCTTTAAGCGCTTTACCTGGTTTAAATGCAGGGACTTTGCTGGCAGCGATTTCGATCTCAGCACCAGTTTGTGGGTTGCGTCCTTTACGGGCAGCGCGTTCGCGTACCTCGAAGTTACCGAAACCGATCAACTGTACTTTATCACCTTGCGTTAATGCGCCTTGAATTGCTTCAAAAGCAGCGTCAACTGCTTTTGCAGCATCTTTACGGGAAAGTTCAGCTGCTTCAGCAACAGAGTTAACTAATTCTGTCTTGTTCATGCTATTCACCTCCTCTCAAAGGGGATGTTTACCATCAATCCTGTAAAAAGAGTATCACATCGAAAAACGCTTAGCAACCACTATTACCGCGGTTTCAGCAGTTTCACGCCAAATACTGACAAAATATTCTAAAAAGAATGGTTTTCTATCAAAACCCGCGTTAAATCAACATTTTCTACTCTTTCAGGAATATCGGCTCCCGATTTTCATCAATGGTGTAAGGCAGTGAATATGCCGGCAAAACCGGGTTGTCTTCATACAGAAGAAAACGGATGTCCTGCCCTTCTTCCAGTTCCCCTTCGTATTCCTGCAAAGCGGTGAACAGATCCATGGAATAATCGACATACACATCTCCGCGTCCCGTTACCACGAGCGGAAGATTTCTTCCGCTGTAAGGGCTGATGACTGTCGGCTCTTCATTGAACCCCATTGCAGCGTAATTGAATTTATAAACATTGTCCGCTATTATCTTTTCAATCGGCGCCTGTCCACCGTTCGCGCTTTTGCGGATATTTACAGAACGGATTGTCTCGGCGATGCGCAGATCCACTAATTTCACGGTCGGATTCTCTTCAACATCGATCAGGACATACTGGAAGATTCCACCTGCTTCAAAGGCATTCGTCGGGACTTCAGCTGTATAATCAGGAACAATCTTGCCAAAATCAACCGGATACTTGATAAACTGGTCTACATCCATATCCCGCGTTTTGATCGGCAGTAAACCACCGGTTGCATTGCGGTACTGATTCACTGCATTCTGAACCGAAATCAATTGATCTTCGTAGGGCAGCTGATTTTCTGCACGTTCACTTTCCGGAAACATACAAGCACTCAGAAGCATTGTAACGGAAACAAGCAGTAAGAAAAAAAATGTCTTCTTCATGTTTTTCACCTCACGCGCCGCCGGTTGGTCCGCTGAAGACTGTGAAAACCATAATGATGAATCCAAGTATCAGCAAAATATAAGCAACCAGGGCAAATATGAATTTCAGTATGCCATTATTCAATTTGTATCTGCTAAAGTAAATCATTCCCATTGAAATTATCAAAAAAGCAATGCCGGCAAATGATACCCACATTTTATCCAACGAAGTCATAAAACAGCCGCCTCTCGTTCAGTTTCAGTCAATAGTATAGCATATCAATAGCCCCATTGCCCGTACAGAATATGACGGAGAACAGACAATTTGCAGCTGCTGCCGGCTTTCTGTTTTCCGAAAAGACAACAAAAAGAAGCGGCGATATTCCGCCACTTCCGTTTTCAGCCATTACAGCAAATCTATCAAATCTTCCATCTCGTTTTTCTTCATGCGGCCCATCAGATGTCCCACAGCCTCTTCTGTCGGAACATTTTCAAACAATACGCTGTACAGCGCTTCTGTTATCGGCATCGGAACATCATAAGCTTCTGCCATTTGATGCGCAGCTTTCGTAGTCCGGATTCCTTCGACTACCATGCCCATCTCTTCCAGCACTTCTTCAAGTGATTTGCCTTTTCCGAGCATATTGCCGGCACGCCAATTCCGGGAATGCTGGCTGGTGCATGTGACAATCAGGTCGCCCACTCCAGTCAGGCCCGAGAATGTCAAAGGTGTGGCTCCCATTTTAACTCCAAGACGTGCTATTTCTGCCAGGCCGCGAGTCATTATCGCCGCTTTGGCATTATCACCCAGACCAAGACCATCGGTGATCCCTACTGCCAAAGCGATAATGTTTTTCAATGCACCGCCGATTTCCACACCAATCACATCCGTATTCGTGTAAACACGGAAATATTGGTTCATGAACAGATCCTGGACACGCTCAGCTGAGCGCGTATTTTCACAGGCAGCGGTAACGGTCGTTGGATGCTCCAATACGACTTCCTCTGCATGGCTCGGACCCGATAAGACCACCAGATCCTCTACCCATTTTTCCGGAATTTCCTCACGGATCAGCTCACTGACTCTTTTCAGCGAATCCGGTTCAATGCCTTTGGAGACATGGACAAAAAGAGACGGTTTTTCAATAAGTTCCGCTATTTCCGAACTTACTTCCCTCATCGCTTTCGTCGGCACAGCCAGGACATGGACATTCGCATGGCGGACGGCCTCTTCCAGGCTGCTGGTGGCTTTCAGGTTTTCCGGCAGTTTGATGCCCTTCAAATAACGTTCATTCGAATGCTGGTTGATTTCGTCTGCCTGTTCAGCGCGATGTGACCACAACAGGATGTCGTGGCCGTTTTGCGCCAGCACATAGCTTAACGCCGTTCCCCAGCTTCCGGCTCCGTAAACGGTAATTTTCTCCATAGTTAAACAACCACCTTTATCCTATTAAGTGCGGGCACGGGTAATAAGACGGAGGGGTGTGCCTTCGAAATCGAAACTTTCCCGTATCCTGTTCTGAAGAAATCTTATATAACTGAAATGCATCAATTCCGGCTCATTGACGAAAACGACAAAAGTCGGCGGTTGAACGGCCACTTGCGTCACATAGTACAGACGCAATCTTTGACCTTTATCCGATGGTGCCGGATTCATCGCCACTGCGTCAGCAATAACTTCGTTCAGAATGCTGGACTGAATGCGGCGTGAATGGTTTTCATTGACCTTCTTAATGGTTTCAAGAATGCTGTGGACGCGTTTGCCGCTTATCGCGGAAACGAACATGATCGGCGCATAATCCAGGAACAGGAAATGTTCCTTGATCTTGCGGGAAAAGACATTCATGGTTTTTTCATCTTTCTCGATGGCATCCCATTTGTTCACAACGATGATAACTGCTTTTCCTGCTTCGTGTGCATAGCCGGCAATTTTTTTATCCTGCTCCTGTATGCCTTCTTCGGCATTCAGAATAACAAGAACAACATCAGACCGTTCAATGGCACGCAAAGCACGGAGAACACTGTATTTTTCTGTGGATTCATAGACTTTCCCTTTTTTGCGCATACCTGCAGTATCAATGATGACATAAGGCTGATCCTCATATTCATACTGCGTATCCACTGCATCGCGGGTTGTTCCTGCCACTTCGCTGACAATGACGCGCTCTTCACCGAGGAAGGAATTGACCAATGACGATTTGCCGACATTCGGCCGTCCAATCAACGAGAATTTGATGACATCGTCCGGATAATCTCCATCGTCCTCTGCCGGGAAATTTTTGGCAACTTCATCCAAAAGATCCCCAAGCCCAAGTCCGTGAGAACCTGAAATCGGATAGGGCTCGCCCATACCCAGGGTATAGAAATCATAAATCATCGGTTTCATATCCGGGTTGTCGATTTTATTGACCGCCAAAATAACGGGTTTTTTTGCACGGAAAAGAATTCTTGCGACTTGTTCGTCCTGTACGGTAACACCGTCACGGCCGTTTACAAGGAAAATGATGACATCGGCTTCGTCCATGGCGATTTCCGCCTGCTGCCGTATCTGTTCAAGAAACGGTTCATCACGAAGGTCGATGCCTCCTGTATCGATAATATTAAATTCATGGGTCAGCCAATCTGCAGAACTGTAAATGCGATCACGCGTTACTCCTGGAATATCTTCCACGATTGAAACACGTTCTCCAACTATACGATTGAAAATCGTAGACTTGCCTACGTTCGGTCGGCCGACTATTGCTACTGTCGGTTTTGACATAATAATTTCATCCTTCCACTTCTGATATGCCTATTATACACGAAAAAGAGGATGGCATCCGGTAAATGTCCATCCTCTCTGAAGGTGCAATATTCAGTTTTTCCCAGGACGGGCAAAAGAAGCCGGCTCGAAGCCCCGCATCAAAAGGTAATTCGCCAGATTCCCTGATACTAAGGCCGGGCAATTCCGAAGCTCTTGAATCGATGCCGCCCCGAGAGCGGTCATCATCATGGCCAGATCTTCGTGAAGCTCGGTCACACTTTCAATGAGCCGGCTTTCTCCCTCTTCCACCGCCAACTTTAAGAAGGATCCTGCCAGCCCAGCTGCATCGGCTCCCAGCACAAACGCTTTCACCATGTCCTGTGCATTCCTGATTCCTCCGGAAGCAAGGATAGTGCCCGGGAATGCATGCTTAACTTCAACAATCGCCGCGGCGGTTGGAATGCCCCAGTCCTGAAAGTATTCCAGCTTCTTTGCACGCCGCTCATTTTCAATTTTCGCGAAATTCGTGCCACCGTAACCGCTGACATCAATTGCAGAAATTCCGGAACCTGCCAGCTTTACAGCAGTTTCGTATGATATACCGAAGCCGGTCTCTTTAACAATGACCGGCACTTGAAGAGATTCGGCAATCAGCCCTATCCTTTCCAACGCCCCCTTGAAGTCGCGATCGCCCTCTGGCATCGTCAATTCCTGCACCACATTCAAATGGATCTGCAATGCGTTCGCCTCAAGAATTTCGACCGCCACTTGAGCCTGCTCCAGGCTGGCCTCGCTGCCGAGATTTGCAAAAATGACGCCATCCGGGTTCTCTTTGCGCACCACACTGAAAGTTGACCTTTCGGAAGGATCCTTTATGGCCGACATCTGGGAGCCAACCGCCATTGCCATTCCCGTTTCCTTCGCTGTTCTTGCAAAAATGGCATTCATTTTTTTGGTCTGTTCTCCGCCCCCGCCTGTCATAGCATTAATAAAAACAGGTGATTTTAAGTTCAAATCACCTGTTTCCGGGCGCAGATCAATATCGTCCACACCGAGATTCGGCAATGCCTGATGGACAAAACGAATGTCATCAAACATCGTTCCGGTTCCCTGGCCTGTGGATAATGCGTAATTGATGTGGTCCATCTTTCGCTGAGCTCTCGACATCTACTCGGATTTGAATCCTTTCAATTTATCGCCGATAACGTCGCTGATGGAGAAGCCGCTGGATTCTTCCGGCATTTCATAATCGGAGAAATCATGTTCAGCTTCTTTTTCCTGAAGTTCCTTGATACTCAATGACAGGCGTTTATCTTCTTTATTGACGTCCAGCACTTTCACCTGAACTTCATCACCTTCGCTGAGCACCTCATTGGGTGTAGCGACGTGTTTGTGGGCGATTTGAGAAATATGCACAAGCCCCTCAACACCAGGGAGAACTTCAACAAAAGCACCGTAACTTACAAGACGTTTCACCTTGCCCGTATGGACTGAACCTTTTGGCGCTTTATCTTCAATCGAATCCCACGGTCCCGGCAATGTATCTTTGATGGAGAGTGAAATGCGTTCCGCATCGCGGTCCACCGAAAGCACTTTAACAGTAACTTCCTGCCCTTCAGTGACTGCATCCGACACCTGGTCGATATGCTCATGGGAAAGCTGGGAGATATGGACTAGCCCGTCCACTCCGCCAATATCCACAAACGCTCCAAATGAAGCGATACGCTGGACTTTTCCTTTGATCACGTCACCAGCTTCAATTTTTTCCATCACTTCAACTTTATGGGATTCTTTTTCTTTCTCCACAACGGCGCGGTGAGAAAGAATCAAACGATTATTCTCTTTTTCCATCTCTACTATTTTAAAAGTCATTACTCTGCCTTTGTAATCTTCGAACGATTCGACAAAATAATCTTCCACCAGCGAAGCCGGAACGAATCCGCGGACACCCAGGTCGACTACAAGTCCACCCTTAACGACGTCCTTTACTTCCGCTTCGATGATTTCACCGGAATTGAATTTCTCTTCCAGTTCTCCCCATGCTTGTTCGGCATCCACTTTGCGTTTGGATAAAACAAAGTTTTCGTCTTCCACTTTCGTAATCACCAGATCAAGTATGTCTCCAACCTGAACTGAATCCGACGCTTTTTCAATGTGGAGGCTCGATAACTCACTGATTGGAATAACTCCCTCAAAAGGAGCACCTTCGATTGTTACGGTTACCGCTTTTTCTTCAATTTTAGCAACTGTACCCTTAACGTGATCTCCAGTTTGGAACTCACTGTTTTCCATCGCGTTCATTTCCTCAGACATAAGTAGCCCTCCTTCACAAACTATCCAATTTCTATTTTATTCGAATTCTCTAATAAAAACAAAAATTAACCCTTATTATTTTGTGTTTTCGTCAAGAAGTTGCTGGATGCTTGCCATGATTACCGCTGTCACTTCTTCTGCTGAAGCTTTCCGTTCACGGTATGGCTCCATAAGAACCGGGTCGCCGTAGATCACTTTTACTTTGCGGAACGGCTTGTAAGGCCCGATTATGGCACATGGCATCACATCGGCATTGCCTCTCAGCGCAAAAAAGCCGGCACCGCTCAACCCTTTTTTCAATACCCCGTCTGTTGATCTGGTCCCTTCCGGAAATAATCCGACCACATCGCCGTTCTTCAGAATTCGAAGTGCACTCCGCAATGCTTCCCTGTCGCTCATTCCCCGTTTGACCGGAAACGCGTTGACCTGCGGCAGAAGCCGGCCGAGAACCGGCAATTTAAATAATTCTTCTTTTGCCATGAAGTGCACAGTCCGAGGGGAAGTCATCCCCACTACCGGCGGATCAAGTGCGTGGATATGATTTGAACAAAGAAGGATTCCGCCCTCTTTCGGAAACTTTTCCGTCCCCAGCACTTCAAACCGGTACAGAGGGGTTAACGCCGTTTTGACCAATGCTTTTCCAAATGTATATAAATTCACATCAGTTCAACCTTTCTTCCGCTAATTTTAAAATGTCTGTTGCCGCCTGCTCGATTGTCAGGTTGGTCGTATCAAGGTACAGAGCATCTTCGGCTTGGCGCAGCGGGGAAACTTCCCTTTCGCTGTCCATTTTATCGCGCGCAGCAATTTCCTTCTGCAAATCTTCAAGTGGGGTTTTGAAGCCCCTTTTGTTATTTTCTTCATACCGGCGCCTTGCACGTTCGGCAACCGTTGCGGACATGAATACTTTCAGTTCAGCATCCGGCAATACGTGCGTGCCGATATCGCGGCCATCCATCACGACGCCTCTTCCGGATGCAAGCTGTTGCTGCAGCTCAACCATCTGTTTCCGGACGGATTCATGCGAGGCAATTTGTGATACCGACTTTGTCACAGCTTCTGAACGGATGTCTTCTGTCACGTTTTTGCCGTCCAGGAAAACCAGTTGGCCTGCTGGGGAGGGCTGCAAATCAATTTTTGTATCCATCAGCAGCCTGCCGGTCTCTTCGCTGCTCGCCAAATCGATCCCGGCATCCAATGCCTTTAATGTGATGGCACGGTACATTGCTCCTGTATCAATATAGACGTAGCCCAGTTTTTCTGCCACTATTTTTGCAATTGTGCTCTTGCCGGCCGCTGCTGGGCCGTCGAGCGCTATTTGAATTGTTTTCGTCAAAAAAAGTCACCTCATCATATGTATTCAACATATTTTAACATAAGAAAAGCGACAGCGCCCGTTCAGTCCCGACAAGCGCTGGAGGGCTTGGATGTAATGGCGTCCTTTGCCATTGCGGCCAAGACCGAAGCCTCTCGAGGGACTGGGCCGCTGGAGTCTGGACAAAGAAAAGCGACAGCGCCCGTTCAGTCCCGACAAGCGCTGGAGGGCTTGGATGTAATGGCGTCCTTTGTCATTGCGGCCAAGACCGAAGCGTCTCGAGGGACTGGGCCGCTGGAGTCTGGACAAAGAAAAGCGACTGCGAGAGATGGCCATATTTTTAGGGCCATCTCTTGCGACGAAGCAGCGGAGCGATGCAGGAGCACTTTAGTGACTTATAATCTGAGAATCAGGCCGCCGGAGATCAGACAAAGAAAAATGCCCGAAATCTCCGGGCCGAATGTTTCCGGCTGGAACTTCAGGGCATTTTGGAATTTTGCTGATGGTAATGTGACAGCGACAGCAAATGGGCCTGCTTTACTTTCCTTAAGCCGAACCACCAAAGGAACAGCATAAAAGGAGCGGCCCCCGCCAGGAAATTATCATTGAAAAAGAGGCTGGCGTTATAAAGGACATGAAGGACAAACGGGATGAACAATGCAAGAAACAACCACTTATGTTCGACGCCCTCGTGGGAAAATTTGGCTTTTCCGAGATAATAGCCCATCACCACACCGAATAATGCATGGCTTGAAACCGGCAACAGGGCCCTGATAAAAGCGATATCCGTCCCGAATTCCAGCAAATACAGTATATTTTCAATCGTTGCAAATCCCAACGATACACTCGCACCGTATAATATACCGTCATAGGGATCTTCAAAATCCACATGTCTGAAAATGGCGATCAGCAAAACCAGCCATTTAAAAAACTCTTCTATGATACTTGGGAAAAAAATGTACGAGGCGAATATACTGCTGAATACTTCTTCCTCCTTGAACACAAATTGCAGGAACAGTATGGGAAATGTCAATACAGCGCCGTAAACGAAGCTTTGGAATAATAATTTTGATGGCTCCTGTGAAAACTGGTCCCGCAGATAAAAATAACTGAATAATGCCAGGCTGGGAGCGATCGCTGCTGTTAATAAAATTATCATCGTGATGCTCCTTTGCTCATAGTATTTTCAGTATACCACGGTGCCTCAGGAGAATTTACCCAGTTTTAAGAAATGGGGAAATCAGACGGAAAATGTCAGTTCATCCACTCTTCCGGAAGATGCCAGCACAACCGCCAACTTGATACGTGCTTTTTTGCTGTCATAATCACTTCCGAGAAGGACCCCTTTTGCCATTAAATCGTGGGCACTGCCGGGATAACCGTAAGATGGGTACACATTCCCTTCCTCTGCACTTGTTGTCAATATGACAACCACCCCTGCTGCCACTGCCCGTGCAATGGAGCCAACCATATCCGGTGAAACCTGCCCCCTTCCGGCAGCCTCCAGGACGATCCCTGAGGTCCCTCCCTGTACGAGCATGTCGATCATATAGCCATCCTGGCCCGAATGGCATTTGATGATATCCACTCGCGGCAAACCAGCTGTAAGCTTATGTATTTCACGGTAAATCGGTTTTTGATAGACTCTGACTTTGTCGTTGTCAATAATCCCCAGATAGCCATGCCCGAAAGAATCAAACCCCTGAAGATTGCTCGAATGCACTTTTTTTACATATTTTGCCGAATAGATCCTTTCATTGAAAACAACAACAGTTCCAACGTTATGAAGTGTTTGATCAACCGCCGCATTTATTGAGTTCCGCAAATTCGAATACACATCCGTGCCGACTTCCTCCGGTGCGCGCTGGGATCCCGTGACCACTACAGGCCGGCTGTCATCTATTGTTAAATCAACGAAAAAAGCGGTTTCCTCAAGTGTATCGGTTCCGTGAGTCACGACGATCCCGCTTACTGAGGGATCCTGAAATTCCAGTTCGACAGCTTTCTGGAGTTCCTGCATCTGTTCAAAACCGATATGCATGCTCGGCAGCTGGAAAATATCTATCACTTTAACTTCGATGTCATCAGGAAGCTGGCACAGTTCCGCCAGCTCTTTTCCGGAGATTGCACCGGACTTCAGCAGGCCTTTTGAAACTTCACGGCTGGCAATTGTGCCTCCCGTAGTAATCAATGATACTTTTTTCTTCATAATATGAAACTCCCTTCGATGCTTATTAAACGGATATTCACCTGCTTCTACTACTATATAAGTCGAATTGATAATCTGCAGCAGCCATTATTCCTCCCAGTGCCGAAGCATTATGGCCAGTAAGATTCTTCAGTTCAACCGATCTCACCGCTTTTCCTGTTGCCCCAATTCCTTCGCACGGATCGCTGCTGCAATCTGCTGGCCATGAAAGCGGCCGTTTTCAATGAAGATTTCATTGGCATTATTGCCGGCTGCGATAACTCCGGCGATAAAAAGGCCTTCCACTCCGGTTTCCATGGACTTTTCATCAAATTCCGGACGCCCAGTGGCCGGATCTATCCCGATGCCCATGCTTTGCAGGAATTCATGGTTCGGATGATAGCCGATCATTGCAAAAACAAAATCGTTCCTGATGAATTCTTTCCTGTCGTCTGCCGTAAGTTCAACCGTATCTTCTGTTATCCGGTCAACCATGGAATCGAACAGCATCCGAATTTCGCCATTCCGGACCAGGCCATCAAACTCAGGCAGAATCCATGGTTTGATGCTCTTGGAATAACTGGTCCCATGATAGGAAACAGTGACCCGGCTGCCGGCTTTATGCAATTCCAGCGCGGCATCCACAGCTGAATTCTTACCCCCGATCACCAGGACATCCTGATTGAAATAAGGATGCCCTTCCTTGAAATAATGCATTACTTTTGGCAGTTCCGCCCCTTCAACTTCCAGCACATTCGGCTGATCATAATATCCTGTCGCCGCCACCAGATATTTTGAGTGGTAGACGCCTTTCGTTGTAGTGACGATGAATCCATCTTCCTTTTCTACTGATAATGCCGTTTCATAAGCTCTCACATCAATACCGCTCATCGTGACAACATTTCGGTAATAAACAAGCGCCTGATTTCTTTTTGGCTTTCTTTCTTCCGTTATAAAGGGGATGTCCCCAATCGACAATCGTTCACTTGAGCTGAAGAAAGTTTGGTGGGTCGGATATTTATAAATAGCGTTGACCACGTTGCCTTTCTCGATTACTACCGCCTGCATTCCTGTTTTCTTTATTTCGATAGCGGCGGAAAGGCCGCAAGGGCCACCGCCGATAATGACGACGTCTGTCTTTTCCATTAGAGCCAACTCCTGCCTGTTACATTTCTTTTCCATTTAAGCATAAAATAATTCCCTGTCAATATCAGTCACTACCGACCACTATTATATCGCGGTTCAATATCCATAATATGGTATTGTGCTTCCGCACCTAACCGCAAAGGTAATGATGTAGTGCCGATGCCATTGGTGACAAGTTCATATGAAGAGCCAAACTTTCTCATGCTTCCTTTCCTGTAAAGCCCAATTTTTCCCAGCCTGATCTGGCCGCCATGTGTATGGCCGGCCATTAGAAAACCCGCTCTTCCTTCACTGCGCAAAAATTTGAAAACGGAGGGAGTGTGGGAAGCGAATATCACCGTATCTTCAGGCATCACCTGGGAGAACGCTTTTTCAAACTTGTCTTCAGTTTCGCTGAAATAGTCGATGCCCACCAGCTTCAAATGGGGGTTGCCGAATAATTCAACAGACTCGTTGTCCATGACTTTTACATGGAAATGAGCCAATAATCTTCGCAGTTTCCACTCCCCCACTTCCCTGTCATTGTTGCCCCAGATGAAAAAAACAGGTGCCGCGTCCGTCAATATCTTCAAGTTGTCTGCAGTCCTCTTGAGCGGTACTCCCTGTTCAGTGAGGTCTCCACCGATTATGATTGCATCCAGTGGGAAATCCAGGAAATTTAAAGGGAGTTTTTTTCTGTGTATATCTGCAATAAAAACCAGCCGGAACGGGCGAAAGCCATTTGTGGTTTCCAGCGTGAGCGCATGGTGTTCCTTTTGGATCTTATGTGCATTTCTGAACATAAAAAGAAGCAGCGCAGCCGCCGCAATTCCCGTGCGAAAAACAAATTTCAAAACCTTGCTCCTCCAATCAATAAAAGGCATAAGCAATTTCTGCTTATGCCTTTTATTTTCCTATTAATCCTCTGAAATATCCAGTACACGGAATCCGGATTTCTCAAGTTCCTTGACGAATTTATCAACATTATCTTTTTTCCGGATTTTCAGGACAATTCTGCGCACAACTTTATCGGTTTCATCAAAAGTCACCAACGAAATGACCGATTCTTTGAATTTTTCGATCAGCTCGCCCAGCCGTCCAATCCGGCCTTCTGATTCCACGGAAGTGAAGGTGATCCGATAACCGGATTTCTTCATCCCGAAAGCACTCTGCAACTGGTTCACCAGATCGAAGCGTGTGACGATACCGAGGAATTCCCCTTCTTCCACAACTGCAATAATCGGAAAGTCGCTCAATTCAACCAAAGCTTTCTCATAAACGTCATCGAGACTCAGGTAAACATCCCCGTTCACCATAACGTCGCTGATTTTGGTTGTATTTATGTATTCTTCCTTGCTCTTTCCTGCATTGAAGAACGCTTGATATGCATGGTACCAGGTAAAAATGCCTTTAAATTTGTTGCCATCGACTACCGGCAATGCATCCACAGAATATTTTTCCAGTAAATCCAATCCGACTTGAACAGAATCACCGGGCTTGACTGTGTAACATTTTTCTTTTTTGATCATTGCGCTTTTTACGAACATTCGCTCACTCCTGTCTATTTGTTTAACTCAACAATTCCTGCTGACTCTAACGGATACCCTCTATTAAGGCAGGATTAACTTTTGTCCGACATATATTTCATTGGAACTTAAGCTGTTGGCCTGTTTAATCTTTTCGACCGCTGCCCCGGCTCCGGAAGCACCGTAGTTATTGACGGCTATTCTGTACAAAGTTTCATTCTCTTGCACGATCACCGTTTTCGTTACTGCATTCGAAGTATCAGAAGACTCTTCAGGGGCTTCCACAACCGGTGATTCCTCGGCAGGAGCTTCCTGTTCAGCAGGCGTTTCACTTTCTGCAGGAGTTTCTTCCTCTACAGTTTCTTCGGCTTCTTCAGCTTTTTCTTCTGTTTTCACCTCTGTTACAATGGTTTCCTCATCATCTCTTACTTCTTCTGTTTCTTCAGCCACGTCCTCCTCTGTTTCTTCAGGGACCAATACTGCCGATTCTTCAGATGTTGAAACATTTTCAAAGCTGACTTCGTTTTCATTTTCCGCTCCAAGCAAGGTATCATCCGGTTCAAAAATAAAAGCTACATAAATTAAGATAGTTACCGGAATAAGGATGAAAATAAAGAATAGTGCCGGCAATAAAAGATTTTTGCGCTTCTGGGATTTTTGCTTGCCCGTTTGCCGCTGCGCTCTCCGTGACATGCCAGAAATGCCTTCTGCATTGATTTCCTGGCGATCTTTTTCCAAGGAATCCCGATAGTTTCTTTTATCCATTCGCAAATTACCCCAATCTTAGCTAATAACTTTATTATGACGAAAAAAGTCCCATTTGTAAATGCCATAATAATACATAATTAGCATAACAAAATAGCGTTCAATCGACTTTCCCATGTATCCGGGACCGCAAGTGCACTCTGTTTGCTGCGCCCCAAAAAGTCGCTGTAATCCAATCCTTCGTTGATACAGCAATTAACTGGGCGGTTCTCCAGGTGCTGATCGAAACATTCGAGCAGGTATTCTCTGATGCAGCTGTCTATTTTCACCAATTTTTTCATCTTGGCTGTTTGTAGTATTTTCTCAATTTTTTGCCTTTCGATTTGACGGATAGTTTCTTTTTCTGTCAACAAATTTTTCCAGTAGGAAATCACCTTGAATGATGTTTCTCTGACAATGCCCTGTTCGACCAATTGAGCACCGCCGTTTTCACTTTGATAGATTTCCCTGATTTCGTTTCGGTTTGGGAGATCATCAAGCACCAGGCTTTCGAGAAGCTCTTCATCGCCTGTGGCATAGAGCAGCGTGGCGAGCGCCGGGCTGCCGTCTCTTCCCGCTCTTCCCACTTCCTGAACATAACCTTCGATGGATGTCGGAACCTGAAAATGAATTACGTGTCGTATATCGGGAATGTGTACGCCCATGCCAAATGCATTTGTGGAACAGACCCAATCCAGTTCACCATTTTGAAATTGCTGCTGGACAAAAATCCGGTCCTGGTGCTCCATGCCGCCATGGTAGTATGCAGACCGAATTCCCGCCTGATTCAGCAAACCTGATAATTCCTGTGACTTTTTGCGGGTCCCGGCGTAAATGATCCCAGCCCCTCCATTGGTTGTCACGAAGCGAGTCAGCCATTTAAGTTTTTCATTGCCGCTATTGAATTTTTGGATATCATAGGCAATGTTTCTTCTGTCCATCGGGTGGCTATATATAAAAGGATCAACTATTTCCAGATACTTTATGATTTCTGATGTGACTTTGGCGGTCGCAGTAGCGGTCAATGCCAGTACCCTGGGATGCTTGAGAACCGGCAAAATTTCCGCAATACGCAAATAATCCGGGCGGAAATCGAATCCCCATTGCGATATGCAATGAGCTTCATCAGCAACCAGCAAAGAAATGTGTATGCCTTGCAGCTTTTTCTTGATATAAGGCTGGACAAGCATCTCGGGGGAGATAAAGATAAAGCGGTAACTGCCAAGATTGTTCAGTACGTTTGTGCGTTCCTGCGGGTCCAGAAATGAGTTGATGGCAGTGACCGACTTTTCCCCCATTTTCTTCAACTGGGCTACCTGGTCCTGCATCAGGGAGAGCAAAGGCGAAACGATCAGGACGCTTCCTTCGAGCAGATGCGCAGGAAGTTGATAGCACATCGATTTGCCCATCCCTGTCGGAAGGAGTGCGATGACATCCTGTCCGGAAAGAATTTTTTCGATCACTTCTTTCTGGCCGGGACGGAAGGAAGTAAAGCCATAAGTGTTTAACAGTGTTTTTTCAAGATCCATCAAGTTTCCCCCTTCGCAGCCAATGCCAGCCTGATTTGAAAATAGGTTGCTTCCGGAACTTTTTCTTTGATATCCCTGAGCCTTTTTGTTTTTTGATCTTGGCTGACCGTGGTAATTTTGTCCAAGCGGGGCTTTTCCATAAAGGCGAAGATATCGAAGCTGGGATCATTCATCGCCAATTCGACAAAATGATCTTCAATCGTACTGGTCTTCAATCCCCGTAAAGCCGCAATTTCCTCAAGAGTCCGGCCGCTTTTGAAATAACTTTCTGTCCGTTTTGCCGTCTCTGTCAACGACGACTGCTGAATGACTCCTTCAAGCAGGTCTTGCAGCATTGGAAAACTCCCGGCTTCGACCGTTTGCATCCACCCATGCAGGGTTTCAATCGCCTGCAGTTGAACATCGATGATGCCATAGCCATTTTGTCTGGAAATCTGTTCCCACGTCATGCCGCCAAGCTTGTATCCGGAAAGGCGCTGCAGCACGACCATTTTTTGCTGGTCGGCAACTTCGACCGCCGCCAGGCTCCCGGCAATTTCATTTTTGAACTTTCGGCAGTTTTCCACATTTCGATAATCGATCCTTTGGAGGTAGGCTTTTACCCATCGCTGTGTATCCTCTGCGATGACCACGGGATCGAAAACCCTGCTGTTCTGATGGATATGTGACAGGGTCTGGACAATGAGAGACAAACGGGACATGAATAATCGTTCATTCCCCCGGAATTTCCAACCATTCAATAGGGTCGGTCCGGAATTTTGGCTGCGGGATTTTTCCGTGACACGGACGACCTGGCCGTCGATCACAATCATCCCTTTGTCGAAGAGATTTTGCACAGCCTGATCGTAGTCCTTTTTTTGGAGTCGGGGCAGAAGCCCGAAAAAAGGATAGAGTTTATAATAGCCGATATCCTGTAATGTCTGGCCCGATTTTTTCCCTTTCACCAGATGGTAGGGGGAAGAAATCGTCCGCTCGCCATCAACAGCGTTTAAAATTTTGATAAGAATATCTTCAAATAACAAGACTGCGCCCCCTAGCGGTTTTTGGTTGAAAAACTGATCAAACACCTTTAGAATGAATACGAGAGTATAACTGAACTAGTTCGGAGATAAAGGAGAGGAATATGATTATGGCTAAGTATACCATTGTCGATAAAGATACTTGTATCGCCTGTGGCGCCTGCGGAGCTGCGGCACCTGATATTTACGATTATGATGATGAAGGAATCGCGTTTGTTATCCTAGATGATAACACGGGAAATACCCAAGTTCCAGATGAATTGGAAGAAGATATGGAAGATGCATTCGAAGGCTGTCCAACTGATTCCATCAAAGTTTCGGACACACCGTTTGAAGGCGATCCATTAAAATATGAAGACTGATAGACAATCTGCATAATTGCCCCGGGAAAAAATCTCGCGGGCATTTATTTTAGAAGCAGAAAAAAGCCAGTGTAAAAAAGCGATTGCTTTCTTACACTGGCTTTTATGCGTTTGGGCTCATAGAAATTTCATTTTATTGGTGTCGTTAAGACTGATAGAACATTCGCTGCTTTTCAATCCATCTGTGCATACTGCTGAACATCAACAGGACCACAAACGTCAATAAAGCCCCTTTGATCAAATTGAACGGCAATATACCAAGAACGATGGTGCCGAACAATGCGTTGCCCGTTTGAGCAGGCATATTCAGGAAGTACGTGTACATCGGAAGAAAGACCAGGTAATTCAGTACGCTCATGCCGATTGCCATCGTCAGCGTACCCGCAGCCAGACCGATTGCCATTCCTTTTTTAGTCGATATTCTGCGGTATATCCAGTACACCGGCATGAAAAATAAGATGCTCGTTGCGAAATTCGCCAAATGGCCGACCGGAACGCCTGTAGGGCTTCCCTGGAAAAGCCAATCCAATGCATTTTTGAAAAACGCCACGAGTATACCGGCTACCGGTCCCATCGTGATTGCGGCAATCAACGCCGGTACATCACTGAAATCCACTTTTAAAAATGCCGGCAATGCAGGCAGTGGGAAGTTGAAAAGCATCAATATAAATGAAATACTGCTCAACATTCCGATTACAATCATCGACTGTAATTTTTTGTTCTTCATATTCCTCTCTCCTTGTCGTGATTCACCAGAAGAAAGGCTTGGAACATGTGTTTACATACAAAAACCCTCAAGCGCAAAAACACTTAAGGGAGATAAGGCACACTGAATAAAGCATACCGTTTGCAGTAAACGACACACATCCGCACCTTCACCTTCTCCCATCCAGACTATACTGTCGGCTTTGGAGTCTCACCAAATCCTGCGTTTTACGGCTCGCGGGCTTATGAACAGGAGTTCAATTACCGCCGGTAGGGACTTGCACCCTGCCCCGAAGATGAATCGATATTTTATTGGATTACAAAATAATGATAATCGAAAAAAGGTGCATTGTAAACAGCTATGCTTACAATGCACCTTCCCTTCAGCTATTAAAGTCCTTTACGTTTATGCCTGCCGGAACCGGCAGGGGTTCAGAAAAATCAAATCTGCCCCAACTATTCGCAGCGGTATTCTCCAACATAAGTTCTTTGCCGAATGAATCAGCGGCAAGTGACATCCCTTCAATCATGCGCATCACTTCCTGATATCCATAAGAATCGAAATCAACTGTTTCGTTAAACTCGACTGTAACCGTCCCTTCCGTTTCAGAAACCGTATAATCCAAGCCAGCCGGTATTAATGAACCATATAGATCATTTGGAGACGTCTTCATCGCATTTAGAGCTTCGACTGCTGTCTCGTGCGGCATATTATAGCCCGGAACGAGGTAGGGATTTCCAGTGGTCGCCGTATAGGAATAATAAGCAATCCTCTGCGCTGCGGGATCGATTGGTTCCACCGGTCCCACCTGATCAAAGTTCGCAGGGTTTCCGGATTCATCAATACTTGAAATTTCAGCTGCATCAGCGAACGTGGCTGCCAGTGAATTGAAATAGACAGTCATCGACGCCGAAGCCATATCGTAGTCATGATTTTGCGGCAGAACATGTTCGATCCCTTCATCAGTCCGCGTGACCGTACCGCTGTATGGATGATAATCTTCAAACCCTAAAGCTTCTTCATCTATTTCAGCTGCATAGCGGTTATAGAGTTGGGCCGCATCCACTTCAGTTGTGCCAAAATCCTCCTGCAGCCTGTCATCCCAAAGCACGAAAGAAACCGGAATCACCACCGCATTCTCCGTAAGTCCGATTGTGAAAAGGGACATTCCATCGAGTTGGTCGGCATACAGGGACAACTCTGCCTCTTCGCCAGTATTTTCCGCAGAGGTGACTGCTTCAGAACCTTCTTCTGAATCCGTTGTTTCAGATGAATCTGTTACGGCCGTTTCCGCTTCATCCCCTGCACTTTCTTCGACAGCAGCTGAATTGGCATCTCCGCTTTCGGCCATGCTTTCTTCGGCACCTTCACCTTCAGAGCTGCTCATTTCAAAAGCGCTGTCGTTGCTGTTTTGTCCGAGCATGGAAGCCAACAGGACACCAAATGTGATAAATGCCAGCGCTGCAACTAAATAGGGAATCCAGTGCCTCGTCTTTTTCTGTGGTTTGCGCGCCTGTTTAAGGCATTTATAAACATCTTCTTTTGATCGTTCATCTTTTATAGCGGGGAAATCCTTTAACAAATTTTCGATGTTTTCTTCATCCCATTTGTTATTCGGCATTTTGCAATCCCCCTTCCTTCGCAGATAATTTTTGGCGCAGGGATTTGATGGCCCGGTGCTGGGTCGTTTTGACTTTCCCTTCCGTCCATCCAAGGATATCGGCAGTTTCAACTATGGACAAATCCTGGAAGAAGCGCATGATGACGACCATTTTCTGGTCACCTGTGCAAGTATCCAATGCTTTATATAATGAGAGCTTATCCTCATTCAACAAAGATATTTCTTCCGGCAAGCGCTCAGAAGAGGTCAATTGCTGCGTTTCCCAATCGAAGTGTTCCATCGAATGCTTCTGCCTGACAGAAGCTTTACGGAAATGATCGATTGCTACATTTTTTGCGATGGAGAAAAGCCAGGTTTTTTCTGTACTCTTCCCCTCAAACCGGTCATATGCCCTGAAAACCCGGATATACACTTCATGCATAAGATCTTCTGCGATATGGCGGTTCTTGACCAAATAAATCAGGAACTGAAAAACGTCCTGGTGATACTGGTCATATAGCCTGTGGAAAACGGAGTCATTCATGTACTCCCCCCGTTCTTAAAATTAGTCGTTTTATGTCGAATAAAGTTACATCTTTTTTAATGGGAGAAGGAAATAGAAAGAAGTCCCTTGCCCGAGCTCGCTTTCAACATCGATCATTCCATCGTGTGCTTTTATAATATTGCTTGCTATTGCCAAGCCCAGACCAGTACCGCCTTTGCCGAGTGTCCGTGCCTTATCCGCTTTATAGAACCTTTCAAAGACAAAAGCCATATCCTCAGGCGGGATACCCGACCCGGTGTCATTAACGGAAATTTTGGCGAACTTGCCCTGTTCCTCTGCTCTGACAATCACCGTTCCGCCTTCCGGTGTATGGCGCAGCGCGTTATCGATTAAATTTGTCATCACCTGTTCAATCCGGTCTTCATCAAGTTCTGCGGCACTCCAGTCGCTGATTGTTGTTTCGAACAGCAATTCCACTCCCGCTTCTTTTGCAGCCTGCGAGAATTTCAACGTCATACGCTCAATAACACCGTTCAATTGGACAACAGTTTTATAAAGCCTCATCTGGCCGGACTCCAGCCTTGCCAAATTCAGCAGATCGGTAACGAGGCGCCCCATTCTCTGTGATTCCTCATAAATAATTTTCGTCATTTCCCTGCCCTCTTCTTCAGTCGTTCCCACATCGTCCAGAAGTGCTTCACTATACCCCTGCAGCATGGCGATCGGAGTTCGCAATTCATGGGAAACATTAGCGATAAAATCTTCCCGAAGTTTTTCAAGTTCATGCTGCTCGGTCATATTGTGAAGAACGGCTACAGCACCGCGCACTGATTCACCGCTGTACAATGGGCTGAAAGAAATGGCGTAATAAGCACCTTCAATTTCGAGCTCCTCTTCGACTTCTTCTTCAAAATGCAGAACGTGGTCAAGCATATGCACAAGTTCGGAGGGCAAAGGTTTGCCATCCGGATTTGTTTTTTTGAGGACCCAATACTGCATCAGTTTTTCTGCCGGCGGGTTGCTCAATAGGACCGTCTTATCCTGATTGAAGGTGATTACAGCATCAGCCATTGATGTCAGGATGCTTGATAATTGTTCTTTTTCCTGGCTGATAACTTCCAGATGATGCTTTAATTGTGCCCCCATCTGGTTAAATGCAGTTGCCAACTGTCCGATTTCATATTTTGAAGTGGATTTGACCCTTGTATCAAAGTTTCCTTTTGCCAGTTCAAATGCCCCTTCACGCATTTTACGCAGGGGAGAAGTGATGCGGGAAGAAAGAAAAAATGCAAAAAATGTTGTCAGCAGCAACGCAATGAAGGCAGACAGGAATACAATATTGGTCGTTCTTTCCGCTGTCCGATCCATTACCTCCAAAGACTGGTAAATAAAAACGGTACCATGGAGTTCTTCTCCCGTCTGCAAAGGGCTTGCCAGAACAATATATGATTCCATCCTGTCTTCATCCGTCAAAGAAGGGAGAAGCATTTGTTTCATCACCGTTTCATCGCTTTCGAACACTTTCTGGAAAGCCTGTTCGTTAAGGATTTTCTCCCGGATCTCTTCGCCGTTCATCCCATCATGCAAATAATAACTGCTTTCATATGGAACTTCTGCAATTACCGCATTGGTCTCAGGGCCGAGAATATCGTCGATGATATTCAAGGAGATTTCCAGATTGGCGTCGTCATTGAAAATACGGGCAATTGTTGCAGCTTCAGTATTAAGTGTTTCTTCCACTGTCTGCGAGTGATAATTACCCATGAATTCCAACAGCAGCACGGTCACAATAAAAAGGACAAAGGAAACGAGAAGCAGTATGGTGATCCACAGCTTCCCGACTACACTATTCCATATTCTATTCATTCCCGACCTCGAATTTATATCCTACTCCCCACACGGTGACAATCATTTTAGCGGCAGATTCGGAAACCCGGTTCAATTTTTCACGCAAGCGCTTTACATGGGTGTCCACCGTCCGCAGATCACCGAAGAAATCATAATGCCAAACTTCTTTCAGCAGATGCTCCCGGTCAAACACCTTATCAGGGGCTTTCGCGAGAAAATACAGCAACTCATACTCTTTCGGTGTCAGATTCACTTCAGTTCCATCCGCTGTTACGCGGTGGGCATCATGATCAATTGTCAGATGCGGGAATACCACGAGATCTTTTGAAACGGTCGAATTGGATGATGGTGAATATGCGGAGGACCGGCGAAGAATCGCTTTGACCCTTAACACCACTTCCCGCGGGCTGAAAGGCTTGACGATATAATCATCCGCGCCGGATTCAAAGCCTTCCACGCGGTTTGCCTCTTCGCCTTTTGCAGTCAGCATGATAATCGGTGTCATTTTCGTTTCACGCAATTCGTTTGTGACTTCAATGCCGTCTTTTTCTGGCATCATGAGATCCAACAAGATACAATGGTAGTCCTTTTCTGTTGCCATCTCAACGGCCTGCACACCATTTTCCGCTTCTTCTACCAAATAACCTTCCCGCTCGAGATACATTTTTAATAATCTGCGGATCCTTTCCTCATCGTCCACAACTAAAATTGTAATTTCCTCAGACATCGCAATCCCTCCAACTTTCTTCTATTCTTCCATTGTACCGATAACATTTCCAAAAATAAATGAAAATGGGTTTCTTCTATATATATTGCAGCAGCTTAAACCAGAAAAGCGGACGGAGAAAAATATTGCATTTTCTCCACCCGCTTTCTCTTTATTGTAAAAAGTAACTATATAATAAGTGGAAATAAATAACTTAAGTAGCCGATATTCCGCAAAACAACTTCGAAGACATTAGCCGACGCTTGCGAGGCTAAGTCTTTGCGACGAAGCAGCGAAGCGATGCAGGAGCACTGGCATAAAGCGCACTTCGTCGAAACGAAGTTGGAAAGCCAACTTCGTTTCTGTCTCTGCATCGCTGCGCTAGCTTCGAGACATGAAAGAGCGTTGCTCCCCATGGCGTCTTCGCTGTTTTGCTCCATATCTCTAGAAATCTCTCTAGCGCCGGCGCGGCATATTTAGTCTGATACTTTAAATTCACCTTATCTAGTATTCATTCAATGCCTTAAGCGTAGGAATGCAGTCCGGCAATAATCAGGTTGACCGCCACCAGGTTGAACATGATGATGGCAAATCCACCGACAGCAAGCCATGCTGATTTCTCGCCCTGCCAGCCTTTGCCGAGACGAAGGTGAAGATACGCAGCGTAGAATAACCAGGTGACAAGTGCCCATACCTCTTTTGGATCCCAGCCCCAGAAACGAGACCAGGCAATCTGTGCCCAAATCATGGCGAAGATCAATGCGCCAAGCGTAAACAACGGAAAACCGATAATTACTGCGCGGTAATTGATTTCATCCATTAATTGCAGATTAACGTTTTTGACGTACGGCTTGAAGATCGCTGCAATTCGCTTGCGTGCAATCAACCGGATGGACCAGTACAGTGCTGTTCCGAAAATAAGCGACCACAGTATAGTAGTAACTTTGCCGGCATTGATAATGGGAGGAGTTTGGAATAATGGCTCCATCGCATCATCCGTCAAAGCGGTGTACTCGTTCATCCCGACAAGTGGCGGCATATTATAAGTGATTGAAGACTCATTATCATCTTTATCAATATAGGTAAATTCGGCTTCGTAGCCGGTCAAGGTAAAGTAACTGTTTGCAACGACGAATCCCATTACAACAACCAGTGAATACATCATCGCTTCCAGCCAAAATCGCTGGTTCGACTTTTTGGTCATATCAACAACTTTCAGCAGGTAAATCAATCCTGCACCTGCACTTATTGCCAAAATCCCTTCAGCTATCACGACAGTGCTGACATGGATCGCCAGCCAATTTGTCTGCAGCGCAGGAATCAGCGGACTGACCTCGCTCGGGAACATACTGGCAAACGCGATAATCAGCAAAGCGATCGGCAGAACGACCATGCCAAGTACCGGCGTTCTATAAAGCAGGTAGATGACGATGAATCCACCAACCAGGGTCATACCGAAAGCTGTGGTGAACTCAAACATATTGCTTAATGGTGCATGCCCGGTCGCTCCCCACCGGGTAAAGAAGTAACCCAGATGAGAAAGAAATCCGATTATGGTGATGATGAAAGCGATGTTCCCCCAACGGCCTTCGGATTTGAATGAGCCTTCCTTATTGCCTCTGACTGCCCCACCGAAAACGAATGTGGCGATCAAGTACGCTACGAAAGCGACGTACAGTAAATTTGAACTTATATCCGCCAATGTCATGACAATTCATCACCTTCCACTTTCTGCTGATTCTTCAGCTTTTCCTGTGTCTCAATCTCTTCCTGCTGATCTGTGTAAGGTGGAAGAGATGCATGTTCGGAAACCTGGTCAAGATCTTTCTTGAGACCGAACCAGTTTTTGTTTGTATGACCAGCCATAATAAGCGAGCCATCCGCCTGCTGTTGAATCCAGAAACGGCGATGGTTGAAATACATGCCCTGGGCGACGCCGATCATAAAGATCAGCCCACCAAGCCCGAGGATTGGCAATGTTTTGTCTTTCCGTATGGTCAAACCTGAAACGTCACGGGTTTCGGCTCCCTGGAAAGTAAGTTTATACTGATTATCTCCCAACGGTTCAATCGTATTCTGTATGACGATAAAACTGACTTCGCCCTCAGGAGTTTCCGGCGTAAACATTCTTACAAGAAATCCGGGGTTGTTCGGAATCGGAGTTTCTGTTTGTGGTTCGCCGTCCTCAAAGCCTGAAAAATCCGGGTAATAACCCAGCAGATCAACACGGGCATCATTGCCCAAATCATAGGATTTCTCAGGATTGACCAGATCGACCGTCAGTGAACCAAGCGATTCTTCCGTTTCCTTATTCGTCAGATCGAAAGTCATTGCTCTCAACTCATTCTGACGGAAATCCATCTGGTAAACGGCATAACCGTCAAATTTCAACGGTTGATTGACCTGGATAGCATGTTCTTTGACTTTTTCCATCTCGTCGGTAGCTCCGGGAAGACTTTCTTCCGGTGCCTCATAGAGAACGATATCCGTTTGATAGTTCTTGGCGACAGAACCTACGCGGTCAATGGCTTCTTCAAACTTTGCTTCCTCGCCTTCGCCTGTGTATGTTTCAAGGGTGAAGTTCTCATTTTCCAGGAAGTAACCAGGTGCTTCCGGGATTGCCCGAGTCTCTCCTTCGCGAATCCACAGCGTTTCGTCCACATAAAATCCGGGCATCATGCGAAGCATGACCCCGAACAGGAAAATGATGAGGCCTATGTGATTCACATAAGGGCCCCATCGTGAAAAACGGCCTTTTTCTGCAAGCAAGCCATTTTTATCGACTGTCACATTATATTTCAGCTCTTTCAGTTTCCCCTCAGCCTTTTGCATGGCGTCTGCTGGTGCATCGCCTTCAGCATAGATCCGCTGCTTATTCATGAAGCTGCGATGGCGCAGTACGCGCTGGTTTTTTAACGAGCGGTATAAAGGTACAAATCGGTCCAGACTGGCCACGATAAGTGAAATGGCCAACATGCCGACCAAAACAATGAACCAGATCGATCCATAGAGATCATGGAAGCCGAGGAAATGATAGATTTTGCCGATTTCACCGTAGACATCAGCGTAATAGGCTTTGATGGTTGCGTCATTTCTGACCGGTACATTAACATACTGGGCTTGGGGCAATATAGTGCCGACCGCGGCTGCAACCAGCAGCAATGCAATGATGCTGACGCCCACTTTCACACTCGAAAAGAAATTCCATATCTTATCGATTATTGATTTATTGTAAGTCTGAGAGCGGCGGGCAGTTCCTTCGTAGCGCATGTCCGCCAATTTTTTGTTCTGTTCTTCTTCAGTCAATGAACGGCCGCAGGATTCACACAGAATTGTTCCAGGCGGATTAATGTGTCCACATTTACATTGCAAATTTTCCATCCCAAAAAACTCCTTATTGAGGTCTGATTTCTTCCATGAAGCCTTTAATATCCTGTTCCGACATTTCACCGGTGACAATCCGCTCAATCTCACCTTCCGGATTGACGAGAATGGTAGTCGGTAAAGGCCTGATATTATAAGCCGTCATAACCGATTTGGATTTATCTATCACTACCGGAAAAGACAATTTGAAACGATCAACAAATGACTGCACTTCGAAATCAGATTGGGCGATATTTACAGCAAGTACTTGTACACCCTGTTCTTCGAACTCTTTATACTGCCTGTCCATGGCAGGCATTTCTTCAACGCAGGGTTCACACCAGGTGCCCCAGAAATTCAGGAATACACCCTGGCCTTTATAATCTGACAGCTTGTGTTGGTTGCCTTCCATATCCTTGAGGACAAAATCCGGAGCCTTATCGCCTGTTCTCAAAAATTCGACATCCTCAGCGGTGACACTGTTATAGATTGTGTAGCCGATTGCGAATACCAGCAAAGCTAATATGGCTGAACGCATGATCGCGCGGTTTCTTTTTTTTATCGGTTTTTTCGCTTTTTTATCTTCTGACATGCGTAGTTCCTCCTCCGAGGTCATTATTGAACCCATTATAGCAAAGTTTAATATACAAAAAACCCGGAGTTTTGAAGGGTTTGTGAACGTTAGTGCCTCTTGCCTGTTTCAGCCATGACACGCAGCAGTTTCACTTCATGCGATGTCAATTGGCGCGACTCTCCTGCATTCAGTCCGTGCAACGTCAAAAATCCGAATTGTTCGCGGCTCAGTTTTTGTACAGGATAGCCAATTGCTTCGAACATTCTTCTTACCTGACGGTTTCTGCCTTCGTGAATTGTAATCTGGACGATCCCTTTGCCCTGTTTGCTGTCACCTGAAAGGAGTTTAACCTTCGCTGGCGCCGTCATCCCGTCTTCCAACTTGATGCCTTTTTCCAATTTCCGAAGTTCATCCTTTTCAGGTATCCCCTTCAGTCTTGCCACATAAGTCTTATCAATTTCATATTTCGGGTGTGTAAGGATATTTGCGAATTCTCCATCATTGGTCATGATCAACAAACCGGACGTATCATAATCCAGGCGTCCCACAGGATAAATCCGCTTATCTATCCCTTCAAAAAAGTCTGTAACCACTTTCCGATTTTTATCATCTGTTACCGCTGATATGACACCGCGCGGTTTGTACAATAAGAAATAGACTTTCTGTTCTTTTTCAAGTTGTACGCCTTCGACTTCAATCGTATCCGAACTGGAAACTTTCGTGCCCAATTCCTTGATCACTTTTCCGTTCACGCGGACTTTTCCGTCCAAAATCATTTGTTCCGCTTTTCGTCTTGAAGCGACGCCGGCATGTGCCAGCATTTTTTGCAATCGTTCCATAAACTCACCCCATCTAATTTAATGTTCTATATTGAATAAATAAATTTCAGTAGCCGATATTCCGCAAAACAGCTTCAAAGACATTAGCCGAAGCGTCATAATTTTGCTGGTTCTTTAAATCAACTTACTATATGTTATACTTTCGCTTCTTCTTTGAATGCTTCCTGGAATTTGGTCATGAAAAGGTCCGTTTCATCTTCCGTGTCTGCTCCCGCTTCTTCCGGCAGCGCAGGCAGTTCATCGAGGTTCTTCAGCCCAAAATAATTCAGGAACTCGCCGGTCGTGCCGTAAAGAATCGCACGTCCCGTTCCTTCTGCTCTGCCGGTTTCCTGAATAAGTCCTTTGCCGGCAAGGGTATATAAAGCCTTTTCACTTTTTACGCCTCTGAGATCTTCTATCTCCACTCTTGTAATGGGCTGCTTGTAGGCGATGATTGCCAAAACTTCGAGGGAGGCCTGGGATAGGGACTGGACGGTCGGGTTTTCCACTAGACGTTGAATCGTGTCGGCTACTTCTTTTTTCGTAACCAGTTGATAGACACCAGCCAATTCCTTGATCACGATTCCAGCCGTTTCAGTTTGTTCATATCTTACCGCCATTGCGGCAATTTCATCTGAAATCACCTTTTCTTCGGCCTCGGTCAGAAATTCAAGCTGCTTCATCGAAAGGCCGTCATCACCGGCTACAAACAGCAAAGCTTCTATTTTACTTGAAAGATGCGTCATCATAGTTCCACGATTCCTTTCTCAGTTCGACCATCAGATCGGTGAAGTTCTTTTCCTGGTCGACTGCCACGACTTGCCTTTTCATCAGCTCCAGTAACGACAGGAAAGATACCACCATGACTGACCGGTCATCGTGTGCGAATAATTCCGTAAAGTGCGCTTTTCCGTTTGCCGCCTTTAAAGTGCTGACAATGGATGCCATCTGATCCTTGATGGACAATTCCTGCCTGGCAATTCGGGCTGACAACGGCGCCTTCAATTTCTTTCTGCGCATTAGTTTCTGGAATGCGCCAAGCATATCGTAAGCATTGACTTCAAGGTCGATATTCTCAAAAGGGGCAAGGGTCTGATATTCCGACAAATCCATCGGCGGCTTCGTGAAGATGGCCGCTCTCCCGCTTTCCAATTCCTTAAGCTGTGCAGAAGCTTCCTTGAATTTCCGGTATTCGATCAGCCGGGAAACCAGTTCATCCCGGGGATCCTGCTCTTCAAACTCATAATCAGGATCTTCAAGGTCGCCCTGATGGACCGGCAGCAACGTTTTGCTTTTTATAGCCAGCAGAGTGGCCGCAAAAACCAGATATTCACTCGCCTCATTAAGCTCAAGAACTTGCATCGCGCGGATATGCTCCATATACTGGGTAGTGATTTGAGAAACCGGAATATCGTATATATCAATTTCCAAACGGTGTATTAAATGCAATAATAAATCAAGGGGCCCTTCAAAAGCCTCCACCTTTACTTCATAGGACATTCTTCCAACCACCTGACTGTTAAAGATACTCAATATATTATAGTAGAAAGGGGATCAAAATGCACCCACTCCATCATCCACTCTTTATCCAATACATCATACACTTCAATTCCAATGAAGATTATTTCGAATGCCACGAAGTCGGCGAAGAATATTGGAAGGATGTCGCCCCGAAAGACAAGACGCATCCGCTTGCGGGGTGGATCCAGATGTCTGTCGGCATGTACCATTGGCGCCGAAGCAACTTCCCGGGGGCACTGCGCTCTTTCATCCGGGCCAAAGACAAATTGTCGGATGCAGGAATTTGGACAGAAGGCTTTGACGGAAAAATCCTGGCGAATCAGCTTTCAGGTTCAATCGAAGCAGTAACAGCCCGGACAGCATTCACTCCTTACAGGTTGCCTGTCGTATCAGAGGAACTGGCCCAGGCAGTCAGGCATCATATGGCTAAAAATCCATCCGAGACTCTGGACGCCCATTTTTTAATGCACAAACACAGGCTTCGGGACCGGACATCAATCATCAATTTGCGGGAACAAAAAAAAAGGCGGAACCTTTAAATTAGAGTTCGCCTTTTTTTGATGGACATTTTGTAAGGAAAGCTTCAGTTTCTTTTGTCGCAAGCATTTTTTTGTCTTGCATGATCTGTTGGATTTTTTCGATCATTGCACGTCCGATGCCTTCACCGCGATGGGAAGGATTAACGGAAATATGATGGACCGTGAAACGGTCTTCAGCCATTTCAATGCCCAGCAGCCCGACAAAATCCTCATTTTTTTTCCAAAGATATAATTGCCAATCCGGATTTTCTTCATATATATGCATCGTCTGCTGCAATTTTTTCAGTTCACGCTCTTTCGGCATGAACGACAGCAAACCCATTGCAATTTTTTCGAATGATTTTTTGTATCTGTATAACATAATAATCCCTCGTTTTCATCTTAAAGCAACTTAACTTATCCTACTATATATCCCTTAATAACTCAAGTTCAGAAGAAAGGTGGCAGCGAGAGCTGGCTCAAACTTTTTGGCGCCGGCTCTTTGCGACGAAGCCGGCGCAGCGATGCAGGGACAGGGAAAAGCGGTCGTGCAAACTCACCCTACCTGATCTGCAAAGAAAAACCAATAAGCCAGGCTCCAGCCAATCGCCATCACCAATAGGATGATGAGAAGTACAATATTGGTGTTCCTCATTTTCGTTTCGCCCCGGCCCTGTATTCCAGATCAAGACGGGTCATATCGTCATTCGTCTCGCGTCTGACCGCCAGCTGATGCGTACCATTTTCTGCAAATACGATTGCAGGGCGTGCAATGCGGTTATAATTGCTCGCCATCGAATAGCCGTATGCGCCTGTGCAGAATACCGCCAAAATGTCTCCGGCAGAAGCTTCAGGCAGTTCTGCCCGTTCAATCAGCTTGTCTCCCGATTCACAGCATTTTCCGGCTACCGTATAAGTTTCTGTCAGTGCCTGGCCCGCTTTGTTGGCAATCAGCGAGCTGTAGGCCGCCCCGTATAACGCCGGTCTGATATTATCGGACATGCCGCCATCCACCGCAATGTATTTCCGAACCCCCGGAACTTCCTTCATCGAACCTATTGTATAAAGCGTGGTGCCTGCATCCCCTACCAACGAACGTCCGGGCTCAATCCAGATTTCAGGAACAGGGAATTCTGCCTCCCCGGAAATTTCCTTAACCGTTTCGATCATCTCTTTTACATATTGTGAGGGCTCAAGAGGCTGGTCTTCGTCTGTATAGCGTATCCCGAAACCACCGCCCAGATTCAACACTTCGCATCGGTAGCCAAATTCTTTTTGCCAAACCGCCATTTTTTTGACCAATTTTTCCGCGGCCAGCCGGAATGCGGCGGTATCAAAAATCTGTGAACCGATGTGGCAATGAAGGCCGAGAACGTTCAGGAATTCATGCTGGTAAGTTTGTTGGAATGCTTCATCAGCCTGGCCGTTATTCAGATCAAACCCGAATTTCGAGTCTTCCTGGCCGGTTGTAATATAATCGTGCGTATGGGCTTCAATTCCCGGTGTAACCCTCAGAAGTATATTCATCGGCTGTTCCAGCTTCTCAGAAAGAAATTTCAGCTGTGAAATTTCGTGAAAATTATCTACAACGATGCACCCTATTTCTTCTTGAAACGCCATCATCAGTTCATCGATGCTTTTATTATTGCCATGGAAGTGAATCTTTTCTTTCGGAAAACCCGCTTTAACAGCTGTGAATAATTCTCCACTGGATACCACATCAAGCGAAAGGTTTTCCTGAGCCGCAACCTGATAGATTGCAACACTTGAAAAAGCTTTGCTGGCATATGCCACCTGATAACCGATACCGGCGTTTTCAAAAGTTTGCTGGAAGGCCTGTGCCCGGTTCCGGAAAAGTTCGATATCATAAACAAACAGCGGAGTCCCATATTCTTTGGCCAAATCGACCGAATCGACCCCTCCGATAGTTAAGTGGCCATGTCCGTCGATGGTTTGAGTCCCGTATAAATGCATAATTGTCCCCCTGAATGGAAAATTTGAAAAAACCTTGCCGGAGTTTCCGGCAAGATTTTCCTAGTCTGTAATCAATTTTGAAATCAGCTGAATCTTTTCAACCGGTTCATCTTTGAATTCTATACTATTATATAACATCTCCAGGCATTGTGCGAGGTCCTCTGTATTTGAATAGACAGTCGCTATCGCCTCACCTTTCCGGACGAAATCACCGACTTTTTTGTGAAGCACGATGCCTACAGCCAAATCAATCTCGGAGTCTTTTGTTGCTCTGCCAGCTCCCAACACCATTGCTGCAGTACCGATTTCGTCTGCTTCCATAAAGGAAACGTAACCTTCTTTCTGGGATGGAACCTCTTTCACGAATTTCGCCTGCGGTAATAAGCTGACGTCGTCCACTACTGAAGGATTTCCGCCCTGGGCTTTGATAAACTGGCGGAACACTTCCAATGCTTTCCCATTGTCGATTACTTCTTCCAGCATTTTGCGTGCCTGATCCAGGTTATCTGCTTTTCCGCCTACAACGACCATCTGGCTGCCGAGCACGAGGCAAAGTTCGGTGAGATCTTCAGGTCCTTTGCCCTGCAATGTTTCAATTGCCTCTTTTACTTCCAGCGCATTGCCGATGGCAAAGCCCAGAGGCTGGCTCATATCAGAAATGATCGCCATTGTCTTGCGTCCTGTGGCATTGCCGATGCCGACCATGGCATGTGCCAATTCCTCAGCATCTTCAGCCGTTTTCATAAATGCACCTTCACCCGTCTTCACGTCGAGCACGATGGCGTCAGCTCCGGCTGCAATCTTTTTGCTCATGATCGAGCTGGCGATCAACGGAATACTGTTTACAGTAGCCGTAACATCCCGAAGTGCATATAGCTTTTTATCAGCAGGTGTCAGGTTGCCGCTTTGGCCGATAACCGCCACTTTGATATCGTTAACCTGTTTGATAAAGTCTTCCGTGGACAGTTCAACATGGAAACCTTCGATGGCTTCCAGTTTATCGATCGTACCGCCTGTATGGCCGAGGCCGCGTCCGCTCATTTTTGCTACCGGCACTCCGCATGCAGCTACCAATGGCCCCAGAACCAATGTCGTCGTATCTCCGACACCCCCTGTGGAATGCTTGTCCACTTTAATGCCGTCAATTGCGGAAAGGTCAATCTGATCTCCTGAAGCGGCCATGGCCATCGTCAGGTCCGCACGTTCGCGGTCGGTCATGTTCTGGAAATAGACAGCCATTAAAAATGCGCTCATCTGGTAATCATCAATATCGCCAGCTGTATAGCCAGTAACGATATATTGAATTTCTTCTGTTGAAAGTTCAAAACCGTCTCTTTTCTTTTCGATCAAATCTACCATTCTCATGCAGGGTAACCACCTTTGTTATTTTAATTTTGACAGGAAGCTTGTTCCGAACTCCGGCATCGGCACGGAGAAGTTATCAGCAATTGTGGCACCAATATCCGCAAATGTGGAACCGAGCCCCAATTCTTTCCCTCTGGCAAAGCGCGGTGAATAGGCCAGCAAAGGGACAAATTCGCGTGTATGGTCCGTGCCCGAGAATGTCGGGTCGTTGCCATGGTCAGCAGTGAGGATCAAAAGATCTTCGCTGTCCATCTTTTCCAGAACTTCAGGCAATCGGCGGTCGAATTCTTCAAGTGCCGCTCCGTATCCATGTGGATCCCGGCGATGTCCGAACAGCGCATCAAAATCAACCAGGTTCAGGAAGCTGATGCCGGTGAAGGGTTCTCCGGCCACTTGAGCCAGTATGTCCATTCCGTCAGTGTTGTCTTTCGTGCGAAGCGCTTTGGTTACACCTGCTCCGTTATAAATATCATCAATTTTTCCGATGGCGATGACATCCTTGCCGTTATCCTTCAATTCGTTCATGACTGTCCGGCTGAATGGTGTCAGGGCGTAATCATGTCGATTCGTTGTCCGTTTAAACGCCCCTTTTTCCCCAAGGAAAGGACGGGCGATTACCCGGCCCACCAAAAATTCGGGCGACAGGGTCAGTTCCCGCGCTATTTCACAGATTTTATACAGTTCCTCAAGCGGCACGACTTCTTCATGCGCTGCAATCTGAAGAACCGGATCAGCGGAAGTATAGACGATGATTGCGCCGGTTTTCATGTGTTCTTCCCCAAGTTCATCCAAAATTTCTGTGCCGCTGGCAGGTTTGTTGCCGATTACTTTGCGCCCCGTTTTTTCTTCGAGTTGTGCAATCAGTTCCGGCGGGAAACCATCAGGATAGACCTTGAATGGCGTATCAATATTCAGCCCCATGATCTCCCAGTGTCCGGTCATCGTGTCTTTTCCGACAGATGCTTCCTGCAGGCGCCCATAATAAGCTTCCGGTGAAGTTACAGGGGAAATCCCTTCTGCCGCCTTGATATTGCCGAGGCCCAACCGTTCCATATTCGGCATGTTCAAACCACCCACTGCTTCAGCGATATGGCCCAGTGTATCGGAACCTTTATCGCCGAATGCTTCAGCATCAGGGGCTTCGCCAATCCCCACGGAATCCAGAACAACTAAATGAATGCGATTAAATCGTTTGTTTGTCATTTAACACCCTCCTTGTTTACCTTATTTACCTTGCTATTTTACCACAAAACTTTAAAATGTCAGATGTCTGACCTATTTTATGCTCTAGGATGAAATTGTGAATAAACATCTTTCAATCTTGTTTTGCTGACATGAGTGTAGATCTGCGTTGTCGAAATGTCTGCATGGCCCAGCATTTCCTGGACTGCCCGGAGATCTGCGCCATTCTCAATCAGATGGGTCGCAAAGGAATGCCTTAATGTATGCGGCGTCAATTCTTTTTGTATTCCCGCTTTTTGGGCATGTTGTTTCAGCAATTTCCAAAATCCCTGCCTCGTAAGTCTTTTACCCCTTTGGTTGATGAATAAAGCATCTGTCGTAACTCCGGTTTTTTCCAGCTCGCTTCTTGGACCGGCTAAATAATCTTTGCAGGCACCCAGTGCTGATTTTCCGAGAGGAATAATGCGCTCTTTGCCGCCTTTTCCGAAACAGCGCACAAAGCCCATCGTGAGGTTGACATCCTCCATATCCAAATTGATGCATTCGCTGACACGCATTCCGCTGGCATATAACAATTCAAGCATGGCCTGGTCTCTTTTGCCATTCGCTTTGGAAGTATCAGGTGCCTCAATCAGAGCTTCCACTTCTTCTATCGACAGCACATTCGGCAATTTCTTGTCCATCTGTGGCATTTCAAGATGCACAGTCGGATCTTTGTCGACAATCCGTTCCCTTATCAGGAACTGGTGGAACGACCGTATGGAAGAAATGTGCCGTGCCACCGTCCTCGATGACATCGTCGTCTCTTTCAGGTGGCTGAGATGATTCAATATATGTATCCGTTCCACATTGCGCAGCGAGTCCAATTGTTCAACTTCTTTCAGGTATTGCACATAACTTTTCAGGTCGCGTTCGTAGGATAATAAAGTATTGGCTGCCAACTGCCGTTCCACTCGGAGAAATTGCATATAATCATCCAGAGCATCTTTCGCGTATTTCATCTTCTCCGCCTCCTTTGTTGTTTGCTTGGTCATAGAAGTTATATTAGCCGAACTCATGATCTACAGCAGCCGATATTCTGCAAAACAGTTCGACTTCCCAAAACTTGTGCTCCTGTCTCTGTCTGCATTGCAGGCGCCGGCTTTGGCGCAAAGCAGTATATATGAAAACTGATTCTTTAATTCAAATTGAATAAAAACAAAAAAAACGGCCATTAATGGCCGTTACTTTCTGTCGCCTCATTTTTCCGGTGAATCTTGTGAGCTGCGGTCATGGCAGCGCCAGCAGATGCCATGGAAAGTAAGACGGTGGTCTTTAATTTGAAAATTCCAGCGTTTTTCCACTACACCTTCTACATCTTCCAGCAAATCTTCCTGTATTTCATCCACTGCACCGCATTCGAGGCACACGAGATGATGATGAAAATGGGCGGCGCCTTCTTGACGGAGGTCGAAACGCGAGACTCCGTCACCGAAATTTATTTTGTCGACAATTTTTAATTCAGTCAATAACTCCAAGGTCCGATAAACTGTTGCCAGTCCGATTTCCGGTGCAATATCCTTTACTAACAGATAGACGTCTTCTGCACTCAGATGATCCTCTTCATGGTCTAGCAATACTCGTACGGTCGCTTCGCGCTGTGGCGTCAACTTGTAGCTCGCAGCGTGTAATTGCTTTTTAATCCGGTCAATCCTGGTTTCCATGCGACGCCCTCCCTCAAACTGCTTTCATTATATCAAAGGTCCGTTCTCAATTACAAGGATACACGCCGCGTTTAAATTATAATGATTATAATGTGCTAACCCCTCTGATTCTCATTTGACAATCGTTGTTTTGCCCACAGAACGGCGAAAGCGGTTTTCGCGTCATAAATCCGGTTATCCTGCATCATTTGCTCGGCTTCTTCCACCGTCACTTCCATGAGTTCGACAAATTCATCTTCATCGGTAACAGCGCCTGATTGGGATTTACTGAGCCCTTCAGCAAAAAATAAGTGAACCACTTCGTCCGCAAAGCCGGGAGAAGTGGAAAACGATTGGATCAGCTGGAGTGAAGCCGCTGTATAGCCCGTTTCCTCCTCGAGTTCCCGCATAGCCGTAGTTTCCGGGTCTTCCCCCTTTTCGAGCTTTCCTGCCGGCACTTCAATGATTGAACGCTCAAGTGCTTTACGGTATTGTTCGACCATTATTATCTTCTTCTCCGCGGTGATGGCGACTATAGCAACAGCACCGGGATGTTCGATCAACTCGCGTTTTGAGGTATGTCCGTTTGGCAAACTTACTTCATCGACTTTCAAGTTAATGATTTTCCCTTCGTATATGCGCTCCGAACTGATTGTCTTTTCTTCGAATTTTTTCATAAAGAGCCTCTTTTCGTTTGTGATTTTTCTACCGCAAAGTATACCATAGGAAGAACAA
Source organism: Planococcus salinarum (assembly GCF_007004625.1). Taxonomy (GTDB): domain Bacteria; phylum Bacillota; class Bacilli; order Bacillales_A; family Planococcaceae; genus Planococcus; species Planococcus salinarum. The sequence goes on along the minus strand of NZ_VIFV01000010.1, from coordinate 52,887 downwards.
CATTCTAAAACGGGGTGAAACAGATGAAACGCAAGCAACTGGGCAACAGTTCACTGGAAGTAAGCGAAGTCGCCCTCGGCTGCATGTCTTTGCCGAACAATCTGCCAGAAGCAAAAGCCATCGTCGATGAAGCGCTTGACGGAGGCATCAATTATTTTGATACGGCCGATCTCTACGGCAAAGGAATGAACGAGGAAATTGTCGGCCGTTCGCTGGGCAACCGGCGAAAAGATATCATCTTAGCGACAAAAGTAGGCAATCAATGGCAAGAGGATTCCGATGAAGTAAAATGGAATCCGTCAAAATCCTATATCGTGTCCCAAGTCCATGAAAGCCTGCGACGCCTGAATACTGATTGGATCGACTTATATCAGCTCCATGGAGGAATGATCACAGATTCGTCAGAAGAAGCGATCGAAGCTTTCGAGTCGTTGAAAAAAGAGGGGCTGATCCGCGAATATGCCATCTCGTCAATACGCCCCAATGTCATCAACCGTTTCCTTGAAAGGAGTGCCATCGTTTCAATTATGATGCAATACAGCCTTCTTGACCGCCGGCCAGAAGAGCTTCTGGACAGAATCGATGATGCGGGAAGATCCGTAGTAACACGGGGCACTTTCGCAAAAGGTTTATTGACGACCGATGGCCTTGCACGGGCAAAGAATCATGACGGCTATATGGATTACAATTCCAACGAACTACAAAAGGTGCTGACAGATTTATTGGCAATCGAAGGTAATTTGAATGCCCTGGCTATCCATTCTGTCCTACAGCACAACGCTGTAGCCTCCGTTGTCGCCGGTGCCAGTTCACCCGACCAGATCCGGGAAACGATTGCCGCCTATCATATTGCCGTTTCCACCGAAAAGATCAATACAGCAAAAAAGATTACAAAAAAATCCCAATATACCCAGCACCGGACTTGAAATGGGGAGATTCATAGCCTCCCCTTTCCACTGGGGTCAATTTTAAAGGAAAAAACGAAGAAAATACCAGCTTTCAATTGTAATTGTGCTTCGGTTATAATAGACTGAATAGTAAGAATTATCCGTTAAATAGAAAAGCACTAGTTCTAAAGTTACTTGGTTTCCAGAGGGATGCGTGGTGTAATACTAATAGGAATCTTCATCTTCTGTCAGGACGTGTATACATCTATACATACAAGCTTTATATCTTCAACTCACCTGAGAAAAGCTGAGTGACAAAATCCACTGATAGAAAGGTCAGCATATAAATGAAACTAACTCACCTTTTACAAGGACTGACACTCCAAAACAGCATAGAAGAAAATTTATTTGACCTTGGCATACAAGGCTTAGCTGACAGCTCCCAGGAGGTCAAAGAGGGGTTTATTTTCATTGCCATAAAGGGCTTCAAGGAAGACGGCCATAATCATATCGTACATGCCATCGAACAAGGAGCCTCAATGGTTATTGGTGAACAAGAAATGGATGGGCTGCCTGTTCCCTATCTGCAAGTGGCAAACACCCGAATCGCACTCGGGATTCTCGCCAAGAATTTTTACGGGGATCCGGCCAGCCGAAAAATAATGATCGGCATTACAGGTACGAACGGCAAGACAACTACAAGTTATCTGATCAAGCATCTGCTGGAGCAGAATGGCATTTCCTGCGCTGTGATGGGCACCATTCAGAATATCGTAAATGGAGCTTCCATCAAATCAGCAAATACTACTCCCAGCGCTCTTGTTCTTCAGCAATTGCTGTCTTTGAGCAATGATTCGGCCGTGGTCATGGAAGTTTCTTCCCATGGCCTGACGCAGCATAGAATTGAAGGAATCGAATTCGATGTGTGTCTGTTCACCAATCTGCATCATGAACACCTCGATTACCACGGCTCGATGGAAAGTTATTTCGCAGCCAAATCCATCCTGTTCGATCACCTGAAGCCCGCAGGCACAGCAATTATCAACATAGACGATGAGTGGGGCACAAAACTCAACCGCAATCTCCTGCAGAGAGGCTTTAATGTCTGCAGCATCGGGCGCACACCTGACAGCCGGTTGCGGATCCGTTCCCTTGATATGGCGGATTCCACTGTCCATCTCGAAGATCCGGAACAGACCATCATCCATTCACCAATGGCCGGCATCCACAATATGTATAATTCCATAATGGCTTATGCAACCGCGACTTCTATAGGCGTAGAGAAAGAGGATGCGCTCCGCACCATTAAGAATTTCCAGGGGGTGGAAGGAAGATTTGAAACTTCAAAAACTCCAAATGGCGCTGTTGTAATTGTCGATTATGCCCATACGCCTGATGCTGTTTACCATTGTCTGACAACAGCAAAAGAATCCGGTGCAAAAAGGATCATCCACATATTCGGCTTCCGCGGAGACCGCGACACCACCAAGCGCAAGGAAATGATTGAAATCAGTTCACGGCTCAGTGACCACTTCATCCTTACGACCGATGACTTGAATTCGGTTTCTGCTGAAGAGATGCAAACGTTATCTTCTGAGCTCGCTGATCGTTACGGAAATGATAAAGGGGCGGTCGAGATGGACCGTACAACAGCCATTCAGAAAGCCATCAATGAAAGTTCAGAAGGCGACTGGGTGGTCATCACCGGTAAGGGCCATGAAAAATACAGCCATGAGTTCCAGCTCCCGACCGGCTCTGACAAGGAAACCGTCCGCTATATGATGGAGTTGGCAGAATCTGAATAAATTCTGTTTCCGTACTTTGGGATACAATTAAATGACAGACATATTAAAAGCCGGCGCCGAGAGCCTTGTTTCGCTCTCGGTGCCGGCTTTGTTGCGACTTCGATTCAAATTGCCGCTTCTGTACGTTTCTTAATACACTCTGTCGCCATTGAAGATGGAACTTTTCACAATCACATAATCCACATGACGGATGGCATCCAGTTTGTCGCCGCCCGCATAGGAAATGGACGACTGCAGATCCTGTTCCATTTCGGTCAATGTATCCTGCAATGCGCCTCTGTATTCGACAAACATTTTTTTGCCTTCAACATTTTTCTTTTCGCCTTTTTGAAATTCGGAAGCTGATCCGAAATATTCTTTATACAATACGCCATCGCGTTCGACAGTTTCACCCGGTGATTCTTCATGTCCCGCAAACAGGGAACCGATCATCACCATCGATGCACCAAAGCGGACGGATTTCGCAATATCGCCATGGGTACGGATTCCGCCATCAGCAATAATCGGCTTGCTTGCCGCTTTTGAACACAACCTTACCGCAGCCAGCTGCCATCCGCCGGTACCGAATCCGGTTTTAATCTTTGTAATGCACACTTTCCCCGGTCCTATCCCGACCTTCGTGGCATCGGCACCAGCATTCTCCAACTCCCTGACAGCTTCCGGTGTCCCGACGTTGCCGGCGATCAGGAAGCTTTGCGGCACCACCTTTTTGATATGTTTGATCATATTGATGACCGCATCGGAATGTCCATGTGCCACATCGATGGTAATGTATTCCGGCGTCAATCCTGCTTCCGCCAATTGGTTTATAAAAATATATTCCTCTTCTTTGACGCCTACACTGATGGAGGCAAAAAGATTGCGGCTGTGCATGTCTTTGATAAAGCTGATACGTTCTTCAGGTTTAAATCTATGGAGAATATAGAAATAATCATTTTCCGCAAGGTACAGGGCAGTCTTTTCATCGATGATCGTCTGCATATTGGCAGGGACGACCGGCAGCCTGAAAGTGCGGCCTCCGAATACCACTGACGTGTCACATTCGGACCGGCTGTTTACTATCGCTTTTGCAGGAACTAACTGAATATCTTCATAATCAAATACATTTTCCATCATTAACACTCCTATATACGAACATTATATTTTAAATCACCATTGATTGTTCGCCAATTTATAATGTAACCCAATCTCTCTCCCAAGTCAAAAACTATCATTCCGTCAGAAACTTTTTTACAGCAAGAAAAACCCGGATATGCATTCGCATATCCGGGTTGCTCTTTCCTTAAAATTTACTGCCTTGATTATCGTGTTTATCCAACATTTCGGCGAAGGACATATTCTTCTCACGCTGTTTGCGCTCAAAAATGCGTTTCGCCTCTTCCTCTTCCCTGCGCTCTTGCTCTTCGGCCTGCAAGGCTTTTTTGGTGTCTTTCAGTTTCGCGAGGACGTCTTCATTGAATAAGCCATTGTTCTGTTCTTCTTTTTTTGCCATTGAAATCCTCTCCTTACGGACGTTTGACGATCGTTGCCACACCCTGGCCGCCGCCAATGCACAATGTGGCCAAACCTGTTTTTGCGTCACGTTTCTGCATTTCGTGCAGCAAGGTAACAAATATGCGTGTTCCGCTTGCCCCGATTGGATGTCCGATTGCAATTGCGCCGCCGTTGACATTCAGGATATCGTGATTGAACTTCAACTCACGATCGACTGCAATCGACTGTGCCGCAAAAGCTTCGTTCGCTTCGATCAATTCGATGTCTTCGAGTGACATTTGCGCTTTCGCCAATGCATTTTTCACGGCTTGGACCGGTCCGATCCCCATAATCGCCGGATCCACACCCGCATTGCCGTTTGCCGCGATTGTCGCAAGCGGAGTCAGCCCCAATTCGTCCGCTTTCGCTTTTGTCATCACGACCACCGCCGCTGCGCCGTCGTTGATCCCGGAAGCATTGCCCGCTGTGACACTGCCGTCTTTTTTGAATGCCGGACGCAGCTTGCCCAATTTTTCTTCCGTGGAGGAAGCTTTGATATATTCATCAACTGCAAAGATGATCGGATCCCCTTTGCGCTGAGGAATTTCCACAGGAATGATTTCATCCTGGAACTTGCCGGCTTCTACTGCCGCTGCGGCGCGCGCCTGTGAACGTGCAGAGAATTTATCCTGCTCTTCTCTCGAAATCCCGTACATGTCGCAAAGGTTTTCAGCCGTATTGCCCATATGATAATCGTTGAAGGCACACGTCAAACCATCTGAAATCATGCTGTCGACAACTTTCTGGTCACCCATCCGGAATCCGTCGCGTGCATTTTCAAGAAGGTAAGGTGCGCGGCTCATGTTCTCCATGCCGCCTGCTACCACGATCTCAGCGTCTCCGGCGAAAATCGCCTGATATGCAAGGTGAATCGACTTCAAGCCGGATCCGCAAACCTTATTGATGGTCATGGATGGAACCGTTTCCGGCAAGCCTGCATTGATGGCTGCCTGGCGCGCGGGATTTTGTCCCAAGCCTGCCTGCAGAACGTTCCCCATGATGACTTCAGATACTTGTTCCGGTTTCAGTCCGGCTCGGTTTACCGCTTCCTTTATGACAATTGCACCCAATTGAGTGGCGGGTACATCTTTCAGGCTCCCTTGAAACGATCCTACTGCTGTTCGAACTGCACTTACGATTACGATTTCATGTGACATTTTACATTTCCCCCTTGTTTGATTGAAACTGTTGCTCTTTTATCCCCCGCATCGATACAATGGAATCAGGGGGGATACTATGTTAAGTTTACCAAAAAAAGTAACGATTATCGAGGTTGGACCGCGTGACGGCCTGCAAAATGAAAAGCAGCTTGTTACAACTGAAGATAAATTGCAATTCATCGCAGGTCTTCAGCTTGCGGGGGTGGAAGAAATGGAACTGACCTCTTTTGTATCACCGAAATGGGTGCCACAGATGGGGGATTCAAAAGAAATCGTAACCGAAACCAAAAAGGCCGGCCGCCAGTTCGTGCTGACACCCAATGAGCGCGGAATCAACGCGGCCCGTGAAGCCGGTGCCGATGCACTTGCTGTTTTTGTCGGTGTATCAGATTCTTTCAATAAGAAAAATATCAATAAATCTACAGCAGAAAGCATGGAAGCGTTAAAGCCACTGATCCTGCAATTGAAAGAAGACGATGTCTTTATAAGGGCTTGTATTTCAACTGCATTTTATTGTCCATTTGAGGGCGCAATCAAACCGGAAGATACCATCAGCCTATGCCGTCAATTCGTCGATTGGGGTGTCGATGAATTGAGTGTCGCTGACACAATCGGCATGGCAAATCCTGCCGAAAGCTATGGATTGTTTCATCAATTGATAGAAACATTCCCTGGTACATTGATTACTGCCCATTTCCATGACACCAGAAAAATGGCGCTGGCAAATATTTTCGCTGCGCTGCAGGCAGGTGTCGACCGTTTTGACACATCAGCCGGCGGACTTGGCGGCTGCCCGTTTGCACCCGGAGCCACAGGCAACGTCGCAACGGAAGATGTCGTAAATATGCTGCACAGGATGGATATCCGGACAGGGATTGATTTGGAAGAGCTTTATAAAGCGATAGATAAAATAGAACCGCATGTGTCAAATCCGATAAATACGGGAATGTATACGCTATACAAAAACCGAGCGTAAAGGAGTACTGGCCATGAGAAAACGCATCCTCCAAATCTCAGCCGCTGTCTCAGGGATTTTCACATTATGGGCAACCGCGGTTGGCATCATCGCAAGCAACCGGCTTATGTATGTAAAGAAAAAGGATGAAGATCTGATACTGGAGCGCGAAACCTCGGCCAAACGCTATGACGAAGTATGGTATGCCAATGTAAATAAAGAAGAGCATTGGATCCAGTCCGAAAACGGTTATAAAGTCCACGCTATTTTCCTTGAACCGCATGATACCAAATACTATGCTGTCATCTGCCACGGGGTGACGGAAACAAAAGTCAATTCGTTCAAATATGCACGGATGTTTGAAGAGCTCGGATTCAACTCAGTGGTATACGATCACCGCCGCCATGGGGACACCGGCGGCAAAACCACCAGCTTTGGCCATTTCGAGAAGATGGACCTCAAGGTGGTAGTGGACGTGCTGAAGGAACATATCGGACCCGAGCTGGTATTCGGCATTCACGGAGAGTCGATGGGCGCCGCAACAACTTTGCTTTATGCGGGGATGCGGGATGACGCCGCTTTCTATATTTCCGATTGCGGCTATTCGGATATATCAGAGCAGATTCGGCATGTCATGCAGACCACTACCTCCATGAAAACGCCTTTGGCATTAAAACTTGCCGGTGTTTTCATGAAACTGCGCGAAGGGTATCACATCAGCACTGTAACGCCGCGCGATGCGGTTAAATCGATAAACAAACCCGTTTTGTTCATCCACAGCCTGCCTGATGACTTCGTGCTTCCTGAAATGAGCATCGATATGCACAGACTGAAGCACGGGCCGAAAGCATTGAAATTATTTGAAAAAGGCGGACACGCCCAGTCTTTCAATGAAAACCCGCTGGAATACAAAAAAACAGTGAGGGATTTCCTGAAGCAGCATGGAATCCTACCGCCAGTGGAGACTGAATATGCATCTGCACTGCTGTTTCCCGCTGAAAAGAAAGAACCCGAAAAAGAAGAAAAATCTTGAAGGTGTCATTTGACCACCTTCAAGATTACATAATAATATTATTTTTTAATAAAGCATATAAAAAAAGCACTCAGCTGAGTGCTTTTTATTTTTTAGCCGGTTTCCCAGGCTTAGTAGACGCTTTATTCATTTGAGCCATCATTTGATTGATTTTTTTCTGAGATGGTTTTTGTCCCATTTGCATCATCATGATGCGTAACATTTCTTCGTTAATCGGTGGATTGTCCTGCAAATACTTCATCATGTAACGGCGTGCGATGAAGAATCCAAGAGCAACACCTGCGAGCAAAGCGAAAATAACGATTGTGATCCAGATCCATGTATCCAAATTTATTACCTCCCTCGTGTTGCTTAAATATAATAGTGCACCCAAAAAATTATACTATAAAACAGGCGCACTGACCATAATAAGAAAAAAGAAAAACGGGAGCAAGTTCGCTCCCGCCAAAAATTAACCGTTGATCAATTTCTTAACTTTTGCTGCTACATTATCCGGTGTAAATCCGAATTCTTCCATGACGCGCTGGCCGGGAGCACTTGCTCCAAATCGGTCAATCGCAAGAATATCGCCTTCTTCTCCAATGTAGCGGTCCCATCCGAACGATGATCCCATTTCAATGGCAAGGCGTTTTTTCACTGTCGGAGGAATTACTGATTGTTTGTATTCTTTATCCTGCTTCTCAAAACGGTCCCATGATGGCATGGAAACCACAGATACTGAAATATTCTCTTCAGCCAACTGCTTTTGAGCTTCAACGGCCAAACTCACTTCAGAACCGGTAGCAAGTAAAATCGCCTGCGGATTTTCAACACCTGATACGACATAAGCACCTTTTTCCACTCCTGTTGCTGCAAGCTCGCCTGTCTGTTCAAGCACTGGCAGGTCCTGACGTGAAAGCACCAATAAAGTAGGGTGTGATTTTGCTGTAAGCGCCAATTTCCAGGCTTGTTTGGTTTCGTTGGCATCAGCCGGGCGGATTACATTCAAGTTCGGCATAGCACGAAGAGATGCCAAATGTTCAACAGGTTCATGTGTTGGTCCATCTTCACCAACAGCAACACTGTCATGGGTAAAGACGTACGTAACCGGCAAGCCCATCAGTGCCGACAAACGAATTGCCGGACGCGCATAATCGCTGAATACGAAGAACGTACCGCCGAACACATGCAAGCCTCCATGAAGGGCCATGCCATTCAAAGCAGTTCCCATTGCGAATTCGCGTACGCCGAACCAGATATTGCGGCCAGCCGCATTTTCTGCGTCGAAATCTCCGCCGCCTTTGATATTTGTTTTGTTTGAACCGGCAAGATCCGCACTTCCTCCAAAGAATGAAGGGACGGTTTTGGCAATTGCATTGACCATATCACCTGATGAAGCGCGAGTTGCCTGCTTTTTGCCTACTTCGTATTCCGGGAATTCAGCATCATAGCCTTCAGGAAGATCTCCGCGAATCGCGGCTTTCAGCTGCTCGGCCAATTCCGGATGCTCGGATTCGTATTGTTCGAAAAGTTTGTTCCATTCAGCTTCCGCTTTGCCGCCAAGCTCTTCTGTCGCCTGTTGGAAAGTTTCATAGACTTCTTCCGGCACGTGGAAATCTTTATCAAACGTCCATTCATAAGCTTCCTTGACCAGTTTCATCTCGTCTTCACCCAGAGGTGCACCGTGCGCGTCCGCTTTACCGGATTTGTTCGGTGCGCCGTAGCCGATGACGGTTTTCACTTCGATCAAAGTCGGTTTGTCTGAATTTGATTTGGCAGCTGCAATCTTCGCTGACAGATCATCCAATTCATTGCCGTCTTCAACACGCAGATAATTCCATCCGTATGATTCAAAGCGTTTCCGGATATCTTCGGAAAAACTCATGCTGAGGTCGCCATCAAGCGATATATCGTTGCTGTCATAAAGAATTACCAGTTTATCCAGTTTCAGATGGCCTGCAAGTGAAATCGCTTCGCCTGCGACACCTTCCATCAGATCTCCATCTCCGCAAAGAGCGAAAGTGTGGTGATCGACGATATCCATATTGTCTTTATTATATGTTGCTGCGAGGTGTTTTTCAGCCATAGCCATGCCGACTGCCATACCGATACCCTGTCCAAGCGGTCCGGTTGTCGCTTCCACTCCTGTTGTGTGGTGGTATTCCGGATGACCCGGAGTTTTGGAATCCCATTGACGGAAATTCTTGATTTCGTCCATTTCAAGTCCGTAACCGCTCAAATGAAGCAAACTGTATAGAAGCATCGAGCCGTGGCCCGCCGACAATACAAATCGGTCACGGTTGAACCAATCCGGGTTTTTCGGATTATGATTCATGTGCTTGGTCCACAAGGTATAAGCCATTGGTGCTGCGCCCATAGGCAATCCGGGATGACCGGAATTCGCTTTTTCAATCGCATCGATGGAAAGTGTGCGAATAGTAGTTACTGCAAGTTGATCTGTATGGTTCGACATCGTAACATCCTCTCTGATACAAAAAATTTTCTCCTTTTCTAGTTTAGTCAACAATAGAAAAGAATACAACGAAAAAGAGAATAAGTATTAATTCAAATACTTATTCTCCCGGCTATTTTTGACCTTTTCCGGAGTAACATCATCTCCGTTTGGATCAATGACAGTAACATTTTCAATTGTGCCCCGCATCGTCTTGCGGAATGTCTCCAAATACTCCTGCCTCAAAGAGCTTTGCTCCCTGGCTTCCTCAACGGATAAACCGGCAGTCTTGGATTTTTTCGCAAGTTCATTTATTCGGTTCATTTTATCAGGTACTAACATATACATCCGCCTTTCTACTTTCATATGGTATAAAAATTGAAAGGCAAGTGCAAGAATTTAGTTTTGGGACAGTTTCTGGAACTCTCTGTATCTGCGGTGTACTGTAGCTTTACTGGCTTTGTAGCCGAAGCCCTCAAGTGTCACGGCGATTTCGTGGAAAGTTAATCCATTGGCCTTCAGGTTGACTATTTGGTCCAACGGCAGCTCAAGCCGCTCCCGCCCCTGCGGATTTCCCTTCCCCTTGAGATTTTTCTCGGGTTTGTAGCCATTTTCCACAGCACGTCTCATCCCGCGTTTTATCTTGGCATTATGTATTTTGCGCTGGTACTCTTCAACGATGGCCAGGATCTCCAGCACCATGTCGTCCATGTCATTCAACGCGATTTGCCCTTTATCGGACAATGTGTAGACGGCGACGCCATATTTATTCATGACATGCAGCAGCGCAATCCGGGCATGGCCGCGGCCGAGCCGCGTTTCGTCCTGCACAAATACCGCATCCAATTTTTCGGTCTTGATGCTGTTGAGCATTTCCAGCAACCCGTCCCTGTCCATTTCATAGCCGCTGTGCTGATCGTGGAAGACCTGTTCCACCAGATAGCCCTGATCGAAAGCGAATTTCATCAGCTCTTCTTCCTGGCGGTCCAGTGAGGTTTCCTGCGTCTCTTTTTCAGTGCTGACCCGGCAATAAATGAAAGCTTTCTTCTTCATTCGGAATCACTCGCCAGTTTAAGATCGTGGTCGGGGGCAAAATCAAGCTGCCCTTCCGGTATCTTGAGAGTCTGGCCGGCTGTGATCACCGGGGCCGTCAAGCTGTTTTCTTTCATAATTTCATCAATCCATTCATGATGCGGCATATTCCCGCTGTATTCGTCGGCCAATGTCCAAAGGGTATCTCCCTGCTCAATTTTCAGCTGGACCATATGTACCTGTTCACTATTATGGGAGAGGACGTAATAAAATGAAAGGATCAATACAAGAAAGAAAAATAGCAATACAAATGTGTTTTTCTGGATATAAGCCATAAAATAACCGCCTCCTGGAATGTGTGTTCGGAATGTATGTTCTTATATTAATGCGAACAAGTGTTTTTGTCAACCGAAAATTCGAACCTATGTTTGCATTTCATTAACCAAGTTGATATAATTAAATTAGAAAATATGAATTTTAACCCAAAGAGGTGAAACTGTTGAAAAAAGTATCAAAACGCCAAGAAGACATTCTGACTTTCATTAAAGATGAAGTGCGTGAAAAGGGTTATCCACCTTCCGTACGCGAAATCGGAGAAGCAGTTGGGCTGGCTTCCAGTTCTACTGTCCACGGCCACCTGGCCCGTTTGGAGAGCAAAGGCCTGATCAGACGTGACCCTACCAAGCCAAGAGCCATCGAAGTCATTTCCACTGATGAAGCCTTAATCGACAAAAGTCCGGTTCTGCATGTGCCGCTTATCGGTAAAGTAACGGCTGGCCAGCCGATTACGGCCATTGAAAATGTTGAGGAGTATTTTCCCCTCCCACAAAGCTACGGCACAGAAGATGACCATATCTTCATGCTTGAAATCATGGGTGAAAGTATGATTGAAGCTGGCATTCTGAATGGCGATTACGTTATCGTCAAACAGCAGCAGACAGCCAATAACGGAGATATTGTCGTTGCGATGACCGAGGAAGATGAAGCAACTGTCAAACGCTTTTTCCGGGAAGAGAACTATTTCCGGCTCCAACCTGAAAACTCTTCCATGGACCCTATCATCGTTGACTCGGTATCCATTCTGGGTAAAGTTGTCGGCGTGTACCGTCAAATACACTGATTCCAAATATAAAAGAGCCCAGAGGAAAATTTCCGCTGGGCTCTTTGCATTTCATATGGGTTTTGCAGCATTGCGCAGTTCCTCTCTATTGGCCATCCTCGGCTATGCGGCAAGAAAAGATCAGCACTACCGGAATCCGTGTTCGCCGTTCGAATTCCCCGCTGTCAGCAAAATTCTCCGGCTTCGGTTGCCCTTCCTGCAGGGCTTCCACCATAAATCCGGCAGAACTCAAAGCACCGAAATACGTTTCAATGCTCCGATGATATTTCACAACTGTTTTTCCAATCCAGGGTTCCTGCCGTTCGCCCTGTATAAAGTAATCATCCACAAGCCAGTTTCCCCTCTTATCACCATCGATTTTGCTTGCAAAAGATGCAGTTATCAGCGGGTGCTGGACACTGAAGACGAATTTCCCCTCTTTCTTCATCGTTTGGCTGATGGAGGCAAACAACTTTTCAATGTTGTCGATGTAATGAATGACCATTCGCGACAGCACAACATCATACCTGTTTGCCGGATATTCAAAGTTCTCCAAACTGGAATGGATTACTGCGCCTTTTGGACTTAGCAAACGACTGGCCGCCAGCTCCACCATTGCAGCAGCACCTTCCACTCCGGTATAAGAGCCCGCTCCCCTGGCAAGCAATTCATTGCCGTACGTCCCGTCTCCGCAGCCCAGATCTAGGATATCAGCCCCTTCGACTGATGCCAGTAACAAATCAATCGCCGGACCTTCAATAGCATTGTTCGGACTGTCTTTACGCGAACGCCGTTTCAGGAAGTTCTCCAAAAAATCCCGTTCCTCATACACACTTGATCCTTTATAATCCATGCTTCTCCCCCTCGTCTACCTGATCCTAGTTACAAACACCTTTCTGCCGGGCAATTCAGTATGCATATGAAAATTCCGCCGCAAAAAAGCGCTGCAACTTGCAGCGCTTTTTTTCACAGTAATTCGTCTTGCTGATGTGATTATAATTCTGAAACGATAATATATTTGACCAGGTTGACCGTGATCCGGTAATTGTTTCTGTTCTCTCCATTTTGGAATTCATAAGTGCCGTTTGTCGGTATGCTGCTCAAGGCAGATTCTTTGCTTGTAGCTTTCACATAATGTGTCAATGTATTGCCCTGATCAAAATAGAACTCGACCTGAAATGTTTTCATGCAATTCCCCTCCCTGTAGACTGTTTCCATCTCTCACTTCCAGTTTAGCATAATTATTCAAGCAGACCGAATTTCGAAGAAAATATGGGCCCAGCATTTCTCTTGCACACAAAAACTCCGGTACTGCCCTAAATTTCAGGCGGGTACGGAGTTTTGCGCACAAAGCATGTTAAGTTAATGAATCATTTTTCCGTTGCATTGCCACCCACCATTCAATGTGGGAGCGATCAAATACGATCAATTTGCCAAACGGTTTGCTATGAGGAATCTTTCTAGCCAATAGAAACTCATTGATCTGCTGTTCTGACAGTGGGTAACCCACTGAATCCAAGTAAACCAGCAAATTTTCAACACCTTGTATTTTGGCCATTTAATCACCTCCCACAAAATCCTCCTTGAAAAAATACCAAAGAAAATTCAGTACGAGTTATTAAATTGAAGCCTTATTTGTTTATACCCCAATATAAATTTACTAACCATAAATTTATATATCACTATTATAATATTCATTCTAAACTTCTTTCGATTCATTCGAATCTGGGCTGCGGTACCGCTTCCTCTTGACCGGCTGGCAAATCAGGTAGTTTCTGCCTGTGAGTTACCGTCTCCATCAGATTGTTCCCCTATATAAAGAAGATGTATAGAAAGAAACCGGCGTTTCCTTTATCGCTCTTGCCACGTTCCGGGGTTAGATACCCAAAAAAAGCGTTGAGGCCCAGGCCCCAACGCTTTTCTCTCTTAATACATTTTCAAATACTGTTCGCGTTCCCATGGGTGGACAGAAGTTCTGAACATATCCCATTCGATTTCCTTCGCTTCCACAAAGTTCTTAAGAATGTGTTCACCAAGAGATTCGATCATCACTTCATCTGCCTGCAATTCCTGCAATGCTGCATACAAAGTGCCTGGTAAATCTTCGATACCTACAGCTTGACGCTCTTTTTTGTTCATCGCATAGATGTTGCGGTCAACTGGTTTTGGCGGAGTCAATTTACGTTTGATCCCGTCAAGTCCAGCACCAAGCAGAACAGCCATTGCAAGGTAAGGATTAGCAGCAGGATCGACAGATCTTACTTCAACGCGAGTCGAAAGTCCGCGTGAAGCTGGAATACGGATAAGCGGACTGCGGTTCTGTCCCGACCATGCTACGTAGCATGGTGCTTCATATCCAGGCACCAAACGTTTATAAGAGTTCACTGTTGGATTCGTTACAGCGGTGAAACCTTGTGCGTGCTCAAGGATTCCTGCCATGAAGTGAAATGCTGTTTCACTTAGCTTCATGTCGCCGTCTTCATCAAGAAAAGCATTTTCCTTGCCGTTGAACAATGAAACGTTCATATGCATACCGGAACCATTTACACCGAATAACGGTTTCGGCATGAATGTAGCATGAAGACCGTGTTTTCTTGCAATCGTTTTAACAACCAATTTGAATGTCTGGATATCGTCACAAGCTTTGATCGCGTCTGCGTATTTAAAATCGATTTCGTGCTGGCCCGGTGCCACTTCGTGGTGGGAAGCTTCAATTTCAAAGCCCATTTCTTCCAGTTCCAAAACGATGTCGCGACGGCAGTTTTCACCAAGATCCATTGGTGCAAGGTCAAAGTATCCGCCATGGTCATTCAGTTCAAGAGAAGGTTCTCCTCTTTCGTCAAGTTTGAACAGGAAGAATTCCGGCTCAGGCCCCAAATTGAAGTGTGTGAATCCAAGCTCTTCCATTTCTTTCAGAACCCGCTTCAAGTTAGTGCGTGGATCTCCGGCGAATGGAGTTCCATCCGCATTATAGATGTCACAGATTAAACGAGCCACTTTCCCTTTCCCTGTAATCCAAGGGAATACAACCCATGTATCAAGATCGGGAAACAGATACATATCTGATTCTTCGATTCGCACAAATCCGTCGATTGACGATCCGTCGAACATCATTTTATTGTCCAGTGCTTTTTCAAGCTGCGAAGTTGGGATTTCAACGTTTTTAATAATTCCAAGAATATCGGTGAATTGAAGGCGGATAAAGTTTACATCCTCTTCTTTTACTAACCTTTGAATGTCTTCTTTTGAATACTTGCCCATGCTCTCTTCACTCTCCTATAAGTTTTATAAAACCCAATCCTAATGATAGAACCGGGATAGATCACCTTGTCTAAGTCCATGTCTGTCATTCAGTTTCCCAGTCATCATTTCTTCACGGAAAATTCTCCGCAGTTCATCATCACTGAGATTTTTCGGTTCAGCCATAACGTTCGTCGGCTGATTTTTCAGTTCAAACATTTTCTTGATGCCTGCAATATTAAGCCCCTGATCCAAGAAATCCTTGATTTCGAAGAGGACGTCGACATCATTCAGCGAAAACATCCGTTTGTTTCCTTCTGTCCGGGCTGGGCTTATTAATCCGTTTTCTTCATAGTAACGGATTTGACGGGCCGATAATTCTGTAAGTTGCATCACTATGCTGATCGGCAGGATCGGCATAGTCCGTCGTACGCGATTCGTCATAATGCTCATCCTTTAACTCATACTTCATTTATAAGTATATAACGCGTTAGGTTTCCTGTCAAATGAATGTCAGAAAATATAACATGAAAATTAAAAGGAATTAAATCAGATTATTTTTCTTTAAATATTCCACTGAAGTCATCACTGCAATCTTTACATGTTCATAAGTCAGCCCGCCCTGTATGAATGCAGTATAAGGCGGCCGAATCGGTCCATCCGCAGTCAATTCGATGCTTGAGCCCTGAACGAATGTCCCTGCAGCCATGATGACATCGTCCTCATAACCGGGCATATAAGCGGCTTCCGGCAAAAATTGGGCGTTAACGGGGCTGCTTGCCTGGATTGTACGGCAAAATGCAATCATCTGTGCCGCGTTTTCAAACGACACTGACTGAATCAGGTCTGTCCGTTTATCGCTGTAATGAGGAGTGGTCTTCATCCCTTCCTTTTCCAGGAGTGCAGCGGTGAATACTGCCCCTTTTAAAGCCTGCGAAACGATATGCGGTGCCATGAAGAACCCCTGATACATATCCGGTAATGTATTGAGTGATGCTCCTGCCTCTCCTCCTATACCCGGAGATGTCATGCGGTAAGCGCATTTTTCGACCAAATCACGTCTTCCGGCTATGTAGCCTCCGATTTTCGCCATCCCTCCGCCAGGATTTTTGATGAGGGAACCGGCGATCAGGTCTGCTCCCGCTTCAATCGGCTCCCGCTCCTCGACGAATTCTCCGTAACAATTGTCGACAAAAACAATGGCATTCCTTTTCAGTATGCGAATTCTTGTTATCATTTCTTCAATTTCATCCACCGTAAATGAAGGGCGTGTATCATATCCCCTGGAGCGCTGAATGGCAATGACTTTGGTCTTTTCGCTGATTGCGCTTCCGACCTCATCCCAGTCGATTCCATTGGCTCCGGTCAAATCGATGTGGCGATAACTGATGCCGAAATCCTCCAATGAGCCGGTATCCTTGCCGCCGCCACTGACAATCGACTCCAATGTGTCATAAGGTTTGCCGGTTATGTATAAAAGTTCGTCACCTGGACGCAGGACACCGAACAAGGATATGGTGATGGCGTGTGTTCCGGAAATGATCTGTGCACGGACAAGCGCGGCTTCCGCTCTGAATACGTCTGCATAGACTCTTTCCAATGTATCCCTTCCTTCGTCATCATAGCCATAGCCGGTGGAGGGATTGAAATGATGATCGCTTACCTTCTGGCTGTGGAATGCCGCCAGCACTTTTTGCTGGTTCAGAAATGCTGTTTCATCCGCCTCCTGCAATTGTGGACGGATTTTCTCTTCTATTATTCGAATGGAATTAAGCATATTTTTCTCCGTTCTTTTATTTATTCCTTCTATTATTGTCACGCCCTTGAAATTGCGTCAAACTCTGCTACAATTCTTAGAGTTGAAGATTCCGGGAGGGAACAGAATGGCTTGGGAAGTATTAAGTGCAATCGGTACCATCGCTTTTGCAATTTCGGGTGCAATTATCGCTATGGAAGAAGAATATGATATTTTCGGTGTCTACCTTCTTGGCGTAGTGACGGCATTCGGTGGAGGCGCGGTTCGCAACCTGCTGATCGGTGTTCCCGTTTCAAATCTATGGGAACAGGAAATGATGTTTCAGTTGGCATTGGTATCGATTACACTGGTCTTTCTTTTCCCTCACCGGCTGCTCGGGCAATGGAACCGATGGGGCCATTTCTTTGATGCCATCGGCCTGTCGGCATTTGCCGTCCAGGGTGCACTGTTCGCAGTGGAACTGGATCTTCCAGTCTACGCCGTTGTCGTGGCAGCAGTGCTGACCGGCTCCGGCGGCGGTATCATACGTGATATGCTGGCCGGCAGAAAGCCCCTGGTTTTGAAAGCGGAAATCTATGCTGTCTGGGCAGCAATGGCTGGATTGCTCATCAGTGTCGACATCATCCGAAATGATTTCTATCTGTATGTATTGTTTGCGGCCATCACGGGTTTGCGGATTTTATCCTATACTTACAAATGGCGTCTGCCATCGAGAAAAATCACCGCATTTTAAAAAACCGACCGGAATCAGTTCCGGTCGGTTTTTCATGCACCATCAAAATTTCAGGCTCTTGTCTCTCCGTTCCAGCTCAACATGCCGCCTTCTACATTGGTAGCATCAATTCCCTGGTCATTCAGAAAAGCACTTGCTCTTCCGCTTCGGGCACCTGAACGGCAGACCATATAATAAGGCTGTCCTTTTGAAAAATCCCCTACGCGGCTGTCAATTTCTCCCAATGGGATATGCTTTGCACCCGGAATCATGCCAGCTGACACTTCTTCCTCTTCACGCACATCTATGATATTCAATTGTTCGCCTGCTTCCACACGTTTCTGCAATTCCTCAGTCGTAATCGTTTTCATAAAAATCCACCTCCGTATTTATTGGTTACAACAAAATCCTATATGGAAAAATTCTTGCTGTCAACGGAAAAACCGGCCAACGATGCGGCCGGTTCAACATTATTCCTGGTGTTCAATCGAGACCGCTTTCGCGGGTGAGAATGTGGAAATTGCATGTTTGTAGATAAGTTGCTGCTTGCCATCTGTCTCGACCAGTACCGTAAAATTATCATAGGATTTTATGGTTCCTTTCAATTGGAAGCCGTTTAGTAAAAAGACAGTAACAAAAATATTGTTTTTACGCAGCTGATTTAAATAAACGTCTTGGATATTTACTGGTTTCATGAAATTCCCCCTATTTCCCCTGATCTAGTTTTTGTTCACCAATTAACCTAATTCGACGACTGCGGTCGTTTTCCTGCATGATCATTTGAATTTCTTCAATATTTTCCTTTAAATTCCTTTGGCCGTCAATCCAATACACCGGCAATTTGTTCCGGAAATAAGTTAGTTGGCGCTTGGCATAATTCCGCGAATTCTTTTTAAGCAATTTTGTCGCAGGGCCGAGATCCATTTTATGATCAAAATATGCATAGATTTCCTTATAGCCGATGGCCTTTATCGATTGCGCTTCCCTTAATCCGCGTTTGTGGAGCATTTCCACTTCATCCAGAAGCCCTTCTTGCATCATTGCATCGACTCTGCGGTCGATGCGTTCATAAAGGATGGGGCGGGGCATATCGATGCCGATGATCAGTTCGTTATACATCGGCTCGAGAGCCAGGCTCCTGTCCACTTGCTCTTCACTTCCAAGCCTGATTTCCAGTGCTCGCAGCACTCTCCGGGTGTTATTGGGATGAATATCGATATCAGGATCCAGTTCGGTCAGCTTTTTGTGCATATGCTCCGGACCGTATCTTTCCAACTCCGCGTAGAGCTTATTTCGCAACTTTTCGTCAACCTGTGATTCGGAAAAACGGTAATCGAACAGCACTGCCTGAATATAGAGGCCTGCACCGCCGACAATGATCGGTAATTTTCCGGCACTGGAAATTTCTTTTATCTTGCTGCGCACAAGCTGCTGGTATTCCGCTACCGAAAATGGTTCTGCCGGATCTTTGATGTCCAGCAGGTGATGCGTCACGCCACTCATTTCTTCGGGCTTCACCTTTGCAGTGCCAATCGACATTTCGCGATAAATCTGCATCGAATCCCCGTTGATGATTTCTCCGTTGAATTTTTTTGCCAAATCGATGCTGAGGGCGGTTTTGCCGGAAGCAGTCGGTCCGACAATGGCCAACACATCAATCATCTCCAGCCATCCAATCTCCCATGACGGAGAAATAACGTTCCTTATCCACTTCGTGAAGCAATTCGTGGCGCGCCCCTTCTCCGAGGTAAACCTTCACTTCTTCGATGCCGGCCTGTTTATATTGCCTGGCTGCACTGAAAAGGTCTTTTCCTTTATGGCCCACAGGGTCATCTGATCCACTGATCAGCAATATCGGGAGATCTTTTCTGATTTTGGCTACTTCTCTTTCTTTATTAACGAGCAGCATCCCCGTGAAAAGGTCGACAAAGAACTGATTGGTGGCGACAAATCCGCTCATCGGGTCTGCTTCATATTTTGCAACTTCCGAGGAATCACTGCTGAGCCATGCAAATGCCGAACCTTCCTCCTTGAAATCCTTGATGAACGGACCAAAAACCAGCGAGCTGATCGCTTGGCTTTTAGCTGACTTTCCATTTATTTTCCCACTTGTCTTTGCCAGCTGGATTCCTGCTTTTCCGGAGCCCCCCGGATCTTCACCGGTTCCCGAGAACAATGCCCGTTCAATACTGTCACTGTAAAGTTGAATATAGCGACGCCCGACAAATGATCCCATGCTGTGGCCGAACAGCACCAGCGGAAGTTCACCGATTTGCTGCTGCACTTCCCCGATGACTTCCCTTACATCCTCGACAACCCGGTCAAAGCCGTTTTCTTCTGCAAGAAAACCTTGAACGCCGTTTCGTTCGGATGTTCGCCCGTGCCCTCTTTGGTCATGGCCCGATACGGTAAAGCCCCGGGATGTCAGGTAGAATATGAACTCTTCGTAGCGGGCTATATGTTCTGCCATCCCGTGTATGAGATGGATGTGGGAGCTCGCATTTTCAGGTTCGTACACTTCATAATAGATTTCATGCCCGTCTGAAGCTCTGATGAAATTTTTTGTTACTTTCATAGCGGCACTCCCTTTCCAAACCTTGTCGCTTTGTCGATTTCTTCGAGCAGTTCCCGGCGATAGGTTTCTTTTTGCAGCTCGCTGTAATCGAGCAATTCCGCCATAAATTCCAGCACCTGGTCTTTGAAGCGGAGAACATCTTCCATATGGAAATAGAGATCGCCTGTTCTTCTGATGAAAAAGTCACTTGGCGTCTGCGCCATTTCTTCAATTACTGCATATTCAACGACTGCAGCAAGGACAGCTGGCAGGCTGCCCGGTTTTGAATTCGCAGAACGCTTCTCATAAAACTCGAAGACTCTGCCGGCGTTCGTGCCGAAAAATTGCGCGAACATCCGTCCTTCTTCCGGAGTCAACCCGAATTGTTGCGACTGAAGGGCCATGCTGTTTACAAAGCGCGCAAAATTTTTCGACCCTCCGAAATCACCTCCGGACAAAGGCAGTGTTTTCGTCACCGATTTGCCGAACTTTTTGTCTCCCTCTTTTTCCAGAGACTTCGTGACCCGGTCAATGATCGCTTCCGCCATTTTACGGTAGCCGGTCAACTTACCGCCCGCTATGGAGATCAGACCGTTTTCAGATTCCCAAACTTCGTCTTTCCTCGAAATTTCCGAAGGGTTTTTCCCTTCTTCATATACCAGCGGCCTGACACCTGCCCAGGTCGATTCCACATGTTCCTTCACTGGTTTCACTGAAGGGAACATATGGCTGATTGCGGCCAACAGATAGGAAACATCGTCTTCCGTTGCAGCAGCATCCGAAGGATCACCTTCGTAAAAAGTATCAGTCGTTCCTATATATGCTTTATCGTCTCGCGGAATGGCGAATATCATCCTGCCATCTGGAGCATCATAGTAAACCGGCTGTCCAAGCGGAAAGGTTTTGCGGTCAACTACAATATGCACACCCTTTGTCAGGCGTATTTGTTTATCGGCAGCTGTCGAATCGATATCGCGGATTTCATCCACCCACGGACCTGCCGCATTTACAACTTTTCTGCCGGCGATATTCATTTTTTTGCCGGTGACGCCACATGTCGCTTCGACTCCGCTTACTTTGCCGTTCGTGTAAAGGAAATCTTCCGCTTTCACATAATTAAGGCAGAGCGCGCCCAATTCAGCAGCCTTTTTCAGGATTTCCAAGGTCAGCCTGGCATCGTCGGTCCTGTATTCAACATAGTAGCCGCCACCCTGCAACCCTTCATTTTTTAATAGAGGTTCCTTTTCCAATACTTCGGCAGCACTCAGCATTTTGCGCCGTTCCCCTTTTTTGACCCCTGCCAGGTAATCATAAACGCGCAATCCTACCGAAGTGGTAAAGGGGCCGAATGTTCCCCCTTTATGGAAAGGCAGCAGCATCCACTGAGGTTCGGTCACATGAACCGCATTTTCATAGACCACTTCCCTCTCGCGGCCCACATCACGCACCATCTTCACTTCAAATTGCTTGAGATAGCGCAGTCCCCCGTGTATCAGTTTGGTGGATTTACTGGAAGTGCCGGATGCAAAATCGTTTTTCTCTATTAAAGCAACCGACAATCCACGGGAAACTGCGTCGAGTGCTATTCCTGCTCCTGTGATGCCGCCACCGATCACCACCAGGTCGAATTGATACTTCAGCAAATCTTCAAGCTTTTGCTCGCGCATTTTTGAAGAAAACATATACTTCACCCCTCATCTACTGAATTGACGGGTGGCGGCAACCGCCTTTTTCCACCCCGCATATAATTCGTCCCGGTTCTTTTCATCTAATGCCGGTTGATAAACTTGCTGGTGTGATGCCAACATTCCAATTTCATCCAAATTACCCCAAAACCCTGTTGCAAGTCCTGCGAGATATGCTGCACCTAGGGCTGTAGTTTCATTGAGCCGGGCCAATTCCACATCCTTTTGAAGAATATCGCTTTGGAATTGCATCAAAAAGGCATTCGCTACGGCTCCTCCGTCCGCTCGCAAAACTTTGATGTCGATGCCGGAATCCTGTTCCATGCAGTCCAGCACATCTTTTGTCTGATAAGCCAGGGATTCCAATGTCGCACGGATGAAATGTTCTTTTTCGGTGCCTCTGGTCAGCCCGAACACTGCACCGCGGGCTTCAGAGTCCCAATAAGGCGTTCCGAGACCCACAAATGCGGGTACCATGTAGACGCCATCCGTCGAAGGAACACGTTTTGCGTAATCTTCCGAATCCGCCGCATTCTTTAACATGCGCATGCCGTCACGCAGCCACTGAATCGCTGATCCAGCGACGAATACGCTGCCTTCGAGGGCATAGACGACTTTTCCGTCAAGCCCCCATGCAATGGTTGTCAACAGGCCATTGGCCGACTGGACCGGCTCTTCACCGGTATTCATCAGCAGAAAGCAGCCTGTGCCGTATGTATTCTTCGCCATTCCTTTTTCGATGCAATGCTGGCCAAAAAGGGCCGCCTGCTGGTCTCCTGCGATTCCGGCAATCGGAACGCGCTGACCGAAGAATACATTTGGATCTGTGTGACCATATACCTCGGATGAAGACTTGACTTCCGGCAGCATTTGCATCGGGATGCCCAGTTTCCCGCAGATTTCCTCATCCCACTTCAAGTCGAAGATATTATAGAGCAAAGTTCGGGAGGCATTGGAAGGATCCGTCACGTGTACTTTTCCATCGGTCATTTTCCAGATCAGCCACGAATCGATTGTGCCGAACAGCAAATCACCCTGTTCAGCGGCTTCCCTGGCACCTTCCACATTGTCGAGGATCCACTTGACTTTTGTGCCGGAAAAGTAAGGATCCAGCAGCAGGCCCGTCTTGTTCCGGAACCATTCTCCGAGATTTTCTTTTTTCAGCTCATCGATGATTGACTGTGTCTGCCGCGACTGCCAGACAATCGCGGGATAGACGGGTTGGCCGGTTTTCTTGTTCCACACCACTGTCGTTTCACGCTGGTTTGTGATGCCGATCCCGGCAATCTGGGTTTGCTGGATGCCGCTTTCGGTCAATGCAGCAGCCAGTACCGACAGGACGGAACCCCAGATTTCACTGGCGTTGTGTTCGACCCAGCCCGGTTTCGGATAATATTGCTTGAATTCCTTTTGGGAGCTATGGACCACTTCACCTTTTTTGTTGAACAGGATCGCCCGGGAACTTGTCGTTCCCTGGTCGATGGATAGGATATAGCTTTCCACGACAACATACCTCCTTTAATTCATGATGCGTTTAAACATTTTTTCGACATCGTAGGTTCTGAAATGTATGATGACAGGCCTGCCATGTGGACAGGTAAAAGGCTGCTCGGCTCTTTTGAGATCTGCCAGCAATTGTTCCATATCCTGTTTCTGCAGATAATGGTTCGCCTTGATGGAGCGCTTGCAGCTCATCATGATTGCTGCGTCTTCACGCAATTTTTTTACATCCGCACGGTTGCCGTTCAAAATCTGTTCAATCAGCTCTTCAACAATTTCCTGTTCAAAACCTTTCGGGAACCAGGTCGGATGCTCTCTTACGATAAACGACGCATCACCGAACACTTCCAGAAACACACCGATTTCTGCCAGACTGGCCAGGTTGTCCTGCAGGCGCAGTGCTTCGTCCCTGCTGTAGTGGAATGTCAATGGCAGCAACAGCGGCTGCCGTTCCATTGCATCGGCCTGACCCACTTTTTCACGAAAGTATTCATACTTGATCCGTTCCTGCGCAGCATGCTGGTCGACGAGATAAAAGCCGTCAGAACTTTGGGCAACGATATATGTGCCATGAATCTGGCCAACCACTTCCAGCTCAGGAAACTGAGGACTTTCTTCCATTCCCTCAACTGCAGAAGAATATTCCTGGGGAGGTGAAATCGGCTCCGGGTCTGCCTGGGCTGCTGCCTCCAATTCTTCTTGTTCTGTCACCGGAGAACTGTATGGCGGTTTTTCTGCTGCTTGCGGTTCCTTCACCGTGACGGAAGTCTTCCAGAGGTCGAGTTGACTCGACGGCGAAAACGTCGTTTTTTTCGGTTTGGGTTCTTCGATGACCGGAGCCCGGACCGCAGCGCCCACTGCCTGCCGAATCGTCTGATGGATCAATTCCATCAATTCTTTTTCTTTGCTCAGGCGAATCTGCTGTTTTGAGGGATGGACGTTGACATCGGTCAAATAGGGATCGCCTTCAATATTCAGAACGGCAATCGGTTGCCGCTCAAGCGGCAAAAACGTATGATATGCCCGGTGCACGGTTGTGGCAATGGCGTAATGCTTCACCCACCGGCCGTTGACGAATAAGGAAATATAGTTTTTATTGGCACGCGTGATTTCCGGCAGAGAAGTAAAGCCGGACACTTTGTAATCCTGCGTCTCCCCTTCAAACGGAATCATTTTTTTCGCGATGGCAACACCGTAGATATCTGCAAGCACACGGCGGATTTCTCCACTGCCCGAAGTCTGCAGAATGGTTTTGCCGTCATGGACCAGTTTGAAAGCCACCGCCGGATAACTGAGTGCGAACCGGTTCATCAAATCGATCGTATGGCCGAGTTCCGTTTGCAGGGTCTTCATGTACTTCAAACGTGCTGGCGTATTAAAAAACAATTGCTCGACCTTAATATCGGTTCCCTGGCGCAGCGCATTTGGCCGGCTCTCCACCAGCCTTCCACCCTCCAGGTTCACGAATGTGCCGTTGACACCATCTGAAGTCTGCAGAGTCACTTTCGAGACAGAAGCGATACTTGCCAGCGCTTCTCCCCGGAACCCGAGCGTCCGGATTCGGAATAAGTCATGTTCATTCGCAATTTTGCTGGTGGCGTGACGGGAAAAAGACAGCAAAGCATCTTCCCTGTCCATTCCCGCTCCGTTATCTATGATGTGGATTGAAGTGAGCCCGGCTTCTTCCAACAGGACTTCGACCGTCCCGCTGCCGGCATCAATGGCGTTCTCCACCAATTCCTTGACGACCGATGTCGGCCGCTCAACCACTTCACCTGCTGCAATCTTATTTGATAAAGGTTCATCCATCAAACGGATTTTCCCCATGGAATCACTCCTTCCGGCTAAGCTTCTGTTGCAGTTGGTTAATCATCTGCAAGGCTTCAAGCGGTGTCATCGATGATATATCGGCCTCCGAAATTGCCTGGACCACTTCTTCTGAGTCTGTGTCGCGGTCATCGAAGAAAGATAATTGTTCGATATGCTGGATTTGCTGCTTCTTTTCTTCCTCAAACGTTTTCAATAATTCGCGTGCACGGGACAGGATGGGCTGCGGCAGATTGGCGAGTTCAGCGACATGGATCCCGTAGCTTTTGTCTGCCGGTCCAGGCTTCACTTTATGGAGAAATACCACTTTACCCGATTGTTCCATTGCTGCCACATGGACGTTGTTTAAACGCTCGAGTGATTGATCGAGCGCCGTCAGCTCATGATAATGTGTGGAGAATAATGTATTGGCCCCAATTTCCTTATGGATATACTCAATCATCGACTGGGCCAATGCCATGCCATCATATGTGGAAGTCCCGCGGCCGATTTCATCAAACAGCAGCAGGCTCCTCTCCGTGGCATGGGTGATGGCATATTGGGACTCGAGCATTTCGACCATGAACGTGCTTTGTCCGGAGACAAGGTCATCTGCCGCTCCGATGCGCGTGAAAATCTGGTCAGTCACCGGAAGCTTTGCTGATTCCGCCGGTACGTAACTGCCGATTTGCGCGAGTACTATTGTCAGAGCCACCTGGCGCATGTACGTACTTTTACCGGACATATTCGGCCCGGTAATGAGCAGCATATTGCTGTCTTCCTTCAGCTCGCAATCATTCGGCACATAATGCTGCCTGTTGAGCATCTTTTCAACTACCGGATGACGTCCACCGACAATCGATATTTCCCGAGTGTCTGTAAATGACGGTTTCGTAAAGCGGTATTTTTCTGCCACATTCGCAAAACTGAGGAATACATCCAATGCACTCAAAGTTGATGCGAGATTTTGAATACGTGAAATATACTGTTTCACTTCATCACGAATCACGGTAAACAATTTGTATTCCAGAGCAAGGCTATCTTCCTCCGCAGTCAGGATCAGGCTTTCCTTTTCTTTCAACTCCGGCGTAATATACCTTTCGGCATTTGCCAACGTCTGTTTGCGTTCATAGCGGTTCAGGTCGGCCAGATGCATATTGGCTTTTGAAATTTCGATATAATACCCAAAAATCCGGTTATAGCCGATTTTCAGCGATTTGATGCCCGACCTTTGGCGCTCCTGCTGCTCGAGCTGGGCAATCCAGTCTTTGCCATTGCGCGAAGCATCCCGGTATTCATCCAATTGCTTGTTGTAGCCTTCCCGTATGACGCCCCCTTCTTTTGCAGATAATGGGGGGCTGTCGCTGATTGCCTGGAGCAATTCACAGACTTCTCCGCAGTGGTCCAGCGTGCCGGCATAATCAGAAAGCTGCCGGTTGCCCGATCCGCTCAACTCTTCAATGAGGGCCGGAACTTTTTCCAGTGAACTTCTGAGCTGCGCCAAATCGCGGCCACTGGCACTGCCAAATGCAATGCGTCCGCTCAACCGCTCCAGGTCATACACTTCCTTCAGGGCATTCTGCAATTCAACACGGCTGAAATAATGTTCAATGAGCGATTCGACCATCTGCTGGCGAAGTTCGATACGGGGCCGGTTTGCCAGCGGCTGATGCAGCCATTGCTTCAGCTTGCGGCTGCCCATTGCGGTGACGGTTTCATCCAGCAGCCACAGGAGCGTCCCTTTCGTTTCCCCTCCGCGGATCGACTGCAATAATTCCAGATTGCGCTTGGAATGAAAATCGATGCTGAGCAACTGCCCTTCTTCGTGATAGACAAAAGGCTGAATATGCTCCAGTGACTGCTTCTGTGTCTGCGCGATATACGTCAGCAAGCGGTGGCTGCTGCCTGTCAGTTCCGGCGGACATTCTTTTACCAGCAATCCATCAAGATCATAGAAAAATTCCATCGGTTCAATCGACAATAATAAGTCCTGTGCATCTTCGTTCAATAGTAAGAACAGGGAGTCCGAGACAACCAGTTCGCGGATTCCAAGTGACTGCAGTTCCTGCAGCAGCGATTTCCCCTCGCCCATTATGTATGTGGCCGTCGATTCTCCCGTAGAGATATCGATGTAGGATAAAGAAAAGCCGCCCGGCAATTCTTCCGCTGCCGCGATAAAGTGGTTCGATTTGGAGTCCACGCTTTTGCCTTCGGTATGGGTGCCCGGTGTGATGAGGCGCACTACTTCCCGTTTGACGACACCTTTCGTCAATTTCGGATCTTCCACCTGTTCACAGATGGCGACTTTATGGCCTTTCGCAATGAGCTGGTCTATGTAATTCTTCGCCGCATGGTGCGGCACGCCGCACATCGGAATCCGGTCATCGCCATTACCGCCCCTGCTGGTCAGCGTAATTTCAAGTAATTGGGACGCCTGCAGGGCATCGTCATAAAACATTTCATAAAAATCTCCAAGGCGGAAAAAAAGGAATGCATCCTGGTAATCCGCTTTCACTTGGAAGTATTGTTGCATCATTGGTGTAATCGCCATTTTAAAACCTCTTTCGCATTCGATTCTTCGTTTCTCCATTATAACAAAAATGCGGGCATAAAAGAAAAACCGAAAGAGCAATGTGGCTCTTCCGGTTTTAACTATTACTTTCTATTGGGGTTGCAGGCTTACGAACAGCTTCCAGGTGAATCGTTTTTCACTTTCGAACCTGTTTCGCCGCGCAGCAAGTCGCCGCCTGTTTCAGTGATGATGTTGTTTGTCACCTGGTTGGCGATTGCAGTCGACACCATCTGGAGCAATGAATTTACATCGCTCTGGGATTGCTTGAACTCCTGCACAATCGGCACTGCGTCGATATCATCTTCGATTTTCTTGATTTTGCCTTCGATCAATTCGAGCGCACGTTCTTTGCCGTAATGCTGGAAGTTGACCGCTTGCTTCTGAAGGCTTTTCAGACTGGCGATTTTTTCGCGAATCTGCTGGTTTTCATTGATTTGTGCTTCTGCACGTTTGAAGAAGTCAACTTCTTCGGTCTCGGCGATCATGTCCGCCACTTCACGTGCTTTTGCTACGATTTCATCTTTTGAATAAGTCATCTATTGGACACCCACTTCTTGGCCGGCGGCAACTTCTGAAAGTTCTCCGTTCAGCGACCATGTTTTAGTTTCAGTTATTTTCACTTTGACAAGTTGGCCGACGATCGACTTCGACCCGACGAAATTGACAAGTTTGTTTTTCGCCGTATAGCCGGACAAAACATCCGGATTTTTCTTGCTCTCGCCTTCAACCAATACTTCCACCACTTGCCCCTGGTAAGACTGCATGGCGGCCAGCGCCTGTTCCTTGACCAGTTCGTTGAGGCGCTGCAGGCGCTCTTTCTTTACTTCCATCGGGATGTTATCCTCCATTTTCGCAGCCGGAGTCCCTTCCCTTGGGGAATAGATGTAAGTGAACGCCATCTCATAGCCGATTTCCCGGAATAACGACATCGTTTCTTCGAACTGTTCATCGGTTTCATTTGGAAAACCGACAATAATATCGGTTGTCAATGATACCGTTGGAATCGCAGCCCGGATTTTTCGGACCAGTTCGATATATTGTTCCCGTGTGTACTTGCGGGCCATAATTTTCAGCATACCCGTCGACCCTGATTGTACAGGTAAATGGATGTGGTCGACAAGATTTCCGCCTTGGGCAAGGACCCCGATCAGATGATCATCGAAATCCCTTGGGTGGCTTGTCGTAAACCGGATGCGGGGAATATCGATTTTTCCCAACTCCTCCATCAGGTCTCCGAGCCGGTAATCGCTGTCAGCGAAATCCTTGCCATAGGCATTGACGTTCTGCCCCAGCAATGTGACTTCCTTATAGCCCTGTGCGGCAAGGTGGCGAACTTCCCGGATGATATCCTCCGGACGCCTGGAGCGTTCTTTGCCGCGCGTATACGGCACGATGCAGTACGTACAGAACTTATCGCAGCCGTACATGATGTTAACCCACGCTTTGATCTTGCCTTTCCGCTCCTTCGGCAGATTCTCGATGACATCGCCTTCTTTCGACCATACGTCGATGACAATCTCTTTCGACTTATAGGCATTGTCGAGAATCTCCGGCAGGCGGTGAATATTATGTGTTCCAAAAATCATATCAACCTGGTCGTAGGTTTTCAGGATTTTATGGACCACTGATTCTTCCTGCGACATGCAGCCGCAGACACCGATCAGCAGATCCGGATTCTCCAGTTTCAAAGGCTTGAAATGACCAAGTTCACCGAATACCTTATTTTCCGCATTTTCACGGATGGCACACGTATTCAGCAGAATCACATTGGCGTCCTTGACTGACTCGGTGGGTTCGTAACCGAGCTGCATCAGTATACCGGCGATTACTTCAGTATCATGCTCATTCATTTGACAGCCGTAAGTGCGGATATAGAATCTCCGACCTCGGCCCATATTTTCAAAGCGGGAATCGACTGCAAAATTATCCACATAGGACACCTGCTCTTTTCCGCGCTTTTTAGCGTTTTTCAATGAAGGTGCAGTATAGACATTTTGAAAGTACTGGCTGTAATCCTTTTCGGTCTTATCGTCCGTTCGGGAAGCCGTTACTTGGGTCGAATGCAAACGCTGGTCTTCATTCATCGAGAAACCCCTTTCAACTATACCGTAATTATACTGAAACAGCCTGTCTTCCGACAAGTCATTCTATGGAATTGTCGGAGAATCGTCACCAACTGGCCATTTATCCCCGGAAGGGGTAGTCTTCATTGATATAGATTCGCTCACAGGACACAGCTTTGCCTGTTTCATCATCAATTTCAGTGAAAAATCCGCTGACGACAGCACGTCCGCGTTTTGGCACCTCGAAACGTGTTGGCATATTGGTTTTAAAGCGGTAAAGCACCGAATCCTTGCTCATGCCAAGCACTTCATCGTACGGACCCGTCATGCCGACGTCCGAAATATAGGCTGTGCCACCCGGAAGGATGCGCGAATCCGCGGTTTGGACATGTGTATGCGTACCAACGACCACGGATGCGCGCCCATCAAGGTGCCAGCCCATGGCGATTTTTTCACTTGTCGCTTCTGCGTGGAAATCCACAAATACCAGCGGGGAAACAGCTTTCGCTTCTGCCAGCAGTTCGTCCGCTTTTTGGAATGGATCATCGTGCGGCGGCAGAAATACCCGGCCATGAAGGTTGATCACCGATAATGTTTTGCCATTCTTCGTCAGGGTTGCCATTCCCCGCCCCGGCGCTTCCGAAGAGAAGTTCGCCGGACGGATCAAATAATCCACATCATCAATAAAATCAAAGATCTCTTTCTGATCCCAGGTGTGATTGCCCATCGTCACCATATCCACGCCCATGAAGAGAAGATCCTGGTAAATCGATTTCGTGATCCCTCTTCCTGCAGCAGCGTTCTCGCCGTTTGCAATCACCGCATCCGGCTGATATTTTTTCTTCAGGCGCGGCAGGTAGGACTCCAATGCATCGCGGCCAATCGAGCCCACAATATCTCCAATAAATAAAACTTTCATGCTCTCACCTTTTTCCATAAGAAAAAGGCTTCTTTGAATAGACATTCATCGAAGCCTTTATCCTATTATTTTGCGTATTCAACTGCTCTGGTTTCCCTGATTACGGTCACTTTGATGTGTCCCGGATAATCAAGCTCTTCTTCAATCCGCTTACGGATATCGCGAGCCAGACGGTGTGCAGTCATATCATCAATCTGTTCCGGTCTGACCATGATGCGAATTTCGCGTCCCGCTTGAATGGCGAATGATTTCTCAACGCCTTCATAGGATTCTGAAATTTCTTCAAGTTTTTCCAGACGGCGGATATAGTTTTCCAATGTCTCACTTCTCGCTCCCGGACGTGCCGCTGATAGGGCATCCGCTGCTGCAACGATAACCGAAATAATCGATGTCGCTTCGGTGTCGCCGTGGTGGGACGCGATACTGTTGATGACGACTGGATGCTCTTTGTATTTGGTTCCAAGCTCAACCCCGATTTCAACATGGCTGCCTTCCACTTCATGGTCGATCGCTTTACCGATGTCATGAAGCAATCCTGCGCGCCGTGCCAAAGTGACATCTTCGCCAAGTTCCGCCGCCATCAAGCCGGAGAGGAATGCGACCTCCACTGAGTGCTTGAGGACATTTTGCCCGTAACTTGTGCGGTAACGCAGACGGCCAAGAATTTTGATCAAATCGGGATGCAGATTATGTACCCCAACGTCAAATGTGGTTTGTTCACCAATTTCACGGATTTGCTCATCGACTTCGCGTCTGGATTTTTCAACCATCTCTTCAATCCGTGCCGGATGGATACGGCCATCGGATACCAGTTTTTCGAGTGCCAATCTCGCAGTCTCGCGTCTGATCGGGTCGAAACCT
Source organism: Planococcus salinarum (assembly GCF_007004625.1). Classification (GTDB taxonomy): domain Bacteria; phylum Bacillota; class Bacilli; order Bacillales_A; family Planococcaceae; genus Planococcus; species Planococcus salinarum. Next base: position 21,284 of record NZ_VIFV01000010.1, on the reverse strand, counting down.
GAAAGAATAACCGCTTCAGGCGTATCATCGATGATCAAATCGATTCCGGTCAATGTTTCAAGTGTTCGGATGTTACGGCCTTCACGTCCAATAATACGGCCTTTCATCTCATCGTTCGGCAGATTGACAACTGATACAGTCGTCTCCGCCACATGGTCTGCCGCGAAACGCTGCATCGCCAGTGACAAAATGTTTTTGGCCTTTTTATCGGATTCCTCTTTGGCACGGGCTTCAGTTTCTTTGACCATCACGGCAATATCGGTTGAAAGTTCATTTTCAACCTGCTGCAGGATGATCGACTTCGCTTCTTCGCGTGTCAATGATGAAATCCGTTCCATTTCGGATTGCTGCTGTTGAACCAGTTCTTCAGCTTTGCTTTCCATCTGTTCAATATGCTGTTGTTTTTCGGCAAGGGCTTCATCTTTGCGTTCAAGCCCAGCTTCCCTTTTGTTTAATGCATCATCCTTGCGATCTAAATTTTCTTCTCTCTGCAACAACCGATTCTCCTGTTTTTGAAGTTCTGATCGGCGTTCCCGAATATCAGATTCTGTTTCAGTACGCAATTTGTGATTTTCGTCTTTTGCTTCCAATAGGGCTTCTTTTTTCAGCGCTTCGGCTTCTCTCTTAGCATCTTCAATAACTTGCTCTGCAGAGTTTCTCGCACCTGCCATTTTGGATTCATTTGATTTTTTCATTACAAAATAACCAACAACTATACCGACGATGATACCAAGCAAAGCGAAGATGATCACGTTTTCCATTCGGACACCTCCTCTTGCTATTCGTTTTAACGTTTCAAAAATAGATTAAATTTTCTTGCTACTCTAATGCTGTAAAATTAGTAAATTATACAGTTTTAATTGTATAGATGGACCTTTAAAGTGTCAACCCGCTGATATCGCGGAATTCAGGCAGCATGTGGTCCAGTAAACCTTCGGACTGCGTTTCAGACTTTGCCACGCCAGCACCAGTGGAACTTTGCAATTTCCAAATCCGAAATAAAAAACCGGCAGAACCAAAGCATCGCTTTGGCACCACCGGCTGTTGGGGCTCAAACTTATTTATCGTCCTCATCGATCAGGAGATTGAAGTCTTCAGGTTCTTCTTTTGTAGCGGCAATTGTATATGACGCTGCCGCCATGCCGTACTGTTCACGAATTTTCCCTGCAACCTCATTGCGGATATCTTCGTGGTCGCGAAGGAATTGCTTCGCATTCTCACGGCCCTGGCCGATACGCTCCTCTTTATAGGAATACCATGAACCACTCTTCTGGATGATTTCGAGTTCTGCACCGATATCAACGATTTCACCTTCACGCGAAATCCCTTTGCCGTACATGATATCCACTTCTGCCGTACGGAACGGTGGTGCAACTTTGTTTTTGACGATCTTGATCTTCGTTCTGTTACCGATGATGTCGTTGCCGGATTTCAAAGCTTCGGCACGACGCACTTCCATACGGATGGAAGAATAGAATTTCAATGCACGTCCACCGGTTGTTGTTTCAGGATTACCGAACATCACACCGATCTTCTCACGGACCTGGTTGATAAAGATTACGATTGAATTCGATTTATTGATGATACCGGACAATTTACGGAGGGCCTGAGACATCAGACGGGCTTGCAAGCCCATGTGCGAATCGCCCATTTCCCCTTCAATTTCCGCTTTTGGAACAAGTGCAGCAACCGAGTCGATTACGACGATATCCACAGCTCCGCTTCGCACCAGTGCTTCGCAGATTTCCAAAGCCTGTTCACCTGTATCGGGCTGAGACAACAGTAACTCATCAATGTTAACGCCAAGGTTCTGTGCATAAACCGGATCGAGCGCATGCTCTGCATCGATAAATGCTGCTGTTCCGCCTGAAGCCTGGACTTCCGCAATGGCGTGGAGGGAAACTGTCGTTTTACCTGAACTTTCAGGACCGTAAATTTCGATGACACGGCCACGTGGATATCCGCCTATTCCAAGTGCAGAGTCAACTGCCAGTGAACCACTGGAAACCGATGAAATATTCCGGTCACTTTTTTCTCCTAATTTCATAACTGAACCTTTACCAAATTGTTTTTCAATTTGTTTTAACGCAACATCTAACGCTGCTTTACGATCACTCAAAAGAAATCCTCCTCTTAATTAAAACCAATTTTTCTACCTGTTTCTAGTATACTAGGTTATTGAGAAATACACAAGAAAAAAGCGAACGTTTATTCGTGTTCGCATTCGAAATCACGATTTTGAAACTTATATAGAGACCATATTCGAGTTATGGAATGGAAAAACGCGCAAAAATGAATTTTGCGCGTTTTTTTAAGGGGTCAGTGTTCGTATTAAATAATGCAAAGCCAGTTTCACAGCACGGATGCGGTTGGTGTTGCGCATGCCGGACAATTGAAGCCGGTATGCCTCACTCCCCGACTCTGATGCGATGCCGATCCAAACAGTTCCCGCAGGCTCGCCTCCGTGGGCATCCGGCCCGGCTGCTCCTGTCAGTCCGATGCCATAGTCAGTCCCAAACTTTTTACGGACTGCATCCGCCATCGCAATTGCCGTTTCTTCGCTCACAACGCCATGGCTGTCCAACAGTTCAGCAGCAATACCAAGCTGGCTGATTTTGGTTTCTTCATTATATACAATGACACCACCCGAAAGAACCGCACTGGCTCCAGAAACAGAAGCAAGTTCTGACTGGAACAGTCCGGCAGTCAGGCTTTCTGCAGCTGAAATTGTCTTGTTTTCCTGCTTCAGCAAGTCCACTGCCCGGGATGCAAGCGAATCATCGTCATATCCATAAAGGTATTGGCCCACAACCTCAAGAATTTCACGTTTTGCTTCATTGATCAGCTGCCAGGCTTGTTCTGTGGTATCTGTTTTGGCAGTAATCCGCAAAGTCACTTCATCCGCAGATGCCAAAGGGGCGATTGTCGGATTCGTCTGCTTTTCCAGAATACTGTCCAGAAGGTCTTCCAATGCCGCTTCTCCAATACCGTAAAACCGGAGAACATGCGAAATGATGACATTTTCTTTGTTGAGCATGCGAATCAATTTCGGCTTGGCTTCAAATTGGAACATCGGCTCGATTTCATGCGGCGGTCCAGGCAACAGGATATAGACACGCCCTTCGTGCATGTAAAACATGCCGGGTGCCATCCCATTGTCATTGACGAGCACTTCACTGCCCTTTAGAACCATTGCCTGTTTTTTATTGTTTTCAGTCATCGGACGTTTGACGCGCTCGAAATAGGCTTCGATCGAATTCATCGCGTGTTCATCCTTCTCGAGCGTAGTGCCCAGATGCCTTGCGATTGTCTCTTTAGTCAAATCGTCTTTCGTGGGCCCCAGCCCGCCTGAGAAAATGATCAGGTCTGCCCGGCCTTCAGCAATTTGGATCGCCTGTTCGAGCCGTTCGGGATTGTCGCCCACCGCTGTATGGTAATAGACGTTGATGCCGAGTTCAGCCAAATGGCCTGAAACAAAACGGGCATTCGTATTCGTAATCTGTCCGAGCAGCAATTCTGAACCTACCGCAATAATTTCTGCATTCATCGGTCAAACCCCTTTCTGTTGTGCATTATTTAAGTTGAATAAAACCAATAAAGTCGATATGCCACAAAATCCAGAGTGAGCACAGCTCACGAGCACGATCTTTGCCTTTGCGCAAAGCGCCGAACCGTCATATACAAGCTGATTTTTAATCTTACATTTTACAGGCGGATGGTATGAAAGATTGCCACCCTTATTTCGAAACCATCAGCGCTTTTCTGTTCGCGTAAAAATAATCCCAGCCTGACCATACCGTAAAGATCAGGGCAACATAGAGCATTATCAAACCGAACGGCAGACCGATCAATGTGAAAATCGTATCATACAACAGCAGAGAGGATACCGCAAGGATCTGCGCAGTCGTTTTGATCTTGCCCAGGTTCCCGGCTGCCACCACTTCTCCTTCGCCTGCAAGCACAAGCCGAAGACCTGTGACCGCAAATTCCCGGCTGATGATGATGATAACAATCCACGATGGCGCAAAGCCGAGTTCCACCAATATGATTAAGGCCGCTGAAACGAGCAATTTGTCAGCCAATGGATCAAGGAATTTGCCGAAAGTCGTCACAAGGTTATATTTGCGGGCATAAAACCCATCCACCCAATCCGTCAATGATGCAAAAATGAAAATAAGTGCTCCGATAAAATGGGTGATCGGCATTGTGGCGCCAAACAAGGTCATTTCTCCCCAGCCAAAATCAACCAACATGAATATCATAAAAACCGGTATTAAAAGAATGCGTGAAACCGTGATCTTGTTTGGTATATTCATTTTTCTTCCCCTTCCTTTCTTTCAAGAAAAATAGCCATCTGTTTAGATGGCTATTCAGCGTCTGTAAATTCAATGACAATGTTTTGCGTTGTCAGATCCTGTTCATATTCGATCGATTCACCGTTCAGCGTCAGTTCCACGTTCGGTGCAGCACCGAGACGCAAGCGCACATAAGATTCATCTGTGAGATCTATGGTTTCGCTTTGGCCAGCCTGCATCTCGACTGGGGTAGTAAGCTCTTCTTGGTTCTCATTTGTGACCGCAACCCATGATGGGCCGGAAACATCCATGTTCAACTCCCGCTCAGCAGGTCCTGTCCATTGGTATGTCGTCGTCTGGCCGTCAGTTCCCGCAACGCTAATTTCAGTGTCCGGTTCTGCAGCTTCATCTTCGGCCGGCTCTTCTGTTGCTTCTTCGGCCGCTTCTTCTTCATCAGCTGGTGCTTCTCCCTCGGTTGCGGAGGAAGTATTTTCAGCAGGAGCCTCGTATTGCAGACCGTCATCCGTTCCTGTTTCTTCTTCCGTCGGATCGTTTTGCGCCAGCATATTATAGAAGAACCACGTCACAAAAATAATGACAACGATAAACAACGCGACGATGATCATCGGCATTTTTTCGTTGATCCGGCTGTTGGAAGACGATTTTGAAATCGATTTCCTGCGGGACGGGGACGGTGCAGCCATCGGTTTGCCGACCTGCTCTTTTGTCGTCTCCGGCATTTCCGCTTTATGCTGTTCCAAAAGTTCATCGGCATTCAGTCCGACAGCTTCGGCATACTGCTTTATAAAAGCACGGACATAAAACTGTCCGGGCATCATGCTGTAATTGCCTTCTTCAATGCCCGCCAAATAGCGTTTCTGTATTTTGGTTACATCCTGTAAATCTTCCAGGCTGTAACCTTTTGCGATTCTCGCCTCTTTCAGACGAGTACCCATTTCATTCAACACGATCACCTGCCTGCCTAAAAATTAAATCCGCCGCCAAACATATCATCCATCTGGCTCTTATCATTTGTAAAATTATTCTTTTCCATTATTTCATAAGTAATTTCTTCATCAGGATGATGGCGCAATTCGATGATATAATCGAAATCTTCGATGCTGTATTCGGATTGCTGGATGAACATATCCGGGTGTTCCACCACTTTGATGGTAGGCATACGCATCATTTCACGGACAAGCTGCATGTGGCGTTCATCATGGGCGCGGCGTGTAACAATGCCATCCAGTATGAAAATATTATTCTCACTGAATTCATCGCCCATCAGCTGATTTCTTACAGTTTGTTTGATCATAGTGGATGACAGGAAAATCCATTTTTTATTGGCACTGACACTTGCAGCAACGATGGATTCGGTCTTGCCCACACGCGGCATGCCCCGCAGTCCGACCAGTTTATGGCCTTCCTGTTTAAAAATCTCCGCCATGAAATCGACCAGGAGGCCGAGTTCGTCCCGGACAAAACGGAATGTTTTCCGGTCGTCGGCATCGCGTTGGATATAGCGTCCGTGGCGGACCGCCAGAATATCGCGCAGTTTCGGCTCACGGAATTTCGTGACCGCAATCGTTTCGATGGTTGAAAGGATCTGTTCAAAGCGTTCAAGCTGCACATCATGCTCTGCACGCAAGAGCATTCCCCGCCGCCCCTGGTCGACACCATTGATGGTGACAATATTAACGCGCAACATCCCAAGAAGCGAAGCTATATCTCCCAGCAAACCCGGACGGTTCACTTGAATTTCGTATTCAAAATACCATTCTCTCATTGAGCGTCCGACCTTTCGCTATCAATTTTTCAGTAAATTCCTATCCTCTTATAATAGCTGATTTAGTGCTGCAATAAAAGGGGTCGTCAAAAGAATAAGCAATAAGGCATTCACATATGCCAGCCGCCGTTTATTCGCAAAGTCTGACCAGTAATATAGTCCGCTTTTCCGCTCACCAGAAAGTCCACCGCATCTGCGACATCCTGTGTTTTGCCGATGCCAAGAGGGATTTCCTCACGAATCGATTCCAGTTCGGCGGGATCCAGCGCGTTGTTCATTTTGGTCATGATAAACCCGGGTGCAACGGCGTTGACCCGGGTTCCTGAGGAAGCCATTTCTTTTGCACAGGCTTTTACAAATGCCAGCTGCGCCCCTTTCACAGCGGAATAGACAGTTTCCATCGAAGCTCCTGTTTCGCCCCAGATGGAGGAGATAAATACAATATAGGATTTCGGATGTCGTTGGAATATATGCGACAATTGCCGGATTGCGGAGACAGGGTTTTGAACGTGCACCTGCCAAAGCCTATCCATTTCGCCATCATCCGTATCCATCAGCATTTTCACCAGTGCGTGGCCGCTCGCCACAACGATGCAGGATACATCAAACACCTGGCTCGCCAGACGTTCCGAAGCACCAGGCTTGGAAAGGTCCGCATGAACTTCGATAATCTCAAGCTGCGGATAAGCCTCTCGAAGGAAAGACGCCAATTCGACTGGCGGGTTCGTATTCCAATGAAGGTAAAGTGACCAGCCCGAAGCAGCGAGTACGCGGGAAATGCTTTCCCCGATTTCTCCGGAAGCCCCCATAACAAGGGCGAATTTCTTCACTCCGCTTCCTTCTTGGCTGGCGGCTCGATCGTAAAGACGGACTGCTGGCTTTCGGCACTGACCAGGGCAAATGCCTGCTGCAGGTCCGTCACTTCGATTTCCTCAAGAACCGGTACGACCTCAAAAAGATTCATCCCGTTGAATGTGTAACGGGTAAACTGGTTGGCGATATACTCCGGGGAATTCAATGCCCGAAGGAAAAAGCCTATTTTCTTGCGGCGCATGCGGTCGAGGTCCGCCTGTCCAAATGGCCATTTTTCAACTGCATTGGCGATGGTATGTTTTATTTCATCTGCCAGGATCTGTGGTTCGGCTGTATCCGATCCGATAATGGCATATCCGAATCCGTTCTCCAGTGAGTAATCGAAAGAATAGGACTCATCAATCCAGTTTTTCTCATAAGCATTATGGTAGAAATCGGAAGTCCGGCCAAACAGCAACTCAAAGGCCAGTTCGGCAGCAAGTTCATGTTTCAGCATTTCCGATCCTTGCATGTCCATCTTCTCCGGCTTGATGCCGACGAAAACTTTCGGCTTCTGAACGCTCATCGTCAGCACGCGTTCCTTAACCGCTGTTTCGACCGGTTCATCCGGAAAGATTCTCTCGATTTCATGTGCATCCTCAAACGTTTTGCGTGACTGGTTTTCTTTGACCAGCTTCATCATCGCTTCCGGGTCCACTGCGCCCACGACGAACAGCACCATATTGGAAGGATGGTAAAAGGTGTTGTAGCAGGTATACAAGTGTTCGGCAGTGATGTCCTGGATCGACTCCACAGTTCCGGCAATATCGATTTTCACCGGATGGTTCTTATACATATTTTCGATGATGCCGAAATACAGGCGCCAATCCGGCTGGTCATCGTACATGGTGATTTCCTGTGCAATGATGCCTTTCTCCTTTTCCACGGTCGATTCCGTGAAATAAGGTTCCTGGACAAAATCAAGCAGGGTTTCGATATTTTCATTCAGCTGCCCTGTGGCTGAAAACAGGTATGCTGTCCGCGTAAACGATGTAAACGCGTTGGCTGATGCTCCCTGTTTGCTGAACTGCTGAAAAATATCTCCTTCTTCTTTTTCAAACATTTTATGTTCCAAAAAATGGGCGATGCCATCAGGTACTTTGATCGCTTCCTTTTCACCGCGGGGAACAAAGTGGTTATCAATCGAACCATATTTGGTGGTGAAAGTAGCAAAGGTCTTGGAAAACCCTTTTTTCGGCAAAATGAACACTTCAAGGCCGTTGTCCAATTTTTCATGGTATAAGGTTTCGTCCAATTGTTTGAATTCCACTTTATGCATTTATTTCACTTTCCTTTCCTGACAGGAAATACGTCATTTCCAGGCTCAGATCCTGTGCTGCCTGAGCGATGTCTTCTTTTGTCACCTTATTCCATCTGCTGATCAGGTAATCCGGTTCGAACCCCTCATCCAGCTCCATATATTGATCGTAAATATCGATTTGGCCGCGGGCGGAATCAAGAGCTTCCGTCAATTGATTGGTAAGGAGCGCTTTAGTCTGGCCAAATTCCACGTCCGTTATATTTCCGGCTTTGATTTCTTCCAATTGCTGCAGTATCAGTTTGACTGCCTTTTCTTCAAGTTTTCCATCAATTCCGGCCAACACAAACATCAGGCCGAACTGGGAGGAATATGAACTCGATACATAATAGGCCATGCTCTCTTTTTCGCGGATATTGACGAACAATTTCGAATGCGCATAACCGCCGAAAATCCCGTTGAATAATTGCATGACAGGGAATTTTTCATCACGGAATGTCACCGGGCTGAAAAACGTCATATGCAATTTGCCTTGTTTCATGTCCTCAAATTCAGCAACCCGCTGCTGTGCCGGTTTTTTCAATTCCATTGAAGGTGCAGCGAGAGGTTTCTCCCTGTCCGTGAAATGGAAGTAATCTCTGATATATGCTGCGATCGTTTCAGGTTTCACATCGCCGACTGCATAGATTTCCACTTCATTGGACTCAATCATCGTGCGGTATTCTTCCATCAGCTTTTCGTTGCTGATCGCTTCAACTTCTTCGATTGTACCGGTTGCCGGGATGGATGCCGGGTGGTCCGGCAGTGCCAGGTCCATCATGCGCTGCTGCGCGTAGCGCGTCTTATCATCAATAAGAGACTCGATTCTCTCTTTTACCGCATTTTTCTCCCGCTGGAAAATTGTTTCTTTGAAAAGGTCGTGCTCGAGGTTCGGTTTGAAAAGAACCAGATACATCAGATTCAATACTTTTTCGAGCACGCCGCTTTCTGAAAGATACTGATCATTCACTGTCTCGACGTTCAGGCTCACAATATGTTCATTTCCACGTTTGGAACTGTCCATATACAGCGAAGTTCCGTATAAATCGTCCAACACCATCCGAAGGGCAGTATGGGACGGGTAAGCTTCGTTGCTGTGCTGCAGGACGTTTGCCAGAATCGAGCGTGCCGATGCTTTTTCTTTGGAAAGTTTATCTTTAAATTTTATTGAAATATTAATCGTTTTGAATTGTGTAGTTTCGTTGACGTGGACATTCACGCCTTTTGCGAGTCTGATAGTTTCAAACATTAGGAATCCCCTCTCATTGTTCATTCTTTTACTATACCGAACTGTTTCAGCCAATTGCAAATAAAGAAAAGCGACTGCGCCTGTTGAGCTCTGAAAGGCATAAGACAATCTGGCGAAGCGGCATGTTTTAAGCCGCACAGTCGCGAAAAACGGAAGTGCCTGTTCAGCTCTGACAGGTATAAGGCGACCCAGAGAAGTGGCGCTCTTTGCCACGCAGCTTGTTTGGCTTATGACCCGAAGAGCTGGGCCACGGGAGTCTGGACCATAAAGAAAAAAAGCCGTCGCTTGGACGGCTCTTTTATATAGTAGAATCTTATCGTTCACCTTTGATATAAGGCTTGCCAATCGCTTTCGGTGCATTGGCTTTGCCGATAAATCCTGCAAGTGCCAATATTGTCAAAACGTAAGGCAAAATCAGCAGGAACACACTTGGTATATTTTGAATATAAGGAATCGATGATCCCGCGATACTCAATGATTGAGCCAACCCGAAGAAAAGAGCGGCGCCCATCGCACCAAGCGGATGCCATTTACCAAAGATCATGGCAGCAAGCGCCATGAACCCCTGTCCATTGATCGTGGCATGGCCGAAATCATTGGAAATCGTCTGCGCATAAATTGCACCGCCGATGCCGGCAAGAGCACCGGAAATCATTACAGCGATATAACGCATTCTCGTAACATTAATACCCATCGTGTCAGCAGCCATCGGATGTTCACCAACCGCTCTCAGGCGAAGCCCGAACGGTGTCTTATAGATGACAAACCAGGCAAGGATCGCCACAGCAATTGCGAAAAATGACGTATTGTAAATCGATTTAAAGAATAGATCTCCAATAAAAGGAATATCAGACAGCACTGGCACACTATAACGTGCAAAACGTTCAGTGATGAAATCCGTCTGTCCTTTACCGAATATCTTTTTCACAAGATACAGTGCCAGGGCGATTGCCAGCAAGTTGATGGCGACACCGGACACAACCTGATCGGCGCGGAATGAAATTGACGCCACGGCATGCAGCAGCGACAGGAGCAGTGCCGCTACCATGGCGGCGATAAGTGCCAGCCAAGGAGTGGCCCCACCGAAGGTATCAGCGTAGAAAAGATTGAACAGAATACCGGTAAAGGCACCAATCACCATCAATCCTTCCAGACCGATGTTGACAACACCCGATCTTTCAGAAAACACGCCGCCAATTGCAACCAGAATCAACGGAGCAGCGTAAAATATGGCAGAAGGAACGATGAAATATAATACTTCAAGGAATGTCATATTACTTCACCTCCTTCTTCTTATTTGCTGCCCGCAGCAAGAACAGGCGGATCACATAGCCGGAAGCTACAAAGAATATGATGACAGCAATAACGATTTCCACAATTTCCATCGGAATTTGTGCTTCGTTTGGCATATTAAGTGCACCATATTTCAAAGAGCCGAAAAGTGTCGCACCAAAAATGACACCAATCGGAGTATTCATACCCAATAGAGCGACAGCGATACCATCAAATCCGATTCCGGTAAATCCGCCTTTGGAGGAAACATATTCAAATGTTCCCAGCGCTTCCATCGCTCCGGCCATCCCGGCAAATGCTCCAGAAATGACCATTGCCAAAATAATATTCTTGTTAACGTTCATCCCTGCATATTCGGATGCATTCTGGTTGAACCCAACAGCTTTCAATTCAAAGCCCAACGTTGTCTTCTCCAGGATCAGCCACATCACACCAACCATGACCAAAGCCAACAGAATTCCGTAATGGAGGCGTGAAAATTCCGTCAGGTTCTGTAAGAATTCCGAACGCAATGAAGCGCTTGTAAAGATTAATTCCGTGCGGTCTCCTCCACCCGAAACCGTTTTGATCAATGCATTGGTTACGTGGAGAGCGATATAGTTCATCATGATCGTCACAATTACTTCATGCACCCGAAACTTAGCTTTTAAAAGCCCCGGCACGAAGCCCCATAAAGCACCGGCAACCGCTGCAGCCAAAATTGCAAGCGGTAAATGGATAATTTTAGGTAGCTCAACAGCAACACCCACATATGCGGCTGCAAACCAGCCGACAATCAATTGTCCTTCGACCCCGATGTTGAATAATCCGGACCGGAATGCAAAGGCTACTGCCAGACCAGCCAATAAATAAGGTGTTATTTGTCGGAGAGTTTCTCCTATTGTATAAAGATCCCCAAAAATCCCATTCCATAAAGCTGTGTATCCTCTAATCGGGTTGTATCCACTGACCAGCATGATAATCGCTCCGACCAGCAAGCCCAGAATAACGGATATCAGGGGGACCAGAATATTGGTTGCTCTATTCGACATGCTGATCCTCACCCTCCTTATCTACGCCTTTTACGCCAGCGCCATTTTTATGCCCGGCCATCAACAGCCCGAGCTCCTGCTCCGTGGTAGTTTCCGGAGTCACAATATCAACAATCTCACCGTCATGAATAACAGCGATTCGATCCGAAACATTCATGACCTCATCGAGTTCAAAAGAAATCAACAGGACCGCTTTCCCGTTATCACGCTGTTCAATCAGGCGGCTATGGATGAATTCGATTGCACCAACATCCAGGCCGCGTGTCGGCAATGCGGCAATTAACAGATCCGGATCCCGATCGACTTCACGCCCGATGATCGCTTTTTGCTGGTTACCTCCTGACAGCGCCCGCGCCGGCTCGTGTGGCCCTTGTGTCCGGACATCGAAATCAGCTATGACCTGCTTCGCTTTTTCGTTGATCTTGTCATAATCGATAATGCCGTTTTTTGATATCGGTGATTTGTAATATGTCTGAAGGGCAATATTGTGTCCTATCGGGAAATCCAGCACAAGACCATGTTTGTGGCGATCCTGCGGGATGTGCCCTACACCGGATTCTGTGACTTTACGGGGCTTTAATCCCGTAACATCCTTTTCGTTGATGCGAATGGTACCACTTTTCACTTTTCGTAATCCGGTAATTGCTTCGATCAACTCGGATTGTCCGTTGCCATCTATTCCGGCAATGCCAACAATTTCACCTTTGCGTACATTCAAGTTCAAGTTTTTGACTTTCTCGACGCCGCGATAATCTTCAACTACCAGATTATGGATATCAAGAACTTCATCCTTCGGAAATGCAGGGCCTTTTTCAGTCGTAAATTCGACCTGCCTTCCAACCATCAAAGACGCGAGTTCGCTCGGATTTGTTTCAGATGTGACAACTGTCCCGATTCCTTCACCTTTTCTTATAACAGTAACCCGGTCAGAAATATCCATGATTTCCTTCAGTTTATGCGTAATTAAAATAATGGATTTGCCTTCAGCAACCAGGCGTTTCATAATTTGAGTCAATTCAATGATTTCCTGTGGAGTCAGTGAAGCAGTCGGTTCATCAAAAATCAGGATTTCAGCTCCGCGATAAAGCGTTTTCAAAATTTCCACCCGTTGTTGCATCCCGACCGAAATATCTTCAATGATTGCATATGGATCCACATTCAGACCATATTGTTCCGACAAAGCCTGAACTTTTTGTGCCGCATCTTTCTTATTGGTCACACCGAGCTTGGTCGGTTCTGATCCCAGAATGATATTTTCGGTAACAGAAAAGTTTTCAACCAGCATGAAATGCTGGTGAACCATACCGATCCCCAAATCATTGGCGATATTCGGATTTGTGATATCCACTTTTTTCCCGCGAACACGAATTTCTCCGCCTTCTGGCTGATACAGCCCGAAGAGGACGTTCATCAATGTCGATTTTCCAGCACCGTTTTCACCCAGTAAGGCATGTATTTCGCCTTTCTTTAATTGCAGGGTGATATTGTCATTGGCGACAAAGTTTCCGAATTCCTTACGGATATTCAGCATTTCAACAACATATTCCACTGTTTTCACTCCCTCGAAAACTGCTAAATTCTTTTTAATTAATACAGGAAAGGTTTCCATTTCAAAAAACCTTTCATCTATTAATTTTTGTCATTTTTGGCGAAAAAAAAACCATAAAGACCGGTGGAACCGGTCTTTATGAGGTTGACCGTGCGAGACGATAATTACTCTACAGTTTCTGGAACTGTAATTTCGCCATCAATAATCTGTTGTTTGAAGTCTTCGATCTGGGTCATAATGTCTTCCGGAATTGCTCCGCGGGAATCAGCAAGGCCGATACCATCGTCAGAAAGACCGTAAACGACCGTTTCTCCACCAGGGAATTCCCCGTTCATCGCTTGTTCAGAGATGTTGTAAACAGCATTGTCAACGCGTTTCAATACAGAAGTCAACGTGATGTTGTCATCGCCAACCTGGCCTTCGTCGTATTGGTCAGAGTCTACACCGATTACCCAAACATTTGCATCTGCATCTGATTCTTTACGCTCTTTAGCTTCCGTGAATACACCGTTTCCAGTTCCGCCTGCAGCGTGGAAGATGATATCAGCTCCGCCTTGGTACATGCGGTTCGCTGTAGTTTTACCCAATTCCGCTTTATCAAAAGCACCTGTGTATTGAACATCAACTTCAACGCTAGGGTCAGCTGCTTCTACTCCAGCAAGGAATCCAGCTTCGAAACGCTCGATTACCGGAATATCCATTCCGCCAACAAAACCGACTTTTCCTGTTTCAGTCATAAGCGCAGCAGCAACGCCTGCAAGGAATGCGCCCTCTTGTTCTTTGAACAATACGCTTGCAACGTTATCTTTTTCAACAACTGCATCGATGATTGCGATCTGAGCGTCCGGCTGCTGTTCAGCGATTTCAGCTACTGCGCCTTCCATCAGGAATCCGATACCGAAGACGACATCGAAATCACGACGGATCAAATTGTTCAGGTTCGTGTTGTAATCTGCATCTGATTGTGACTGAAGGTAAGCATAACCACCATCGCCCTCTTCAAGCCCATTGTCTTCGCCAAATCTTTGAAGACCTTCCCAGGCCGATTGGTTGAAAGATTTGTCATCAACACCGCCGACATCAGTAACCATCGCTACAGAAAAATCGCTTGTTTCTTCAGTGCCTTCTCCACCATCATCAGTTGTTGAGCCGTTTGAAGTGTCTTCATCAGTACCACATGCAGCAAGCACGCCTGCAGCAAGCATTAAGGAAAGACCTAGACCAAATTTGCGTTTTGTCAATGTAATAACCCCCAAGGTTTTTTTGATATTAGCAGGAATGGTTTGTTTTACACACGTTTTCGAACTACATGGAAACTGAACTTATCAGCCCTGAAATAGTTCTTCGAATAAAGCACCACTTGATCGTCTGTATCATAATGGAGCTGTTTTAATACCAACAACGCAGTTTCGGGATCACATTCCAAAATTGGAGACGCCACATCGTGGTATCCAACCGGATCGATATACGTCACTGCATAACTAATATGGGTTTCTCCGCTCTCCTCGATTGCCGAGAAAATCGAGCTTTCGGCCCGTCCCAGAAAATCATCCGGCAAAAAGCTGGACAGAACTTTGTCGATGCAATATACGACAGGTTCACCGTTAGCGGTCCGGACCCGTTCAATAGTAATTACAGAATCTTCGGGTTTGCAATGTAAGCGTTTTATATCATCGTCAGAAGCCAGTGTCTCTGATGTACTCAAATAAATAGAGCCCGGTTCCATTCCAGCCTTTCTGATTGTCTCAGAAACACTTGTCAATTGTTCGATGCCGGATGTAAAAAGTGGTTTCGGATTGACGAATGTACCTACCCCATGGCGCCTGACTATGATATTTTCCTCTTCCAGCAGCCTGAGCGCTTCCCGTAAGGTGGCGCGGCTGACCCCAAGTGTTTTAGCAAGTTCGAATTCGGAAGGCAACTTTTCTTTCTCTTTGTATATTCCGGAAGCGATATCCTGCTTCATTCGATCAATCACCTGGAGATACAATGCCCGATGATCCGATTTAATTGTCATACGATTCACCACCAATGACAGAGATCAGACATCTGATGTAAAACATTCCTACTAATCAGAATTACTATAACACTTATTTCCGCTGAAATAAATAGTGTTTTGTCGAATTTCGCGATATTTTCGGATACAAGTCCCTATTTATGCGCGTATTTTGTCACGAAAATTGAGTAGCTAACTGCTATTCTTCATGCTTTTGAACTAATACAGAACGCGGTTTGCTCCCTTCATAAGGGCCGACCACCCCACGCTGCTCCATCTGATCGATAATTCGGGCCGCGCGGGAATAGCCTACGCGGAACCTGCGCTGCAGCATGGAAACCGAGGCTGTTTGCATTTCAGTTACCAATTGCACCGCATCATCGTAAATTTCATCGGTTTCATCATCAATGCTCTTCTCTTCCACTTCAGTCGGAATCATATCCTCCTGATATTGGGCTTTTTGCTGCTCGATGGCAAAATCAACGATTTTTTCAACTTCCGTGTCCGACAGGAATGCCCCCTGAACACGCACCGGCTTCGATTGACCGGCACCGAGAAACAGCATATCACCGCGACCGAGTAATTTTTCAGCCCCACCCATATCAAGAATGGTACGGGAATCGATTGCGGAAGAAACCGCAAAGGCGATCCGCGACGGGATATTCGCTTTAATGACACCGGTAATGACGTTGACACTTGGACGCTGGGTCGCAATGACCAAGTGAATGCCGGCTGCACGCGCCATTTGCGCAAGACGGGTGATGGCATCTTCCACTTCGTTCGAAGCCACCATCATCAGATCCGCAAGCTCATCAACTATGACGACGATAAACGGCAACTTCGGATGTTTGTCTTCGTTTTCCTCATTAAATACTCTCACATATTCGTTGTAGCCCTCGATGTTTCTTGTTCCGGTATGAGAAAACAGTTCGTAGCGCCGCTCCATTTCAGAAACAATTTTCTTCAAAGCCTGCGCCGCTTTACGGGGATCCGTCACAACCGGCGCCAATAAATGTGGAATACCGTTATAGACATTCAGCTCCACCATTTTCGGATCGATCATCATCATTTTCACTTCATGCGGTTTTGCGCGCATAATGATGCTGGTGATGATGCCGTTGATACAAACCGATTTCCCGCTGCCCGTAGAACCGGCAACAAGCAAATGCGGCATTTTGTTCAATTCCGTCATGACCGCCTGGCCGGTGACATCCCGTCCAAGGCCAAACAGCAATTTGGAATCTGGCTTGTTGTTTTCTTCAGATTCCAGAACTTCACGCAGGCTGACGATCGCCACTTCCGAGTTCGGAACTTCGATACCGATGGCGGATTTTCCCGGGATTGGTGCTTCGATCCGGATATCCCTTGCCGCAAGCGCGAGTGCCAAATCATCGTGCAGGCTGACGATTTTACTGACTTTAACACCGGTATCAGGCAGCACTTCATATTTGGTGACAGCCGGTCCAAGGTGCACTTGCGTCACCTTGGCACGGACACCGAAACTTTGGAAAGTCTTTTCAAGTTTTTTGGCATTCTTCTGAATGCCTGCATACTCCCCGCTCTGATCACTGTGCGGAGGCAAAGTAAGAAGGTCAATCGGAGGCAGTTGGTACTCCTCATTTTCCATCTCCTCTGCAGTCGTCAGCAACTGGACCTCTCCTGTGGCAACTTCTGCGGTTTCACTTTCTGTTTCTTTTGGAGCTTCCGGCTGTTTCGGCTTCACATTTTCGGTAAAGGCAGAAATAATCGGTTCTTGCGGAGTATCCATATAAACTGTTTCATTTTCAAATTCATAATTGTTATCCGCCGGCTCATGGGTGTCAACGTAACTTTCATTACTTGCCGTTTCACCGGTTACGACCCGATTTTCCTTTTCCTTTTTCGCGGGCCTCGAAAAGCGTTTGCCCAGAGATTGAATCATCGGCTGGAAACTCGGAACTTTTTCAGCAATAAACGGTGCAGCTGTTCTGCCGGTCAGAATAATGGCTCCGATGGATAGAATGATGATGGAAACAATCCAGGTCCCGGCCGTTTCAAACAGCAGGTGCAGCACAGCATAGAGCATTGCCCCAATCATGCCCCCGCCGATTGCGGTAAATTCGGTCCAGAGCGTGCCGCTGATCTGAATTGACTTGCTTGTTTCTCCTATTACATTCGCAGAAGTAATCGGCAAAATTGAACCGGAGGCCCAGATAAGATGGCTGATCAGAAAAATACCTGTCAGCAAAAAAATGGAGCCGATACTCTTTCGAAACTGCGGTTTGGGCCATTTGCGGTTGACCATTATAAAGACTGCCAGTAAAACCAGGGAAACCGGAACCAAAAAAGCCAGGTACCCCGTCATATATTCCGTTGCATTAAAGAGCAGTCGCCCAACTTTGCCCAATTGAAAAGCCATTAGAAGTGCAACGCCAAGCATCACAATCCCAATGATTTCAAAGAGGATAGTCGGCAAGGGTTGAACATTGTTTTTCTTTGCTTTTGCCTTTGGTGCTTTTTTCTTTTTCTTATTCTGTCCACTGCGAGGCATATCTTCCCCTCATTTCCTATGTAATCGAAAAAGGATTTCCCCCGATAGATCGGTATGGAAATCCTTTTACTTTTTCTATCTTAATATTCCATAATAATCGGAATGATCATCGGACGGCGTTTTGTTTGCTGGAACAAATAGGAATTCAACGTATCACGTATTTCCTGTTTGATATTATTCCATTCAAATGTATCACGCGTCACGTATTTTTCTACGACTTTTCTGACCAGTTTCGCTGATTCATCCATTAGTTCTTCCGATTCGCGGACATAGACAAATCCGCGGGAAATCATCTCTGGACCGGAAGCGATTTTTTTCTGTTTGCGGTTCAGTGTTACAACAACGATGAAAATGCCATCCTGGGAAAGCAATTTCCGGTCTCGGAGGACGATATTGCCCACATCACCAATCCCAATTCCATCAATCAGTACATTTCCTGCCGTAACCCTGCCACTCATGCGTACTTTTCCACCTGTATATTCAACGATATCCCCTTTATCAGCGATAAAGATCTGGGATTTCTGCAAACCGACCTGCTGTGCCAATTTGGAATGGGCAATCAGCATTTTGTATTCACCCTGGATGGGGATGAAATATTTCGGTTTCATCATATTCAGCATCATTTTCAGGTCTTCCTGGCTGCCATGTCCTGATACGTGGACTTTTTTGCTGGATGTCAGGACTGTTGCACCGGCTTTTGCCAACTTATTCATCGTCTGATACATCGGAACTTCCATGCCGGGCGATGGTGTGAATGTAATAAGGACTGTATCCGTCTCTTTGATTCTTACATCTTTATGCTGTTTGCGGACCATCTTATCAAGCGCTTCAAGAGGTTCCCCCTGGTTGCCTGTAACAATGATAACCACTTCTTCGTCACGGTATTTATCGAGATCCTTCAAGGAAATAACGGTGTCTTCACCGGCATTCAGATAACCCAGTCGGACTCCGACTTCATAGCTGCTTTCCAAACTTCTGCCCACAACTGCGACTTTTTTGCCTGTCGCCTGTGCAATATCGAAAACTTGCTGGATGCGGATGAAATTGGATGAGTAGAGTGAAACAAGTATTCTTCCTTCCGCTTTGCGGAATTCTGAAAGAAGATGCTCTGCCACAACTATTTCAGAAGTTGTATGGCCGGGACGCTCCGCTTCAGTAGAGTCAGACAACAGCATCAAAACGCCATCTTCCCCCAATTTCGCCATTTTTGCGATATCCGGCTGATAACTGCCTTTCGCCGACTGATCGAATTTAAATTCGCCTGTGTGGACAATGGCCCCTTCCGAAGTATGGAAAACGATACCAAGTGCATCCGGAATACTGTGTGTTGTATGGAAGAAAGTCACATGTGTCGTATCGAAATTCATGCGGCTCTTATTGGTGACTTCAAAGAACTTTACTTGCTTCAAAGAACCCTGTTCTTTGATATGTTCTTTTGCAAGGCCAATCGTCAGTTTTGAACCATAGACTGGCGCCTGCACTTTTTTCAGCAGGTAAGCGATCGAACCGATTGCATCTTCATGACCGTGCGTAAGGAAGATGCCTTTTACGCGATCCTTGTTCTCTTCCAGGTATGTTACATCCGGAATCACGATGTCCACGCCAAGCATTTCATCTTCCGGGAACATCAATCCGCTGTCTACAACAAACAGGTCTTGGTCAACCTCAATTACATACATCGCTTTGCCGACTTCGCCGACTCCGCCTAACGGTATTACTTTAATAAGTTCATTTTTAATTTTACTCAATTTATTTCCTCCTAAAAAAATTTACCCGTACACATCCATAAAATCTATTATACGGGAATCGAAGGAAACAGTCCAAAGAAAAAAATAAACCGGCGGATTCGCCGGTTTATTTTCGGGCTGTCGAGAAACCATCAACTTCTATAATCATTACGTTTTAGACGGATGCTTTCCGCGGGGAGCGGCCTAAGCCTCCTCGCTCGCTTCGCTCACTGCGGGGTCTCAGGACTCGCTCTGGTTCCCGCAGGAGTCACCGTCTGTCACTTCATTCTGAATCTGGTCGAAAATATAGGATCTGCTTCAATACTATAAAATAGCTGAAATGAATATCTTATATTGAAAGTGATTGGTGATATGCAGCAAAACAGCTTGCTTTCCAAAGCACCGCAGAGTCTTTATAATGCATTTAACTTGGTTCAACTAAAATTTATCAGATTATTTTTTCTTCTATCAAAGCTTCCGCGATCTGCACCGAGTTTAGGGCTGCGCCTTTCACGAGGTTGTCGGAAACAACCCACAAGTGGAAGCCCTGCGGGTTATCAAGATCCAGACGGATGCGGCCGACGAATACATCGTCCTTGCCTGCTGCCATCAATGGCATCGGATAGAGTTGCGATGATGGATCATCCATCAATGTCACACCAGGTGCTGCAGCGATTGCGTCTTTTATTTCTGCAAGAGTCGGTGCCGCATCCAATTCCACATAGACGGATTCCGAATGGCCGGTAACAACCGGCAATCTTACACAAGTGGCCGCTACGGATAAAGAATCGTCATGCATGATTTTCTTCGTTTCGTTGATCATTTTCATTTCTTCAAGTGTGTAGCCGTTGTCCGCAAAAACATCGATTTGCGGGATGGCATTATAAGCAATCGGGTAATGTTTCTCGGCTGATTTAACGGGCAGCATTTTTGCCTGTGCATCCTTCGCCCGGTCAAAACCGGCATCCGCCTGTTCTTTCAGTTCATTGATGGCATCGATTCCGGCACCGGACACGGCCTGGTATGTTGATACCACAATTTTGCTCAATCCGAATTGTTCTTTCAGCGGCTGCAGGGCACAGACCATCTGAATGGTTGAGCAGTTCGGGTTGGAGATGATCCCTTTATGCAGAGAAAGGTCGTTTTTGTTGACTTCCGGCACGACCAGGGGCACTTCCGGGTCCATCCGGAAGGCGCTGGTATTATCGATGACAACAGCACCGCGTTTGACTGCTTCGGGTGCGAACTTCTCGGAAACGCTGCCTCCTGCGCTGAACAGCGCGATATCGACACCATCAAAAGAGTCCGGTACTGCTTCCTGCACAATATAGGTCTCCCCTTTGAAACTGATTTCGGTGCCAGCTGAGCGGCTGGAGGACAGGAATCGGATTTCGTTGACCGGAAAATCACGCTTTTCCAACTGTTCTTTCATCTGCTGCCCAACGGCGCCCGTTGCGCCCATGATTGCTATGTTATAAGTTTTCACTCGACTCTCTCCTTCAATGATAATTTGGATAATTGTATCATAATTTAGCGCACTGACGCATTGAATCAATCGAGTAGGAGGGAGCGATTAACTCCCGACCTCTCACACCACCGTACGTACCGTTCGGTATACGGCGGTTCAATTAAGATGCATAACGCAAAGTTTCATAACGTGCTACCAGACTTTTGAGCCC
>NZ_VIFV01000009.1 GCF_007004625.1 Planococcus salinarum | reverse complement strand
ACCATTACACGTCTGCTCAAGGCGAAACTTTGGACGGCGTCTCGGCATTGGTTGTCCCGGATCGAAAACAAAGCAGTTCCGTAAAGAAGACCGTCCATCTCTGTTGCCTTCGTCAAACTGTATAAATCTACCAAATGGACAGTGCTACCTTTATTCGGGTGCTTCCCTTTTTGGCAAAAATAATTGAAAAATTGTGACTGAATATTTCGTCAGTTTTTATGCAACACTAGTGAAAAGTTTCTATTTAATTAATAGTGATAAAAATAAAAACTGGCGAGGAATCTAACAGCACGTTCACTTAAAAATTTACGTCGATAAAATGTTAGAAAGCCAAACAATATACCGTGGTATAGGTAGGAGGAGAATAAAATGAGTAATCATAAAGAAGCGTTGGATTTTTTTGGTAAGGTTTTAATAGAACAAGTACGTGATGAATCTATCGAAGATTGGGAGCGAATTCTCGGAGGTAAAATGAAAGATGAAGAATCGCAGCAGCTATTTAATGAAGTTCAATCACTTCATTCCGAACAACTACAACTTATTATGAAATTAATTCCCAAGGTAGTCGATAGCACACTACATCATTTTTTATGGACCTTAGAACAAGAGGAAGAGGTAAATATCGTGATTACTTTAGAGGAAGAAAACCCTATAAATATAAGAGAAAATAGTGATGGACTGGCTGGTGAATTATACACAGAAGATGGATGGATCTCAAGATTTAGTAGTAAACAAAAGGGATAGGATTATACGTATGAGAAGAGAGAAGACGAGGTGCTTGAGGATAGGATTCCGTTGAAAAAACGCTCTCATTTATGTCGTGTAAAGAATTATATGAGGCAAGACAGATCTAAATAACTGATAGTTTCCTTGCTTCTTAAGGAAGCTCACAAATTATCATAACATTAATGGTACATCAAGATCTGCTTGAATAGAAAGGGAGATAGTAGGCTTAAGTCAAAGCAGCCTCTAGTCTCTCTTTTTGTCTATAAAAGTGTACTTTTACGAACGCTTTTTATTTCCAAAATTAGCTAGCAATCTATTTGGTACCTGATTATATTTAAAGTAAGGGGTAGACCGTTTTACTGATCTTAAAATAGAAGAGAGCTGAGTACATGAATTCATTATCAATATTTTTTACATATGAGTACATATCCTCAAAAGTAGACATAACATGGGAAGACCTTAAATTTGGTATCGACCACGGCTTTCTTTCGTCGAATGCGGCCATAAAGCATGCAACAAAACTGGCAGCAGAAAACCCAAATGTTTCCAATCTAATGTTTGGGTTGGCATCTTTGTATCCAGGCGATTCTATTCAGCAGTATCTGGACCAACTTGTGAAGAGTGAATCCGTAACTGAACAGAATGAATTGGCTGCGGAGAAATAGTTGTACTTAACGCTCTATTGGTTATATGAAAACAAAGAGAAATTTCCAGATCCACTTACTCAAGTTGAAGAAATATATGCGGACTTCGATTACCCTGAAAGCATTTCGAAGTTCGTCAGTTACATGCCATTAGAAGAAGATGAAGGGCCTCTGCCTCCAACTAGAGAAGTGGCTATATCAAACATTTATAAAAATTGGGTTGATTATTTAGTTTCACAAAATCGTAGGTTTATGAAAAAGCACAAACGTTAAGCAAACAAGCTCACTTCATTTGTAAAATTCTACTTTTAAGAACGGTTTTGTCTCTAAATTAATTAGCCATCAATTAAGTTTCTGCGTGTATTTATGAAAAGCGGTTTGAAAAATGGAGGTGCTGTACATCGAAGAGAAAGAGGAGATTCTTGCTTTGCTTATATCATTAGTCAAAGACTTAGTTAACGGCAAGTTAAAATTAATTGTAGAAACTGGAAGAAGCGGACCTTATACCGTAGAAGAACTAAAGGAGCAGCTGGTTGATTATGGCGGAACATTGACAGCGTCGCCTGAAACAGACTACAAAAACCTTGATCTATATGAGATTGACGATAAGCCCGAATGGATGCTGGAATATGAACTATGGGTCGATGGGGAAAAGTCGGATTTGACCTTAACCTGCACGGTTCGGTTAACGGAGAAGGAAAAATCAATTGCCATTGACAGCATTCATGTTCTTTAAAAAAAATGCATAAATGACGTGAAAAAGTAGAAAATAACTCTGAATGAAAAGAGGAAATGGAATGAATGAGCGCTGGTTGAAAGATTTGCTAAATCGCTTTATGAATCAATAGTGAAAGAAAACCTCGAACTTTACAAAGATATGTATGAGAACATAAAAGTAGATTCTCATACTGATGAGCAGAGAACAGGAATAATTAATTTCTTCAATGAGTTAACGGATGCACGAAAAGCGATGTTATTTGAAATCATTGAACAAACCATGATCGATACGGTTTCTAATGTGTTAGGAATCATTGATGGACATGTAACTCTAGCAGATGATTCGATCGAACCGAAATTAGTGCTTAATTCCAAGGAAACCTTCAGGATGAATTTTTGTTATATGTAGAAGAACTGGATAACCATTGAGGTAGTTGACTTAAAGTTAGTTTTCAAATCAACGCTTGCAGAGACTTTGAGAAAATAGACGGATACAATTCTTCCTGCAGAAATTTTTTTTAGAAAGGTTTGTATAGGGTATGAAACTAATAACCAAGCTGACAAACGAATTAGGGAACTTTTTAAAATTAATCAGACGTAAAGAATCCATGAATAATAATGTAAAAAAGGAAACAATACAAATGGATATACCAATCGAACAAAAGCGGGTTTGTGAAAAGTATTGCGCAACCTTCTTACCGACCGATGATCGGGAAAAAATTGGTGTCGCCTATAACGCTAAACAAGGCATACTGCCGATTAATGGACTCCGCATGTATCCCGAGGAAGGCACCTCAGGCTGGTTTATCTGGACAGGAGAAGAACTGTCAGATGACCCTGAATTTTTTGTGCCTTATCATACGGTTCATATCGAAGAGTGGCTAAAGGACATCACTAAATACCTTGGATTGGCTCCAGGTTGGCGTTTTCTGGTTGCGGGAGACTATGTGGATGTTTGGTTTGATGAAACATTACTGAACAAAGAAACGGATAAGTGAATGTGGCCAAATGCAATAGGATTTGTGAAAGTTGTATAGAAAACGAACGTTAATGAGTTTTCGAACGAAAGGGATGAGCAGAATGACCAAACGAAGAAGACGAAAAGTGGGCGATGTTTATGCCATTCCACTGCCGACTGGTAAATACGCCTTTGGAAGGGCTTTTCGGGATGCTGTAATCGGAATCTACCGGCATAATGGAAACGCCCTGAACGACTTGCCGTCGGACGAGGAGTACCAATTTATCGTGGGTGTTTATGAATCAGCGCTCAAGTCGGGAGAGTGGCCTTTTGTAGAAAACCGGCCTTTTGAAACGGAAGAGAAAGAATGGCCACCCCCTTCTTGCATTAAGGATAAGCCTGCTGGGGAATACGCGATCTATTACAAAGGCCAGATCCGGGAGGCAACTGCAGAAGCGTGCGAAGGTCTTGAGGTAGCAGCGGTCTGGGAAGCGGAACATATTATCGACCGCATCATGGGAGGTACCTCATGGACGAAATCGTTGGATGACTGGTAATAACTCGAATTGGAAAAAGTTGGTCCCTTGGGATTTTCATCAGTGAAGATACAACAATTGCAGACGAAGACGTTGGTCTGCTGCTTGAATTGCTAAGGGTAAAGAAATCTGTTTTCAGGGATGAGAATCAGCACAACTAGCAACAGAAAAAGTCGAAGCAATTTTACGTGAGCGACTGCCGTAAGATTGCTTGACACAGAAATTTTGGTTTATATACCAGGACTTGTTAGAAGTTACTTAAAGACAGGGAGAGAAAATAGATGGATACCGACATTCAGCAATATCTAAAGTCACTTGACCTAAATGACCCGGCTGATCCAAACGTCATCCGAAACGTTGAAGGTCAATTGGGCTTTCAATTTCCCAAAGAGTATGTCAAATTCCTGTTGCATTCAAATGGAGGCGAGGGTCCAATCGGTGATAACTATCTCCAGTTATGGAAGGTTGAAGAACTAATTGAAGATAACGAAGGCTACAGTGTCGAAGAATTTGCACCTGGACTGTTGATCATCGGATCGGATGGTGGGGATACGGCTTACTGTATGGATACGCGAAGCAAGGAGATGCCCTTTGTCTCCATGCCGTTCATCGGGATGGACCTCGAGGAGGTGGAACTATGTGGATCTACCTTTACAAAGTTCCTCGATTTTCTAAATAAGGCATCAAATGCTGACTAACCAAGTCCGGCTTTAAGGAAAATAACTAATACAAGATGGAGGAGTAGCAGGATGAGCATCAAAACCTATCAAAAAGCTAAAAAAATCATTTCAAAGAACAAAGACCTAGCGGATTTTGAAGGGCAAAAGTCAGTAGAGTTAATCGCGAAGGCAGAAGCAGCAGTAGGTCTAAAATTTACCGGTTCCTATCTGGATTATTTACAGACATTAGGCGCAGGAAATTTTGGCTCGGAAGAAGTTTACGGGATCATCGACGAAGACTTTGAAAACTCTTCAATGCCAGATGCCATCTGGTACACGCTCAATTTACGCAAAAGCATCAATCTGCCTGCCAACTTTCTGGCGATTTATGATACGGGCAGTGACGAGATTTTCTGTCTGGATTTTCATAGTACAGATGCTACAGGGGAACCGAAAGTGGTTGCTCTAGATCCGACATATGCCTTAGAGGATCAGACACTGGAAATCATTGCGGATGATTTTGGGGACTTTCTATTGGAATTGGTCGAGGAGGAACTGGCGTAATGGACACAGATCAGGTTAAGTCAAAACAAGACGCCATCCGCTTTATCCAGGAGTTAATCATTGATTTTATAGAAAATAAGGAAGCTTGGGAGAATATCGAACTTCCGGATTATCTTGAAAGCATGCAAGCTTGGCTAGCGGATTTCGACGATGCCGTTTTGGACGCAAATAAATGGGAACTGTAATGCAGCGCACTTGAAACACCAAAATTCTACGAATAAACTAAACAGTTTCAAAATAAATTAGGAAATCCATAAAAAAGTCAGCTCAGTTAGAAATTTCAATAAATAACCTTTGCTTAGTTAACGTTTATAAAATTAAACTGTGAAAAGAGGGATGATAATGAATGAAACATTTGTTAAGTCATTGCATGAAGTAATTGTTAAAGAAAATCTGGAAAGTTATAAGGATCTATATGAGACAGCGGTAGTGGATGCCAAAACGGATCCCTACTATAAAGAAGCTTTGAATTTATATAACAGTTTGCCATCGGAAAAAAGAGAGACCTTGATGAAAATAATCGAACAAACCATGGTAGATACGATTTCCTCGATGTTAGGCATCATCGATGGTAGCATTCCGGTAGATCATGCCGATTCTGTCGAACCAAGATTACTCCTGAATTCTATAAATACTGAAGGAGAACTTCAGGATTTATTTCTAGAATTTGTAGAAGAGCTGGAGGACAGTAAGTAAATTTCTACTTTAAATACAAGTTTACATATCAAAATTTACCAAACGCAGAAGATATATATAGGTCACAAACAGAAAGGAAGTGTAATGCTGATTTAGCACTACTCTTCCTTTTGTATCTCCAAAAGTATATTTATAAAAGAACTTTTGTAAAGGTTTACTCTCTATTTTCTGCCACACTTAATGGTAAACTTTGTATAAAGTCCTTTTTATTGAAAACACATAACTGTCAGTGCTTTAACAAAAATTTTCATTCGAAAGGAAAGAACCAAAGAATCAGCCGAAGTTTAATTCTATACAAAAGTAGAGGAGACTGACTTTGAATCAACTATTTACTCCAAATTGGAATTTAGATTCTTTATATGAAAATGGAAGCCAATCAGAAAAATTAAGCAAACTAATCAACAGCTTAACTGAGAATCTTCATATCTTAACTACAGAGCTTGATACTCAAAGTACAACTACAGACTATAACGATACTCAGGAAATACTTGATATTGTTCTCCATTTCCAATCGCTGACAAGTGAATGGGAGGAAGTGGATGAGTTTGTGACTTGTTTGTATGCCGAAAATGTAAAAGACAGTACAGTCATAATTTTACTGGACAAAAGTGCAGCAGCCAAAGCAACATTGGACTCCTTGAAGATCAACTTAGACCGAATTCTGGCTGCGATGCCGCAAGATGCATGGAATGAATTTATCAACCTGGAGGCAGTTAAACCGATTTCGTTTTATTTAGAAAAGCAGAAACAGGCAATCAAAGACCGGCTTCCTGCGGAAATGGAAAGGTTAATCAGTGCTCTGTCTGTTAATGGTATAAAAGGATGGGAACAGCAGCATCAACTACTGCTAACCAAATTAAGAATAACAATAGAAATCGATAAACAACAAACGGATGTATCCATAGGGCAGGCTCTGAATTATGCTGTTTACTCAAAGGACCGTTCTCTTCGGGAACGTGCTGCCAGGGGAATAAAAGAGGCTTGTGAAGCCGAAGCCGACTCTTTTGCCGCAGTTCTAAATCGAATTGCTGGATCTCGATTAGACATCTACAACCAACGTGGGTGGTCCAATCTTTTAAAAGAAGCGGTGGAACAGAATGACTTGAACGAAAAAACCATTCATACAGCAATATCTTCGATAAAACAAAATAAGGAGCTCTATCAAGCTTACATACAACGGAAACTCGAGATGAATGAATCAAAGAAAAACAGCTGGTATGAACTGGATGCGCCTTATTTCGCACCTGCTGAAAAAATGGCCTATTCTGAAGCGAAAAGTTTAATCATTAAACAGTTCCATCAGTTTAGCAACAAGTTAGGACGTTTCGCGGAAATGGCGTTTGAGAACGGTTGGGTTGAAACGGAGAATCGGCCAGATAAGGCAGAAGGCGGATTTTGTGCGTCCATGCCACTATCCAAGGAAAGTCGAATCTTTCTTACCTATCGGGACACCTATCAAGATGTGGTGACCCTGGCCCATGAGTTGGGACACGCCTATCATAATTCCCTTCTGCATGAAGAACCAGCTCTTGCTCAGCAGAAAGGAATAAGCATTGATGAAACAGCTTCTACGTCTATGGAGAACTTGGTACTGGATGCGGTACTTCAGCAGACCATAAATGAGCAGGAAAAGCTTGCTCTTCTTGAAATAAAAATCAGAAATGGTCTGATGTATGTAGGCACAGTTCCGAATATATTTCAGTTTGAACAGAAGTTTTATGAAAGAAGAAAACAAGGACCACTTACAGTGGAGGAAATAAAAGCGGTACTAACTGAAGTGGAGAGTGCCTTTTATGATGGGCAGGTTGAGGAACTGGCACTTTATAAGTGGATGTACATCAGCCATTTCTACGATGCGGAAAAACCTTTCTATAACATTCCTTATACAATAGGCTATTTATTCAGCAATGGAGTCTATGCACTTTCCAAATCTCAAACTAGCGGCTTTGAAGAGCGATATGATGACCTATTACGCAATTCGGGCAGAATGACGATAGAGCAATTGGCGCAAACCTATTTAGACATCGATATATCAACTAGTGCTTTCTGGGATGCATCGCAGCAGTCACTAAAAGACTCCATTAAAGAGTATTTAGATCTGACTGAAAAATACTGTACCAGGGTTGAGTCATTTTCTTCTTAATAATTATATTTTTGCAAGTTAGAAAGATGTTGAATTCAACTAGTCACTCACACTATGACGTGTGACATACATCTCCTGCTTTACGGACGCCAATCATTATCGATAATGAAGGAGAAATCTTTACGTAATTTAAAAGAATTGAGCACAAAACTAAACGGACGGAGGTAAAGTAAGTGGCTGATCAATATACCCGAATAAATCCCGAGGAGCACAGGTTAAATCTAAATACAGTAGGAAAAGGGGAGAAGATCGTTTTTTTGCATGGCGGCCCTGGTAGTGAACATCGCTTTTTCCTTCCACATGTTTTACCGTTAGCTCAAAATTTCAAATTAATTTTTTATGATCAAACCGGCTGCGGGAAATCGGCTGAGTCTATTGATGGGAAGTATTCGATGCAAGATGAGGTATATACATTAGAACGCCTGCGTCAAGAATTAAAATTAGAAAAACTAAATCTATATGGTGAATCCTGGGGTTCTATGTTAGCTCTATTGTATGCCACCACGTATCCGGAACGAGTAAACAAAATATTTCTGACAGCAGCAATCGGAGCAACGGCTGAAGGTTTCAAAACTTTTGGGGAAGAATTAGAAAAAAGCTTGTCAAACGAAGACAAAGTTAAACTCTCAGTTTTAGAGGAAAGAGTAGCAAGAGGGAGCGCAACAGTAAATGAAGTATTTGATATCTTGGACAAGTATTATGTTTATTCAGAGGAGTCTTTACAGCGAAAAGAGAAAACCACAATCAACACTTTGGTAAATGGTGCAATCAGTGAAGACATTCTAGCAAATTATAATTTAACCAATGAATTAGCTAAGATCAGACATATTCCGATAGTAATTGTGCAGGGAGTCTATGACATTTTGACCCCTGAATTAATAAAAGAATTACTGATAAAACACATTCCTCACACGAAACTGGTTGAAGTAGAAAACTGTGGCCATTGGACTGTTATAGAGAAGCCTTATGAAATGAACAAAATTGCGAATGATTTTTTTGGTAGTAACTCTCTAGAATAAATAAGGATTTTTTGATTTATATTTGATGGCTTATCCCAAATTATTAATTTAATTACAAAAGGATAGATGGTGCGATTTGATTAGCATCTTCTATCCCTCTTCGTATGGTAAAGTGTCCTTTTACGAACGCCAACAAAGCATATTGCACTTCCTAAGAATGGTTATCACTATTGCCCTCTTCTCACTAATAACATCTTATGAGAAAATAGGGTTACTAACATTTCCCACTCAACTAGTTTTCAAGGACATATATTTGATAAGCTCCTAGAAAATCGGTAGGGAGAGTCAAAGGGAAGGATGATACTATCAAAAGTATAAAAGTTGTTTTGCCATTACTGATATTGACGCTAGTAACAGGATGTACAGGCAATGCCAGGGACGAAACTTATGTAAGTAGGGGTGAAACAGAATCATGGAATGCAACGATTCAAACTACTTTCTCCAATGACTCTGGAAAAGAAGAAATCCGTACCGAAGGAGGGCTAGAGTTCAAGCAAGATTACTCTCCTAAGGAAGTTGAGTACAAAATTTCCTATCCTTCAGGTGAATCGGGTGGCAGCATGCGCAAAGGCAAAAAAATCAAAATTCATTCTTCAGTAGGAACTAGTTCCGATTCCACGGAAAATGATATCGAAGAATTTGCAGAAGAAATGACATTGCATGTATCGTGGGAAAATGAAGAAGGGGAAGTAATCGAGGAAACGGTCCTGTTGGACTAATGCACTTATTTACCGATTATAAAGATTCATGTTAGTCAAGGGACATCTTTGTAATTCGCAGCTCCTTTGTTTCTTAAGAAAGTTAACAAATTGTTGATTTATCAAAATCTGCATGAATAGGAAGGGAGAGAAGAGATTGCTCTGGGCAAATCTTCACTCCTTTTTTGTATGGAAAAGTGTACTTTTACGAACGGTTGATTCTGCAAAAGATAGAATCGAATTGGAAATATTTATAGAAATTTTCATCCTCTAAAGACCACATAACTTACTTGTGGTATGGTAATTATATGGGAGTACATAGAGTATCTCGTTTAAATGAATAAAAAGAAAGACCTTTTCTTGTAGAATTAAGCTGCTACATCTAAGCCACAAAAAAGAGCCCTACAAGCAAATGGAGTCAAGAATTTTGGTAAGTGCGATATGGAAATGGAGGGAAAGGACATGAAGTTGCAGCACAGAAAAGCGAAGTTATTTTTAACATTCGCCAGCTTACTTTTACTCATTTATTTTGCAACACCGTTTCTCACAGGTTATCACTACACGGAATCAGCTGCCCTCGAAGCGCTAGTTCCGATGGATTTTGGCGAAGAAATTTATAAAAAGGAATTCGAAGATCGGAAAGTTGTCATTTTAGATATAGGCGATTACCGGACTGTCCAGTTGATTCATAGTCCGTACGGGTTGTTCCATCAAGTGCGAGGGGCTGATGCTCTACTCGCAGAAACAGAAGACGGGAAATTGAGATACAGTTGGAGTGCTCGACTTATAAAAGAGGAAGTATTCGACGTCGTGCTGGCGGCGGAAGTCTTGAGCAGTGATATTGAGAAAGTAGTCGTCTTGCCGAATTACCCTGAAGTGGAAGCAAAGACTCTGAAGGAATTGCAGGGGAAAGTGAATTCACTTGTCGAAATAGAGGTGGAAAACGGCTATGCTGTCCACTATTTTGAGGCTTCAGAAATAAGCAGTTATGCATTCGCAGGCGTGGATGCTGCGGGTAACATCGTTTCAGGATTTTAGTGGGAAATCTATTTTCGTATATGAACTCGTCCTTGTTGTAGTTATAGGTGTAACAATCAGGGTAAGAAAATATATTTAGTTTACATATCATAACTTATCGGAAGCTGCATATATACGAAAAGGGAGAAGAGATGATTACAGCAACTCTTCTCCCTTTTTCGATTTAAGAAATGTACTTGTACGAACGGTTCATTCCTAGGGAATTTGAATAAGTACCTTATTCGTATCGAATGCCCTCAGATAGCTTTTCGATGGACGACCAATCAGTGATGATTAGTTGATGCCGGGTTTTCTGCAGGATTCCTTTTTCTTGAAACTTTTGGATAACCCGATTTAAATGTCTGGGCGTTGTTCCTATAAGCGAAGCGATTTCTTCTAAGTTATTGGTTGCGAGTTGTTTCGCAAACTTATCATCTGTTTTTATTGTACATAAATAACTCGCGAATCTTGTTTCTGCAGAAGCCAGCAAATTGACGCGTGAAGCAGTTGTGCATGTCTTCAGTTTATATGCTAGATCTTTTAAGAGTAACTGGAGAAACTCAGGTTCAAGAGACAAGGAATGTTTATAATAATCGATGGAGATAAACAGAAATTCGCACGGCTCCTCCGCACTAACTTCCGATTGAATAGGCACGTTCTGAAAGCATTCGATATCTCCGAGAATCGAAAAAGGAGTACAGAAGCGAAGCAAGAGTGATTTCCCTGTAATTTCATTGGTGGCTACCCGGCATTTTCCGTTTACAAGTAAGTACAATCCTTCAATTCGATGGCCCTCAGTTAAAATAGTGTCTCCAGCCTCATATGTTTTTAATTGAATGAACTCAACATGGGGGAGAAGCATCTGCAATTCGTAATTTTCAATATAAGTTAGGATTTCAGTAAGTTTCATCAATATTTCACCTTTTCGGACAGACGTCCTTTTTAGTATAGCAAAGCTTAGATAAAATAAAGGTGAGGTGACTAATCATGCAATTTGTATTCGATCTTGACGGAACCATATGTTTTAAAGGCCAACCCTTAACCCAAGAAATTTGTGCTGCTTTGGATGAGTGCCTAGCAATGGAACATGAAATCATCTTTGCATCTGCCCGACCAATACGTGATTTACTGCCGGTGTTGCCGGAAAAATATCACCGGTTAAGAATGGTCGGAGGAAACGGGGCTTTTCGAAATGCGGATGGCTCAATCGAAGTAAACAGTTTTGACATGGTTACTTGCAAGCAACTATTCAATATTATTGATACGCACCAGCTAGCGTATTTGATTGATAGCAGCTGGGACTACAGCTATACCGGAGAACAGACCCATCCGATCTATCAAAACATCGATCCTTTAAAGAGTGCGAAAAACGTGCCGATTGATTTGCTGGAAAATGTAGTGAAAATGGTTCTTTTTACAAGCAATGCCGAGATACAGAAAAGCTTAGAAGCCCTTCCTCTAACCCTGCATCTGCACCAGAATGAAAGAATCCTTGATTTGAGTCCTGAAGGCATTGATAAATGGGCAGGGCTACAGCAACTGGGAGTCAAAGAGAATGAGTTCATTGCCTTTGGTAATGACTCAAATGATATTTGCATGTTTAAAGCTGCCAAAGAAAGTATCTGCATTGGTAATCATTCCGCTGCCAAAGAACATGCGACCTTAAAAATCACAGAGGATCAAGTGGTAAAAATGATTTTGAGTATGAGTGAAAAGTATCTTATGCAAGAGATTGAAGTTAAATAGTCTTAACAAATGTTGTTATCCCGATTACAGTTAAATTAGAGAATAAATTTTATCGGAAGTAACATGGTAATATAAGGAGAAAATTAGATTAAGTAAACGGTCCCGAAGTGTTATGGTTATCATGTAAATAGACTCAGTTACGAGGTCCTGTAGGCTCTACTTCTATTTGAAGTAGAGTTTTTGTGTATCCATACAGAAAAAATTATGAGGAATTTCATTAATTCTTCCGTTTTCGGATAGCTTTGAGGTCCGGCAAACGAATTAATAGGTAAGGGCCTTTGGAAAGGAGTCATCAGATTGAATGAAGATTAATCATGAAAACGTCGTTCAGGAACTGAAACGGCAAAATGAAGATGCGTTGCATTTTGTGATTGACCAGTACGGCGGACTCATTAAAAGCATTGTGGCGCAGCACTTATACCAATTCCGACATGTCCAGGACGAATGCATTGATGACGTCCTGCTCGCCGCCTGGAATCACATCGGTTCTTTTAATGAAAAAACAAACTCTTTGAAGAATTGGCTGGCGGCCATTTCAAAGTACAAAGCGATCGATTATAAAAGGAAATATCTGAAGCTGGCCGAAAAACAACACGCACCGGATTATAACTTGGAGAGCAATCAAGCGGATGATAGGCAAGTCCTGAAGAAGGAATTGAGCTTGGAAACAGAAGCACTACTAGATCAGCTGACACCGGAAGACCGAAAACTTTTTGTCGATTACTACATCGACGGGAAAGATACTGCCAGCCTGGCAAACGAACTGAACGTGGAAAAATCGGCCATTCACAACCGATTATCGAGAGGCCGGAAAAAGCTGAAAGGCTTGAGACGGATTTTTGGAGAACAGTAAAGTGAAAATGAGGTGACAAAATGAAAGACGTTTATCAATTATTGAACGAAGTTGATGTGGACTTGGAAGAATACGACATTCCAGAATTGACCGGCTTCGAAAAAAAGAAAATGAAAAAAAGAATGAAAAAGAAGCTGCATAAACGACCGATAACCAGCCGTTCTACATTCGTGGCGATTACAGCCGCAGCGTTCATCCTGTTTTCAGTTGGTATCGGGACACAGTCCAACGCCTGGGCAAACATGCCGATTCTTGGCCCTTTGCTGGAACATTATCTCGGCACCGATGAAGACAACACATTCGAAAGTTATAAAACAGTTGTGGGACACACAGCAAAAAGTGATCAAGGCAATATAACATTAAATGAAGTGATGATCGATGAAGGCCGGTTGTTAATCAACAGTTCCTTTCAGCCTCGGTCGGATAGCCAGCAGCTAGACGAACTGAACCCATTTCCGACCGTTTGGATCAACGGACAAGAGGTGTCAGCGAATGGTGGGGGAGATGTGGTGCAGCTAAATGACTCCACTTTTGCCTTATTCAGCTCCATGGATATTCAAGGACTGGATCTGAGTCAAGCCATGGAAATCAAAATCGCTTATGGCGATGTCGGAAGAGATTCACTGATAAAAGGTGACTGGACCTTCGAATTCATGGCTTCCGGCGAAGCATTGCTTGCGGAAAGTAAAATCATTCCCATTAACCGGGAATTTACATTGGCGAATGGACAGCGTGTCGAAGTAGCGGAACTGATTATGTCACCTGTTTCCAGTACTTTGAGGTATCACATTTACAGTACTAACGGTTTGGAATACGAGTTTGATGTCCGGTTCCGGGTAGAAGATGAGAACGGAAAGATTTATGAACCGACAGCAGAAAATACGTTAACAGAAGATGCTTATTTCCGCTTTGAAGTTCTGACAGAAGAAGTTTCATCGTTGAAAATCACGCCTTTCATTATTTCTGGAAAAGAAGGGGAGGAAAAGACCGATCTTCATAATCTGTTAGAAGAAGAGGCGTTTGAGGTGAACCTTAGGTAATCAAAAGAGAGCTTCAAAGAGCATTGCGGTAAATGGAACGGATAGTGAGGGAATAGCCCATCGCTGTTCGTTTTTTCGAGTACGTTAAACAATTTATTTCATGAAAAACAGTTTACATATGATACCTTATCGGAAGTTGCAGAAATAGAAAGCGAGAAATTAGGCTGATTAATACCTATTTTCTCTTTTTTTCTGTGAAAGTATACTTTTACTAACGATTTTCTATATACGTCGAATGCTTTGTCATGTCTATGTAAAGTTGAATAAATTGATTCTACTCAGCACAATAGGCTTTTAAAAGATGATATTGATTTGATGGTTTGTATTAAAAAGAATTTTCTGTATTTATTCATGTTATGATTAAAAAAGGATGTATTTCAATAAACTTACATTTTTCTACCCACTCAAAAAATAAAAAGTAAAATTTTTCAATTGGTTTGTAAAGATAAGTAATCATTTTATATTGAGGTGAGTTTGTTGGAAGTTTTAATCGCTTTTTCGATTGGTATTTTATTTTTAACTTATGGTATTTTTGATTTTTTTGTCCGATCTAAAACACCTAGAGTTATAAGATTTATCATTAGATTTATTATTATAGTAATTGGTGTAGGTTTTACTTTATACTCAGCAATTAGATTTATTGAATTAATAACTAATTGAGTTATCGATTTAAGGATTATGTTTTTCCACTCTTTTTACATTTTACATATGAGGGATTATCAGAAGTCTATAAACAATAAAAAATTTTATCTTAGGAATTTAAAATATTAATTAGAGGACGGAAGGTTTCAACAAACCTTCCATCCTCTATTTTTCTTAAAAAATTATGACGTCTTTTCTATATTACCCTATATCGTTTCGCTCTTTTAACCTCGTGAATCTTGCAATTCCAGTTTCAACAGGTTTTGGAGCACTGACTGCCTTTTCTTTTTTAGCCGGTACAGAAACCGGCTTTTTCTGTGTCAGTCCTTCGGCTATCGTATTGAAGCAGTAAATCAACAGCATGAAGACAAAGATCGGCGGCAGAATCATCCAGAATTGCTGGGTGACAAACGCCTCTCTGGAGATGGCAATCATTCCGGACAGCTCATAAATTTCTGGAATGAGTCGCCCGGGACCGTCCTGACTTGCTGCACCTCCCACGAAGATCGACAAGATGCCCAAATGTACAAACATCTGGAGCACCTGCACGACATGCTGTGTCCAGTTCAGCACAAGCTTTTGCCACAACTGTGGATTGATGTGCTTAACCAAAATCCAAATCAGGGAACCACCCATCAACACAGAGCTCTGCACATACTCTTTCTTCAGTATTTCGTTCATTTCGTTGCCGATCGAGCTCATCGTAATTGGCAGCACAATGAGTGACATGATCAATATTTGAATAGCGAGACGTTCAGGTAAGGTGGTGGTCCAATCTCCATGATTAATGAGGACGGGCACGAGTAAAATAAAGACCAGCAGGCTTAAGGGCAGGAAATGCATCCCATCGGCAATCGAGGTCACGGCTTTTCTGATTCTATTGTTTAAATAGAAGACATAGATGAAGCCGAATACATAACCTGCAGCGATGCGGACCGTAGCAATGATGAATGTGATGGCAATGGTGTATTTGATGCCCACCAGCAATTGCTGAGAAATCGAATAACCATAAGGATCCGTTCCGAATGGAAGTTCGGAGGAAGGCGGATGTGGGGCACTGCTCAACATGCTGCCATCATCTGCATATAAGTATTGCGTTTGGCCGACCTGGTCATCGAAAAAGAGAAAGTAGAAGAGACTGATGAAGAACAGTCCTAAAACGATCAAGGATGGAATCGTGATTTTCAAACGTGAAAGGAAAACCGATCGCAACTTCGGAAAAATTTTCGTCGTCTCTTTTCTCTCTCTCGTGAAGATGGAGGAAATGAGCGAACGCAACTGGGTGACATCCAGTAAATGCAAACTGAACTTCCCAAAAACAGCATTCCGTTCGATACGTTCTTTATTGATCATCAGTTCCACGAATGCGTAAAAAAGAAAGAACGGCGTGAAAACCGTCACAAGGATAAATGTGATTCCTTTCGGCGTGAAATCATTTCTCAGGTAATAAAGGATGCCCTCGATTCCAAACAGATGCTCGATGATGAGCAACGAAGAGATGGTGAGCCACACAATGGATTTCGACTGGAAGAACAAGCTTTTCAGTACATTGGAGGTGCAATGCTTCAGTAAAACCTCGGTATTTCCCAACCCTTTGCCTTTCGCAAGATCAACGTAAGGCTGCTTCCATTCGGCTTCAAAAAGCAGGACGAACAATTTGAAGAACAGCAGCGTCGGAAGAACCGACAAACAAAGGATCGGTGCCACATAAACCAACTCGCCACCCAGGCTGTAGAAGTCGAGGACCAGGTAACCGGTTATTGCATAGATTTGGACGACCGCAATTTGAATCAGGAATATGTATGAAAAATCCGGGAACGACTCCATCACTTTTGAAGATTGCAGGATGAGTGATTTTACCCGTCCTTTTGATAGCATGACCAACATGGCTAATCCAAACGACAGCAAGAGTGCCAGGAGTAATGCAGCAATCAAAATTGGCATGGAATAAAGATAAGGACCGGTTAAATAGTGTGAAAAGGATACATCAACCATATCGAACGTACTAGGAACACGGTAATTGAGCTGCCACTCGGCAGGGCGCAGCAAGGCAGTCAGTACTTGCCAGCATGTCTGGAAAAACAAGCGGATGTCGAACAATTGACCGGGCGAAAAGAGAACGGGAGCGCAGCTTATCAACAGTATTCCGAGTAAGCCGAGTAAATATTTTAACGGGATGAGGACAACATTTTTCAAGCAAACCCCTCCTTTCGGTGAGTGGATTTTGAATAACTGCCGTTACCCAATGAAATACTCCCTGTAAAAAACGAGCGTCATAACGAGTGCAAAAACAAAATAAGTGAGAGAACCGAAAAAAACAAAAGAGGTACGTGCCGCCTTATTTTTGAACGGCATCCGAATACCGGTTTCGCCGCGCGTTTCCATGTCTGATTGACGGGTATACGGGCTGGTTCCACCTGTAAAGCTATGGGCCAACCCTGCGCAGACGACTCCGAAGGGAATGGATACGTCCACAAAATTCAGGTTGAACAGGGTCGAAATCAGCCAATTTCCAATCCCGAGAATCAGTAGTGTCAAAATAAAAATGATTGGCTTCTTCATTGGTTTTTTCTCCTGTCATTCAAATACTTTTTAAAAAATGGGAAGAAACTTTTATTAAGTGAACAACAATTATAAAATCGTTCTTAAATACTGTACGGTTTATAATACTGAAAGTTTCAATTATTTGGAAATATTATAAAATTGCAACATTTTAGACGGAAGAATTAAGGGGATTTCTTTAGTAAGAAACGAATGCAATTGGGCTATAGATTGTTATATTTTATATAGCAATCTTATAAAAAAGTTAGGTTAATATATTAAATAACAATATAATGGAGGCATGATTATGTGGTTCATGCTAGGACTTATCGCAATAACAGCAACAAAGGTTATCGATTGGCGATGGCCATGGGATTATCATTTACAGCCTTAACGGTTGTTGCAGATTACAGCATGGTGTCCGATTGGGTAAAGGCGGAAGATTGGTCTGCTTTATTGGATGTCGTGCCGACGATGGAAGCAGCGTTATGGGTAGTGACGATACTCTCAATTTCATTGAATATAACGCTTCTACTTTTAGACCTGAAAGTAAAGAAATAGTTATGGAAAGCAGTTTTAGAAATTGATGCTTTTTATCTTTTAAAGCGACAATTCAGGAAGGTTTTTCAGGTATTATTAAGGAAAAGAATCAAAAAAGGGGGAGCGGGAAATGAAGTCCCAAGCATCGCCGTTTATCGTTGCAATTGCCAGTGTTTCGGGAGGGGGAAAAACCACAGCAGTCGCCGGTTTAACACACGTATTGCCAAACACCAAAGCACTCTACTTTGATCAATACGATTGCGTGGGACCGGAAGATATCATGGACTGGCTGGATAAGGGAGCCGATATCAATGAATGGAACCTTCTTCCGTTTATGTCCGATTTGGGCCGGTTGCTGGCTGAATCGCTCAACTATATCATCCTGGATTTTCCTTTCGCTGATCAGCATGCACAGTCCAGCCCTTATATAGATTTCACAGTTTTCATCGATACACCCCTCGATTTGGCTTTGGCACGCAGATTGATGAGAGACTCTTCTGATGCCGGATCGGATGAGATATTGGGGGACATCAAGTATTATGCTGACAGGGGGAGAGTGGCATACCTCCATATGCTCGAGACAATCAGACCAAATTCCGATTTGGTAGTAGACGGTACTCACTCCATAACGGAGGTTGTGCATTCCATTGCAGAATCCATAAGGAACATTCAAAAACCCTATTCATAACTGGAGGTTGAAACAGTGATACTGCATACAGAACTAAAAGGGGGCGGCGAAGCAATCGTTTTTCTTCACACCGGCTTTCAGACAGCTGCCACCGATTTTATTCAACAACAGAACACGTTCATGAATGGTTATCGCATAATTTCTCCAGATCTAAGAGGTCACGGGAAGTCTGCAACCGTGGATATCAGCAATTTTTTTGAGGACTCAGCAGACGATCTGGCAGAGACATTGGAAGGTTTAGGCATTCAAAAAACCCATATCGTCGGCGCATCCCTGGGCGCATTGGCGGCACTATCTTTCGCCAAGCGCTACCCGGACAAATTGAAAAGTTTGACCATTTCCGGGGTAACGAAGGGCATGCCCGAAAATTGGCTGGAAATGCATCAGGAAGATGTGAAAATGCAGGCGGAATTAATGAACAACGAAGAAGCCTTAATGTATTTTAATGACCTGCATGGACCGGGGTGGACTCGTTTCATCGAGATGGGCAGAAGCGAAGATTGGTACCCGTTTCACGAGACAGGTGATTTATCCGGTATATCCGCACCCATCCTGGTCATCGCAGGCGAAACCAGCCCCCATGAAGTGAAGAGCCTGATGGATTATCGGGCGGAATTCAACAATGTTCATATTGCCACCATTCCGTTTGCTGCACACCTGGTCCATGCAGAACAGCCGGAATTGTATTCGAAAGTATTGGAACTTTTTTTGAAAAACCTGTGAGTGCCAGAAAATTTTCCGCAAGAAACGGAGTTGATTCATATGAAAGCAGTCTTTATTGACCGCGACGGAACAATCGGCGGCGATGGCTCTGGCATTCATCCCTCTGAATTCACGATGTTTGAGTTTGCGCCAGCCGCCATCAAACTGCTGAATGATACCGGCGTGAAAGTGCTGCTGTTCACCAACCAGTCGAGGGTGGGCAAAGGGTATTTCACCGAAAGGGAATTGCTTGAAGGTTTTCAGCGGATGGAGGCCGAATTAGAGCAGCATTCAGCCTTTCTGGACGGCATCTATTATTGTCCGCATAAACCGGAAGACCAGTGCGCTTGCCGAAAACCGAAGACGGGAATGCTGGAACGGGCGAAAGCGGAACATCAGCTCGATCTTGCAGAGTGTTATGTAGTGGGGGACACCGGCGGCTCTGACATGTTGGCGGCGCACCGGGCCGGAGCCCGGCTGGTGTTGGTGACAACCGGCCGGGGGGAAAGTTCCCTTGGGGAATATAAACACCTCTGGCCCGATATCGAACCGGAGCATATTGCAGCGAATGTGCTGGAGGCGGCCCAATGGATCAGGGACGATTTGACAAAAGGAGGGAAGTTATGTACATCCGAAATTCAGCAAAAGCGGTGATTTTAAAAGACGCCAAGTTATTGTTGACAAAAAACCTGGACAAGGAAGGAATCTTCTACATTTTCCCCGGCGGTGGCCAGGACCACGGCGAGGCATTGACCGATACCGTCCAAAGGGAATGCCTTGAAGAAATGGGGGCCACTGTTGACGTGGGGCAATTGTTGCATATCCGGGAATACATAGGCAAAAACCATGAGCACACAGCAGTTGATTCCGCCATGCACCAAATCGAATATTATTTCTTATGTGAATTGCTGCAAGAAGAAAGCGGATTTGCCGTACCGACGAACCCGGATGTCCATCAACTGGGA
Organism: Planococcus salinarum; assembly: GCF_007004625.1. Classification (GTDB taxonomy): domain Bacteria; phylum Bacillota; class Bacilli; order Bacillales_A; family Planococcaceae; genus Planococcus; species Planococcus salinarum. The sequence continues at coordinate 92,046 of NZ_VIFV01000009.1, read as the reverse complement.
ATTGAATGGGTGGCAGTCGACCAGTTGCCAACCTGTCGGATCTACCCGAAAGCCATTGTTCCTTTTATGCAGGATCTCATTGACGACAAGCGCGGAGCGGTTTATTTGGGCGATGTGAATTAAAGCGAGCAGAACCAGTTGGGATGAAAGAAAAAAAAGCCGGTATTCCACTTGGAATGCCGGCTTTTGCATTGGTGGCTCGATTCTTTTCGTCATGGCTTCCCTGCAGAGGATGCGAACGCCCCAGCTTTCATGAAAATGATTTTCTGACCAGCCGGGTAGGCGCTGCAACACAATAGGGACATTCACGATAGTTTTTTTCCGTAACGAGACGCTTCACATAGGCAGGGCAATTCGTGAATTCCCGGTATGTTACAGGGGTGGTGATAAATCCACAGGAATCTCCCGCAAATTTCTGGGAGTGGATGCTTTTTCTCAGGTGATCGATAAAATACTTCATACATTACACTCCTCTTGAGTCTCTGAAGCGGCGGAAGCAATAGAATCTTTCCACGGGCTCCAGGCCCTATTATTTAAACGGTGGATACAATGTAAACAAAAGGAGGCAGATGAACGAGTAAATTTTCTTCCGGGACAGTTAGTATGGTTTTTGATAACTCCACAATACCCAGTTTGTTGGACAAAGTAAAGATAAAAGTGTATTTTTTTGATTAATTAATAAATTTTTTTATTTTTAAGGAACCTCTGGGTTCTGCCTACCGGGGGTTATCTCGCAGGATTCGTCTTAAAAGCTGCTCGGCTTATGGAGCGGGTTGAGAAATACCATCCGGCAGCCCGGTAGTTTAAAAATGGTCCCGCAAGGAAAAAGATAGTAGACGAGGTGAATGTTATGTGGGAATTTGCGTTTATCACATTATATGCTTTGATAATGGCGCTTGTTATAGAGATTGGCGTACTGCTTTTCCGAATGACAGGACTCAACAAAGAGATTGCCCGCTATCAGGTTATTTCCATGTTGACGGGTACAGGGTTTACCACAAAGGAATCGGCATTGATCATCGATCACCCCATCCGGAGACGCATCAGCAGCGGAATGATCCTATTCGGCTACTTTTCCCTGGCGGTAATCATTTCCTCGATTGCCACCTTGCTCTCCAACGATCTTCGAATAGAATTGCTCATTGTTATCATTGTGCTCTTATTATTTTTCATATTGCTGTTTCGGAACAAAATCATCTACGGTACACTGGAAAGACGATTTGAACACGAAATGGATACCGAATACAATCTGGAAGATTGGCCGATGAAAACAGCGTTGGCACTCCATGAGGAAGAAATGGTGGCCATCATCGAAATCAAGCCCGATTCCAAATATGTCGGCTCAAAGGGCAAAGCTTTGGTGGAAGAAAACCTCGATATCGTCTTATTGATCATCCGGAGAGGCGATGAAATCCTGCGGTTTGATCTTTTCGAAGTGCAACTGCAGGCAGGGGACAAAGTGATGGTAATCGGAAAAGAAGACGTCATCAAAGAAAGATACGAGGGCTTGCTGTCGGAAGATGAAACGTAATTGCACAGGAGAGAGCTGCAATCCGGATAAGTGGGTTGCAGCTTTTTTTGCGATTTCATCCAACTGACAGGGTTCTGTGTCTTTCAATAGACACAAAAGTATTTTTAATAATCTGATAATAAGTGATAAAGTTAATACAAAGCAGAATAGGAAAGGAATGGATGACCATGGCCGAAGCTGCAAAAACCGTAATAATTGAAATTGAACGAAAGAACAACCCTCAGGAGAAATCGTATTGGGAGAAATTCGAACTGCCATATCGCATGAACATGAATGTCATTTCTGCCCTGATGGAGGTTAGGCGCAATCCGATTAATATGGAAGGGGAAAAAACAACACCGGTTGCGTGGGATATGAATTGCCTTGAAGAAGTATGCGGTGCCTGTTCAATGGTCATCAACGGCAAAGCGCGCCAGTCATGTACTGCCTTGGTCGATCAGTTGGAACAGCCAATCCGCCTTCAGCCAATGAAAACTTTTCCGGTGGTCCGGGACCTTGTGGTGGATCGCAGCACCATGTTCAATACCTTAAAAAAACTGAAAGCCTGGATCCCGATAGATGGCACGCACGATTTAGGCGAAGGGCCCCGCATGCCTGAGCGGAAAAGGCAGTGGGCTTATGAATTGTCCAAGTGCATGACTTGTGGTGTCTGCCTTGAAGTCTGCCCGAATGTCAACGACAAATCCGATTTCATCGGTGCAGCTCCGATATCACAGGTGCGTTTGATGAATGCTCACCCCACAGGAGCCATGAACCGGGACGAACGCTTGAATCTGCTGATGGGCCCGGGGGGAATTCAGCGCTGCGGAATGGCTCAAAATTGTGTGGAATCCTGTCCGAAGGGAATCCCTTTAACAACTTCCATTTCAGCCATGAACAGGGAAACAACTGTCCAGATGTTCCGGAACTTCTTCGGAAGCGACCGAATGGTGAATTAGTAATATGGATGTTTTATGGCGATGGACAATAAACCTGAAGACAAATGGTGACTGTGGTGAAAGAACAGCTTTTTTACAGGTAGGGCATTAGCCCTTGAAGACACCTCAGAACCAGCAAAGCCGAACAAAGAATAAATGAAAATATTAAGGTTAGCCATACATGACTGGTTAACCTTTTTTGTAACCGGACAACACAGAACACAACAATTTTGTATTTAATGTCAGAAGCAAAGAGAAAGCTTTTCGCTTTATGCAAAGCCGTCCGTCACAAAGAAACTGGTGCACTTCCTGCGACTACCCAATCAGTCATCTGGGTATAGGATGCTATATGCAGTAAGGAAGGAGAGACTGAAATCGGACGGACATGTTTCAATTTTTTAAGTGGCCGAATTAATATGATACCCTTAGGATCGTGGATTCTGTGGCTGCTTTTCCTGTCTGCAGCCGGAAATCTCGTTTACCGGTTGTTTAGAAAGCAGCAGCGAAAAGGCAAAAGGAAAGCCAAATATATGTCTGCATATAAAAATCAGAAAATCGAACGATTGTCGCATGATCAATTAAAGAGAATGGAACATGGCTCATTTGAATTTTTTTCAGAAGAAACTGCAGAATTTCAGGACCTCATCCTGGAGAACCTGAAAAATGAAACCGCACCGCTCACCTTTAATAACAGCCTGGATATCTTTACGGATGGAAACAGGAAATTTGACGCATTGCTGGCAGATATCAGATCAGCGGAAAATCACGTGCATCTGCAGTATTACATTTTTAAAAATGATGAAATAGGAAGAAGACTGATTGATCTGCTCATAGAAAAAGCACTGGAAGGCGTCAAAGTCCTGATCCTGTATGATGACGTCGGTTCAAAGAAACTTCCGAAGGAGGCTTTTGAAGGACTTTTCAAGGCAGGAGGGAAAGCGGTTGCGCTTCTTCCTTCTAAACTATTGAAAAGCAATCCCCGCATCTATTATCGTTATCACAGGAAAATTGTTGTTATTGACGGACACATCAGCTATATCGGCGGCTTTAATGTAGGGAATGAATATGTCGGCAAAAGCGCCGAATTCGGCTATTGGCGTGACACTCATCTGAGAATTCAAGGGAATGCCGTTCATTCCCTTCAACATCGTTTCCTGCTCGATTGGAACAGAGCTTCCAAAAAACACAGTGTGAAATATGACGATGCATACTTTCCTTCATCCATACCAGTGGATGGCATAGCAATGCAGACCATATCCAGTGGGCCCGATAGTTCATTTGAACAAATCAAAAACGGATTTTTGAAAATGATTGACCTTGCCAAGTCGTCGATTCTAATACAGACACCCTATATCATTCCGGACGACGCTTTTTTAGAAGCACTCCGCAAAGCTGCTTTCAGGGGAGTGGATGTGAGGGTGATGATCCCGATTAAATCTGACCATCCATTCGTGGATGCTGCCAGCCTTTCATTTACAAGGGAATTGATGGCTGCAGGGATAATTATTTATCAATACAGTAATGGATTTTTACATGCTAAAACCATCATTGTTGACAGCAAAGTGTTTTCTGTCGGATCAGCCAATATGGATATTCGCAGCTTTTCACTGAATTACGAGGCAAATGTTTTCGTCTACGACCGTGAAATGGCCAAAAAAATGGTCGGCATATTCCTTGCTGATGCTGAATTATCGAAAATGTTAACAATCGAAGCTTTTCGGAACCGTTCCTTAATTGATCACATTAAGGAACGAGTGGCCCGCCTGATGGCACCGATATTGTAGCCGACGGAGAAGAACCTGCAGTTTTTTGGTAACCGGCTAAGCCTTGCATTAACACTGCCGGAAATACAGAGTTTACAAAATGAAAAAGGAAGTAAGTGAACATTTTGAGAGGAGTGAAGGGATGTTCGAACAAAAAGCAGGAGCATACGTCATTGATTTCTTGAAGCAATGGAAAATCGACCATATCTACGGAATGCCGGGAGACTCCATCAATGAATTTATGGAGGAGTTGCGGAAAGAGGAGGCCATCCGCTTTATCCAGATTCGCCATGAGGAAACGGGGGCACTGGCCGCGGCGGCTCATGCCAAGCTGACGGGTCAAATCGGTGTCTGCATGTCGATTGCCGGTCCCGGAGCGGTTCATCTGCAGAACGGACTCTATGATGCGAAAAAAGACAAAGTGCCGGTGCTGGCGATTGTTGGTCAGGTGAGCAGCGAACTGGTCGGCACGGATCACTTCCAGGAACTGAAACTGGAATCAATGTTTGAGCAGGTCGCGGTTTACAATCGGCGGGTGCAGACTGCCGAGCAGCTGCCGGATATGTTGAATCAGGCAATTCGGACAGCGTATGCGGCAAACGGTCCGGCCGTGCTGATTGTTTCAGACGATTTGTTCAGCACGAAGATCAAATATGAAAAACCAATGACTTCAGCTGCGTATTCTCAACCGAAAATCAGAGCGGCGGCGGAAGACCTGAAAAAAGCGGCAGAATTGATTGAAACTGCGAAAAAACCGGTCATTTTAGCAGGCAAAGGGGCAAAAGGTGCAGTTCCGGAAGTGTTGATGTTTGCTGAAGAGATCAAAGCGCCGGTTATCGCTTCATTTCCTGCCAAAGGTTTGATCCCCGACGTACACCCGAATAATATGGGGCATCTGGGACAATTGGGGACCAAACCTGCCAAGGAAGTGATGCAGGAAGCGGATCTTCTGATACTGGCGGGCACGTCCTATCCGTATCGGGAGTATTTGCCGAAGGACGCACCGGCTATTCAGATTGACATCGACCCGGCAGTCATCGGCAAATATTATCCGGCAACGGTTGGGATTGCCAGTGAACTGGAACCGGTCATGGCCTGGTTGATTGAAAATGTCGAACCAAAAGCGGATGATTTCCTGGAGAGTTACCAGAAAAAGCGGGACAAGTGGGACGAGACATTGCAACAGGAGATGGCGAAAGAGACGGAACAGCTGCAGCCGCAGCAACTAATGGCTGAAGTCCAGAATATTTTGGAACCGGGAGCGGTCGTGTCGCTCGATGTCGGAAGCGTGACATTGTGGTCAGCGCGTTACTTGCAGCTTATAGATCAAAAAATGATTGTGTCCGCGTGGATTGCGACGATGGGCTGTGGTTTGCCTGGTGCAATAGCCGGGAAACTGGCGTATCCGGAAAAACAGGTGATTGCCTTGGTCGGCGATGGCGGGTTCTCGATGGGCATGCAGGATTTTGTAACAGCAGTCAAATACGATTTGCCGATAAGAATAGTGATTCTGAACAACCAAAAAATACAGTTGATCGAAACCGAACAGAAGGAAATGGGCAACAAACCGACAAATATTGGGCTGGCAAATATAGATTTTGCCGCATTTGCTGAAGCTTGCGGTGGCAACGGATTTACAGCCAGAAACCGGCAGGAGCTAAAAGATGCGCTGCAAATGGCGAGAGCCAGCAAAAAAGCTGTGGTAATCGATGCGTATGTGGAAGATATCGAATTTGAGACATTGTAAAGCAGAAACGGAAGATTCTAACGTAATTAAGCAGTATAAGATAAAAAATGCTCTGATGCAGAATTTCAGTATGCAAACATCAATGAGGATTTAAAAGTGACCGGATAAAGTTAGGTAAAAAAATAAAAACGAAGTTGCTGATATAGCTGTCGGCAATTTCGTTTTTATTTTGAGGAAGCTGTAAAATTGATTTGCGATCGAAACAACTTCAAATGCTGTGAAAGAAGAATTTCTGATTGGATCAGCTGAAATATCATTTAGTAGCAGTTTGCCTAAAAACCAGCCGATTTCATTGAAAAACAGCTTTTGTCTCAATATCATGAGTATACTTTAGTATTGATACGCAACTTCCTATAATTTATATTATGTCTACTCAAATATGTTTTGAGAAGTTTCCGAAGTCAGTCCTCTTCTTTCTGCTTCTATTGCACCCTCAGCCCGATCCAGTCACCAACAATAAATAAAAGCAGGAAAACCGCATCCAGCCGGCTTTCCTGCTTTATTTGATCCTCTTACATCCGTCCAATGCAAAATTGATAGATTGCTGCGGTTGCCAGACAATCACCAAGTGCATCGTGCGCATTATGTTCCAGCTCAAGGTATGCCGAGAGCGTTGTCAGCTTGTGGTTCGGTGTCTCTGGTATCGCTTTACGCGCCAGTTTTACGGTATCAATCACGGTATACTCCGGTATCGGCGTTATTTCCTCCAGTGCATACAGGAATCCCATATCAAACGGTGCATTATGTGCAATGAGCGGCAATCCGCCGATAAACTGGATCAGTTCATGTGCCACGTCCTCAATGACAGGAGCATCACGCACATCGGCATTCGTGATGCCGGTGATCCGCGTAATCGTGCTGGAGATGTGCTGCTCGGGGTTGATCGTGACATACATCGTATCTTTGTGCATATGGCCGATGTATTTGACGGCACCAATTTGGATGATTTTATCGCTGCCGGCACGCAGTCCGGTTGTCTCAAAATCCAACACGACATAATCGTCGACCCGTTTCAGGTTCGATTTGTATTTTTTCGGCTTGGCCGGCGTTTTACGGGTCCAGGATGGGCGCGTTTCGCGCATCTTTTGCTCCAGGATTTCCCGTGGGTTCGGTCGTTCCATGGTATCACTCCTTCTCACTCAGGCAGTTCTCTGCGCGAGCATATTAGACTACTATAGATTGCTGGTACGTTTGATATCGCGGATGGCCTGAATGGACAGTCTAACCAATAATACTACACTCAGAAACAATCCTGTATAGGAAGCTATATTTAAATATACCGCATACGCCGTATCGATAAACTGGGCGATGGCCAATAAGGCCGACGACACCAGCCCAAACGTGATTCCTGTCATCAACAGCACGAACCGCGAAAACAATTGCGTCACAAACATCGAGTTGTGCTTGTCTGAAAAAACATCATGATGCAGAATCACTTTGCCGGATTCGATGCGCTGCACCAGCCGGTCAAAACGTTTTGGCACTTTCGCAAGCTCAGGCAGCCATAAGGCAAGCTCCTCTTCAATTTTCTCTTTCGTTGCCGAAGGTTCGGTGAACGGTTTGAATAGATAGGATGCTTTGTATTTTTTGGCAAAGGATTTCGATTCTTTGAACATATCGAACCCCGGATCCATTGTGTGGATCGTCGCATCCAATACTATCAGCGCGCGAAGCGCCGTGCTCACCGGTGAATAGAATTTCAGGTCGAAATCACGCACGATGTCGAACATCGAATGGATCAGTTCACGCGTCGGTATTTTATCAATATAGGAGATGCGCAGCAGAATCTGGCTGATGGCATATTCAATTCTTTTCCGTTCAATGGACTTTGTGTCTTGTACCAAGGCGATCATGGCATCGGTAATGACCCCAACATCACTTTGCTGGATGCCGATGACAAAGTGGTTCAAGGCTTCCTGCTGTTCTTCTGACAGCCTGCCGACTGCACCAAAATCGAGAATTATCGGTTTTCCGTCCATTTTATCGATAAAGATGTTGCCGGGATGCGGATCGGCATGGAAGATGCCGTGGAAAAACATCTGTTCCAGGTAGGAAAACAGCACCGTCCGCGCAAATTCATTGCGGTCCACCTGTAACATATCGAATAATTGCTTCCCTTTGGCGATGCTTTTGCCGTCCAGGTATTCCAGGACTATCAATTTACTATTGCTGTACTCGGTATACACTTTCGGAATTTTGATGTCATAATCACTTTTTTCTATAATATTGGCCAATTGGATTGTATTCCGGATTTCGATATTAAAATCCACTTCTTCTCGCATATTGTTGGCAAAACCGATGGCGAGGTCACGGATGCCAATATTGTTGATCCACACTGATTTTTTTGAAAGCCATTCCACAAAATCGACCAGCAGATTCAAATCATCCTGCATAATCCGTTGAATATCCGGGCGCAGCAATTTCACAACTACATCGTCACCATTTTTTAAAAGGGCTTTGTGGACCTGTCCGATGGAACCGGCAGCGAGGGGATCCATATCCACTTCAGCAAAAACATCTTCGATGCGGTAAGGCAGTTTTTCGTTCAATAAATCGTGTACTTGCTGACTCGTCAGCGGTTTAACATTTTGCTGGAGTGAACCGAGTTCCTGGATAAAAGCGGGAGGAAACAATTCACTGTGGGTCGACAGCATCTGCCCGAATTTTACGAAGATCCCCCCACTCTCCTCCAACGTTACGCGGAAAGCCCTCGCCAGTTCACGGTCATTTTCCCCTCGGTGGCGCGCGTAATCCAGCGCCTGGGAAAATCCATTCCGTACTGAGATCTCCAGAATGCGGCTGAGCCGTCTTTGTTCCCTGAGGCGGGTTCGCCACCGGATCAGGCGGAGCCCCCGGCCTGTCTTGCGCTCTCCGAGTTCACCAAGTTCTACAGGGTCGAACAATTCGAAGAACAGATACAACAGCATCGAAATCAGCAGCATACTGCCAATCCAGAGAATAGCCGTTTCATCCTGTACAATCTGGACGGTATCAAAATCCGTATAATCCGTAAAACGGAGATAGGAATACCAGTAGAGAAATGTTGTAAGGGCGACGCCCACCGACACCGATAGGATTCGCTTCTGGAAATTGATCCTGGGTCCCATCAATCGCCCGCTGATATAATAGATGATGAAGACAATAACCAATAATTCCAGAACGAACTTCAAAACCCCCACTGCAGCCACTTCCTCCCGGATTATCAGAATAGAATGTCAATACCTTTTCGTTCAGTATAGCAAAAATGCAACACGATCTTCGAATAAAGAAAAAAATCCCCAGGAAAGGAGATTTTTCTGCACAAACACGTACGCTTCAAAATAAAGGCTCATCAAGAATGGAACGGATTAGATGCACTGTGTCCCATTCCTTTTCGGAAAATCGGATAATGGGATAGTTGCCAGGCAATAATGTGTCGGCTATTTGCTGAGCAGATTCGCCCCCGGCTGCCAGTGCGGTTGCCTTTACTGAAATTGCCTCCAAATAACGCAATTTTTGTTCCAGGAGCTCCCTGCCATTTTCAAGGTAACCCGCATGGCTGCAATAGATGGCGGTAAACTCGTTATCGAGCAGCAAACGGATGGAGCTCATGATTTTCGGAACCGATTCCGTTTTCATGCTGACTTTTGTCCTCGCAGCAACGTAAAGGTCTCCCGTGAAAAGGAGTTTCCTCTCTTCATTATATAAAGCAATATGATCGTCCGTATGTCCCGGGGTGTGGAGTATGCGCCATTTCAGATTCCTGGACTGGATGGCGGCACTTACTGGCTGCGGCGAAAACGCTTCCCTTCCGCCCCACGTGATTCTGCGGTAGTTCGGATAATCACCAGCGCCGAGGCACTCTGACAGTCCCTGGGGATGAATGAAAATCGGCTTAGCAAGATTGTTTTGTATCCACGCGGCATTTCCTGTGTGATCTTCATGGTTGTGCGTCAGCACAAGCTGATCAAAGTCGTTTTCCTGAAAAAGCGACAGCAGTTCTTCCCGCAGCTTTTCGGGACCGCTGTCAATCAGCAGACCATCAACCATATAAAGAAAAACTTTCTGTCCGATGGTTTCAATCAGGCCTTCGGCGCACAGCACACCATTCCGTTCGTACATCTTAAGCATAGAACACTCAAACCCTTCTCTTGGAGTCATCACACAAGTAAATCTTTTTCCTGTCCATGCGCCCCAGTAGGTTATAAGGCCGAACTTCCCAGGTTTCATAAAGCACACACTCTTCTGCACGCATCGCATCCAGCGTTCGGCTTTGCATATGCGGCCGCGTGATATAGTCGCCTATATTTTCTTCGGTCAGATTGATGAATCTGGCGTCAAATATCTCTTCAGGCTGCATGAAGATTTCACTGTCACGGCATTGTGCCCGAAAAATGACAGACAGAATCTCACTGCTCGCATTGTAATAGACACCGGTGATGCCGTGCACATGGATCTCAACCCCGGTTTCTTCAAACACTTCACGCCGGACGGCCTCATCAAGCGCCTCGCCGCGTTCCACCTGCCCCCCGGGCGGCTCCCACGTGTCTTTGCGCCCATGCGCTTTGACCAGCAAGGCTTCCCCTTTCTCATTTGTTATGTACGCGGACACTGCGACAATGTGTTTCGGGTAATCTGCTGCCATTTTTATTGCCTCCCGGGTTTTTTAATTTCTTATTGCGTTTTTTGATTTTTTTAATAATTCCTTTTGTAGTTAGTTACATATACTTAGTTTTTCTTTAATAATTTTCGATTATTAACACCATTCGCAGCATCAAAGTCTTGTGGCCTTCCAGATCGTCTTCAAATTCCGAAACGAAATCGAAGCCCCTGGCTTCATAGAACCTTACACCGGTCCGGTTTTCTTTTTCCACATTTATAAAAACCTTTTTGGCGGACGTTGCCATTGTGATGCCCTTGTTCAGTAAAGCGCTGCCTATCCCGTTCCCCTGGTGCTCCGGCAACAAGTAAATCGCGCCCAGTTCCATCTCTCCCGCTTCTTTGACCAGCGAAAAATTGGCAAATCCGACGATTCGGTCCTGGCTTTCCGCCACATAAAGCGAAGAGACGTTCAGGCGGCGAATCATCATTTCCTTGCTGTACGCGGAATTTAAAAACCGTTCCTGAACAGCAAACGGAATGATTCCTTCATACGTATCGTTCCAACTCATCTTTGCGACATGCTGCACCTGTTCGATATCTTTCTCTTCCATTGCACGAGTCTTATATTCCAATTTTCTCTCTCCTCATCATATCTTTCCCATCATAATGAATAAACTATTAAATAAGTTAAGTGCCCAAATATTTCCCAGTAATTTGCTGCTTGTGATTGATACTTGCCAAAAACTCCGGATTATTCACTATCGATTTGATGCGCTCGGTTTGATAATGTTATAGCAAGAATGCTTTTAGTTCTTTCGACTTCTTGTTGGCTAGTTTGGAATTTAGTGTTTAATCTTTATGTAATTTACTACATATACTAGTTTATTTTACATTATCAACCCGTTTTTAATAAAATTTCTCCTAATTATCCGGCTTCCTCGCATACGCCTCCAATTCGGCCTGCACGTTCACCAGATCTTTCCTTCTGGATACCACCGTTGTTTTCTCCGGATATCTTTCCAATTTCAATAAAAATTCCGGTTTCATCGTTATTTCGAAATATTTATTCCACCGATGCATCTTCCCCAGCATGGACCACTCCGTTTTGTAATCGGCTTTTTCGATACCCCAAACTTGTTTGAAATGGCGGGAGATTATTCGCATTGACCGGATGAAGAAAGGCGGATCGAGAAAGATAACATGGCTGGCCTCCTCAATGACAGGATCCGTCCAACCGATATGTACGCCTTCAATCAGCCAGCCTTTTTCAGCGAGGACCCCCTCCAGCAATTCGTCTCGCCGTTCTTCGCTGTTGCGGATATCGCCGCCGGGATTCCGTTGCCACACAAGATTATCTGTTGTGGTATGCGGAATCTCCAGTTTTTGCGCCAGTTTCCTGCCGAGCGTCGTCTTGCCACTGCCTACCGACCCGATAATATGGATTTTCATCTGTCCCCTCCTGCCGGCGTTCATTGGTCCGTCTCATGAATATTCAATCAATTAAAGTATACTCCTTTGTCTCAGTAAAATAATCGCTCTCTTGAAAATAAGCAAAAAAATAACAGGAGCGCTTTTGGCTCCTGTGGGCTCCTATAATTTCATGGCTTCCGTCTCGACACGATCCAAAAATTTGTGAACAGTCTTTAAATTGCTGCTGTGGCTGGCCAGTTTCATTATGGCCTGTCCGACAAAATTGCGTCCCTGGCTGCACCCCGCGTAAGTGAATTGCGTCTGGTTTTCATCAATTTTGTACAATGTAAAACATAAATCGATTTCAACAGCCCTGCCGGGAACAAAGTAAATCTGCTTGTATTTTTTGTCGGGTAGATCTTCATAGGCAAGCGTTTCCACCACATACTTCTGTATCCGCCATCCTTCTTTAGAACTTTGCATGTGTTTGGCGCCGGCTTCCTGCTCATTTTTTTCAATAAGCTCATGCTTTTGGACCTGCGGCATGATTTTCCGGATATTGCGGTCGGCAAACAACGACCACACCTGATCAATATTCTGGCTGATGATCCTTGACTCTTCCCATTCAATCATGCGGTTCCACCCTTTCCGGCGTCTGACATGCTTTGCTTCCCTCCAGTTTTTTTCTCTTTTCAACTGGAAACCATACTGAGATCTTTAGTTACTATGAAGTATATCGTTTATGCACACAAAACAAAAGAAAGCCTGTTTTTCCAGGCTTTCCGGGATTTTCTTATTCGGCTCAAATTTTTCCGGCTGTCATTTCCACCCGCTGCACAAAGTCACGCACCGTTTCCTGGCGTCTTTTCCTGCTGCCGGCCATCATCATGGCTTTGCCTGTAAGGGTCATCCCTTTCTGCGTCCCTTGATAGGTGAAGAGAGTCTGGCCATCGGGTTTTTTATCCAGCGTAAAAACATAGTCAATCTGAAACATGCCGTTCATTGAAAAACGGGTATGGCGGGTTTTGCGGTTCGGACTGTCTTCGAAGAGGATGGTTTCCACGATATATGTCTGCAACTGACTGCCCTCCATATAGCTTTGGGCATGTTTGGCACCCGTTTCATCATTTTCGTTTTCAATCAGGACATGGTCTTCCAATTTCGGGTAGAGAATTTTGGCGTTGTCATCGGAAAACAGCCGCCAAACCTGCTCAATCGGTTGCTTGATAATTATTTCTTCTTTCCATTTCACCAAATTAATGCCCCCCTTGTTGTTCTCGACAAGATTCATTTCAAAATTTTAGAATGGGTTGGTCGCCCACAGGCTCGACTTCGGAATAAAGATCCGCGGGTTGAGCTTTAATTGGGCTACCATGTATTCAGCCAGGTCTTCCGCCTGCATGAATTTCTCTTCGCTCTTCTCCGGTTTGTTGCCTTCCCCGAAAAATTCCGTAATCACGAGGCTCGGTGTCAGCGCAAAGACGCGGATATTGTTTTTGCGCACTTCCTGCGACAGCGATTCCGTCATGCCGAGCACGCCGAATTTCGAGGCACTGTAGGCACTGGAGCCTTCTGTACCTTTGACGCCCGACATGGACGAAATATTGATGATGTCGCCGCCGTTTTTCTCGATCAATTGCGGCAGCACCGCGCGGGTCACGTAATACATACCCATCAGGTTGACATCGATCATTTTCTTCCATTCAGCCGGATCGATTTCAAGGAACGGTCCGAATGTGCCGATTCCGGCGTTATTGATGAGAATATCAACGGAACCAAGCTGTTCAGTGAGTTTCGCAACTGCATCTTCCACCTGTTCCATCGACGATACGTCGGCAGTGGCATAAGCCGCTTTCACGCCGCGCTGTTCAAGTTCTTTTGCGACCGCCTCCAGATCCGATTCCGTCCGTGCCATCATGCCGATATTGACGCCTTCTTCCGCCAGGGCGAGTGCCGTCGCTTTGCCGATCCCCTTGCCCGCTCCGGTAATAAATGCAGTCTTGCCTTTCAGTGATTGTGCCATCTTGTATTCAATCCTTTCTTCACGTCAGTTTATAATTAATATCTTCTTTTTACAGGTTTCCCTCTTCTGAAAAATTTACACTTCCGGTTCGTCTTCCGATATTCGATAATATGATAATGGTCCGTTTGTTCATAATCAATTTCTTCTACTTTCCCTATCTAAAATCAAGATTATTGTTAAGAGGTTCTTTTTATATAATATACAGATACCCTTCCTCTTCCTCGAATAACTTATTAATACTATTAAGCCATACTTTTATCTTACTATCATAATACTCAGGAATTAATCTGTTTCTATTTTTATATGAGGGCAAGAAAAAACCGCAATCTGCATGAATCGCAGATTGCGGTAATTTGATTAAGCTGCTACTGCTGCATTCTTCTTCAGCATTCCAACAATGATCGCTGTTACAAACGAACCGATAAGGATCGCGATCAAGTACATAAGGATGCTCAAAGCCCCGCCGTCTACCAGCCCGATGACGAAGACTCCTCCGTGAGGTGCGCGCAAGCCGATATCGAACAGCATTACGAGTGCTCCGGTAGTCGCCGCTCCGGCGATGGCCGCCGGAATGACACGAGCCGGGTCAGCCGCGGCAAACGGGATAACGCCTTCTGTGATGAAACTTGCACCAAGAACATAAGCTGTCTTGCCCGCTTCACGTTCCGGTTTCGAAAATTTCTTTTTGAACATCGTTGTCGCAATGGCCAGGCCAAGCGGCGGAACCATGCCCGCCGCCATGACCGTTGCCATGAAATTGAAATTATCCGCATCCAGCATCGCAATGCCGAATGTATAGGCCGCTTTGTTGACCGGCCCGCCCATATCGACTGCCATCATACCGCCAAGCAAAAGTCCGACAAGGATAAGATTCGTACCGCCAAGTCCTTCAAGGAATGCGGAAATTCCACTGTAGACGGTCGTAAGTGGCGGATTGATCAGCATCATGATAATCCCTGTGATGGCGATGCCGAATACCGGATAAAAGAGAACCGGTTTCAATCCTTCGAGACTTTGAGGAATACGAGAAAATACCTTTTTCACAAGTACCGTTACATAACCGGCAAGGAAACCGGCAATCAAACCGCCAAGGAATCCGGAACCGCCATCTGCGCCTTCAACACCCGTAACCGTGATGGCGATCAAACCACCGATCATACCCGGCGCAAAACCGGGTCTGTCCGCGATGCTCATCGCGATAAAGCCTGCAAGAACAGGAACCATCAGGAAGAACGCAGTGCCACCTCCGATTGTGCTCAGCATGGCTGCAAATTCATTATAATCAGGATGCGTCGGATCTGATGCATTGATGCCCCAGAAAAAGGACAACGCAATCAGGATACCGCCACCGACGACAAACGGCAACATATTCGAAACACCGTTCATCAAATGCTTGTAAAATCCGCCTTTTGAATCTGACTCAGTTGCTTCGTCTTTAGACTTGTCATGCTTATAGATGGGCGCGTCATTTGTGACAGCACGGTTCAACAGATTATCCGTTTCGTAGATCGCTTTGCCGACCGCTGTCTGGATGACCGGTTTGCCGTCAAAACGCGCCATTTCCACTTTCGTATCGGCGGCCACAATGATGGCGTCCGCTTCGGCAATGTCTTCAGCAGTCAGGCGGTTTTTTACCCCGCTGGAACCGTTTGTTTCCACTTTCAGTGATATGCCAAGTTCTTTTGCGCGTTCACTGAGCTTTTCAGCCGCCATATACGTATGTGCAATCCCGGTCGGGCAGGCAGTGACAGCCAGGATTCTTTTGCCGGATGACTCTGTTTCATTCGTGGTTGCCGGCGTGTCTTCCGGACCGGCCACTTCGGTTTCTTTGTCTGATACTGCCAGTAAAACTTCTTCTTTCGTAGCGGCCGCGAGAATTCTCTCCCGGAACTTTTCATCCATTAAAAATGTTGCGAGCCTCGATAAGGCTTCCAGGTGCGCGTCATTTGCCCCTTCACTCGCTGCAATCATAAAGAACAAGTTTGCCGGCTGTCCGTCCATCGATTCAAAATCAATGCCTTCCAGCGACCGGCCGAATGCAATTGCAGGGGATTTTACTGCAGCTGACTTGGCATGGGGAATGGCGATTCCTTCGCCGATGCCTGTCGTGCTCTGCTCTTCCCTCGTTAAAATGTTTTGTTTGAAAGCTTCCGGGTCAGTCAGTTTTCCTGCCCCGTCAAGCTGTGCAATCAGCTCATCTATGACAGCTGTTTTGTTGTCTGCCCGCAAATCCATGGCAATCGTGTCTTTGGTCAATAAATCTGTAATTCTCATTTTGTCACATCCTGTCCGTTGAATGGGTAAATCTCTACTTGTTCCAGTAATGCCTCGACTCCGGCTTTGTCGCATAAATCCGACCGGAAAGCAGTGGCGCTGCCGCTGGCGACGCCATATTGGAATGCTCTTTCTGCATCCTGGTGTTTTGAAAAACTGGCAATAAACCCGGAGACCAGCGAATCACCGGAGCCTACGGTGTTTACCACCAGTCCTCTCGGTGCCTGAGCTGAAAAAGCGAATTCTTCTGCTACCAGCATCGCACCTTCTGCCCCCATTGAAACGATGACATGGCCGACGCCGTTTCCAACAAGTTTCGAAGCGTATTCAAATGCTTCCTGCTTACTGGATATTTCAATCCCGAACAATTCGCCCAGCTCTTCCAAATTCGGTTTAATGAGGAAGGGCTTCGTTTTCACTAATCTTTTCAATGCCGGTCCCGATGTATCCAACACAAACCGGACTTCCTGATCCCGGCAAATTTGTGAGAGGCCAGAGAATACGGATTCAGGTATCGAATCCGGCAGGCTGCCCGCAAGAACAAACCAATCCCCCTTCTTCAAAGCCTTCACTTTTTCCGTTAATTGTTCCAGCTGTTCAGCATCAAGTGCCGGTCCGGGTCCGTTCAATTCGGTTTCTTCCTGGGATTTGATTTTGACGTTAATGCGGGTGATTTCGTCAGTCGGGATAAATTCCGCCGCAACCCCTTCATTTCTTAAAAACTGTTCAATATATTGCCCGGTAAACCCACCGGCAAATCCAATTGCCTTATTGTCGGTACCCAAACGTTTCAACACGCGGGAAACGTTGATGCCTTTGCCTCCGGGATAATAATAGACACTGTCCGCACGATTCAGTTTCCCTGATTCGAATTCGGGTAAATACACGGTGTAATCGATGGACGGAGCAATCGTGCATGTATAAATCATGAGCCAACCACCTTCACTGTTGTCTTTTTTTCGATAGCTCCCAATGTTTCGCCGGCAATCTGTTCTGTTAACAGGATGCCCTGGTCCAAATCCATGATCTTGGCAAAACTTACTTTATTGGCCTTGGAATGGTCGGCAAGGATATAAGTTTTTCGGGCTAATGTGCTTGCCCGCTTTTTGACGGCCGCCTCTTCAGGATCAGGCGTCGTATAGCCGTATTCCGCATGGAAACCATTGGCGCCGAGGAAACAGATATCAAATCGGTAATTTCCAAGTGACTGGAGAGTTTGTGCACCGACAAAAGCACCGGTCAACGGCTTCATCAAACCACCCGTCAAATAAGTCGTAATGCCATAATCATTGAGTGATTCGACAAGCGTCAGCCCATTGGTCACCACAACCACTTCTTTCTCTTTCAAATAAGGAATCATTTGAAACGTCGTCGTCCCGGCATCAAGAAAAACGCTGTCGCCTTTTTCGATGAACGATGCCGCAAATTTTGCAAGACGTATTTTTTCCTGAAGATTCCGGGCCGCCTTATCCGCGACACTCGACTCCTGCAGAATACGTCCCGGAAGCACAGCGCCACCGAACACCCGCTCCAGTTTCTGCTGATTCTCAAGCTCAGTCAGATCCCGGCGGATGGTTGATTCGGAAGCGGCTGTGTAATCCACGATGTCCTGGATTTTGATGGTCTTTTTTTCATACAGACAATTTAAAATATATTCATGGCGTTCATTGGTTAACATACCTGCACCTTCTTTTAGTATGATTTAAAATGATATTACTTGAAATCGCTTCCAAAATCAATCATAATCATTCATAAGCAATCAAAAGCGCTCATTTGATTCTATAAAAGCCTTTCATACAAGGTTTTAAATAAAAAGAAATTAAGAGTGCCAACAAACCAAGGAGGAATTATAATGACTGAAAAACAATTCACAATTACAGATGAAGCAGGTATGCACGCGCGTCCCGCTTCTGCACTGGTCGGTTCAGTAAGCAAATTCAAATCGGATATCATGCTTGAATTCAAAGGCAAAAAAGTCAATTTGAAATCGATTTTGGGAGTTATGTCCCTCGGGATTTCTTCAGGCTCAATTGTCACCATTTCAGCAGACGGTGAAGATGAAGATGAGGCAATGGCAACAATTGAAGAGGCGATGAAGGATGAAGGGATTTCAAACCAATGACTTCCCAACTTTATGGAATTGCGGCTTCTGACGGAATTGCCATCGCAAAGACATATCGTTTGGAAAATCCGTCGCTTGAGTTTGAGAAGATAATGATTGCGGAACCCGGCCCTGAAATCGAGCGGTTACAATCGGCTCTGGCTAAATCCACTGCTGAATTGGAACTTATCAAGGAACAGGCCGAAAAACAGATTGGCCCCAAAGAAGCGGCGATATTCGGCGCGCACCTGATGGTACTTAGCGACCCGGAGCTGATCGGCCCGATCACTGAAAAAATCACAACAGATCATGTCAACGCAGAATTTGCCCTACATGAAGTAGCTGAGATGTTCATCGGCATCTTCTCTTCAATGGACAATGATTATATGAAGGAACGCGCTGCGGATGTAAAAGATGTCCGTAACCGTGTCCTTGGGCATCTGCTCGGGGTAAAAGTTCCGAATCCCGGGCTTATTTCCGAAAAAGTGATCATTTTGGCGGAAGACCTGACACCTTCGGATACCGTTCAGTTCAACCCTGAATTTATCCAGGGCTTCGTAACGGAAATAGGTGGACGGACTTCACATTCTGCAATACTGGCCAGAACTTTGGAAATACCGGCTGTGGTGGGAGTCAAGCACTTGATGGAAAATTTGGAGGATGGCACTGTGCTGATCGTTGACGGCATCGAAGGGAAGATTATTGCCAATCCGACAAAAGAGGAACTGCAACATTACGGAAAACGCAAAGAAGAATTTGCCCATCAGAAAACACAGCTGGCGTCGTTGAAAGATGCGGCTACTTTGTCTGCAGACGGGGTTGAAGTGGAACTCGGTGCTAACATCGGCTCGCCGAAAGACCTGAACTCCGCTCTTGAAAATGGCGCAGAAGCAATCGGACTGTTCCGGACCGAATTCCTTTACATGGGCCGGGACAGCTTCCCTACCGAAGAACAGCAATTTGAGATTTACTCGGAAGTCCTGGAACGGATGGGCAGCAAGCCGACGGTCGTGCGCACACTGGACATCGGCGGCGACAAGGAATTATCCTACCTGGATCTCCCAAAAGAATTGAATCCCTTCCTGGGACTCCGCGCCATCAGGCTGTGCCTCGAAATGCCGGATATGTTCAGAACCCAGTTGCGGGCGTTGATCCGTTCCAGCGTTCATGGCAACCTGAAAATCATGTTTCCGATGATTGCCACGCTGGAGGAATTCAGGCAGGCGAAACAATTGTTCGTCGAAGAACAGGAAAAATTGGCAGCGGAAGGCATTCCTTTCAACGAAGAGATTGAAGTCGGCATCATGGTCGAAATTCCATCCACTGCTGTCATGGCGGATCTTTTTGCCAAAGAAGTCGATTTCTTTTCGATCGGCACGAATGACCTGATTCAATATACGCTTGCAGCGGACCGCATGAATGAAAACGTGGCCCATCTTTACCAGCCATTCAATCCGGCTATTCTGCGGATGGTCAAAATGGTGATTGACGCTGCCCATAAAGAAGGAAAATGGGCAGGCATGTGCGGAGAGATGGCTGGAGAAGAATTGGCCGTTCCTATCTTGCTCGGACTCGGACTGGATGAGTTTTCCATGAGTGCTTCATCGATATTGAAAACCCGCTCACTGATCAGTACGCTGTCCAAAGCGGAACTGGTTACACACACAGAACAGATCCTGTCATTAGCCACTGCAGAAGAAGTTAAGCAATATGTGGCTGGCTTGGTTAAACATTAGTCAGGTAACTATGGATCAAATAGAAAAAGCCATTGAAAAAGTTACTTTTTCAATGGCTTTTCTAGTTCCACAAATTATCAGGCCCATTTATTATACTGTAATTCTCCTGCTGTATATTGTCGTAACACAGCAACTGCCAGAGCTTCCGGATATAAACTGATAGCCGTCAGCATTTCAACCGGCACCCAGACTGGCTTATAACTTCCTCGGCCCCGCTCAGGATCGGTGTATTCTTCGCCGCTACCGGAACCGAATCGGCCCTCTGTTATCGAAGCCAAAAAATAATACTCTTTACCAGAGCCTATTGTTAGAAATACCTGGGGACCCATCTCCACTTTGACACCCAACTCTTCCAACGCTTCCCGTTCTGCGGCAGCCTGGGGTAATTCGCCTGCTTCTATGCCGCCTCCCGGGAAAACATAATAAGTCTCATCATCACAGATCCGTTTAATCAATGCCAAATGGCCGTTATCTACAATCAGCAGCGCTGCCCTTGACCTCATATTCACATCATCCTCTCCCATTAAAAGATGAAACAGTGCAACTGGAAAATTCATCAACGCAAAATTATAATCATTATACGGAAATAGCCCGTTACGTCAATAGCGAATGACGAGTAAGTGATGGAGGCCAAAAAGAGAACAGCCGGCAGGTTTTTAATGAAGAAAAACCGCAGAGCGGCTAACACGGGATCAGCTTACTTTTTATGATAAAAAAGAGGGAATCATAAACATCAGGCTTAGCAAGGCCACTGCAAAAATTGATGATTATTATTCCGTCATGCTTATCCCTTCTTTTTCCTCATTCCACCTCCACGTTCTCCTCCTTCAATTCAATAACGAATGTTACAATGCTTCTGACTTTTTCCAGATTTTCTTTATCCAGCCGATATAAATCCACGTAGCAGAATTTCCGGGTTTTGCCTTCTTCATTTTTACGTGAGCTAATGCCTTTTACCGCCGCTTCGCCGTTGTTGCAGATTATCGTTTCTATCTGAAAATCCATAGCGTCGAAATCTGCAATGCCGAACGCAGCATCAAGCAGCCCCTGTTTGCCCTTTACCGGCACAGTACCGACCATGGACCACGATACGTTCTCAGTAACATGCTCACTGATGAAGTCCTGATCTCCTTTTAAAAAAAGACTCATTGAATTTCCGGAAAAACTCTTCTTTTTCCTTTTCTTCCATAATACCACGCCTCCGAATCATGTATTCCCGTGACTTGATGGCAGAGAAACAGAAACTCTACAGGTCATCATAAAATCTGAAACTCGTACCCTTTTATATTTTCAGACATTTCTGGCTACTTTACCCCCTTCCATCTTACTTCATCCTTACAAAGAAATAAATACATAAAGTACCATTTTTCAAATAAACATCGAAAGCTCATAAGCAATATAGAAAATTTGCCTTCCAATTCCCAAGGGAACTGGAAGGCAAATTTTATTCGTCTTTTTGTTTATCAGAAGAAGAGTCCTTTGAAGGCGCAAGGTCTTTTCTTTCTTCGGCCTCGAGATCCGGGCAACTGCTGCTCGGGTGAACCCGTAAAACTCCCCTTTGCGTTCTCTTCTTCTTTTTGCTTCGCTTTTTCATCAGGCACCTTCAGCACTGCTTTTTATTTCTGTTTCTTCTTCTTTACCCGCTCCAGCAGCATTCAATCCGGTTTATATTTTATTGGCTGCTTTGCAAAAAAATAAACGCCAGATGGTTTAGCCGATCCAGATTCAGGTTAATGCACATTTAAAGGAAGGATGCGAAATCGATGGAGAAGATACCGCAATGGTCCAAGCAGGACGTATCCAGAACGTTGCCTGCCCGCCGTGACGACGGCCATAAGGGAACATATGGCACTGCGCTGCTGGTGGCCGGCAGTCCGGGAATGCCGGGAGCAGCAGCGCTGGCTGCCAAAGGTGCCATGCGCAGCGGGTTGGGTAAGCTGGTGGTCGCCACCGCCGCAGAGTCGATTCCGGTTATTGCTGCGCTTGTACCAGAAGCGACATTCGACCCGGCTATGATGAAACGGCTCACAAGCGCCACGACAGATTTAGACGGGTTCCGGGCCATCGCTATCGGGCCCGGCATCATCCCGGGTGAAGCAACTGAACAGGCTGTGGAACGGTTGCTGGCAGCTGGCAAGCCGCTCGTGCTTGATGCCGGCGCGCTATCAGCCAGAAGCTACAGCCGCGCTTCGGCTCCAGTCATCCTGACCCCGCATGCGGGAGAATTTTCACGGATCACCGGGGTATCCGTGGAAGAATTGCAAAATAACCGCGCTGGGCATGCTGTCAAATGGGCCATGAAAACGGGCATCACGATTGTGCTGAAAGGCAAGAGCACTATCATCGCTTTTCCCGATGGAGAAACGTTCATTAATGCGACAGGCAACAGTGCTCTGGCCAAAGGAGGCACCGGCGATACGCTGACCGGCATGATCCTTGGCATGCTTTGCTTCCATGACAATTGGCAGCATGCGGTTCTGAACGCCGTTCATCTGCACGGTGCATGCGCCGACGAGTGGATACGCAGCCGCTCCGCCCATACCCTTGTGGCCCATGAGCTGACGGAACTGCTGCCTGTTGTCATGAAATCCTTTGAAACATAAAAAGCAGCAATGTTACAGGCCGCTGCCTGAACGTTGCTGCTTTTTGCATTTTTACACCAAAGCGGATTCCACATCTACCGGGATTTGCACGGCATCTTGCTGTTCGACAACAAAATAACGTCTGTGCCAGACGAGGAACATGAAAATGGTCCAGATTTTGCGTGCATTATTGGCTTTATTCGTGTAATGCTCATCCAGTAAAGCGAGCAATTCGTTCTGGTTGAAGAATTCCGCCGCTTCTGCAGAAGTAAAATACGCTTTGATCTGCTGATGGAATTTGTCTTCACGGATCCAGTTGCGAATCGGTACCGGGAAGCCCATTTTTTTGCGGTTTGCAGACGCTTCCGGAAGTGCCCGGCGCGCCGCAAGACGCATGGCGTATTTCGTGTCATTCTCGCCGATGCGGTATTTCGCCGGCAATTCTGCAGCTGTCGCCATCACTTTCTTATCCAGGAAAGGAACGCGCAGCTCCAGGGAATGCGCCATGCTCATCTTATCGGCTTTCAATAGGATATCCCCTACCAGCCAAAGGTTCAAATCGAGGTACTGCATTTTGGTCAAATCGTCTTTGCCTTTGACGCGATCGTAGACGGGACGAACAATGTCTTCCACCGAAGGGCCGTGCTGGTAATCGGCTTTCAGCATTTTCGCTGCTTCCGCTTCCGGGAACACATTCGCCTGGCCGATAAACCACTTCTCGACAGGGAGTCCGCCTTGAATCAGGAATTGTCTGCCGCGCATTTCGGGAAGTTTGGCTGCAGCCGCTCCAATGGAGGAACGCAGACCTGCCGGGAGCTTGCGGTATTTCTTCAGGTTCGGGCGCACATCATAATCGTCGTAGCCACCGAACAATTCATCCGCTCCCTCTCCGGAAAGCACAACCGTTACATCTTTCTTCGCCAGCTTCGCAAGGAAATAAAGCGGTACGATCGACGGATTGGAATGCGGTTCATCCATCAGGTACTGGATTTGTTCAATTTCGTTGAAACATTCATCCGAATTCAGCACTTCGGAGATATTCTGGATATCCAGTTCATCCGATAATTGCTTGGCATTGTCAATTTCAGAGAAATTCTTGTCGCTGAAGCCGACAGTGAATGTCTTATCCGGTTTCAGGACAGAAGCCACATAACTGGAATCCACGCCGCTTGACAGGAATGAGCCGACTTTCACATCACTGATCCGGTGTGCCTGGATCGATTCGCGAATGACCTCATCAATCCCTTCCACTGTTTCTTCCAGCGGCTTTTCATTGACATCAAATGCAGGCTCCCAATAGCGTTCAAGGGAAATCTCGCCTTCTTCAAAAACAAGGAAGTGGGCTGCCGGCAATTTGAACACGCCTTTGAAGAATGTTTCATCCAATACGGAATACTGGAATGTCAAATAAGGCTTCAGCGCATCGCGATTTACTTCTTTCCGGAATGCAGGGTGCGGCAAAAAGCTTTTGATTTCAGAACCGAACAGTAAAACACCGTTCATATTGGCGTAATACAGCGGCTTGATGCCGAACATATCTCTCGCCACAACCAGTTTCTTCTTGGTACGATCCCAGATGGCGCACGCAAACATGCCGCGCAGCCGGCTGAAGATGGCAGTTCCGTATTCCTCGTAGCCATGAATGATGACTTCACAATCCGAATGGGTCGAAAAGGCGTGGCCTTTTTCAATCAGTTCTTCACGCAGTTCCTGGAAATTATAAACTTCACCGTTGACCATCGCCACCAACGTATCATCTTCGTTATAAAAAGGTTGGCTCCCGCTTTCAAGGTCGATGATGCTCAACCTCCGAAACCCAAGAGCTGCTGTATCATCAAGGAATTGTCCAGCTGAATCTGGTCCTCTATGTACAATCCGGTCCATCATCTTTTCCAGAACGGATCCGGCACGTTCAGTGTTACCGATAAATCCTGTAAATCCACACATTCATGCTGCCTCATTTCATCTATTTTATAGTTCTTTCATTAAAAAACATCACCATTAATTAAATCATAAGAAGTCATTAAATAGCACCTGTTATTGATAAATTTTGCAATTATTTTTTGCCAACAACTAAGCTTACCATAAATACCGGCATTTGCTCGCTTTTCGCACTTCAATAGGACGTTAAAACGTTCCGGAAGTTCCAAGTTTAGCACGAATACTGCCGTTAAACTCTAAACAAGAAAATCTGTAAAGAAATAGAAATATTTCCGTACAGATTTCAGTCCCCTAACTTCATTTTTTCAATAGTGGTCCCTGTTTTTTGAGGTAATCCAGCATTCCCATGGAACTTACCATCAAATCGAGTTCGATGAGCATATAAACTTCATGATGTTCCGGAACGCCCAAAGAATTTAATGATGATTTGACCATGTCGTTCAGGCGCTTAGCCAACTCGGTATGCCCCTCACCGGCAGAGGCAGCTGCTTGCGCTTCCTCCATAAAAATATCGAGCCATTCAAGGGCTTGGGCAAATGCAGCATCGGGTTTTTCAGTCATGCCGAAATGTCCATAGAAAACCCGGGTAAACCCGCCTTCTCTCATCCGTGAAATGGAACTGCGCATACTTTCCGGATCAAATTGATTCGGTGAAGTCGAAGGAAGATGGAATTCGATCCCTTCTTTTGCCAATTGTGCGTAATGGATGCCTGCTGTGTCACCGGTGAAAATACCGTTGCTGACCGGATCGACGATGGCCAAATGATGGTTGGCATGTCCTGGCGAATCCCAGAATTCAAGCTGGCAGCCAGGGCCGATATCCAGATAATCACCTTCCCCTTTGACCAGAATCCGCTCTGCCGGCACAGCTTCAATGGGGTCGAACAAAACAGAAAAACGATCGCCGTAAACCATTTTCGCACCGGCAATGAGACGCGACGGATCGCTCAAATGCCTGGCGCCTTTTGCGTGCACCACCAGTTTCGCATTCGGGCAATCGCGCATCAACAATCCGGCGCCGCCTGCGTGGTCGAGATGAATATGTGTCACGATGATGTATTTGACGTCTGCAAGTTTATGGCCCAATTTGGCCAATCCTTCCAGTATATATTGCACCGAAGGGCTGGGGCCGGTTTCAATCAGCGTCAGCTGTTCTTCAGCAATGACGTATGTACCCGTTCGTTCTGCTATGCCCATGTCATAGCCATCAATCAAGGAAATTCGATCTGTTAAATCCACTGGATAAATACTCGCCATCCGTATCCCTCCTTCAAATACCTGCATTATACCAAAGATTCTGTTTTTTGAGGAGAAGTTCTTAATTTGCTGGCTATGAATACGTATACATCATTATTTCTGATTTGGTGCTGAACTGTTTCGGATGAAAAGCTCAGGCTCAATCCGCTCATTAAAGGAATGGTTCGGAAAATCTCCATGGATCAATGCCAGCAATTCGGTGACAGCTTCTTTAAAAATATCTCTATCAGGTGGCAATCCAATAGTGGTCAAACTCAGATAATTCATGGCTGATTGAGGTGAATTGCCAATGCCCAGCACCGACATATCTTCCGGTATCGAATACCCATAGGCAATCAGAAAATCAATGGCCTGTGCAGCAAGGGCATCTGTTGCGGCGGCAATTGCCGTCGGCCGGTCCTTTCTCGCCATCATCGCCGAGAGCACGCCGTCAAAATCAGAATATGCGCCGGCGGCACTGCAGATCTTCATCCCTTGCGACTTCGCCGTTTCCAGAAAGCCCCTGTAACGGGTGCCATGATGCGATTCATTGCGCCCGCCCCCTACCCAGCCGACGACCGTATGACTTAGGTTATTCAGATAATCCGCCGCCAGCTTACCGGAAGCCGCGTTATCCAGCGACACAAACCTGTGCTCACCGTGTTGGTCGGCACCGCAGAACACAAATGGAATTCCGGAATTTTTCAGTGATGCGATGCCCGTGCCGACTGGGGTGATGGGCCCTACAAGGATCCCTTCCGCCTGCGACCGGCTGATTGCTTCAAAAACTGTTCCCGGCTGAGTCGGGTCTTGGATGTGAATTTCAGTGATGAAGCCCTTTTCCTGTGCATAGGCAATTGAACGGGCGCTGAACTCCGCGTTATCAGGGTCTTCCAGCGGACCGCAAAGCAACGCGACGATACCGCTTTTTCGGCTGATCAATGAACGGGCAGCTGCATTGGGACGGTAATTCAATTCCTGAATAGCGGCATTCACTTTCGTAAAGGTCTCCGCATTCACTTTTTCCGGGTTATTCATCACTCTCGAAACCGTGGCTTGAGACACGCCCGCCAGTTTTGCGACATCAACAGAAGAAACCAGGATGGCCACCTCCTTTCACTAATTCTACTCGTATGTATACGTATACATTAGCAGATTTGCTTCTATAAAAAAACCCCTTCCTGTAAAGGAAGAGGTTACTTTCAGTTATCAGGCTCTGCTGTTGATTGGCGCGCCGCCCGGCACCGGCAAACTTTTTGCCAACCTGCGGTCGATTGCATTGTTTTCCAGTTTTGCTGAAAGCAGTCCCAGCAGCACGCCGAACATCGCTCCTGCAAACACTTCCACCGGCTGATGCCCCAGCAATTCTTTTAACTCTTCTTCACGTTTGATCAACTCGAGACTTGGGAAATCGCCTTTCATTGAAATCAGGCTGTCTTCCAGATCATTTACCAGTTGGGCAATCTCCCCGGTATGCCGGCGGATTCCTTGTGCGTCATACATGACGATCGTTCCGAACACAATCGCCAATGCCGTTTCTGTGTGGCGAGTCCCTTTATGGGCTGCCACATATGTAGCGAGCGCTGATACGCCTGCCGAATGGGAGCTCGGCATGCCACCTGTTGTAAAGGCGTGCTTCCAATGCCACTCACCCGTCAATTTTTTATTTGTTACAATCTTTAAAGCCTGTGCGATTCCAATCGCCGACAGGGATGTTATTACGCCGTAGTTCATGCAATCCGCCTCCTGAATATTGTTACTGCAGCTAATATGCTGTATAAAGTGCAATACCCGAAATCTACGGCAGATAACCGGAAAATCCGAGCATCAGAAAAAGAAGCCCTTCAACGCTGTGAAAAGCTTCTTATTTTTCATTGGAATGTTGCGGGAGGGCAATCCCGGTAGCCCGCAATGTATCGATCAATAATTCATGCATCAATTTATAGCCTTCCTCATTCGGATGGACGCCGTCAAGCCAGATGGCCGGATTTTTGCCCATCTTGTTTGTCTTGGAAATAATGACGCCACGTTGACCTATTGCACGGTTCCAGCGCCGAAAAAGAAGCTTTGTCAGCCCCAGGTATTGATGTTCTTTTTTCATCGAATTATAAAGATCGTTTTGAACAAGCACTATTTCCGGATTCACTTCACGGATCCTTCTGTAAATTCCGAGGAGATTCCTTCTATAGTTGAGACGCAGGGCTTTAAAGTTGCGCATCAGGCCAGCAGCACCGAGCTTCCTGAACCCTTGCAGCAGATCGTTGCCGCCGATATTGATCAGGACAAAATCTGCTGAAGAAAGATGGTCATCCCATTTGCCCGATGCCACTCTGTCAGCCAGCCCATCGCTTGTCAGTCCGTTGATGCCCAGGTTGACGATCCGGCTCGCA
This sequence comes from Planococcus salinarum, assembly GCF_007004625.1. Lineage (GTDB taxonomy): Bacteria > Bacillota > Bacilli > Bacillales_A > Planococcaceae > Planococcus > Planococcus salinarum. The sequence goes on along the minus strand of NZ_VIFV01000009.1, from coordinate 63,814 downwards.
GGAAAGCTTTCCCGCAAATATTTCGTAATACCAGCTTCGGTGCCGTAGCCATATGCCACGGAATCACCCAAAATAACAATGGTTCCTATGTTGAATTCTTTTTTGTGTTTTCGGATTTTACGTAAAGGCGTTTTATTCAGAAGGACGCCCGACAGATATCTTTTTTCCAATCAAAGCACATCCTTTCCCCCAATATTTTGATACAATTATATCATTATAACAATTATGTATCAATTGATACGCTTCATGTGATTCATATAAGTAGGCAGATTCGTTGCTTTCCACTATTATTTTAGTAAGACAGTTTACAAATTACCTTAAAGGAGGCAAACGATGACAGAAATTTACGCAATTTTAGGTGTGCTTTTATTGTTGCTTGGCATTATCGATTTCGTCTGGACAACGCTGTGGCCGGATGGCGGCGCCGGACCTGTGACCAAAAGGGTTTCTCTGCTGTTTTGGTTCGGAATCAGGTGGATTGGCAAAGACCGCCCTCTAATCATCAGCATGGCCGGTCCCCTTATTCTTATCGCCACTCTCCTAAGCTGGATTCTATTGTTCTGGACGGGCTGGACCCTGCTTTTTGCTGCCGATCCCTTTTCCATTATCGATACGAATGACAACAATCCGCTCAGCTGGCCGGAACGCTGGTATGTCACAGGCTTTTTACTGTTCACACTGGGTGTCGGCGACTACATCATGAAGGAAGGTTTTTGGCAGATCATCGCCATTTTTACGACAGCAAGCGGCCTTGTCTTCATCACGCTGGGGGTCACCTACATTCTTTCTGTACTCGAAGCAGTGAGCCAGAAACGCGCTTTTGCCGAGAGTGTTCGCGGCATCGGCGACAATGTAAGTGAAATTGTCAGCAATTCCTGGAACGCCAGGGACTTTCACGATATCGATCTGCTGCTGAATTCCTTTTCTGCTCAATTGAGTACGTTGACTTCCAAACACAACGCCTATCCTATCCTGCATTATTACCATGCCAGTAACAGGGATGCGGAATTATCGGTATCAGTGGCCATTTTGGATGAAGCATTGACCGTCTTCAAATACGGAATGCAAGAAGGCCACGGGCCGAATAACCTGCTCCTCCAGGAAACGCGTTCAACCATCGAGAGCTATATCGGAACCCTTCGCACCGGCTATATCAGTCCGGCTGAGTTTTCTCCTTCCCCTCCGGATTTGGATCGAATGAGGGAATTAGGCCTGCCGGCCGTTTCGACTGCTGCATTCCTCGATTCCCTGGATGATTTATCCGAACGCCGCAGAGAGTTGCTGGGCAGCCTGCGGGACAACGGAAGACAATGGCCGGAATAAAAGAGTGTATACAGTAAAAATCCCCGTCCTTTTTTTGGACAGGGATTTTTTTCTTTAAAATGGGTAGCGTCTTCTTTCTTCCTGCACAGAAATCCATTGGAACGTTGAGAACTCATCCAGTGACCAATGTCCGCCAAAACGGCCCAGCCCTGAATTCTTCTCGCCTCCAAATGCGACAAGCGGTTCATCGTTGACACTTTGATCATTGATGTGAACCATGCCGGTTTCCATTCGCTGGGCAAAATTGAAAGCTTTTTCGTAATTGGATGAATGGACAGAACCACTGAGTCCGTATTGCGTATCATTGGCGATCTGCAGTGCTTCCGCTTCATCTTTCGCCGGGATAATGGTCACTACGGGTCCGAACATTTCATTTTTTGCTGTGGCCATTTCATTTGTTCCTTTCAGCACAAACGGCGACATCACATTGCCGTCCACCGATCCTTCGAGCAAAACTTCAGCTCCTTCAGCTTTTGCCTGTTCCACTTCGCCCAGTATCCGTTGGACTGCTTTTTGGTTGATGAGCGGCCCGATCAATGTGTTCGCCTCTTTGGGATCTCCCACTTTAATTTTCCTGCTCAGCTCAAGGAATTGTTTTGTGAATTCTTCGTATACATCCTGATGAACGATGATGCGATTGACCGCCATGCAGATTTGGCCGCTGTGCATGTATTTGCCGAACGCAGCTCCTTCGACCGCTTTCTCAATATCAGCATCTTCCAGCACCACAAACGGGTTGTTGCCGCCAAGTTCCAGCACTGCTTTTTTAACCAAGCCCCCAGCAACTTCCCCGATATGTTTGCCTACGCCGGTAGATCCTGTGAATGAAATCATCCGTGGTATCGGATGTTCCACGAAAGCATCGCCAACTTCAGAAATATCCGGCACCACGACATTCAAAATGCCTTTAGGCGCTCCGGCTTCTTCAAAGATTTTCCCCAATACCGTACCGCCGGTAAATGCCGTTTGGGAATCCGGCTTCAAAACGACTCCGTTTCCTGTTGCGAGTGCCGGAGAAACTGAGCGCATCGCCAGGTACATCGGAAAATTAAAAGGGCCTATGACACCGACAACGCCCAGGGGTTTCCGCAGCACTTCATTGCGTTTTCCGGGAACGATCGATGGCGGAGCCTGTGACTCGTTCTCGAACGGGAAGGATGCGGCATGTTTTGTGATCGCGATGCAGAAATCCACTTCCACATTCGCTTTGATAAGTGTTGAACCGGCTTCCTCAATAAGCAGCTGGACCAGCTCTTCTCTGCGCCGTTCCATGATAAGGGAAGCTTCTTCAATGATTCGTGCCCGTTCAAACGCATCGACACTTGCCCACTCTTTCTGCGCTTCTTGTGCAGCCTTGTAAGCTTCATCGATATCGTTTGCGCTTGCCGACTTGAAAGCGGTCACCTTTTCCTGTGTATAGGGATTGACGACTTCTATTTGTTTACTGCCGGTTCCCTCTTTCCATTGGCCACCGATAAACTGATGATCAAGATCTTTGTAGTTATCCACTTCAACCTCTCCTTTCAAAATTATCACCTGCTAACTTCTTCCCTGTTTTGCCTGATAAAAACATTCTGTATCAGCAACTAAAAGAGCGGCCCAGCAAGGCGATAATTCCGCCTTGCTGGGCCGCTCCTATATATTCATTTACCGCTGTTTCGCCTGTCCTTTGTTCGTCACAACCGTATAGTTGCCGAACTCATTGACGCTCAGCGTAAATGTGTCACCATCCAGTTCGCCCTGGATGATCTTCCATTTTCCTTTTTCATCTTCGCGTGACCCGAACTGGATCTTCACATTGCTGTCTGTTGCAAATGCCAATGTGAATGCCGAACTCAAGTCGATGTCGATTTCAGTTCCTTCGGAATCAGTCACAGCAATGTCGAGCTGCTGCGTCAATGTTGGACGGTTGTCCACCGTTGACGCGTCGTCGACAGCCAGTTCAAGATTGAAGCCCTGTCCAGCAGCCATTGCCAATTGCTGAAGGTTTTGGGCTGTCAATGTAATGTCCGCTTCTGGCAGCTTGATCAACAGATCTTTTCCGCTTTCGAGCAAATCTTCGATCGTTCCTTCAGTAAATTCGATTGACAATTCACCTTCAGCATTAAATTCGCCTGCAGTGATGACAGCCGTTTCACCTGTGAAATCAGGATCCGCTTCCTGCTCTCCTGGCACTGCCGGCAGGGAAAAATCGATTTGTGCAAGCAATGGATCGTGGTCGGATGCGCGTCCATGTTCTTCCATAAACATGGCATTGATATGGACCATATCAAGTTCCGTGCGTTCCGCCAGATTGTTCGTCACCAACAGATGATCCAAAACCTGTGAATTGCCCTGGTAATAATAAGAGAAGCGATCTTCCAGCGGCACATCCTCGACTTTATTCGTCAGGATATCGCCTTTCAACGCTTCCATCGCCGGTGTAAATTCAAAATCGTTCATATCTCCGGCAACGATGACATTCAAATCCGGATCCTGTGCAAGTCCTTCTGCAACAAATTCGTTGATCGCTGTTGCCAATTCGATGCGTTCTTCAACTGAACCGAAGAATGGCGGCTGGTTTTGACCGAATAAGCCCTGGTCTCCACCTTTTGAATTCAAGTGTGCGCCGATAACCACTACCTGCTCGCCCTGGAAATCAAATTGAGCGGCAATCGGTTTGCGCGTATTCGGCATCGGGATCGGCTGGATGCGGCCGGGATTCAATGACAACTCGCCATCCACCCATTCCGTATCCTGAGTAGCCGTTCCTTTTGTGCCTTCAGAAAGTGCTACGCGATCCGGATTGTACAGATAGCCGACGCGGATATTTCCGCCGGGCTGGCCGCCGTCCTGATTGTATTCAGGAGCGATATCCGTCCAGGCATATTCAGGGCCGCCCGCCGCTTTGATATCTGCAACGAGGCGCTCATAGCTGGCCGTGGCGTCACTGTTGCCAGAGCCAATCGGACCATCGCTGTCCTGCACTTCCACCATGACGATGATATCCGGTGAATTCAGGTCATCCACAAACGATTCAGCGATGCGCTGAGCTTTTGCATTTGAAGTGTGGCTCGGATCTGCCGAGTAATTTTCGACATTATATGTTGAGACGGTTAGTTTGTCTTCAGCATTTTCAATCCATGTTTCTTCGGGTGTTGTTCCGCCGTCCACGATTTCTGGAAGTGTACTTTCATCTGTCCAGATCTGGTAGTTGCCAAAACCGTAGCCAAGAACGCCTACTGGATTTTCAGCGAATGTGTCACCAGCTTTTGCAACGACACTTCCACCCGTGGTGACCGTAATGCGTTCCGGGTTGTAGTCTTCTTCAGAAAGAAGGATCCCGCCCTGTTTGTGGAACTCATTATTTGTCGCGTTTTTGGATACGACGAATACTTCGCCGTATTTCTGTGGCCCGACGATTTGTGCGTCAGCCACGCCAACGCGCATCAATTCAAGCGATTCCCAGAAATCAATGCCGTCTTCTTCGGGATCGAATGAGGTCAATCCGTCATTGTCGATAATTTTTGTTGGAGGGAACACGTCTTCCCCGATGATCAACGCTTCAGGAAGTTCAGCCGTCCCGTCTTTCACAACATCCGTTGAACGGATGCGTGTCAGCGGCAGGTCATTGTTTCTCATATCCGAATACCCTTTGTAGAACCATTCTTCCACTGTGCCCGCAACTGTGACCAAGTCACCAATCTGGAAATCGCTGCTGGCGTTAGATTTGTTGACAAGAATGGCTTCTGAAGTCTTCCAGTCTCCATCGTCGTTCGGGTCCTGGATGACAAAGTTTGCGCCGTTATAGAAATGCGTGATGACACCGGTCACTTCATTGACGGAAGCGTCTTCATACTTTGAGTAATGGCTTTGTCCTTGAATATCCCGGATTTTCAGGTCCGTTACTTTCAAGACAGTGTATTCGAACGTGAACACTTCCGATGTCTGGTCTCCGACTGCGATTGCTTTAATCACTGTGTCTTCGGCCAACGTGATCGGCGATGAATATTGCGGACTGGCTGCAGTTGGTTCTGAGCCGTCCAGCGTGTAATGGATCGCTGCATTTTCCCAGCCTGACTGAAGCGTAATTTCGACACCTTCAGAAACGACACCCGGGAATACGTCAGTGTAAACTGCCGGTTTGTTGACAAGATCAAAGCTGTCGAGACCGAGCGTCTTAACTTGATAAGTGTCTGTGAATTTAGATGCAATCCCTGTCAGATGGATCTCATCGCCTTCTTTGTATTGCTGGGCGAAACGCTCGAAATCGAGACCGTTGCGGTTGTCATTGCGTACAACAACCGTTTCGCCATTTTCAGCGGCAGCTGTAAATTCGAAAGTGCCGTAATTATTGACTGCCGTCAGGTTTGTAATCGTCACATTGCGCAATTCGATCCGTTCTCCCTGCGTTTCTTCGTTCACTCCTGCGGGTGTAACCGTTTGCAAAACAGGAAGCTCGTTGCCGGAAGACAGCACGTCAACCGTATTCGGCTGCAATTGCAATTCTCCGTTGTACTCAGAAACAGAACCAGTCAGACGGACGATGTCCCCTGGAGAAACCGCTGCACTGGAAGTGTAGACGTAAAGTCCGGCTGTTTCATCCTGGACGTAGAATGCGCTGCCGCCCCAGAAACCGGTGTCGGTTGTCACTGTTGCATCAACTTGGATCAATTCACCTTTCATTGTGCGGGCTTCGGCCAAAGAGTCGACTGCTGTAGGTTCTGCTGGCGCTTCGCCTTCAGAAAGGATTTCGAATGATGATGCTGAGCGTAAGCCAGGGACTGTAAAATAAGTACCTAGAGTTCCCGTGATATTCACTTCAGCTTTGAAATTCGTTGGATTATCCACCAGATTCAGTCCGCTACGGATTGAACCTGACGGCAATTGCACCGGCAAGATTTTCGCCGGATCGGTTTCATCCGGGGAATCCGCCAAGCCTAAATTCGTAGCACTTGTAAATGGTGGTTCCTGGTTATAATTTGTTCCACTTGTGGCGGTGCCAACGATATAACCGTTAACCGTGGCCGTTCCAGAGTTATTCGCGATTGCTTCCGCGACCGTGATCGGCTCTGCGGCATCGGCAGTTGCCATATACGGCAAAGCTGCTGACAGCACCAAGATAAAGCTGAGAAAAATTTTGCTGAATGAGTTTTTCGTCAAACTATTCACTCCCTCTTTCAAATTTTCTTACAATATAATTATACAAGAAGGATATTAAAGCTTTGTTAAATTTTTGTAACTTACTAATAATTATACCCGATAGTCCCGAATTTACGAAGATGTATGATGAGTTATTGATTTAATATTCATTTTAATCTGTAAATTAACGGGAGTAATCTGTGTACAGAAATGTCGACAGTCTGTATCCTAATTTTCACAAAAATTAAGTTATGTTTTGAACAAGAAGCGAATCAGGATTGCTGAAACAGCTCTGAAAAGTTTCCGGGCGCAGATGAACGGGAATAAATAAACCAGACCGTTGGCTCATGGCCTGAAAGGAAGGAACTGTATGGATCCGATAAAATACTTGAAACGATTTGATGCATATCCCGTCAACGAGCTCTACTTGCAGGATTTGGCAAGGCTGCAATCCCTTCATATGCAGCATGTGCCTTTCGAAAACCTGGATGTAATCCGCAAAGTGCCTATTTACCTCAATCTGGAAAGCATTTATGAGAAAGTGGTCCGCCAACAGCGGGGAGGATTCTGCTACGAACTGAATGGTTTGTTCTGTCACCTTTTGAAAGAGCTTGGTTTCGACGCCAAACTGATTTCTGCCACCGTAGTGAAACCGGATGGCAGCTATGCAAAATCGGACACTCATGCTGCCATCATCGTACACCTTGACACTCCTTACCTGGTGGATGTGGGATTCGGCGATTCAACCATCAGTCCGATACCGCTTGGAGGCGAACGCCAAACAGATAACAGCGGCACCTATAAGATAGAAGAAACTGAACATGGTTTATATAAATTGACACGAGAGCATGAGGGGGAAGAAAAAATACTGTACCTCTTTTCACTGGAAGAAAAACAGCTCCAGGATTTTCATGAGGGCTGCGTTTTCAATCAGGTGTCGGAGAAATCACCTTTTACGCATGACGACATCGTGACCAGAGCCACCCCGGAGGGACGCATGACCCTTACCGGGACCACCCTTACCCGAACTGTAGATGGGAAGAAGGAAAAACAGCAATTGACGGAATCAGAAAAAACAGCCGTGCTGGAAAGCGAATTCGGAATCGTCCTGCCGACAGAAAAGCCTCTTCAATGATGAAGAGGCTTTTTCCAGGCTGTCGAGAAACCGACAACTTCTCCAATCATTTCGCTCTAGGCGGACGCTTCATTCTGTTTTGTGCAGAATGGAAGTATCCACTTTCTAGCTTGCAACATACATAAAGTGTATTCCTTTATAGAAAGTGATCTGAGATATGGAGCAAAACAGCGAAGACGCCCAGGGGAGCAGGCGAATGCCGACGAAGTGCAAGATCCACTCGGACGAAGTGAAACGAGACCGAGTTAGCTCAGCGCAAGCCCCCAGGCAAGCGAAGCTGTTTTGCGGAATATCGATTTTAATGTTTCTTTCTCAACAAGCTGAGAAAAGCCTCTTCAATGATGAAGAGGCTTTTTCATGTATTCCCTTTTCTGCGGCGTTTCCATATCGAATAGGCAGTAAACAGGACCGCCAGCAGCAGGCCCGTTCCGTAAAACTCCATTTTGTAAGCATCAAAAAGCTGCGCAAAACGGTCATAATTGCCATTCAGATAATCACCGAAATACAACATCGCAAAGCACCACGGGAAAATGCCGACAAAGGTAAGCAGCAGGTATTTCAGCAACCCGACCTCGCTGATGCCTGCCAGATAGGAAATGTAATTCCCGATTCCGAACGGCCGCGATAAAGCGATGCTCCAGATGCCGTATCGATTAAAGAGGCCTCTCGCTTTGTCCAACCCTCTGCGGATTTTTTTCCAGAGAAGATGCTCCATTTTATTGCCGATGAAGTATGAAATCAGGCTCGCTGCACTATAAACCAGCGCCATCACGGCTGCAATCCCCCCATGCCGCCAAGCGACATATCGAGAATCCCGCCGTACGCCAGGACGACGATTATGCCGAGGAAAGGAATAGAAGAGCCTTCGAGGAAAATTGCCGCCAGTAAACCGGCCACTCCCAAGTCTTCGAGAAAGCCTAATGTCTGTTCGATGATCAATTGGATATCCATCGCGCTCAGCCCCGCTCCAGCATCATTTCGATTGCCCGGTACTGTTCGTCCGAATTCTTCAATTGGAATGATTCCGTATACCGGCTCACTTCATTATTGTAACGCTGCAGCTGTTCTTTATCGTCCAGTGTCCGGCAGGTAAATTCCAGTGCATCGGCCCCGTCCGGGACAACGAATACCAAACCCATTCCGTTCAGCACCTGCAGGTTCACCTGTTCCTGTCCGGGCAATGCACTGGAAATGAAAATGGGAGTTTTTTTGCGCAACGCTTCCGAGACCGTGACCCCGCCGGGTTTGCTGATGATTGCATCTGTCCATTCGTACAGCTCATTCATTTCTTCCTTGGAAGAAATATAGGGAAAGGCTTCGGCAAAATCCCCTGCCAGCTGTTGGATATCATCGTACAATTCTTTGTTGGCTCCACACAATACCCTGACCCGGCAATTCAGGTTTTCTTGCCCGCTATCAAGCAGCTCTGAAATATTGCCCAGTCCGAAGCTGCCTCCCGTCATCAAAATCCGGTAAGGTGGCGCGGCGTTTTTCTCGTTGCCCCCGCTCCCGGACTCAAATTCTCTGCTGACGGGAATCCCGGTGATGAATATGTTGCTTTTGTCAATGCTGTACTTGGAGGAAAGTTCATTTTTCATCGCCTGGCTTGGTACAAAATGATACTCAATATGGCTGCACCCCCATACATCATTTATGAAAAAATCGGTGTAAATATTAAGTGCCGGGACATCACAATGGCCTGCCTCTTTTAAGCGGTTGATGAACAGGGACGGAAAACCGTGTGTCGAGACAATCAGATCCGGCTTTTCCCGCGCGAGGATCTCTTTCACTGTTTTCATAAACAGTAATTCATAGGCTTTATGAGGGCGTTCGCTCTTGCTGCGATATGCGAATTTCCGGTATGTCCAGGCATAGGTTTCCGGATAATGCCGAATCCATTGCAGATATGCTTTCACAATCCCATTTTCGACCCCACTGTTCCATTCGCTGAGGATATCCACTTTTTTGTATTCGATTTCTCCGGAATTCAAATCGATGCTGTCACAAATGGCATCAGCCACCTGATGATGCCCTGATGGCATGCTTTTCAGCAAAGGGAAAAAAAGTATTTTCTTCATTGCACCACCTCCAGCGCTACCGCAGATTGCCCGTAGTCAATGACAGGGCTGAGAAAAGGATAGTTCTGCATATCGCCCCGATGAATCATGGCCAGATTCTCAGATGCGAACAGGTCCCGCGGCGTCATAAGAGCCGGCGGTTTATCCGCTATTCGGATTTCACCGGCAGCCAGGGCTTCGGCAACGAATTGCGAGCAGAAGTAAGCACCTTTGCGGTTGAAGTTATAATTCAGTGCCACAGCGAACAAGCCGGTGAAATTGTATTTGAACAGATGCTGTTCCCGCTCCATTTTTTGCACATAAGCCCAGATTTGGCGGTAACTTTCTTCATCCAGTTCCATTTTGCAGACAGCACAATCAGCCCGCTGAAAAAGATGGTCCCTGACATCTTCTTTCACAAATCCCCCGATAAACGCATTCCCTGCTTCCTTCCGGCCAAAGCTGTACATTTGGCTTAAATCCTTTGAAAAGGAAAGCGAGACGTGGGTGAATGGATATCTTGTATAATTCTTTATCATTTTTGACAAATTTGTTTTTGTATCGGTGAACACGATGTAAATTTCCATCATTTCATCTCCCTGGCACACAGTCCGAAACATTCGATATTCCATACAGCAAAGTTTATCTTTCTCTTTAAAAACCCGCATCCTTCGCCAGTTCAGATCCAATTGAGACCCCAGGTTCAGAAAATATCAGGACATTTATGTCTACATGTATAAACGATTGAAACAGTTCAAAGTTTCATATTTATGTAATTTTCTGTTAGATTTACTCCCTATTATAGTCCTAATTCCGATAAAAAGAACCAGAAAGTTTGTTAAGAATTTATGAATGCAGAAAAAACCCGCTCACGTGGGAGCGGGAAAAATCCGATCAAAGTTTAAATTAGATGCCTCTCCCGATCTCCAGGATTTTCATAAGGCGGGTTGTGGCATTGTACAGCAGATCCCCACTGTTTTTCATGGCATCCGACAGGCTTAAGGGGCCTTCCGCAATGGGCATGACGGCCCCAATGCCTGCCTCTTCGAGTTTCTCTGTGCCCGGGCCGAGTGAACCTGCAAAAGCGATTACCGGGACACCCTGTTTTTTCGCAATCCGACCTATGCCCACCGGCACTTTCCCGAAAAAAGTTTGGCCATCGATCCGGCCTTCTGCCGTGAGAATAAGGTCTGTTGCCTCCAATTGCTCTTCCAGTCCGGCCAGTTCGACCATCAATTCCAACCCGCTTCGAAAGTCAACTTCCAAAATTGTCCGGAGCAAAAAGCCCGCTCCTCCCGCAGCTCCGCTTCCCGGGGCATCAGCCATCGCCCTGCCGGTTTCCTGCGCTGCCAGTTCCGAAAAATGACGCATGCCCTGTTCGAAAAATGCAAGTTTGTCTTTTCCTACCCCTTTTTGGGGACCGAACACAGCGATGGCCCCTTCTTTACCAAGAAGCGGATTGGTGACATCACCGGCGACTATGAATCTGACTGCTGTCAGCCTCCGATCCAGACCGGAAAGGTCCATTGCCGAAATCCTGTCCAGCAGCCCACCGATCCAGGAGATTTCGTTAAGGTCCGCCCCAAGAAACCTGACGCCAAGCGCCTGAAACAATCCGCTCCCGGCATCTACGGTCGCACTGCCGCCAAGGCCGAGAATAATCGTTTCCGCCCCTTTGTCCAGCGCGTCTTTTATCAACTCACCCGTGCCATAACTGGATGCTTTTTGCGGGTCCAATTCCGCCGGATCCAGCAACGGCAGACCGGATGCGGCCGCCATTTCAATGATGGCGGTTTTTTCATGCTCCATCCAGCCGTACATGGCTTCGATTTCCCTGCCAAGTGGATCGTGCACACGGCAGCTAACCTGTTTACCGTCCTGGTTCCAAAGAACCGCTGCAACGGTACCTTCCCCGCCATCGGCCATCGGAATTTGTACAGTCTCAATCGTTGGATCCATATCCAAAATCGCCTGGTTTATAACTCGGGACGCCTCAACACTGGTGAGAGATCCTTTGAACGAATCCGGTGCTATCAAGATTTTCATAACGAGCCTCCCGTTTGCTTTCGATTAATAGGAGCGTAGCAGGCATCCCTTTCTTCGGCAAATTATATTTTCTTGCCTGTCTCCAGAAGCGTTGTCTCCACCACATCCACAAACCTCCTGATTTCCGCTTCCCGCGTCTCCCTGAAAAACGATATCCGGATGAACTTTCTTGCCGCATCACTTTCCACACCCATTGCGAGCATCGCGGACATCGCTTCCCCGGCACCGATTTTACAGGCGGTCCCCGTCGAAATGGCAACCTGATGGCGGTTGCATTCCAGCATCATCCACTGCCCTTCGACATGCGGCAAAAGGAGACCCTGTATAAATGGCGACTTTGTTGATCGATCGCCTGCCGACAAGATGCTTGCCGGTAAAATACCGAAAAGTAATGCTTGGAGTTTTTCTGCATTGCGCAGATTTTCCGGCTGTTCCGCTACTGCATGCTTTGCGGCAATCGTCGCAGCTACGATGCCCGGAACGTCGAGGGTGCCAGCCCGAAAGCCATTTTGATGTACCGTCCCGTCGATAACCGGCTGCCAGTGGAGGCCGGGATCCAGATAAACGATGCCGACGCTTTTGGGTCCTCCCACTTTATGTGCTGAAAAAACGGCGGAAGCGACTCCACTTTCTTCCAGGTCGACCGGAAGTTTGCCGAGCCCCTGTACCATGTCGGAATGGAGCGGCACGCCGTATCGTTTGGCAAATTTGGCACAGCCGGCAACGTCCTGTATTGCGCCCATTTCCGAATTGACGAGCTGCATGACGACCAGGGCTGTTTCTTCACTCACTGCTTGCTCATATGTTTCCATTTCCAAAATTCCCGTTTCATCAACAGGCAAATAGCGGATCTTATACCCTTCCTTTTCGAGTTCATGCAATACACCCAATACAGATGCATGTTCGAGTTTCGTCGTGAGTATGGTTTTGCAATGGTCGGGCCGGCCCTTCAACAGAGAGCGGATTGCCAATTGATTGCCTTCCGAAGCACTGCCCGTGAAATAAAATCCGTCCGCCCGCACATTCAATAACCGGCCCCAGATGCGACGGCAGGCATCCAGGTAATTCGAAGCTTCTGTACCCGCATCGTGAAGGCTTTGGGTATTGCCGAAAGCACTTTCAGCCGTTTCCAGATACGCCTGGAGCGCTTCTTTTCTCATTGGCACGGTTGCCGCTGCGTCCAAATAACTTTTCATCACTCTATCAAAATCCCTTCAAAATGCATTTTTCCTTGTAATCACTGTAGCTTTATGTCATTAATAGTGTCAAGACACTTGTAAAGAAGGTGTAAAGTTTGTTTGATGTTTGCATAATCGGCGGCGGTGTTGCCGGGCTGATGCTTGCCCATTCCCTGCCGCCTCATTTTAAGATTGCTGTTTTGACGAAAGGTGCGCCGGCAAACGCGAACTCCACCCTTGCGCAGGGAGGCATCGCCGCAAGCCTCGATTTTCTTGATTCACCAGAAGCGCATGCGCAGGACACGCTGCAGGCCACAGCCGGTCATTCAGCCCCTGAGCGGGTGGAAATCCTGACCCGGGAAGGCGCATCGGCAATCCGCGAGCTGATGGCAGACGGACTGCCCTATGACAAAGACGATGCCGGACAGCCCTTGCTCGGTATGGAGGGTGCACACAGCATCCGCCGCATCCTCCATTCAAGCGGTGACCAGACCGGCAAAATACTGATGGCGTATTTAATGAAGAAAACCGAAAATCGCATCCAGTTATTTTCCCATCACCAGGCACTCGAACTGTTGGTAAAAAAAGGGGAATGCCTTGGTGTCATTGCTGCTGACAAGAACGGTCAACGGCATGTATTCAAAGCTCGCCACACCGTACTGGCGACAGGCGGTGTCGGTGGTTTATACAGCAACACTTCCAACTCGCCTGTCGCGGAAGGTGAAGGCCTTTCGCTTGCCTACCGCGCCGGTGCCATTCTGGAAGACCTGGAATTTGTCCAATTCCACCCCACGATTCTGACCATCGGCGGAAAATCCAAAGGCCTCATTTCAGAAGCGGTCCGTGGCGAAGGGGCCCTGCTGGTCGACAAAGAAGGTCGCTCCATTATGGAAGGCATCCATCCGTGGAAAGAACTTGCTCCGCGGGATATCGTCGCACGCGCCATCGAATCGCATTGGCAACTGCAGGGCCCTGTGTTTTTGGACGCAAGACATATAAGTGATTTCGGTGATAAATTTCCTGCCATCCTGAAAAATTGCCTGGCGCAGGAACTCAACCCGGTAACAGAGCTGCTGCCTGTCCGGCCCGGCGCACATTTCCATATGGGCGGCGTGAAGACCGACGACAAAGGCGGCACCAACGTACAGCGGCTTTATGCGATTGGCGAGGTCGCCTCCACCGGCGTGCACGGCGCCAATCGCCTGGCGAGCAATTCGCTGCTTGAATCGATTGTTTTTGCAAAAAGGCTGGCCGGCAAACTTTCAGAGACTTTCATCGCCGGGTCCGACGATGTCCATATAAAGGACTGGAATGTTGCTGCTCTACCGCCTCCTTTTCTATTGCCGCCCCACCATCTATTGGGTACGAATATGACAAAGTCCGTCGGCATAGTCCGAGACAAAAAAGAGCTGGCAGAATTCATTCGCAAATTTCCTTTGCAGAGCGTCGACGACTTACTCACCCTGAACAACAAAGAGATCAGCAGCTTCCACAGGTCGACCGCCTGCACGCTGTTGGCAACAGCGGCATATTTGCGCGATGAGAGCCGCGGCGCACATTTTCGGCGGGACCGCCCCTCCCTGTCGGCTCATTGGCAGGGAAAAGTCATTGAACTGTCGGTGGACGGAATCGCATTCACTGACCGCAAAATCCACAGCAAGGAGACAGTCTGATGAACAGATTACTGGCAGAAAAAGCATTAACACATTTCTTACTGGAAGATATCGGGGAACGGGACGCATCCTCGGTCATTTTTAATGAAAGGGATACCGGCACGGCAATCGTTCGCTCCAAAGCGGATGGGGTTGTTGCAGGATTGCAGATCTTCGAATGGGGCTACCGCCTGTTGGATCCCGCCATTGCCGTTGAAAAACTGAAACAGGATGGCGATCAGGTGTCCCCTGGCGAGCCGCTGGTACGAATCACCGGGGATGTGGCCCAAATTCTGGCGGGTGAGCGCGTTTTCCTCAACCTGGTCCAGCGCATGAGTGCCATTGCCACTTTGACGCGCCATTGCGTGGATACACTCAACTCCCGGCATACCCGCATTGTCGATACCCGGAAAACCACCCCCGGGCTCCGGATGTTCGAAAAATACGCCGTAAGGGCAGGCGGCGGTTCCAATCACCGGAACGGCCTGTATGATGCGGTCATGCTGAAAGACAATCATATTGCAGCTGCCGGATCGATCACAGAAGCAGTAAAAAAAGTCCGTGCAGCGCACGGCCATATGATGATGGTCGAAGTGGAAGTGGAAACGGAGCAGCAATTGGCAGAAGCGATAACGGCCGCACCGGACGCCATCATGTTCGACAATCAGACACCGGATACAATGCGGCGCTGGGTCAAGCTGGTTCCCGCTCCGATACGGACAGAAGCTTCCGGCGGGATCGATTTGGCCTGCCTCGAAGATTACCGCGATACCGGAGTCGATGTCATTTCCATCGGTGCCTTGACGCATAGCGTCAGCAATCTGGATATGACCATGAACTTAAGCGTTTCACAAAAGGAGGAAATTACACGATGACTTCATTGCTTGATGAACTTCAACTGGCGGATGCAATGCCGGCCCATTACCTGTCAGCACCAACCGAAGAATTGCATGCGCGGGCAACACGCGCGCGTGAACTTTTGGGCGAACGCCTTTATATACTGGGCCACCACTACCAGAAAGACGAAGTGATCCGCTATGCGGACGTGACCGGCGACTCTCTGCAGCTCTCGCAGATCGCCGGCAGCCAGACCGCTGACTACATTCTTTTCTGCGGCGTACATTTCATGGCTGAAACAGCCGACATTTTAACGTCTTCTGAGCAAGCGGTCATCCTTCCGGATATGCGCGCCGGCTGTTCGATGGCCGATATGGCCAATATCGACCAGACGGAACGGGCCTGGCTCCAACTGCAGGAACTGTTCGGCGATACGATCATCCCGCTGACGTACGTCAATTCAACAGCGGCCATCAAAGCATTTGTGGGCCGCAACGGCGGGGGCACCGTGACTTCATCAAATGCGGTGGAAATGGTGGAATGGGCTTTGAGTCAAAAAGAGCGCATGCTGTTCCTGCCCGACCAGCACCTTGGCAGAAACACCGCAATAAAGCTCGGCATCCCATTGGAACAGATGGCGATATGGGATCCCATCAAACAAAAATTGGAACTTCAATGTGAATTGGACGACGTAAAAGTGATTCTCTGGAAAGGACATTGTTCGGTGCACATGAATTTCCTGCCGAAGCATGTGGAAATTCTGCGCGACAAAGAACCGGACCGCAACATCCTTGTCCATCCGGAATGCACCTATGAAGTGGTCAGCATTGCTGATTATGCCGGCTCGACAAAGTACATCATCGACATGATCGAAGCGTCGGAACCAGGCTCAAAATGGGCAATCGGCACGGAAATGAACCTGGTGAACCGGCTGATCAAAGATTATCCGGACCGCGATATCGTATCGCTCAACCCGTATATGTGCCCTTGCCTGACCATGAACCGAATCGACCTTCCCCACTTGACCTGGGTGTTGGAAGAATTGGTGGAAGGACGGGTCATCAACCGGATTTCCGTCGATCAAAAGACTGCCGACGAAGCGGTTATGGCGTTGAAAAAAATGATGCATACCGGTTGAGATAATAACTGCAGCAGCCGAGAATCAGCAACATAGTGCCGACGCGTCATATTTATGCCGATTCTATGCTCAGCTTAAATAGGGTAGAAAAGCAGTAGCGCTGTGCGCAGGATTCCAGACACAGAAAAGCCCGGACATCGATTTTCCGATGTCCGGGCTTTTCTTTTGGTTCAATACGTTAACGCTTTTTGATACAACCAGGTCTTCAGGTGTCCAATCGAGGGGAAATCGATGGATTCGCCGGTTGTTTTGTTTTCCGCTTTAATGATTACATCAAACTCATTTGGAGTAAATAACCAGCCTTCGTTCATCAATGTACGGGTCATTTTGACAATCATGCTTGAACCTTTGATCGTTTCTAAACTCATCGGTCTCAACTCCTCTTTTAAGGTGAATTGCTTCTCTATATTTTATTTCAACTTGAAGATAATTGAAAGCTTAATGATTTATACCTTGTTTTCCCGCTTCATAAACCTGTTTATTTACACCTTCATATTAATATTATGTAATCATAAAATCATACAAAAAAATTATATACTATTTGTATAGGTATTTAACTTTAAAGTTAAATACGGCCAAAGAAA
Organism: Planococcus salinarum; assembly: GCF_007004625.1. Classification (GTDB taxonomy): domain Bacteria; phylum Bacillota; class Bacilli; order Bacillales_A; family Planococcaceae; genus Planococcus; species Planococcus salinarum. Next base: position 46,743 of record NZ_VIFV01000009.1, on the reverse strand, counting down.
AACAGGAATCACAGCTGATTCCCGTTTGGTTCTTTGCATATGGAATTTATATGTGCTGAGAGGATGTTCTTCGTCTTCTCAGCCCTATTCTCCGTTCCGCGCAGCATGGCATCCATCGCCAAGCCGTCCATCAATGCATATAATCTGTCCGTTTCCAGGCCCAGATCGGTATCTTTCTTCAACAGGTTCAGCATAACAAGGTTCGACAGAATGGATTTTACTGCCTGATAAATGCTGTCACGGCCTGCATCATAAGATTTTCCGGTATATTTGGACTGCAGTTTGAAAATCAGCCTGGCTTCAGCCGCCGCTTCCCCCCTGTCGGCACCGGGCAATAATCCGTTCAGCAACTGCAGTATTTTTTGCTGTGGTTGCAGGTCTACCATGAAGAGTTCCGAAGTTCTTTCCGCAAGAATGGCATGAATGAGGTCTTCGGTAAAAGCCAGCAGCTCTTCCTGTGATGCGAAATAATAACGCAGCGCACCAAGCGTGATTCCTGCCTCCTTTGCAATATTCCTGACGGAGGCTGCTGCTACCCCCTCTTTTAAAATGATTCTCCATGCGGCATGTGCAATATCCAGTTTTTTGGTTTCGTGATCAATTAGTTTTGGCATACTTCTATTTTATCAGAATACTTTTATTATTCAATATATTTAATACGACTGTATGGAATAAAACCACTCACCTATTTTTATTCCATACACTTGTATCATCAAATAGTTAATAACTTTGCTGCTTTGTGGATAACCCTCTTTTGCTGTGGGTTACTCCCAACCCCTTTCCACAAAAGATTCGACATTTTCAACTCCCACCATCCCTAACGGGAATATGATCTTGAAGTCCAAACTTTGGAATTGTGCCGGTCAGCATTTCATTGCATATAAAAACCGCACCGGAGGTTCCCGGTACGGCATGTTGTTTGTTCCACTGGTCAGTCTGGTGTGATCTTATAGTCCACGATTTCGATCATCATCTTTGAACGGGCCTTTGTCTTTCTTTGTTTCTTCATCAATGTCGGCTTCTTCCCGGCGAACCGTTTCGCTGACATGTTCCGTGTCTTTGACTTTGCGTTTACCGACTACCAATTCTTCGTTGACTACATCGTCTTTGGAAACATTTACGCGCTCCTCATTAACATCAACATGGATCGAGTCATCTTTTCCAATTCCTCCGCGGTCTATTAAGCCGGAATCGGTCGCATCATTTACCGGACGTCGTTCCACATATACTTCTTCGCGTTCCACTGGCACGTCGATTGATTGTTCTTCTTCAACTACGTGCTTGCCGACATTAACCTCACCCGTTTGTACACGCTCTTTGTCGACGTTCAAACGCTCTTCATGAAGCTTCATGCTTTCTTCAGATCCGGCATCGGTGCTGCTGCCGCGGCTCAAGTCCCCACCTGCGCCTGTCGTGCTTCCGGTGGCATATGAGCCGGACGTGCCTGAAAAGTCCCGGTCCACATACAACAGGATGCGGCCGTTTTCAACATGCCTGCCGTAATCCGAATCATATGACGGGTCGTCACTTACGTTACGGTACGAACTTCTTTCTGTATCATCGCTTGAGAAAAGATTCGTGAACTTATCTTTCCAGTTGCTGTCTTTGTCTCCGGATGTGATGTTCGTTCTGGTCTTGTCCTGAAGAGTATCAATATTGGCGCCATCTTTAGCGACAACGTACATATCCTCTTCCCGGTAGCCCTGTTCCTTCAGTTCTTCTATTTTCTTGAAAACCTGTGCCTGCAATTCAAAAGTACCTACCAATTTGTCATTGTTATTATTATTATTTTTCATCATTCTAAAACCTCCAATAAATTGTGATTTTTTTATCGACGAAACTATAAATTGTCTACCCGATAGGTGCTATATTAAACATTCACGCTTGAGAAGGCCTGGCCAACAGGAAAATTCCAGCGAGGATTTACTTTTTATAACCGCCTGCCGGGCCTCCACTTTCGTCGATGTCGACTTCTTCACGGCGGATGGTTTCTGAAATGTGTTCGGTGTCACTGACTTTTCTTTTGGTCACCACAATCTCTTCTGTGACCACTTCCATTTTCGTAACAACAAGCCTTTCCTCGACGATAGGGATATGGAGTTCATCCCCAACCTGATAGGGCTCCTTTTTCAACTCTTCATCCGGATTGCCAGTATCCGTGACCGGTCTGCGTTCCACGCTTACGTCATCCCTTTCTACTGGCACATCCATATGCTGCTGTTCTTCCACAATCCGCTTGTTTACGTTAACCTCGCCGGTCTTCACCCGCTCTTTATTCACTTCGAGCTGCTCCTCGTGCAGCAACAGGCTCTCCTCACCCGTTCCGGAAAGCTTCTTGCGTCGCTCTTTCCGGCTCATTTTAGGCGTCTCTTCAAACTCATTGGCCGGATCCTGTGAATTTTCGAAAGCGCTGGAGCCTGCCGCATCTTCGGTGTCCCGATAAATTTCATCATCCGCAAACAGGAAAATTTCCCCGTTCTCGATACGGCGATTGTAGTCTTCGGCTTCACTTCTGCTGAATCCCATTTCCTCAAAGACATGTTTCAACGAGCTGTTTTCTGAAAAAAGTTCTTTGAATTTATCGATCCATTCCCCGTCCTGCTCCGTGCTGAAGTGCATGTCTGAATGGGAACGCAATTCATTGATCTGCTCATTGTCTTTGGCAATGACATACATATTGTCCGAAGGATAGCCTTCTTTTTTCAATTCTTCAATTTTTTCATCAACTTCCATTTGTGCGCCAAAAAAACCGAAACGCTTATTGCCCTTTTTATCCATTGTATCCATACCTCCAACAATCGATTTTGAATACTTTTGTCCATATAGACTCACTACCCTCTGGCATTTCAATCAAAACTATCCGAAGTTTAGGACAATCAAAAAGCCCCGCCGGTAAAGGAAGGGCAACTCAAGGAATTTCTTACTTTTTCGCACGGTTTTTATAATCTCTTTCAATATCTTTTTTCCAGCTGCGGTCGAGTGATTTCCCTGTCCGGAACGATGTCACGGCTTTGCTGAGGACATCATAATTCAGCTGTGTTCCTTCAGCATCCGCGTGATACTCGACGGCGAATTCTTCTGCCACCCCGAATTTTTGTGCAGTTGCGACAGCATGGATATTCGCGCCCAGAAAGACGAATTCCCAATTGGCATCAGCCTTTTGCGCCGCAATCATTTCGTGAATTTTCCGGTACCCGTATTCGCAGCTTGCATTTTCCATGCCATCTGTCGTGATGACGAACATCACTTTGTCCGCGCGTTCCTGTTCCAGTGTCCGCTGCTGGGCATTGCTTATTTTCTGGATAGTCGATCCGACGGCGTCGAGCAACGCCGTCATGCCCCCGACTTCGTAATCCGTTTCCGTCAGCGGGGAAATCCCTTTCAGGGAGATTCGGTCGTGAAGCAATTCATATGCCTGATTGAAAAGCACGGTGGTGACACGAACATCACCGGGAAGCTTCCGCTGTTTTTCCACCAATGCATTGAAACCGCCGATGGTGTCCCGTTCCAAACCAGCCATCGAACCGCTCTTATCGAGAATAAAAACCAATTCCGTCATTCCATTTTTCATATACAATTCCTCCTCAAGTTTTCTTAACAACTTAAGGATACGATTTAATAGAGACAGACAGGTCGCTTCAGAAGCGACATTTTTTGCCCTGGGGAGCAATTCTCTTACGCCGTCTGCTGATCTGCCCAACCGTTTCAGTCCGGTGAATAGAAATCGTTGAAATATTTCCGGAAGAGTTCATCGTCCCAAGCGAGGCGGTATTTCAGCTCCTGAAGACAGGCATCTTCATATGGATCGGCTGCCTGGTCTTTGGGCTGTTGTGAACCGGTCTGTTCGGACTCTGGCCGAAAGGGAATTGAAGCACCCTGTGTTTCCGTACCCGAATCGGATTCCGCCTTTTCCCAAAGCTCCCCGGCAAAAACGGCAAGACCGGACCTCTCCAGTTCTTCCCGCTCCGCCAGTTCCACTGAACGGAAACACGTAAACAGCAGCTGGATATCATGGACCGACAGCCGCTTTTTACCCGTGAAAAGCTCCATCGCCTCTTCTTCCAGTTTTCGGATCAGCGGAATCTCCCTTTTTCTCGCGCGAAGCTCATGGACTATGCTCATATAATACCAGCTTTGCTCACGCTTCCCTCTTTTGAAGCGGCCCCATACAGCGTTCCCCTGCTTCAGGACATCGGCCTGTACCGATCGGAGATTGTGCAGCTTATCAGCCAGGATGAGGTAAAGTTCCTCTGTGGAGTGGGACGGCAGATTGGCAATGGTATGCTGTTTCCGTAATTCCCAGGAAAGAGTTTTATCGGGTTCGGACGCGGCTTTGACAAGCATCAGGATTTCCTCCCCAAAATGCTCGAACAACTCTTCCTCCGTTACCTCGGTATCTTCTAGCGTGTCGTGCAATAGGCCGGCTGCAATCAGGCTGTCAGGCTGCTTTTCTTCCATCAGAATCATTGCCACACCGAATGGATGCGTGATATACGGGATATTCGAACCTTTGCGGTATTGTCCATCATGCTTGATGGCGGCAAAACGGGCTGCTTTATCAATTAGCGGATTCATGCTCTAACCCCTTTCTCTTTCGGTTTCAAAAGACTTGCTGTTGCAATAATCTTATCATACTCAAACCCCTCTATATGCCGGTTTTATTTGCAGCGGAAATTAATGCATACCAATCCCAGAATATTTACAGACAATTCAATTAAATAAGTTTATACTAAAAATGTAATAAAATTGAAAGGAGAATGTCCATGAAAAAAATCATCAAATCTCTGGCTGTTGTGGTTCTTGCTGGATCGATTGCTTCGCCTGCCGCTTTTGCCGAGAGTGAACAGGCAAAAGAATCGCTGGTGGCTCTCGGGGATTCCATCCCATTTGGCCTTAACCTGGGCCAGACCAATCAAAACCCTTCGAAAGCGGCTTATCCGTTTCTTATTGGTGCTGAAGACGACCTGCGTGTCAGGAACCTCGGCGTATCAGGCTGGCAGAGCGATCAGTTGCTTGATGCCCTGGAAGCTGAACAGAAATACCGCCAGGCTGTTAAACATGCTGATTATGTCACCATCACAATCGGCAATAATGACCTCCTGCAAATTCTGCGTGAGGCAGGAAATGAAAGCGCGGGAGACCTCGTTCTGTTCCAGCAATTGCTGATGCAAAAGTTGGGTGCCAGTGATGTGGTCGCCAATATTTCAGCCACTATCCTTGAAACCCGTTCACTGACGGATGCTCCCATTGTGCTTTACAACGTCTACAATCCATTCCAGGTGAATGATCCGCTACACAATGTAGCCGATTCAGTCTTGCCGGGCATCAATCAGATGTTTGCCGCTTTGGCAGCTTCCAGTGAAAATGTCTACCTTGCAGATGCCTATAGCGCCTTCGGCAACGACCAGGCATTATATGTTATCTCCGGTGATATCCATCCGACTGCCGCGGGCCAGCAGGTCCTTGCACAAATCGGCAGCGACGCATTCGGCTTTGAGTGAAAAAAAGGTCCCGTCCGCGACTATGCGGACGGGACCTTTTTTGCTACTCCTTCCCATTTGAAGGGAATTATTGGAGATTTTTCAGTATTTTGGATAATGGATAAATGCCGATACTCTGAATGACCAGTGACAGCAGGATGGCGGCAAAAGAAAGAGATACCAGAATCTGGTCATCACCTCCGGCAGTTTCTTCCAGCCAGAGCAATAAGGCGACTGACATCGCGCCTTTTATGCCAGACCAGGCGGTTAATGTGATTGTGGAGAAATCATTTTTGAATTCCTGACGCCAAATCGGAACCCCGTAGATGAAGGCGGCTATAACGATAAAACGGATAATGATGGCAAACAGAAAGATTGCAACTGCAAACCACCATTCTGAAAATGCCAAATAGTCAGCTCCCCGGATACCGATCAAAAGAAACAGGACGGCAAGCAGCACGGGTGTGACGATATCCCAAAATCCGTCGAGAGATTGCTGCAGGTTGTCTTCCTCGATTTCCTTCCTCATTTCATACGAAACGAAAATGCCGGCGGCCACTGTCGCCAGTACACCCGACACCCCAAATGCTTCACCGATATAAAATGCACCGTAAGCGCCTATTATACTCAGCATGACATGATACTTTTTGTCTTTCGTGAAGCGGATTGTCTTGCTCATCAGCCAACCGATCAGAATGCCGAGCAGCAGGCCGCCGAATGAGACCACCAAAAGTTCCGTGACGAAGTTCCAGACTGAGAAGCCATTCCCAGTCTGAAACACTGTCAGGAAAATGGTGAAAAATACGATGCTGGTACCATCATTGATCATGGACTCCCCTTCCACCACATCCGCTATTTGTTCGGCACCGCTGCTTTCCTTCAGTATAGTGGTGACCGAGACAGGGTCAGTAGGGGCCAGAATTGCTGCCAGCAGAAAGGATGCGGAAAATGATACTGCGGTAAACACCGTTCCCGCCAGATAAATGGAAAGTCCCAGCAAAAAGACGACGGCAATCATGCCGATCGAACTCAATGTGACGATGATGCCAATATTTGCCCGCAATTGTTTCAAAGGAAATTGGTATGCGGACGTAAAAAGTATGGCCGGAAGAAAAATGTTAAAGATAATATCTTTTGAGATCTTGAAATCCTCAAAATACGGCATAAAGGATAAGCCCAATCCAATCAGGACCAACACCACGGGCACCGGAAAAAAGTTCTTTTTGATATCAATCGTGTAGACGATATAACCGATAAATAACAGGAGAAGCAATTGATGAGTGCCCACTCAGACGACCTCCTTGAGGTAACTAGCCTTTTCTCACTAAATATCCTGTACAGGTCCGGTTAAACGTCCATCAAACAAAAGAGCGCCAACTCCCAATGACAAGGAGAGCTGATCTCAAGATTAAAAATCGGCTTTATTTGCTGCTGTTGGAATTATAGATGAACTTGGCCAAACGGAGCTGCCTGCTCATCGGTCATTTTTTTCCATATGCCGGCGCAATTTAATCAGCGATTGATGAAGCCGGCTTTTGATGGTACCTAAAGGTGCCTCTTCAATCAGTGAAATTTCGGCCAGTGTATACCCTTTCCAGTAAAAAAGATTAATCGTGCGTAGCTGTGCAGCGGTTAAGCATTTCTTTGCCTGGATCATGTCATTCTTATCAATCAGCCGCTCGATTTCATCGGATACCGTTGCCTGTTCCAGTAACCGGTCATCCCCCGCCGCCTGCTTCGATCGTGTGTGTGCATGTTCCTGACGGAAATAGTCGATGCAGACATTCCTTGCAACTGTCAAAAGCCAGTTGACAAAACTCCCTTTGGCCTCATCGTACCTGCTGTCTGTTGTCCACAGCTTCAAAAAAACCAACTGACTGATTTCCTTCGTTTTCTCGGGGTTGCCATTGCAAAGCTTAAACACAAAATGATGGACCAGCTTCGTGTAACGGCAGTAAATTTCCTCCAATGCAGCGCGTTGTTTCTGATTGACCAGCTCCATCAATTCCCTGTCGCTTTTCCGGTTCATTGCAGTGCACACCTTCTCCCTGCAGTTTCTTGTTTGCAGCCAGGATTTTTCACGAAGCGGAAATAAATGCGTTGATTTTCAAACCTGATCACCGGTTTATGCGTTACTTATAATATAGAGAATATTCCGATAAATTGGAAGCGATTCTATACAGCAACAAGTTTTGAAACCGATCGATTCCGTCTTTCATCCTTCTCAACCCTTTGTCCATCCGCTCTTTGTCGAGTTTGCAAATACCAGATAAAGGAGTGCAGAAAAATGGAAAAACGCTTGTTCCTTTTCACAATTCTTTTCACATTCATTTTTATGGCGGCATGCGGCAATGACCAGACAAATTACATGGGAGGAGACCCTACCCCTCCAGAGGAAACTGAAGAACCTGCCGGAACAGAAGAGTCCGAACAGGTTTTACGGGTGATGGAAAATGATGCAACCGGGGAATATCTTGCTGATTCCGACGGGATGGCTCTTTACTACTTCACAAATGATGAGCCTGAAACAAGCAATTGCGCCGATGACTGTCTCGCTAATTGGCCTGCTTTTACAGTCTCGGATTTGGAGGTGCCGGAAGGTTATGAGGAAAGCGATTTCGATACGATTACACGGGACGATACTGGAGAAGAACAAGTGACCTACAAAGGATATCCTCTTTACTATTTCATAAACGATACGGTCGAGGGAGATGTTAACGGCCAGGGCTTTAGTGGCGCCTGGTATATCGTAAATGATTCGACGGAATTTGCTGAGTGAGATCGGGGGAGTTAATTTCCATAAGGCCGTTGTTGCATTTTTTGCAACACCGGCCCTTTTTTCATTGCCAGTTCATTCATGAGGACCGGGTAAGTCGCATCAATCGTACCGGAACTCCAACCATTTGCGATTCTCTCGTCCAAATCTGAATCAGTCTTATGTATTTCCATTATAATTTGGTCATTGACTACATACGCGATATAATGAAATCTGCTCGTAATAAATTAAGAGGTGAAACTTTTGAGAAGTGGAAATCCAAGTTTGAAAAAAGAAGCATTTGAAAAATTTGATACTGTCGGCTCCGGCCAGACAATGACCATCCAGGGAACGGTAAACAAGACATTGATTTTGATGCTCCTCCTGCTGGCCACATTCGTCTATTCCTGGAACCAGTTTGTAAGCAATCCGGGCAGCGTGCTGCCGCTTATTCTGATTGGCGCAATCGGCGGCCTGATTGTAGCACTGATTACCATCTTTGTCCCGAAGATATCGCCGTTTACGGCTCCGCTTTACGCATTATTGGAAGGGTTATTCCTCGGTGCAATTTCGGCACAATACGAAGCACAATACGGCGGCATTGTCTTCCAGGCCGTTCTTCTGACAATGGGCGTACTGTTCAGTTTGTTATTCGCCTATAAATCCGGTTTCATCAAAGTCACACAAAACTTCCGGATGGGTGTGGTCGCTGCAACCGGTGCCATTTTCCTCGTTTATGTCTTTTCATTTATCGGCGGCTTTTTCGGCTTCAACATCCCACACCTGCACGAAGCGACTCCGATCGGCATCGCCATCAGTGTTGTGATTGTCATCATCGCGGCTTTGAACCTCGTGCTGGATTTCGATTATATTGAAAATGCTGCGTCCAGCCGCGTTCCGAAATATTTTGAATGGTACGGAGCTTTCGGCCTTCTGGTCACATTGGTATGGCTGTATCTTGAAATTCTCCGTCTGTTGTCAAAACTGCGCAGCAGGTAATCAGGAAAACGTCCTTCGGGGCGTTTTTTTTAATCCCAATTTGAATGAAGTCACCGAATATGAATATTCAGATGCAACTTGCGTGACAGTTCCTGTTAGGTCTTATGTCCATTCGTTACTTCCGTTTCTTGAAACCATCCATTGCCGCACCAACAATCAGTCCAACTCCTGTCCCTATCCCGGCCCATATGACATTTCCGGTAATGATAAGACTTAAAGCTGCACCAATTGCCGTTCCGAATATCAGACCGAGACCGGTAAACGGTATTTTCGAATAATCGTATTCCTTCTTTTTATCCATAATGGATTCCTCCCCCTTTTGACTTGGAGCCCCTGATTCCGGGGTTCTGCTGTCGGGTCAGACTTGAATTGACCGTTTCCAATATCATAGCAATATTCCCTTGACAAAAGGAAGAATATTCAGTCAAAATGAGCGGATTTCTCTGCAAGTTGCTTTACACTTGAGGGGAGAGAACGACAGGAGATGAAGATCATGGAAATGGCGGCGGCCCTCATCGGCGGAATTGGTTTATTTATACTCGGGATGCAGATGATGACAGGTGCGTTGAAAGAGCTGGCAGGCGAGTTCATCAAAGATTGGATGAAGCGCATTTCCGGCGGGACCGGCCGCGCCATTTTTTCCGGCGCTCTGATCACGGCGATCATTCAGTCGTCGACTGCAGTAACGGTATTGACTATAGGATTTGTCAGTGCAGGCTTGCTGCCATTCCGGCAATCGATCGGCGTAATTATGGGCGCCAACATCGGCAGCACAAGCACGGGCTGGCTGGTGTCGTTCATCGGCTTTAAAGTCGATTTGCTGGCGTGGGCATTGCCGGTTATTGGCCTTGGGGTGCTTGCGCAGACGATCCTCCCCAAGAACAAGGCCGCATATGGCGAGGTTTTCGCCGGCTTCGGCATGCTGTTTCTCGGCATCGGAGTGCTGCAGGCAGGCATGGCGGACCTGCAGACGGCGGTATCATTCGAAGGGCTGACGAATATCTTTTTACTGGTGACGGTTGGGGCTGTGATGACAGTAATCATGCAGTCTTCGTCGGTTGCCGTGGCAACGACATTGACTGCGCTGTTCTCTGGCGTCATCGGCTTTGAACAAGCCGCATATCTGGTTATCGGGCAAAACATCGGTACAACATTTACCGCGGTGCTGGCAGCAATCGGCGCAGGGACAGCGGCCAAACGGGCGGGCTTGACGCATGTGCTGTTCAATCTGGGGACGGCGTTTCTTGCGGTGCTGCTCACCCCGCTTTTGCTGTGGACGACGCGTGGCCTGAGTACGGCTTTCTTCGGCACATTTGATGCGGCTGTCGGCATCGCCATTTTCCATACCCTATTCAATGTACTCGGTGTGCTGGCATTCGCAGCGGTGCTGCCGTGGTTCGTCCGTCTGCTGGAATGGTTGCTTCCGGATAAAGGCGACCCACTGCTGCATCATTTGGATGCGTCAGTGGCCGTCATCCCGGAAGTCGCACTTGAAGCTGCCCACCGCACCATCCAGCTGATTCTTGCAAAGCTTTTCGGTCTGGCACGCAATGCACTCGCTGGCGGGGCCACCAGTATTGAAGAGATTGCCCACTTGCATAATGCAGCGATGCAGGTGCGCACGTTTTTGACACAAATCGAAACGATGTCGCCTGATGTCTTCAATCGTCATGTGCAGATTCTGCATGCACTTGATCATATCGATCGTCTGCTGCAGGTGTTGAGTGAACCCGCCGCAAATGTCGCAGACCGCCTCCACCCAGGACTTGCCGAACGCTGGCTGCCATTGATGGGAAAAGCAGAGAAGCTCATTTTTGATGATAAAGCTATGCCTGCGCTGGCAGCGGAGCTGGGCGACGCATCAGCGGCAATGGCGAAGCACCGGAAAGTACGCCGCGATGAATATTTTGTCCGAGCTGCGAAATCCGGTGATGATCTGGACCTCGTGCTGAAAAAAGTCGATGCCCTGCTGTGGTACGATGGCGTGCTTTATCATTGCTGGCGTGCAGTAGCACGGCTGGGAGACTGAAAAATCATGTACACAAAAGGGAACTGGAAAAGTACCAGGAAATGCCCCAATAGCTGTTTCAGTCACCTTTTGTCTCCATAGCCTCTGAGCAAGATTTTATGAATTGTCGTTAAGATTCGCAGACAATTTGGGGACAAAACCCTGTAAGAAAAGAATCTTTCAAAACAGCGCTAATTATGCAGGGCATACTTGCGATTACTTACCAAAAAAGTCGATTCCAAAAACCGCTAAGGTTTCTGGAATCGACTTTTTTCGTTAAGGTTTTTGTTAATGATCAGCTGTTGCTCTCTTGAAGATGCAGCTCTTTTGAAGGGGCTGTTTCCTTTAGTTCTTGCCCTTGTCCTTCAATCCGTTTGATGTCCCGGCGAATCAACAGCGAGATCAGGAAAGCGATGGACACCAGGACAATGAAGACGTAAAACACCGGCAAATAGCTGTCGGTCCGCTCTCTGATCTGCGAAACGATTGCCGGTCCGATGATCCCCCCCAACGACCATGTTGTCAAAAGGTAGCCGTGGATCGCACCCAATTGCCTGGTGCCAAAAAGATCTCCGATAAATGCCGGAAGATTGGAAAACCCGCCGCCATAGCAGCTGATGATGACGAGGATCAATGCCTGGAACAGCAATACATTGCCGATATTCGGAAGCATTACGAACGCAACAATCTGCAGTCCAAAGAAAATTGTGTAGACGGTTGGACGGCCGATATAATCAGAAATCGCAGCCCATCCGAGTCTGCCTCCACCATTGAAAATCCCCATGAGTCCGACCAATGTAGCAGCGCCGGCTGCTGAAAGCCCGATTAACTCCTGTGACATGGGTGATGCAACAGAGATGATCATGATGCCGGCACTTACGTTGATCAGCATCATTGACCAAAGCATCCAAAAACGGCGCGTTTTCACTGCCTCTTTGGCAGTCAACTGTGCCAAGTCTTTTTTCATGACTTTTTTGCCGGAATCAATGGCTTGCTGCATTCCCTGCGGCATCCAGTCTGCCGGTGGCGGCGCAATGTATGAAGCGCCCAAAACAATCAGGATAAAATAACTTATGCCAAGAATATAGAAAGTAGTGCTGACTCCAAATGAACCGATCAGATTGGCCGCAACCGGTGCAGTGATCAACGCACCGGCCCCGAAGCCCATAACTGCCATACCGGTTGCCAATCCTCTGCGGTCCGGGAACCATTTGACGAGAGTCGAAATAGGCGCGATATAGCCTACCCCCAGTCCCAGTCCGCTTAACAGACCGTATGTAAGAAGAAATAATCCCAGCGATTCGATGTGAATGGCAAAGCCTGCACCCGCCTGCCCGAAACCGAAGAGGAATGCTGCCAGAATCGCTGACTTCCGGGGTCCCTTCTTCTCGACAAATCCACCAAAGAAAGCGGCCGAGATACCGCCAAGTGCCATCATGATCGTGAAGGCATAGGTGATTTCTTTAGCTTCCCACCCCATTTCACTGCTGATTGGCGTCGTATAGACACTATAGGCATATGCTGCCCCGATTGACAGCTGGATGGCAATCGCCGCTAAAGCGATCAGCCACCTGTTTTTTGTTTTTTTCATCAAATATCCCCCTTTTATAGTGAAATTTCCACCTCATCACTTTTGAAGCGATTCTACAGACAATACATCTTAATCCAAAATAAAACAAATACTTTTTTGAAAAAAATAATTTTTAAAGCACATAAAAAACATGAGAAAGCCAGGCGGCAGTGCAGGAAAGCCACTTTAAAAATTTTTCTTTTGACCGGTTAAGTGGTTAACAAAGAATATGAAATTCCCTGCCTGCACTCCCTTTTCAATTCGCTGTTTTGCGGGAATTTCAAAACTCTCTAGTTCAGATGCCGAATCTGCTGGCTTAACCATTGTTTAAACGAATGCAATCATTTTACACAAGGTATTCACCGAAAAAGAGTTACAGTAAAGAAACAGCACAAAATAGTCACAATTATCCGAAACTACTGTTTTGATATTTTCGGATCGTCTTCCATAGCCTCGATGTAAGCGCTTACCGAATATATTGATGTATCCATAAGTGAACCTGCAAGATTTGTGCTCCAGAATACATTACAAGGAGAGATTCAATTGACAACAACAAAAGGTTTAGAAGGTATTGTCGCAACCCAATCCGCCATCAGTTCCATCATCGATGACACACTTACCTACGTCGGCTACGATATCGATGACTTAGCGGCAAACGCAAGCTTTGAAGAAGTGATTTACCTGCTGTGGCACCAGCGTCTGCCGAAAGCAGGCGAATTGGCGGAACTGAAGCAGCAATTGACAACTGATATGTCAGTGCCGCAGGCAGTTTTGGACCATTTCAAAACATACGACATCAAAAACGTTCATCCGATGGCGGCTTTGCGTACAGCCGTTTCCCTGTTGGGCCTCTTCGATGAAGAAGCCGAAGTAATGGAACCGGAAGCGAACTACCGCAAGGCGATCCGCATCCAGGCCAAAATCGCCACATTGGTGACTGCGTTCGCACGCGTCCGCAGCGGACAGGAGCCGATCTCACCGAAAGCCGATTTAAGTTTTGCCGCCAACTTTCTCTACATGCTTTCCGGAAATGTTCCAGCCGACATCGAGGAAGAAGCATTCAACAAATCACTCGTGCTTCACGCCGACCACGAATTGAACGCGTCGACATTCACGGCACGCGTTGCCGTTGCAACTCTTTCCGACGTCTATTCCGGTGTAACGGCAGCCATTGGCGCATTGAAAGGCCCGTTGCACGGCGGAGCCAACGAGCAGGTGATGAAGATGCTGACGGAAATCGGCTCTGTGGAAAACGTCGAAGCCGCCATCAATGAAAAACTTGCAAACAAAGAAAAAATCATGGGCTTCGGCCACCGCGTTTACCGCAAGGGTGACCCGCGAGCGAAGCATTTGCGTGAGATGTCCCAGAAATTGACGAAAATCCGGGGCGAAGAGAAATGGTACGACATGTCGGTGAAAATCGACAAAATCGTCACGGGCCAAAAGGATCTCCCACCGAACGTGGATTTCTATTCGGCCTCTGTCTATCACAGCCTGAACATCGAGCATGACCTGTTCACGCCGATCTTTGCGGTCTCCCGAACATCCGGCTGGCTGGCTCATATTCTTGAGCAGTACTCGAACAACCGTTTGATCCGTCCGCGTGCGGAATATATCGGGCCGGGCATGCAGACATACGTGCCGGTTGACGAGAGATAAAGATAAGAAGAATAAAGGCGATTCCTGTACAAAAAGGAATCGCCTTTTCAGTTTGTTGAGAAAGAAAAGTATGTAATCGATATTCCGCAAAACAGCTTCGCTTGCCTGGGGGCTCGCGCTGAGCTAACTCGGTCTCGTTGCACTTCGCCCGAGTGGATCTCAGCACTTCGCTTGGTCCCCTGGGCGTCTGCGCTGTTTTGCTCCATATCTCGAATCGCTTTCTATAAAAGAATATCCTTTTAAGTCTAGCTCAAGAAGCAGACACTCTCATTCTACATAGAACAAAAATGAAGCGTCAGGCGGTGAAGGGCAAAGAGGTGCTCCTGCATCGCTCCGTTGCTTCGTCGCAAAGCGAGTCCTGAGACCCCGCAGGGAGCGCAGCTACTGAGGAGGCTTGGGCGTGAGCCCGCGGAAAGCGCGCACCGGAACAGAAAGCAACCGTTCCATCGCCTTATTTTGTCAACTCTTGAGATAAAACATGTGAAAAACACTTGACTGCGCATAAGAAAGCATCCGTCTAGAACGTAATGATTATAGAAGATTATAGAAGTTGATGGTTTCTCGACAGCCTGAAAAGGCGGTTCCTGTACAAACAGGAACCGCCTTTTTCATCTGTCCCGAAGAAACAATTTGTCAATTTCAGCTTGATCTAGCAGTCTTCGCATTGCTGTGACCAAGCGACCAGACGACAACCGGTATAAGCAGGAGCGCAAGGAAACCGCCGCCGAACGACAAGGTAGAAAAGCTGTAGCCGGCGACCACCATCCCGGACAGCATGCCGCCCGCCGCACCGGACAGCGCCACAAGCACATCGACCGTCCCTTGTGTTTTGGCCCTGGCCTCCGGCAAAGTGGAATCGACGATCAGTGCCGTCCCGCTGATCAAGCCGAAATTCCAGCCCAGACCAAGGAGAGCAAGTGCGAGTACCAGCATAGGAAGCGAGCCGCCTGGTGCTAATGCTGCAACGGTGCCTGCGGATAGAAGTGTAGCGCCTGCCGCGATGACCATCGCAGTCCGGCCGATTTTATCCACCAATACCCCGGTCAGCAATGATGGCAAATACATTGCCGTGATATGGATGCTGATGACCATGCCCACTGCGCTGAGGCTATGTCCATGATTGCCCATATGAACTGGCGTCATTGTCATGATCGCCACCATGACAATCTGTGTGATGACCATCACCGTTGCGCCAAGAAACACGCCCCGGCTGTTGATTGCAGGTATGTCGGCAGCTGATTTATTCAGCACCTTGTCATCCAACTCTTTTTTATTTGCAACCGCCTGTGCCACAAGCAAAGGATCCGGTCGCAGGAATAAGAACAATACAAGAGCTGCTGTAAAATAGGCTGCCGCAGCCAGGATGAATGGCCCCGCGAGCGCCGGAATGCTGATGGACTCGGCGAAGCGGCCCATGACGCCGACAAGGTTCGGTCCGGCGAACGCACCAAAGGTCGTTGCAACCATGGCGATACTGATCGCCTTTCCTCGCTGCTTCGAGCTTGCCAGATCCGTACCGGCATAGCGGGACAGCAAATTGGTCGCTGTTCCCGCTCCGTAAAACAGGAGTGAAATGAGGAGCATCACGATATTGTCCGCAACCGCCGACAAGATGACGCCGACAGCCCCTGCACCGCCGATGAAAAACCCTGCAGCGAGCCCCGGACGCCTGCCGAATTTCTGGGACAGTTTACCGACTAGATATGCGCCGCCCGCAGACCCCAGAGTGAAAAGAGCAGTTGGAATTCCGGCAAAGCTCGCGTCTCCGAACATATCCTGTGCCAGCAATGCGCCGACTGTAACGCCTGCGGCTAGTCCTGCCCCGCCCAAAATCTGCGAAAAGACCACAACCCACAGCGTTTTCCGGTACAATTGCTGCTGCATTTCCGGCGACTCCGTATATTGCCTCATCAATTCGGAATTCCCCTGCCCCGAATTGTGTTTTTCTTCTTTCCCAGCCATGAAACTTCCCTCTTTCTGTATCCTTCTTTTGTATTAGTATGCGCTTGAAGGCGAATTTCAACAATCCCCAAAATAAAATAGAGGGATAACGCCGGATGAAGCGAATGTATATACTATCAGTTCAGGGGGTGAAACAACGTTATCCCAGCCACTTCAGCCAAGGCGCAAAAGAGCTTTGCACGGCCAGTCATACAACCCAATTAAAAGGAGTGAAGAATACGGATGAAAAAGAAGTTACACCCCTCAAATCCTCTCCAGTGCTGCCGATATTTGAAAAATTTTCGAAAGCCCGCGATGTTTCGCTGATCTACGGTGATCCAGTCGAGATGCACGGCCGGACCATCATTCCGGTAGCCAAAGTCAAATACAGTGTCGGTGCAGGTTCCGGCAGCGGTTTTGAACATGAAGACAAAGATCCGGCGTCTCCCGGCTACGAGGAAGTTGAAGGAGGCCAAGGCGAAGGGGCTGGCGGCTCTTTCCTCATCAAGCCAGTGGGCATTTACGATGTCACAGCCGAAAAAACCGTTTACCGCCCAATTGTGCCATTTGAACTCATTGTCCTTCTCCCGCTCATGATGACCGGGCTAATATTTTTGATGGTGCGAAGCCAGGAAAAGCAAAACCGCCGTATGGATCATCAAAAAAGGCGCGGCATGCGGGGTGGCAATCGCTGCAAAGACAAAGGGCAAGGCAGGAAGATGAAAGGCATGGGACACAGCGATTAAAGTACATTCACCGTTATTGGAAATGCCAAAAGCCATCCGGAAATCAATTGATTTCCGGATGGCTTTTTGTCGTCCGAAGCGTTCTTCGGCGGATGATTTTCTATACTTTTTCTGTATTGGCGAGTTATGTTTCTGATTATCTTTTTATAATAGAAGAAACTCGAATTTCTTAAGCTCATATTCCCCGTAATTGGCGTCTATTACTCAGCCACTTGCTCCGATCTTTTCAACGCCTTTTCCATATGGTCCAGCCATTTGATGCATTTTGTCTGGAGCCAGGGAAACGGGTGATAATACAGCGGGTGGTTTTCATAAGCCACACCATTCACCGGTGCCAATTCCGATAGAATGATATGGGCTTCTTCAGCAGCATTTCTGATCGCCGCCTTAGTCCCCCACCCGGCGATAACCGAATCCGCTCTTTCCACAATATCCAAAAGTTCGGGATAGCGATCGATCGAAAAAATCGTGTGGCGGCTGTCCCAATATCGCTCCATGTACTTCTGGCCTTCATGATAGTCAGCAAATTTCCCTGTTCTGATATCCGTCAGATTGATGACCTCTATCCCATTCCAATTCATCCGCTCCATCAACCGCATCAGCTGAAGCATCGTGTTATCAGGTGCAGCTGCTAATAGCGGCAACTTGTCTGCTTCTCCGGTTAACATGGGAATGGAATCTTCCCCGTCCACCGGAAGGCATTTCCCGGGATTCAGCAGCACAAAAAGCGCGTCAACTCCATCTCCGTGAGTTCCCCTCCGGCGGATGGCAGCCAGGCTGCGGCAGAGATGCGTCCGTTCGCCTGTTCTCAATTTGTAGAAAGCGGCTTCTACAGAGAAAATTTCTTCCAGGACCTTTGCTGATTGAAACATACAATTCCTCCTTCAACAATTTTATAGTTCATTTCTGTTGAGGCATCGTCGGAATGACCGGCAAAGAGATCCGTCAAGCTATCTTTAAGTGCTTTCATTATAACAACGGGAACGTATGTTTGCAATTATTAATTTTATAATTCCGAATTTTTTTTGAAGGGCTATTGTAAACCTGTTTTTCCGCAATAAAAAACTTATCTGGACTTCGCATTACACTCATCCCCCTCTTACTCTTCAGGAATCTCCATATTTACAGCATCTAAAAAGGAAACATAAACCAGGTGAAACCACCCGTCTATGTTTCCTTCTATATTTCTTCTGTAAACTGTGAAACAAGTGATCCCCTGGATTTTTTCAGTCAACCATAGAGAATTCCACTGTGTCTTTACTCTTTTTTCGAATCATCTATCCAGACCTCACCGTTTTTGTAATACATCCCTTCCGGATAACGGAGATCCATTACTCCATCCTGAGTTTCCTGCGAAGGCGCTTTTGTGATCAGTGAAACAACAATAATCGCAATGATTGCCGCCGTTGCTCCAAACACTCCAGCACCCGTATCGATGATTCCCAGGATACTCAAACCTGCAAATCTGGAAGCAAAAATGTAACCGAGCGTCACCACCAGACCGGTGACCATCCCTGCAATAACACCCGGTCCATTTGCCCGTTTCCACCAAACGCCTAAAATAAGGGCCGGGAAGAAAGTGCCTGACGCCAGTGCAAAGGCCCACGCAACAATTTGCGTAATAGCTCCCGGCGGATCCAATGCCACAATCCCTGCTGACACGGTTGCAATGATGATCGACCAGCGGCCAACCAATAACCGTTTTCTTTCGGTCGCATGCGGGTTGATGGAACGGTAGTAAATATCCTGGGACAGCGCTGCAGAAATCGCGATCATTAATCCGCCGGCTGTTGAAAGTGCAGCGGCCATTGCCCCTGCTGCCATTAAACCGATGACGAACACACCAAGATTGGCGATTTCCGGAGTTGCCATGACCACGATATCATTGCTGATCACGAGTTCCTCCCATTGTAAAATGCCATCGCCATTATCATCTGCCAGCGAAAGCGATCCGGTATTGACCCACGAAGTTGTCCAGGCAGGTAAATCAGCAATTGATGAACCTGCTACTTGAGTCATTAAGATAAAACGCGAAAACGCCGCGTAAGCAGGTGCTGACAAATAAAGCAAGCCGATGAAAAGCAATGCCCAAGCCCCGCTCCAGCGAGCCGCTTTCATTGTCGGAACCGTGTAAAAACGAACGATGACGTGTGGCAGGCCAGCTGTGCCCGCCATCAGCGTAAACATCAGAGCCAGAAACTGCCATCTCGTCGCCTCTGTAAATGGTACTACGTATTCCGATATGCCAAGCTGAGCATCCAATACTTGCAGTTCGCTGACGATCTGGCCGTAAGAAAGCCATGGCAACGGATTATTGGTCAATTGAAGTGACATAAAGATGACCGGTATAAGATAAGCTGTGATCAACACGATATATTGAGCAACTTGTGTCCAGGTAATCCCTTTCATCCCCCCGACCGCAGAGTAAAAGGCGATTAGAGCCACACCAATCATAGTTCCGATGGCCGTATCAACTTCCAGCAGACGGCCAATCACAACTCCTGATCCTGAAAGTTGTCCGATTGAATATGTAAAGCTGATGATGATTGTTGCAACAGCGGCTATTAAGCGTGCTGTGCCGCTGTTATAACGGTCTCCGATGAATTCGGGAACCGTATAACGTCCGGACTTTCTAAGCTGCGGAGCCAATAAGAAGGTTAATAGAAGATAACCGCCCGTCCATCCCATAATATAAGCAAGGCCGTCGTAGCCTAAAAGCATGACCGTTCCCGCCAGACCGATAAAAGAAGCGGCACTCATCCAGTCGGCGCCTATCGCCATTCCGTTAAAGACTGCCGGTACATTCCGTCCTGCCACATAGAAATCGGAAGTCACCCGTGCCATATTGTAAAAGGCTATCCCAATATACAAACCAAAAGTCCCTAAAATCAGGCTCAGTGATACTATAAATTGTGCATCCACCAGTTCTCCCCCTTTTTAAAAGTACATCCAAGATCTTCAATTTTTTGGATGCTCCCTTTTTTAGAATGCTGTATTGTTTATGTGAAACCGGTTGTTATTTCTTTTTAACCTGGTCAAGGCCAAACTTTTTATCAATTCGATCACTTACAATAGCATTGATGAACAATAGAATGATGAAAGTAAGAATCGCTCCTTGAGCACCCATGAAATAATGGAAAGGAAATCCGTTGACGCTAAAACCTGACAACTCCTCCGCGAAAAACACGACACCAAAAGAGACGACAAATCCAATTGCCAAATAAATAATAATTAAAGTAGTACGAATGCGATAATAAGCATCTGCTTCTTTTTTATCTATCTTCCTCAAATTCTTCACCTCATTATTTTTGATAAGATCCAAATTATATATGTTGAACTAATAAACTATAGTAGCTGATATTCCGCAAAACAGCTAAGCTTGCCGCGGTCTTGCGTCGAGCTAACTAAAACCCGTGCTCCTGCATCGCTTCGCTAGCTTCGTCGCAAAGCGTCGGCCGAACTACCTTCGGCCAACACTTGGCTATTCGCCCGAGTGGATCTCGCCACTTCGTCGAAACGAAGTTGGAAAGCCAACTCCGTTTCTGCTCCCGCAGGAGTCTACGCTGTTTTGCTCCATATCTCTAGAGAGTTCTCTCAGCGCCGGCGCGGCTTAGGAGCAGGCGAATGCCGACGAAGTAAAAGACGAGTGCTCTTCTCGGCTTATTGCGGGAGCCAAGGTGTGCCATACGAAGATGGCACCTCCTTTGCGACGAGCTTGCGCAGGAGCATAATCCTGGACCTTGTCCATAGCGCCGAAGCGGTATGGAAAGTGAATTCTTTAGTTCAACTTATACAGACCGGAAAAATTAAATTTTGCTCATCCACTCAAACTAAAAATGAAACGGACCGTGTCTGTGAAAGGAAGAGGCACCATGATGATTTTCACTAAAATGAATGCAAAGATGGAAGCCAAAGGCACGAGCAAGTAAATCGCTTTTTTCTTTCTCAACCCCAATATCACTGATGCAACTGTCACCAGTCCGAAAGCTATAACCCAAATCATATAAACCTCCTTCTGCAAGTGCTGTCATTGCTGCTTTTTAGTTCATTTGGCCTTCCCTGTCTGATGAACATCCCCCTTTTGAATGGATTTTTTTTCAAAATGCATTATTTTAATTATTCTAATAATTCTAATTTTTGTCAACCATCAATTAAAAACGAAATTAAAAAAGCGGCTGAAGATATTTCTTCGGCCGCTTCATATTTAAAGTTTTATTTACATAATGTTGATATCACCAAATATTAAAATCCAGCAAATCCTCCAAATCAACAGCAATTTATTCCTTAAAATGATACTCACTTCAATAATTTATTTTCAAGCACCAAGCAGCATTTGATCAAACGCGAACAATGCCTCATTGATCTCGTGGATATTGTAATTCTTCCGCTCAATGAAATAGAGAATAATCAGATCGAATTTATGGCTGCGTGACAATCGGTAGCCCGCTGTTCCAAGCAGCTCTTCGGTCTCGTAAAGATCCAGTTGGAGTGCCACGGCAAACGCAACAATCGTCTTTTTCAAGGGCGTGTAGCCAGGGGAATTGCGGATCTTGGAAAAAAGCTTCCTGTCGATATTCGCCTTCTTATACGTTTCAGTATCCGTCATGCCTTTTTCGTCAATGAAACGGAGCAGGCGCTCTGAAAATGATTCGTCCACGCCTTCAAGAATATCCTCCAGACTGATTTCCAGTTGGGATTCCAGTCGAATTTCCTGTTCCTGAACATCAACAATGGTATCTGTATCGATTTTCTTCCGGTAACGCGTATCCTTTTTCTCAAGCGTCCTTACTTCATTTTCGTCAATAAAAGCTTCAATCGATTGGAAGAGTTTTTCACTGATTCCGAAAGATTGCCGGTCGAATACCACCAGATAGACCTGCATTTCACGCTTTAACAGAAAGGCTTCGATTTCGGAAATGGCAATCCGCAGAGCGGGTTCTTTCGGGTAGCCGAAGATTCCGGTGGAGATGAGCGGAAACGCGATCGATTCACAGCCGAGCTCATGGGCAAGTTCCAGTGAATTGCGGTAACAGTTCCGCAGCAAGTCTTCTTCGTTATTGAATCCGCCTTCCCAGACGGGTCCAACGGTGTGAATGATGAACTTGGCGTCCAGACCAAAAGCATCCGTATGCACCGCTTCTCCCACAGCACAGTGGCCGATGCGGTCGCATGCCTGCTGCAATTCTCGAGGTCCTGCGGCATTGAATATCGCACCGCAGACACCCCCGCCCATTTTCAGGCTGGAATTTGCCGCATTGACGATTGCGTCGGTTTTAATTTCCGTGATATCGTGGCGTACGATTTGCAGTGGCATGTGCCAGTCCCCTTTCGGTTTTTTCTATATAAGTTGAACTAATAATCTATAGTAGCCGATATTCCGCAAAACAGCTGCGCTTGCCAAAACCCGTGCTCCTGCATCGCTGCGCTGCTTCGTCGCAAAGAGCCGGCCTTGCAGGCTACGGCCAACTCTTGGCTTGCGCTGAGCTAACTCGGTCTCGTTGCACTTCGCCCGAGTGGATCTCAGCACTTCGCTTGGCCCCCTGGGCGTCTTCGCTGTTTTGCTCCATATCTCTAGAGAGTTCCCTAAGCGCAGACGGATGCCGCCGGAGAAAAAGAGGAGTGCTCTTCTCGACTTATCTCAGGAGCCAAAATCAAGATGTGCCACACGAAGATGGCACCTCCTTTGCGACTAGCTTGTGCAGGAGCATAATCTTTGCCCTTGTCCATAAATGAAAATATAATTCTTTACTTCAACTAATATAGTTGCTTATGTATAATTATTATAACCCATAAAGATGTGTTTTTTTGTATCGGTTTCTGTTCAGTGCTCACCTTCAAGCGCTGGAGTGGCGATCATCGCAACTGCCATCAACAAAAAGAAGTAACCGCCTTCTCCCTGCCAGGATTGTAGGTGGTTACTCTTTTGCTTAAAAAACATCTTCAATTTGGCCAGCCGATCTTATACGCCATGTACTGCATCGACCGGGTGTTAACGCACTCGGTCTTTTTTATGTCTAAATTATAGCATACTGTGTTTTTAGGTTCTGGTATTGATAATATGGTTTCCTCTATTTAAAAATTTACGGGAGTTGTTAATT
Organism: Planococcus salinarum; assembly: GCF_007004625.1. GTDB lineage: Bacteria > Bacillota > Bacilli > Bacillales_A > Planococcaceae > Planococcus > Planococcus salinarum. The sequence goes on along the minus strand of NZ_VIFV01000009.1, from coordinate 23,487 downwards.
GGGTTTAAAAAAGCGTATTGCTTATGAATGATTTCATCCGAGGATTTGATACTAACTAAGGAAACTTTTGGCACATATAGGACGTCTAAGTTGATGAAATAATCATACTTCTTATTCATCTAAGGGGCAGAATGGCTGAAAAAGAATAAGAACAATGAAGGGGAGATTAGAATTGGATTTTGGTTGGCTTAATCTTGGCAGCCTCGTGCTTGGACTAATTGCTTGGGTACTTCCTGTTGTAAATTTCGGACGCTATGAAAAGCAAAACCATTGGATCACTCGTTCAATTATAAGTCTTAGTGCTTGTGCTATTTCGCTGAGTTTTCAGATATTTTATAGTTATTACCTAGTAAAGATTGAAGATTGGCCTTCTCTTATGGACACGATGGGAGCTGTCGCTCTTGTTTCAGCAGTTCTTCTCTTCGTTACAATCATTTTAAATGTGAGTACTATAATCATATATCGTGATAGAGTGGCAAATTAGGTTTTAATCCAATTGTTTTGAAAAGTTATACTTACATTAATTTTCTACGGATCCCAGCCCAATTTCAAGGCACCTGAATGGGAATAGTAAACTCCTTATTTACATGATAAACTAAGGAATGCAGCTACATAAAGTGGACGGGCGGTTGGCACTCCCTTGAGAAAGGGGGTGTTTAAATATGGTAACTTACGATGCTATGAATATGCTGTTTCAATTCGGTATAATCCTCGTTTCAGCCTTAACGGCTGGAGTCGCAATCATCGCAATTGCCATAAACAAAAAAAGTAACCGCCCCCTCCCTGGCAGGATTGTGGGCGATTACTATTTAAGATAAACATTCACTATTTTGGCCAGCCGCTCTTATACGGGATGTAATGCATCGACCGGGTGTTAACGCACTCGGTCTTTTTTATATCTAAATTATAACATACTGTGTTTTTAGGTACTATTTAATGCAGCGGCCTTCGCTTTTATCTCTTTTGTGATTGAAAGACGGTGTTTGTCAAAGGAACACGGTTTTTTCTAAGTCCTTTACACCTTATAACCCCTTTCCACTTTCCTGACTATCCGCCTCATCGTCCCAGCTTCTTTGAATAACGCCAGTAACAACTCAACCGTCCCTAAACACCCTTCAACATCCAAATACTCATCAGCGCTATGTTCATGATAATAACCGGCTGACAAGTTCACACTTTGAATGCTGTGCGAAGCCCAGATGCGCGTATCACTGTTGCCGCCGGCTGTGCATTTCCAACCCGCTAGTCCGTAGTTGCTGGCAGTTTCTTCGATGAATTTACCGAATGACTCGTCACAGAATTGCTCATACCCGCCACAGGAAGTCACAATATCACCCTTGCCTTTTCGGTCGATGACAAAGGCCGCATCAACATCATGCAGGAAATTCGCATCGACTGCCTTCGCTCCCAGGAGACCGATTTCTTCTTCGACGGTGAAAATGTATTTCACGGTCCCATTGAAGTTCGTTGCATCCAGACGTTTCAGTGTTTCCAATAGGATGGCGACACCCGCCCGGTCATCTGCGCCCAAAATACCGCTGCTGCTGGTCCAGATGTTGCCGTCTTTTATGATCTCGCGCCCTTCATCAAAACTGTATACGGTATCCAGATGCGCATTCAATAAAATCACCGGTCCTTTTCCTCTCCCATAAACCTTAACAGCCAGTATATTGCCCTTGTGGTCCATTTCCAAGGAGTCTGCATGATTCACGAGTTTGCTTCGGACCCAGTCGCGAATGTCATCTTCGTCTCCACTTTCACCGTCGATTGACAGGCAGCTTTCAAGCTCCATGAGGAATGACCGCTTTTTCAATTCCTCCATACCCTTCTCCAGGTCTTCCGGAGAAAATGTGTTTAATGCTTCAGCCGCATCGAGCAATTGGATTCGCGGCACTCGTATACTGACGGAGTGATTGCGAATATGGATGTTCGGCAGTCCAATGACCGTCAGCACTTTAACAACGGTTGCCATATCCGTCTCTCTGGTAAATGAAATGCCAGGAAGCTTCTTTTCGTGGCCATCGCAGCAACTGGTTGTCGACAGGCCCAGCCGATTCAATTGGCGGATGACACCTGCCATATAGGTGTCGAAATTTTTGATGCCGGGAATGTCCACGCCGGGTCCAAACTGTAGCATCTCGGTCCGCCCTCTAAATTTGAAATCCACCGCACGCAGCCACAGTTCTTCATCAAGTTCCCTTTCTTCAATTTTCAATAAGCCATGAACACTTGAGTAAGCCACAAAAAGTTCATCCAGGGTTTCCTTAAGAAACTTCATATTCTCTTCGGTTTCTTTCAGGCAATCAAATCTTCCTTCCCCAATTTCCTCTATCAGAAATCCGTGGCGAATAAATAATCGGTTCAAGTTCTGCATGTGCATCCTCTCCCTTTCTGGTATTGCCCTTATTATAAAATAAGAGCTGTGACACGAATGTCACAGCTCCAGGGAGGTAGGGGTTATTCAATTTCATCGTCGACTCGGTAAAAAATTAGATACGGAAATGAACCGTTATAATAATACGCCCGATTTCCTGAAGATGTTTCAATGACTGCCGGAATAGCACAAGCTTCTAAAGCTTCCCTTACCCTACGCACAGCTTGCCTATAAGTTGACCACGGTACATCATCATCGTGACTAAGATCTCCAAAGCATTCCTTTACAGCATGGGTATTGGCAGGAGCGCCAGCCGAACTGCTCGTCAATAAATGCCGCAGCACATCACTCGTCCTCTTGGTCAAGTCTTCACTCTTGCCGTTAAAACTAACGCTTGTTTCGACGTCGCCAAAATACAGCACAATCGTGTCCTTGGGATTGTCCATTGCCAGCTCGTCGCAATGCCGTTTCGAGCAAGTCGTTCTGCCCAATGCCGTTTCCTGATAAAAGGCATGGGAGCTTAAATAAGCATCGTTTTCAGTTATGCTGTCGTACAGGCTGGAAAATTCATAGCCGGGCAATTTTTCGACTTCGTCTGCCGGAAACTTCGCAAGATCCTCCTGCGACTCTTTCGCAATATGCAACGCGCTGTTTGTCAGATACAATTGCGCGTTCACTTTTTGCCGGTCCGTCAGTGCCATTTTTTTATTCGTATTGAAACGCTCGGAAAGAATGGCCTTCTGAAAATAGTTCGCAGCGTTTATAAAGCTGCCGTTGCGATAGTAGATGAACCCTAATCGGTAGGCGGCAGCCGGATTGTACGGATCATAGCTTAATGCCCGTTTCAAGTTCGGTATCGCCACCTGGTCAACCTTTTGGTCCGCCTTTTTCAGGTATGTGCCGTAATGCACCAGATTGAAAACGAGCCGTTCAGTTATGTCGTCCAAATAGCTCTGGTCTTCCTGCTTTCTGTGAACCCTTTGCTTAACTTTGTGGTGCATCGCCTTATAAAGCTCGATCTTCCGCTGATACAATAAGGATTCTTCAAGATCAGGGGTTTGCAGATGAAGCTGGCGGTCCTGTTCTTCCAGTTCTTCGAGGGTCATCTGGTTATAGCGCATGGCTGATCATCCTTTAGCTTTTTATAATCATCTTTGTTACTTTCTATACAAACGCTCTTCATCCCTCTTTGCCATTCGCTGAATCCAAAATGGTTTTGGATAATTCGATAAGCTTCTTTTAAGTGTTAGTCCGATTTATGACTGGCTGTTGTTTCCGATAAACGCACAAATTTTACTGTCAATATTGAATTTTATTTGTCAAATGCGTAACTAATCTAATAAAAAAGAGCAGCAGGCTTTTTATCAGCCTCTGCTCTACCATGTATTCAATTCTTATGATTCCTGCTTCACCGTTAGCGCCTTTTCATTCAACTCACCGGTAAGCTCTTCAAACCAAGCTTTATCCCCAGTCTGCAAAGCCAGATCAATCAGATACTCCAACTGGGCAGTGTCTTTCGGAGCCGATTCCGGCAAGCTCTCTACCTGTTTTACCCCTAATGGAATCGTCATCCCGATAATGCTTTCATTATCGCTTTCGGCAACAGTGACATTCACAGCGCCCTGCACCATGCTCATCGAATCTATAAACCCAATAATTATTTCACCATCGAGCGATGTTCCCTTAACCCAATCACTAGTCTTCAGTATTGTTTTATCTTCATTCATATTTGAACACCTGCTTTTTCATATATTTTTATAATAATTTGAACGTAATTCATGCACTACAATTATCAATACCCTCTCGAGCAACTCCTACTCATTTAAGGGGGTAAACCGAATACTACTATTTCCTCAATCAGAACTCAATAAATATGCTCCGATTTCGAGGCTTATAGAGCAACCGGCCAAACAGGCCTTATTTCTCCACACTAGTCAAAAAGAGCAGTGGCTCCCTTATGCCTCTGCTCTTTCCTGGATCACTATCTTTTCAGTTCTGCTTATCTAAAATAATGTCTGAACCCTCTCATTCAACTCAGCCAAAAATTCAAGCTTGCCGGCTTTTTTGGTTTTGGTCAGCGGAATGCCTTCCACTTGAGTGAGATGCAGATAATCATAACACCAAGAACAGCTACAAGATATTCCTGTACCGGTCATGATTGTGAGTTAGCAGGCTTTTCATGAAAACTCAATGATTGCCAAAATAACTGCAACGGACAATAATACGACTCCCAATGCAATCCCCCAGTATTTTTTCGGAGCTTCTTCTTTCCTCAACATCAAATAATTGAACCCAAGAAAAAGCAACGTGCTGATACCTGCGGCCAGCAGTGTCTCCAGAGAGAAAAAGCGGATCGGCTCTCCCCAACTGAAGGTAATCCATAAATATAAGTAAGCATAATTGGAAATAACTCCAATGATTATATTGCCGATATAAAACACAATTTTTTTCATTCGAGACATTGAGATCCCTCCTCGGTTATTGGTTTATTTAATGAATCGAGTAAATTTCATAATTCCGAGACCTTGCGGCTCTAGGTGTGTAACGGCATGAAAATAGAGCACCTCCCCAAATCCTGTATAATGGTAGTCACCACAACAACACACAAACAGGAGGGAAAGCGCTCTATGCCTATTATAAGACAAGATAACCTATTTGACATGCATGAATTATTTGAGATGGAACCTACCCATCGATTTAACGCTATTTTCTCGACGCTGGAACTGGGTCCGCTTCTTCATATCTTCGACAAGAAGACACATCGAGGCGCGCCGAGAGAACTCAATTACGGTGCCATGATTTATTCGTTGATCGCTCGTGTGGTGGAGCGTATTCCGACGATAAAGTTATTGGTGAAGCGCTTAAAACAAGACCCTTTTTTTCGTTTTGACTGTGGATTTCTGTTATCGGACGACGTCCCATCTGAAGCTTCTTATTCCCGCATGATTGCGGCGATCAGTGAAACTGACGCGCTGTCGAAAGTGCAAGACGTACTTGTGGCTCTAGCGATCCAGGAAGGTTTCATCACAGAAGAATCTCTGGCCATTGACGCCACGCATTTTGAAGCACGCGACAAACCGGCAGTGTCTGAGAAAAAAGAAAAACCAGCTCCGAAAAAACGAGGACGGAAGCCGAAAGACGAACAAGCCGAATGGCAAGCCGCCAAACAAAAGCAGGAAGACGAAAAGACGCTCTATGAAAAAGAGATTGTTCATCAATTGGATGCCTCCACCGAGGCACTGGTAAACGAGATGCCGCTGGCCCCGAAATGGGGCATCAAGAAAAATAGTGATGGAAAAAACACCTTTTGGTTCGGCTACAAAGCTCATTTGGCTGTCAGTACGAACAGCCAGTACATTATCCGAGGACTCATGAGTTCCGGCAGCTTGAATGATGGAAAAGCCGCCATTCCCCTCCTGAAGCAAATCCAGCAAACGATGCCGGATCTTTTTCAAGCGGGCATCCTGGACAAGGGCTACGATTACAAACCCATTTATCAACAACTGCAGGAGATGAACCTTCACGCCGTTATCGCGTACAACCCGCGCCGAGAAGGCGAAGTCATCGGGTTTGATGAGCATTTCGCGCCGACGTGTGTACGGGAACACTCGTATCGCTACGACAGTTATGACGCTAAATACGAAACCTTGAAATATTCCCGTCCCAAAGAGTGTGCGTCGTGTCCGTTGAAAGACGATTCCCTTTGCCAAAAAATCTTTAAAATCAAAAGGTCAGTAGACCTTCGAAAATATACATCGCCTGCCAGAGGTTCCTTGAAGTGGACGCTGTACTATAAACAGCGCGCCGCAGTGGAACGTGTCAACGCTTACTTGAAGGAGTCTTTCGATTTGAATAACGTTCGGCACCGGACGGGCAAGAAAGCGAAAGTCCATTTTCAATTCGTGACCTTAATTTACAACGCATGCCGTTTGGCGAGTGACCGATTGAAAGCCGCCAAGCACGCCGCTTTAGCAGCTGCCTAAATTTAAAAAACGGAAAAAATGATCCGAAAAATCGTCTGCACTTTTTAAAAGGGCGATTTATGAAATTGATTCAATCGTTAGTAAAAAGGGAAATATAGAATTTCTGAAAACTATTATACTTTTTATGGAACTATAGAGGATACAGGTATTTTTTGTATTATTTTCAAGTCAAGAACAGGATTGAACTGTGTCCTCTTTATTTTACCATAAATTTTTGATCACTAAACTTCATTTAATACAGATGCTTCGAAAGGGGAGGAAATCATAATCAAAAAGAGCAATGGAATGAAATAGCCATTGCTCTTTTTTAGTAAATATTAATTTTTATTTGTTTATCAAACTTCCTGTTTCTTTAGATTCAACTCAGCAGAAAGCTCCTCAAACCATTCTTTATCGCCAGTCGCCAAAGCAAGATCGATCAAAAACTCCAGCTCGCCGGCATATTTGGTTTCGGCCATCGGAATGACTTCCAGTTGAGTGAAATGCATCGGAATCGTTTTGCCGATAAGCGCTTCGTTGTCGCTTTCCGCGACCAATACATGAACTGCCTTTTGTTCCAGACTCATCGAATCCACAAAACCGATGATCATTTCGCCATTGCGGGAAATGCCTTTTACCCAGTCGTTGTTCTTTAAAATCGCTTTATCATTATTCATCATAGGTTTACACCTCTTCTGTTTATATTAGTCTTAACAGAAACCATCCGGTCCACAAGCTTTTCCTTCAAACAGGACTTTAGGCTTTTGTTTCTGCAGTTCTTCGTTGATCAGCTGTTCGAGTGTCTCTTTCGTATGGATGCCGGCGATTTTGGTTTCGCCGATCACGAATGTCGGTACAGCAGTTATTTCAGCCTCTTCATATGAGTGCTCAAGTGCCTGTTGGTGAGCTTCCTTGTATTTGCGGGAAAGGAGTGCTTCACGGTATTCTTTTTCATCCAAGCCGACTTCCCCTGCCAGTTTCGTCAACACTTCGACATCGCCGATATCCTGGCTCTCCTGGAAAAAGGCTTTCAGCATGCGTTCATTATAGGCAGTGCCTTTCCCTTTTTCCTTGGCATATTGAAATCCTTCAAATGCCAAATGGGTATGTGGCTGCGGCGATACATCCGGCAGGACTATCTCGATTCCCATTTGTTCCGCCATCGGGTAAACCGATTGTGACCAGGTTGTTTGAAGATACTCATCTTCCGGGCGCAATGCCGGATTTGGAGCTGGACGCAATTCGAAAGGCATCCACTCAACTTCCACATCTTTTCCTTTAATCGCTTCCTCCAAAGGCTGTTCTGCCAGGAAACAAAATGGACAAACATAATCCGAATATACTTTCACTTTTACTGTCATATCAAAAACCATCCTTTCAACTTCCCGGATCGTTATATAGTTAAAATCAATCGATTGTCATCTGCATATCACTTTCAATAAAGCCCCAATAATTTTGGTGACTATTGAGAATTTTACGCAGATTTATTCATTTTTACAATAAATATGCTCTGACTTCGAGATAAATACCTCAGTTTTCTTCTATTTAAATATCTTTACCTGAGTAAGCGTTTGCTAAATGATATGAAGCAAAACAGCGAAGGAATGTGATCCTTTATTAGTGTAGCTTTAAAAAAACCGTGCTCCTGCAGTGCTGCGCACTTCGTCGCAAAGACATTAGCCTCGCCAGCTTCGGCTAATGTCTTCGTAGCTGTTTTGCGGAATATCATGTTTCTAAAATATCCTTTACTTCCCCCCTCCCTTCATTTACACTGAAGCCATCGGGACAACCCGAACACAAAAACCGCATACCGTTTTCTGCACTGGGGGTGCTTATTTTAGCTGAGATGCGAGCGAAAGCTCCGATCCCTTATGACTCGAACAGGTTAGGACCTGCGTGAGGAAGTGCGGTGACTTTCCGCAAAACGAACTTTTCAGGAGCTTAATACTCCTTTTAACTTGCATGGAACAGTGGCTGCATCTTCACGGATGCGGCCCTTTTTGTGTACATTTTTAAGGAGGAATATTGTTATGGAACCATTGCAATGCGGCACAAGCCCGATCGTCGGATTTCGCTTTACGCTCAATCCGATGTCCGGCGACTTCATCCCTATCATCAAGGGGGCGTTGAACGAAACCGACACCTCGAACGTCTGGATGCACACGGATGACGTCTCTACCGTCATCCGCGGCAAGCAGAATCACGTCTTCAACGTGGCGAAAGCATTGACGTTGCATGCAGCTAAAACCGGCGAGCATGTGGCATTGAACGGCACCTTCTCGATCGGCTGTCCGGGAGACACATCGGGGGATGTCTATCTTGATAAAGACGATGTGTTGTTGAATACGGATGACACGCCGCAATACGTTTCTTCCCAGTTCGCGCTGTATCCGATGAATAATCCGGATTATATGAGCGTCATCTACCGTGAAGTTGACCGTGCCAAAGAACACGGCGTCTGGAACGATTCGATGCATTACGCCAGCGGCATCCACGGCGATATCCACGATGTCTCCAACTTCTATGAGGAATCTTTCACCCATGCCCGCTCGGAGGAGCATCGCCATCTCGTCATGACGGTATCGATGAGCATCAACAGTCCGTCTCACAAAAAAACTGATGGAGGTAACGTGAATGCTTAACTCATGGAAACTGAAGGAAATCGTCCTGATGTCGCTGTTCGGTGTCGTGTTCGGCATCATCTATTTACTGTTCATCCACCTCGGCAATATCTGGGCCGGTCTGATCGGCCCCATTGCCTATGAATGGATGTTCGGCATCTGGTTTATCGTGTCGATCATCTGCATGCATATCATCCGCAAGCCGGGTGCCGCGTTCCTGCCCGAAACACTGGCGGCAATCATCGAAGTGATGCTCGGCAATGCCGTCGGTCCCCGTCTCATCCTGTCCGGCGTCATCCAGGGACTTGGTGCGGAAGCCGCCTTTGCCGTGACACGCTACCGCCATTTCAATATTTTTGTCTTTATGCTGGCAGGCATCGGTGCGGCTGTATTCAGTTTCATCTACGGCTATTTTGTATCCGGCTATGCGGCACTTGACCCGTCCTTCGTTGCGCTGATGTTTACGCTGCGCGTACTGAGCGGCGCCATCATTGCGGGCATCGGCGGCAAATACATCGGCGATGCGCTCCTTGCGACAGGATCGCTGCGCGGTTACGCCATTGCCAAACCCGCGGCGCGTGATGCCAATGCCTGACAGCATCTTTTCAATGAAAGACGTCAGCTTTCGCTTCCCGGATGATGTTCGCAACACCCTCTCGTCCCTGTCCTTTTCCATCGTTACCGGCGAACGGGTCGCCATTTCCGGACCGAGCGGCTCGGGAAAATCGACCCTATTGTATTTACTGAACCGGCTCTATCCCATGAATTGCGACGGCATTGTGGAAGGTGACATCCATTTGTTCGGCAAACGGGCAGAATCGTATGCACCCGGTGAGATCAACCACCGCGTTGCCACCGTGTTCCAGGACCCCGATTCGCAGTTCTGCATGCCGACGGTTGAGGAAGAACTCGCGTTCACGCTTGAGAATTTGAATACCCCTGCCGCCGAAATGACGGAACAGATCCGGCGTGTTCTGGAATCCACCGGGCTTGCCCATCTGCGGAACGCCAAGATCCAAACGCTTTCCGGCGGCATGAAACAACGCGTCGCCACTGCCTGTGCCCTGGTGATGGATCCGGAAGTGCTGCTGCTCGATGAACCGATTTCGCATCTTGACCCCAAAACCGCGAAAGAGTTCATCGGTTGGCTGGACCGGCTGCAGAAAACATTCGGCATTACGGTCATTGCCGTTGAACACCGGCTGGACAGCTGGGGATCTTTTTTTGATCGTGAAATTTTAATCGATGCCGACGGAGCGATTGAAGCGGACCGGAAATTCATCCCGCACCAACCGTTCCACTACCCGCTCCGGCTGAATGAGGTGTTGGATGAGCCGGCCATCTCAGCGACTGGCCTGTCCGTGAAAATGGGCGGAAAGACTCTGCTCCATCCCCTGTCTCTCCAGGCCAGGAGGGGCGAATGCATCGTCATCGCCGGACCGAACGGCAGCGGCAAATCCACACTGGTGAAAGCCCTGTGCGGAATCCATAAAAAAAGTTCGGGCACTGTCACATCGAATCCCTGCGGCTATGTGCCGCAATCACCGGAATTTCTGTTTCTGACCCCGACAGTGCGGAACGAGCTCGCTTTTTCCGGCACGTCTTCCCTGCTTCAGCTTCAGGAGTTGATGGATTCTCTGCGGTTAACGCACATTGCCGCACACAACCCGTTCGCGGTCAGCCACGGCCAAAAGCGGCGGGTCGCGATTGGCGCCATGCTGGCGGACAAACGGCATGTGCTGTTTCTCGACGAACCGACTTCGGGCCAGGACCGGGGAGCCCTGCTGGAACTGTTCGATCTGATCGACAGCCGGTTGGAAAAGGGTGATACCGTTTTTATTGTCACCCATGACATGGAATTTGCCGCAGCCATTGCGGATGGAGTGCTGTTGCTGAAGGATGGACGAATGACGGGCATGTTCCCGGCCAAACGGGTCTGGGAAGACCCAGCGTTGCTCGCGGTCCATCATCTGCTCCCTCCGAAAGGAGCGATGCAGCATGCGGAATCTCCTGCATGATATGAACCCTTCCATCAAATTCATCACGGTGACCATCGCAATGCTGGGATTGGCCTTTTTCTTCAATCCCTGGACGCCCCTGCTGTTCTTTTTCAGCATCATCGTCCTCCAATTGTGCTGCAGCCGGATGGACTGGAAAATCTGGTCGCTGTTCATGCTGCCGTTTGCGTTTGGCGCGTTCGGCTACCTGTGGACGACAATTGTCTTCGCTGCGGAAACCGGCGGCACCGTTATATGGTCCGCATTCGGTTTCGATGTGACCGATGAGCAATGGGCGCTGGCCTTGTCGCTGTCGTTCCGCGTGCTGGCATTTTCATCCCTGTCGCTTCTGTTCGCCTTGACGACGGACCCGGTCCGTTTTGTCATGAGCCTCATGCAGCAGCTGAAGCTGTCGCCAAAGCTTGCCTACGGCGTCCTTGTCGGCTATCAGTTCCTGCCCGTGTTGAAAGATGAATTTTTCCAGATCCAGCAGGCCCACCGTCTGCGCGGTGCCGCTGTCGAAAAGTATTGGTGGCAGCGCCTGCTTGGCGTTCGGCGGATCATCATCCCGATGCTTGCCGGTGCTGTCCGCAAAGCGGAACGCGCCGCGTTTGCGATGGAAGCCCGCGGGTTTACCGGCGAGCCGCGAAAGGAATATTACCAGCCCGTTTCGTTAAAATTAAAAGATTTTGGGCTGGCATCTGCAATATTGACACTGGTTATTGCGTCTTCCATCGCCGGCGCTATGTTGTCAGCATAATTAGATCTTGCAACAATTCGAAAATTCACAAAACCTATTTTTGTAAATTAATACAATTAATAAGTCCTAAATACCCTATCTACTTATATTTCCTTCATTTAAACTGAACTAGCAGTAATATTCTGCCTTCTTACCAAAAGCTAAGCAGAATGTTTATTCGCGTCTTGATAAAGGCAAAGCAGTTGAAAGGCTGCGACGCAAAGTTTCAGGCCTGTGGCTTCGGCTATGGCGGCTGGGCTGCCGGGAATGGCGAATGATACTTCTCTATAATAGTAGAGTTCAATATTCCTTCGATTTAAAAATGAACTCGGAGGTAATGAGATGTTGTCAAACAACAAAAAAGAACAAGTTTCCAAACAGATCAAACGCTATTTTGCAGTTGGGGTAATTGCCTCAGCGGGTATGCTGTCATTGAATGCCGTGGCTGTTCTCGCAGATGAAAATTCACCGGCTGAAGAGCAGGAAGCAATTGGCACGCCGGAAGCGGCTGAAGAACTTGAAGAAGCGGAAGAACCTGCACTTGTGCCGGGCGATTTCTTTTATTTCCTGAAGCAATTGCAGGAACAGGTTCAATTGGCCTTTACGTTTGACTAGGCAGCTGAAGCGGAACTATTTGCTGACTATGCAGAACAACGCATTCTTGAAGCGGAAGCATTGATGGCAACCGGCGACGAAGAACTGGCAGTTGAAACGCTTGAAAAAGCATTGGCGATGTTCGAACAAGGTCTTGAACAGTTGATTGATGGGGACGTGGAAGAACCTGAAGTAACTGAAGGAACGGAAGAACCTGGAGAAATTGAAGAACCTGGAGAAACTGAAGAACCTGAAGAAAACGTAGAAACGCCTGATGAAGACACAGACGGCGAAGAGCTTCCAGAGGAAGAAATTGAAGAAGAAGCCCCTGCCGAAGAAGTTTCGGAAACGGATGAAGAGTTAACGGAAGAAGATGCGCGCGCTGCATTGGAAGCCAAATTCAGCTCAAGCCTTCTGGCGCTGCAGGCAGCAATGGAAAAAGTGACGAATCCACAGGCAAAAGAATCGCTGGCTAAAAATGTCGCCAAAGCGATGGAGCGCCTGGAACGCAAGATGGAAAAGGAACTCGCCAAATTAGAGGAATCCGACGAAGAAGCTGAAGAGCCGATCGAAGAAGAAACTGCTGCCGAAGAGGATGCTGTTGAGGAAAATTCTGTTGAAGAACCGGAATCCCCTGAAGAGAGCGCCGAAGAGGACATTGAAGAACCTGCAGAACCTGCCGAACTTCCAGAAGAAGATACGGAAGAAGCAAGCACTGTTTCCCCCACTTCTGAGGAAACCGATTCTGCAGATGAAGTAACTGACGAACAGCAGGCTGCTGCGAAAGCAGTGAAAGCGGAGGAAAAGCAGCGGTAAAAGCTGTGAAAGCCGAAGAAAAAGCTGCTGCGAAAGCACAGCACAATGCTGAGAAAGCTGCTGCTGAAGCGCAGCGTGAACAGGACAAAGCGAATGCAGAAGCCAAGCGTGCAGCTGAAAAGGCCGCCGCTGAAGCTCAGCGCGAACAGGACAAAGCCGAGGCTGAAGCCAAGCGTGCAGCTGAAAAAGCGGCCGCCGAAGCTCAGCGCGAGCAGGATAAAGCCGATGCAGAAGAAGAGCGCAAAGCGAAAAAAGACAAAGATAAAGATAATTAAAGCAGTATGGGTTTTATGGCCCGACAAAAGACAGACCGGATATGAATTATCCGATCTGTCTTTTTGCATGCAAAATTTTGTGAATTACGCCACTCCCCGGAAATAAAAACATGTTTTCAGCTCAATGCGACATCTAGAATCATCATGATCGTAAAGCCGATCAGCAGACTATTGGCCGCAAGTCCATGGTTGCCATTTTCCCGTGAACCTGGAATCACTTCTTCTGCGACCACGAAAATCATTGCCCCGGCAGCGAAACTTAAGGCATAAGGAAGCAACGGCTCCGTCATGCCGACGGCTGCAGCGCCCACCACCGCTGCAACCGGCTCGACGAGCGCCGAAGACTGTCCGTACAGAAAGCTTTTCTGGCGGGATTTTCCTTCAAGGCGAATTGGCATCGCAACTGCAACCCCTTCAGGAAAGTTCTGTAATCCGATGCCGATTGCCAAAGCGACGGCGCCCGCCAGTGAAGCTTCTTCATAGCCAGCCGCTACCGCCCCGAAGGCGACGCCTACAGCGAGCCCTTCCGGAATGTTATGCAGTGTTATTGCGAGCACTAAAAGCCGGCTGCGATTCGCTCTTGGTGTGATATTTTTATCGGACGGATGTTGATGCGGAATGTACCTGTTTAACAGGAATATGAATAATCCACCCGCCATGAAACCGGCAGCACTGATGAGCCATGCAGGCTGGGAATGCGAATTTTCCGCCATTGCAATCGCCGGAGACAGAAGTGACCAGAAGCTGGCGGCGATCATGACCCCTCCGGCAAAGCCCAGCATGGCATCCATAATTTTCAAATTGATGGTTTTCACGAGAAAAACTGTTGCAGCTCCAATCGCAGTAACGCCCCACGTAAAAAGCGATGCGAGCAGAGCCTGCATGACAGGAGATACGCTGATAAACCATTCAACCACGAAGCATCACATCCTCACATATGGCGTGGGAAAATCTAAAAAACCGCTAATTCACTGGAGAATTAGCGATTCCTGAAGGGTAATAGCTTAAAGCTTTGTCGCAGAGCCTGCGTTTCTCGTTGCCGGTGGAATTGAAGGAGATGGTTCTCCTAACAACCAGCAATTTTAACGTTTGCTAGATTTATTCCTTATTCCCCCTTTTTTTAAACCTAAAACAGAACACTGTATAAGTTGTACTAAAGATCTTCTCTCTAGATATCTCTTCGGCACTATTGGCAAGGCAAAGAATATGTTCCCGCAATAAGCCGAGAAGAGCACTCGTCTTTTGCTCCATCGGCCTTCGTCTGCTTCTAAGCCGCGCCGGCGCTAAGAGAACTCTCTAGAGATATGGAGCAAAACAGCGTAGACGCCTGCGGGACCAGCGAAGTGGCGAGATCCACTCGGGCGAATAGCCCGAGTTAGCTCGACGCAAGCCCGCGGCAAGCTTAGCTGCTTTGCGGAATATCGGCTACTACAGTTTATTAGTTCAACTTAAATAATGATTTTAAACAGAAAAAAAAAGAGCTGAAAAATCAGCTCTCAAGTTTCCCATATGTAATCTCGTCTTCATCCCTTACATCCACACCCTCACGGATATGAACAATCGTACGCAAAATCAGGCGTGCATTTTCGTTTTCCACCAGCCAGCGCTCATCCGGCACAATCTCAAATTGCTGCATGACCGTGTCCTTCGATTTAACGGATCCGGCAAATTCCAGCGACTGTTTTGAAATGACAGTTTCGATAATGTCGAAGTCACTGTCTTCCCGGTAATCATCGATCAATTTGATGACATGCAATTCCACATAGTCTACTTCCTGATCAGAGTCTCCCCCTTCGAAATAAATGGTGCCATTCAAGGTTTCTCCTTCTTCAAGATGCGGTCGCTCCACAACTGTTTCGACTTTCATTGAACCAAAGCCGATTGATGATAAAAAGTCTTTGAATTTCATAACTCGGAAACCTCCAAAATTTATATTAAAATATTCACTCTTATTACTTTACTATAAACGATTAATGCAATTCCGTATAATCATAATGATTGTCGAGTGTTGGTTCATGTCGATTGTATCTCCGTTTGAACAATTTGAATATATGGGTCACCAGAACACGCAGGATGGCGTACGCCGGAATCCCGAGGATAACCCCCGCCACACCGAATAACGAACCGGCGGTCAGGAGCACAAAAATGATGGTGACTGGATGGATATACAGCGTTTTCCCCATGACCTGCGGAGAAATGACGTTTCCTTCCACCACCTGGACCACCGTCCAGACAATCGCCAGCTTCACCAGCATGAACGGTGAAGTGACCAGTGCAATGATGACGGCTGGAGTAATGGCGATTGCAGGGCCGATGTACGGCACCACGCTGGTGAACATCGCCAGTACGCCCAGAAGCAGCGCATAGTCCATTCCGATAATCAGGAAGCCGATATATACCATTACCCCAATCAGAAACGCGACAATCAACTGTCCTTGGATGTATGCGCTCAGTTGCTGGTCCGCTTCCCCGAATACCTCCCTTGTTTCATCACGGAAACGGGGCGGCAACAGCTTCAGTATATATTCAGGAAGCTTTTCCCCATCCTTCAGCAAATAAAACAGAATGAATGGAACGATGACGATCGACAGGATAAAACTCGTAATCGTCGACAGGAATCCTGTAATACCGGTAACGATGCTGGTGATCGTGTCCTGCAGAATGCCGGCCAAATTGGCTGGCAGGGTATCCATCAATTGATCGATATCAAAGTTGGAACCCGTATAATAACTGCCCAAAAATGAGGAACGGAGAAATACATCGACGTCCATCAATAATTGGTTGAAATACTGCGGAAATTCGTCGATCAACATTTGGAACTGCTCCCTTAAAAAAGGCAGGATCAGAAATGTGACCAGCGTAATTAATCCGATGACACCCAGGAAAATGATGAGGATGCCCCATATTCTCTTGATGCGAAATCGTTCAAGCAGCCGCAGAACAGGCCTTAGCAGATAATAAAAGATCATCGCCAAAGTGACGGGAAGCACGACTGTCTTCATGAATACGCTCAGCGGATTGAATATGAAGGAAACTTCCCTGAATAAAAAGATGACTGCGCCGATCAACACTAAAGCGATTAAGGTGAATAATGTATTTCTGCCCCCAAGAAACCTTATATAATTCGTTTCAAAAAAGGATGGCTTTTGTTCTGGTTCCATGGCGCGACCTACTTTCCCTTTAGGCTATTCCACTCTATTTTATCATATTTTCAGAATTTTTTATTGTAAAGGCTGTTCCAGAAATTCACTTAACGCCTGGCGGTTCTGCTCGATATCAATTTCCAGCACCGAGCCGGCCTGCGGATAGCTGGCATTACTGTAACTGTTCTCCACAGGAATCGTAAGCCTCTCAATTCCTTCCGTTCCACCGCTGGCCATATTCGTCGCCAATTTCACCTGATCGAGCAGCGGCATATCCGTTTGGACATAGCCCTGTGCTGCACCGGCCAATTTCGGGAATTTCGGGATGGTGGAAACGCTGACCAGTTCATCCTTCAGCGCTGCGATTACTTGCTGCTGCCTGCGAACACGGCCAAAATCCCCTTCGCTGTCAGCCCGGAAGCGCGCATAGCCCAGTAATTCCTTGCCGTTCAGGCGCTGTTGGCCCTGCGTAAGTGAAACACCGATCAGTTCGGACATGTCCTTTTCAACATCGATTTCCACGCCGTTTGGTGCGGCAATATCGACCAGTTTTTCAAAGCTTGAAAAATCGACTAATGCGTAATGATGAATTTCCACCCCGAACATATTGCGCAGCGTGTCCGCAAGCAGATCGGCGCCCCCAAGATAAAAGGCGGTATTCAGTTTATAGGATTGGTAACCCGGTATATCTGCATAGATATCCCGCATGAACGATACAACTTTTACATCGTTTGTTTCCTTGTTGTGCGCAACGAGCATCATCGTATCCGTACGTGACTTTTCTTCACCGCGCGAATCGACACCCAGCACCAGGATATTTTCATAGCCTTCATTTGCTTCGTCATTATTGAATTCCACTTCCGGCAGATCCGACTCTTCAGCCAATTTCTTGCCACTCTGGTATTGCACGAAAAAATACGCGCCGATGGCAAGCATCACGATCAGCAGCAGAAGCAGAATCCCCCTTTTTCTGAACCGTCTTTTTTTGCGGCGCTTTCCTCTAAGTTGTCGTTCTTCTTCCATTTTTGACACATTCCTTTCTATTGACCATGCAAAAAGAAGACGCATGGACTTTGCAGAAGTTTCTGGTGGTATTCTTAGATTTAGATTTATAAATCGCTTCGGCGCTCTGGACAAGGCTCCCGCAATAAGCCGAGAAGAGCACTCGTCTTATTGCTTCGCCCAGTCCTGGAACGCGCCGGCGCTGAGAAAGTAGCTTTGATTAAGAGAGTATCTTAGATATGGAGTAAAACAGCGCAGACGCCATGGGGAGCAGGCGGATGCCGACGAAGGGCGAGATCCACTCGGGCGAAGTGAAACGAGACCGAGTTAGCTCGGCGCGAGCCAAGAGTTGGCCGTAGCCTGCAAGGCCGGCTCTTTGCGACGAAGCTAGCGCAGCGATGCAGGAGCACGGGTTTTGGCAAGCAAGCTGTTTTGCGGAATATCGATGAAAGAAGAAATATTACTTATCTTCTTACAGTATAAACAATTTTATTGTCTGTAAACAGTTGCAGTGGTACTATTTCTTTTATGAGTGACAGGAGGAGATAGTATGATGGAGAAAGCGACATTCGCAGGCGGCTGCTTCTGGTGCATGGTAAAGCCTTTCGATCAGTTTGAAGGAATCGAAGGAGTGGTTTCCGGTTACACAGGCGGCCATGTGGAAAATCCGAGCTATGAACAGGTAAAAACCGGCACAACCGGACATTTGGAAGTGGTGGAAATTACGTTTGACCCAGCGCTTTTTCCATATGAACAGCTGCTGGATATTTACTGGCAGCAAATCGATCCGACAGACAATGAAGGGCAATTCCAGGACCGCGGTGAGCAGTACAAACCGGCAATTTTCGTTCATAATGAGCAGCAGCGCACACTGGCTGAGCAGTCAAAGGAGGCGCTGGATGCCAGCGGACGCTATACAAAACCGGTGAATACGGAAATTCTTGACGCCACTCCGTTTTATGCGGCAGAAGATTACCACCAGGATTATTATAAAAAAAGCGCGGATCATTACGAAGAAGACCGCGCCAATTCCGGAAGAGATGAGTTTCTGAATGCAGTTTGGGAACCGGAAAAAGCCGGAAAATAACGTCAACGGACGCCCCTTTAGCGGGAGCGTCCGTTTTTTCATTTCTTATAACAGCTGTATAAAAATGATCCCGGCCAGCATAATGACTAAACCCAAAACATGAAGCGTCGTAATCTCGCCTCTGTTAGACCCCAGCAGACCAAAACGTTCCACTAAAAGACTGCCGGTCAGTTGCCCGAACAAGGCCAATATAACCGTTGGACCGGTACCTATTTGGCCAACGAGATAAACATTCATCAATATGTATGTTCCTCCGAGCAAACCACCGGACCAAATCCACCAGGGCGCTTTTTGCTCAACTGGTTTTTTAATGCTTGAAAATGATCGATATTTAAATCCGACAATGAGGATTAATATTGAAGCGCCCGTAAAAAATGAAACAAACGCTGCATGAATCGGTGAGCCCAGTACAGTCCCCAACTGTCCATTGACCGCTGCCTGAGTGGCCATAAGCATTCCCGCTCCAACTCCGAGCAAACGCCAATGCCATTGTCCTTCACTGCGTTCTTTAGCCAACACCTGTTCAGTCACGTTATTATGCCGTCTGGAAATTATTGCTGGTAGCGCAACAGTTAGAAAAATTCCGATTACAAGTAAAATAACGCCGATCAATCGATTGGGTGTAAACGGCTGTTCCAATGAGTTAAACCATCCAAAATTATCTATCAGCATCCCCATCACAATCATACCCAGTATAGGCATGACGGATGCTTGTATACTTCCTATTTTGGCGAACAATAAAATACTGGTTGTTAAGCCAATGACCCCAAAAACCCCTCCAAACCAAATCCACACCGGCAGATCGGCAATAGTATCCAGCGGAATCCCGAGTGGCGTACTGCTGAACACCATGGCAACGGCCAAGAATGCCGTTCCAACGATGAATGAAATCATGGATGCTTCAAATGGTGATTCAACAAACTTTCTTAACTGGGAGTTGACAGCTGTCTGCATAGCTAAACCAATCCCGATACTTATTCCCAATAGAGCCAAAAACATTAAGTATACCCTCCGATTAATTTCTAATTCTATAGAAAGAATATGAGGAATAAAAGAGAAAATTGCTTTGAATGAACACTCGCACCCGTCAGTAAATATATAGGCAACCATAAGTGTCTATTCCTGAAATGTTCAAGAAGATAGGTGCAATCCTTTTCTGATATTCATATTCTCTTTTTTCACTTCACTATACTTGTAGTTATCCAACTATAAACCATACATTTTATCAGATTAATAAAGGAAGAAGATAACAAATACCTCTTCCTTATATCCCCTTTTAAATTTACTGGACTAGTGCCCCCAATCCTTTGCTATAATAAGAGCGCACCAAACGACTAACACGCACAAAGGAGCGCATAGACCTAATGCTTAGACTACTCACGCTCATTTTATTCACCTTTCTTACAATCCCTTCTACTGCTCTTGCAACCGTTACGCCCCCGCCGGCGAACCCTGGCGATGAGGAAATGATGCAGGAAAACATTCCGGATTCGGTCAGCACAACCGCCCGTGTCCTTGAAATCATAGAAGAAGGAACAGAACTGGATGAAATGACTCAAGCGGAAAGAGAATTTCAACATTTAAATGTAGAGATTTTATCAGGAGAATTTAAAGGCCGGGAGATAGAAGTCACAGGCTACAATTACGCAGACACCTACTACGCAACCAGCAACTTCTGGTTTGAAGAAGGTGACAGGATTACCGTCCGGTTTCAGGTTGAAAATGGGGAAATAGCCTTTGCCTCTCCCGTAGATTACGCCCGGGATTATCCGTCCTATATCCTTGTCGGGCTTTTCATTGCACTTTTAATCCTCTTCGGAAAGATGAAAGGTGTCAAATCCGTTATAACTTTAGGACTGACCATATTCATTCTCTTTAAATTTATGATTCCTTATTTACTGGAAGGACATAATCCTGTTTTGCTTGCACTCGTTACCGGAGCGATTGTAACGGCTTTAACCTTTTTGATTGTTAGCGGTTTTTCCCGTAAAACGCTTGCTGCTATTATCGGAACGGTGGGCGGATTGGGCTCGGCAGCTCTTATTTCCGTTGTTTTCATGATGCTGATGAACCTGTCCGGTTTTCATGGTGAAGAAGAGGTGATGCTTAGTATGTTGGAGCAGGAAAGTCCGATTGACCTTTCCGGCCTGCTGCTTGCCGGGATTATTATCGGAGCACTGGGCGCTGTAATGGATGTTGCTATTTCGATCGCTTCATCGCTTGAGGAAGTAAAACGTAATCACAAAAAGGCGTCATTTAAAGAGCTGTTTAAATCCGGAATGAACATAGGCGGGGACATAATGGGCACAATGGCGAATACCCTGATTTTAGCTTATGTGGGTGCTTCCCTCCCAATTCTTTTATTAATGTATGCCTATGAATATCCTTACGGAGAATTGATCCAGATGGAGTTCTTTGGGGTTGAGATACTGAGGACACTTGCCGGGAGCATTGGTCTCGTTCTTGCCATTCCGATTACTGCATTGATTTCAGCCTTGCTTTTAAGTAAGCAGGAGGTAAAAATAAAACAAGATTCTACGATTATTGTAGGCGACCGGAGTACAGGCGCATAAGAAAAGCCGAGGCGATACTATCGCTTCGGCTTTTCTTTGCTGTCTGATTAGAAGTCCAATTTTACCAATCTACCTTGGTTTTTTCGTCCGTGTAAAAGCGTGTTACTTTTTAAAAAAACTTGCATCAATTTCGAGCTTTATTTTACGCATAACTTTTAAGAATCCAGCAACCTTTTATACTAGGATTTCTGGGTTCTTATTATTATGTGCAAGATTTGTGCCAGCTACTGTTAACATCATGATATGTAAACTAACTGCTTTCATTTTGCTAAACCTTCTACAAATGAAAGATAGGTCGCATAAAATTGGTCAGCTTCCTCTAAAAAAGGATAATGATTGCTTCGATCAAAGATGGCCAACGTTGCATTGGGAATCGATTCTCCCATTTCTTTCGAATATTCGATAGGGCATTGCACATCGTGCCTTCCGCAAATAACCAGGGTAGGGGTGGTGATCATCGGCAGTTTCTTGGTTACGTCAAAAATATGTACTTCTCTGCTGAAGAAATTTAGCCGGATAGCCGACATCCCTTTACTGATATCCAGTGAAAAGTACTCTTCATACTTGTCTGGGTAGTATAAAGACAGTTTGGTCCTTTGCACCTTCAAGTCTCTTTTTTTCTCTACCGACAAATTGGGGTGTTTTAAGCTGTCCATCAGTTCCTGCATTCTAGAAAAGTGGGGATGTTCCGGATTGTAGATGCAATCATTCGAAAAAGTCATATATTCCCGTGCTGCTGCGCCAACGATCACGTTGAAGCTAAGCTTGTCTGAAAAATAAATGCCATAAATAACCCCCAGCATGCCGCCGGTTGAATGTCCAGCAAATCCCCATTGATCCAGGGCTAAGGATTCACGAATCGCTTCCAAGTCCAGAATGGTCTCCAGCATGCTTAATTGATAAGGATGAACCGCCTTCTCAGAACTTCCAGCTTCTCTTAAATTGACTAGATATACTCGGTTTCTCTGGGTAAAAGACTCTGCAAAGTAATCCCCTGTTTCATTGAACTCCGAATAATGATGAGTGACGCACAAGGGAGTTCCCTCCCCTTTTGCAAACACTTCAAATTCTCCACGAACAGTGGTAATCAGGTTTCTTTCCCACATCATAAGATTTGCCCCCTTACCTTTAGACTATCCATTCAAAATCTCAGTTTAAAACCATACGGAATAGCCTATTGAATGTATAATTTTTTCTAGAAAATCCCCTTTCTCTCGTCGCTCTTCAAAGTTCGTTGTAATTAGTATTCTGAATGTAACTTACTTACCAATAAGTTACTTTCAACTGATACTAAATTCATTTCTCAAATGGATTGATTACTCTCCATCCTTTTCCTTCAAATAGTTTTTTTAGCATCCAAAGATGATCTCCACCCACTACCAATAAAATCCGTTCTTTTGGTTTTTCTAAAATCTCACTAATGTTTTTTACAATGACCAATTCCCTTTCAATCCACTTGCTTAAGAAAGATACACCGATATTCAGACCGTTTTTTTCAACAGCTGAAAAGGAAAGATACATTTGTTCCAATTCCTTGGTCAATTCTTGGTTATTGAGGTTGCGATAAGATTCAAGTAACGTCTTTTCAGGACTAAGTGCAGCACTTTTTTCGCTGAATGCCTCTACACCTTGTAAAACACCAGGATAATTTTCTTGAATCGATTGATTAAGTGCCATCATTTCCTCTTGAGTTAATGGCCCAGCCCAATTGACCGCAAAAACTTTTTTATGATCCAGTTTAGTTGCTAGTCTGAATCCTACTTGTTCGATTTCATTCATTACATAATTTTCTTCGCTCTTGGTGTACCCCTTGTTTAACTCTTCCTGCTCACTTCTTTCCCACTCCACAGCAACTTTGCTCGGTTCAAAACCTGCGAGAAAATCAACCAGTTCTAAAATTTCAGCCTGCTTATCCTGTAGGACGTCCTCTTGGTAAGCAAAGTGATATGTTCCCACTAAGACAATCTCTGTTTCTCTCGCCATTGGGCTTTTCCCTTCTCTCTTTTCAGTGATAAGTACGTTTATTAAATAAATTCAAGTTTATGGATTTAATTTAACTGCACTTTTCTTACATTTAAATCTTCAAAAATTTCATATACTTATATTAACATTAATTCCCATCACTTAAGCACCTCTTATACTAACAATAAAACCGTTTGTAAAAGTACACTTCTCCGAAATCGAGTAGGAGGGAGCGATTAACTCCCGACCTCTCACACCACCGTACGTACCGTTCGGTATACGGCGGTTCAATTAAGATGCATAACGCAAAGTTTCATAACGTGCTACCAGACTTTTGAGCCC
>NZ_VIFV01000008.1 GCF_007004625.1 Planococcus salinarum | reverse complement strand
CATAGCCTTCTATGAAGTTCGTGTTCCTCAGACCGGAGGTTTGCCGCCCGCTTCCTTCAGATTCCACGTCGCCGTGGACACCCTTGCGCTTGGCTAACTGTTACTTCTGCCTTCACAGTTCGGGACTCGCACCCTATAGATTACGCCCATGCCGGGCACACCAAAAAACCCTCGGAATTTGTTAATTCCGAGGGTTTTCATTTCAGAAATTCCTATTCTGCTTTTATTGCTCGATGCCACTCTCTTCATCAGCGGTTTCTCTTGCCAGTAATTCTTCCCGGTGACCTGCAGCAATATCATTTCCGCGTTCGCTGATTTTTCCGAGGGAAATAACAATAGCCGCTATAAACGTAACACCCGATATGATTAATGCCCACATAATAATTCCTCATTACTCCTTCGGTGACTGCTAACGAACTGCCGTTTAAAGATCCGCACAACACACCATCTTGTTTTTTTCCATTAAGTAAATTTATACCAATATCAGAGGAATGTCAATGGCTTCCTGCCGAAAGCGCAGCTTCAAATCCTTTTTTCATGAACAACAAATACATCATCGGCATACCCGGTGTGGGCTGAAGTTGGCATACTGTGTTTTAAAAAGATAAAATGATGGAGACAAACCGATGGAAAGAGGTGCACAACATGAACTTGTATAAATGGCAGGGACACCGGGACGGGGCAATATCGATTATGGCCACCCTTCCCAATTCAAGGCTAATTTATATGTCCAGCGGGGAAGAGGCGGTTCTGCTTCATGAATCCGACGGCGGAACCGTCTTGCCGGATACAGCAGCTTATCAGGTGTTGAATGCGGTCGGGGATACCAATGATGGCTATTTTGCCGTTTTCAATAATATTCCCGTAAGTTCGGAGGGAAAGGAAGTTTTCGAGTCCCGCTTTTCCAACAGGGCAGGGCTTGTCGAAAAAGAGCCCGGCTTTGCAGCCATCCGTGTGCTGCGCCCGATAAATTCGGATACTTACGTCATTCTTACCTTATGGGACAGCGAGGTCGATTTTAAAAATTGGCAGGAATCGAAAGCTTATGGCAGCGCTCATGCCAAAAGAGGCACAAATGAAGGCATCGACAAGCAGCCGGATATTTTCCCCCGTCCGTCCCATGTCCAAACATTCGTAAAATAAAAGTGGAAACAGCAACCCGGCAGCCAATCAGGCTGCCGGGTTGCTGTTTCCAGGAATTTGTTCAATTTTTTCTATTCTCCATTTTTTTCCCGACTGCAACAGTATTGATTGTCCAGTAAACAAGGAGGCCCGCTGCAGCGCCAGCGCTGTCGATCAGTACATCACGGAACTCACCGCTTCTGCCTTCAATGAATAATTGGTGGAATTCATCGGACGCCCCGTAAAGTGCCGATACTGCAAAAGCGATCAGCAGTTCCCGGAAGTGCAAATTGTTCCAACTCCCCAGTGCATTCACCAGCAGAATTCCCAGGATGAAATATGCGATGAAGTGGGCATTTTTCCGAACAAAGGTATGGACTTGCTCGACTCCGTCCCCGTTTTCCGGCAAAAGATCATCTGCAAAACCAATCAGGAATTCCGTAATTCCGGAGCTGAGTCCACTGGATACCGACCCAGGCTGGTGGGATAACACAAAAATCAATACCATCCAGCCAATAACAGCAGTCCATGCTGCAGTTTTGTTTCTCATGTCAACAACTTCCCTTTTCTAAACGTTTAGACAGTCGGAAACTATTATATCATTCCATAAAAAAGAAGCGGTATATTCACCACTTCATGCCGACTGTTATTGTATCCATTTCATCTTACCATTTCACCCTGCTTTATTGCCTCGGCTGGTAAAACCCTCAACCGGCTTGATGAGAACCGGAAATTTCCAGGATGCAACAACTGTTTCTTCGAGTTCCACGGCCATTTCCCATTCCTCGATGACAGGAACACTAAAACGGCGGCAGATTTCCTTGAAGCGGTCTTTATGGGAGGCGATTGCCGGCTGCTCTTTCGTTGCATAGAACGGCAACCCCATTTTTTTGCAGAGGGCTATGGCATTCCATGAATTTATATCTTCGAAAGCCGTGTAAATTCCATCCACTTCTTCTTCGCGAACGATTTTCGCCAGGCCCTCGATATCAGCTGTACTGGTATTGAATGATTTATCTGCAAAGCTCTTGGCTGGTGAACCGATGACGTTGTCGACCACAATCGGGGACATCCCCATACGCTTGGCTGTTTCCACCACATCGATCATATGCTTCGTTCCACCCAGGACAAGAATTTTCTTCTGGTCAGTCTTTATCATTCCCAGACCTCCTCTATTTCACTGGCACGCCTTCGATGAACGCCTGCCTGTACCTCTCTATACACACGAACAAGTAAAATAGGCCCAATACCGGCAATAGAAACACTCATAATCCTCCGTGGCAGCACATCTTAATAACTACTAAATTAACAAGTTACTAGCGACTTGTCAACAAAAATTCTGAATTTTTTAACATTTATATAAAATTTATAAAGTGGCTTGCCGGTTTGCTGTGGGCACATAAAAAAACGGCTTCCGCATGGGAAGCCGTTTCCATTATGATTTTGCACCGATTTTTGATTGCCGATCGAGCGCATTCTGGCGGTATTTTTTCTTTTCTTTTTTGGACATGTTCTTGAATTCTTCAAGGAATTCCTCATAATGCGCCAAAACTTCCGAAGCCGGACCGTATTCTTTTACGACCCCGAATTCCAGCCACAGGATCTTTTCACAGAATTTCCGCATCTGGGAGATTGAATGGCTGACAAAGAACATTGTTTTGCCCTGTTCCTTAAATTCCATCATCTTGCTGAGGCTTTTTTCTGCAAAAGCTTTATCCCCCACCGACAAGGCTTCATCGATGATCAGGATATCCGGATTGACCCGGACCGAAATGGAAAAGCCGAGGCGTGATTTCATCCCGCTGGAATAGGTTTTGACAGGCTGGTCGATAAACTTCTCCAGCTCCGCGAATTCAATGATTTCTTCTTCCATTGCATTGATTTCCGTTTTCGAAAAACCGAGCATGAGAAGTTTCAATTCAACGTTCTCGCGGCCGGTGAGTTTATTGTCCAGACCGGCGTTGACAGCAATCAGTGAAATATTGCCGTTGCTGACGACGTGTCCTCCCGTTGCCGGAATGACACCCGCAATGACGTTCGCCAGCGTTGACTTGCCGGAACCGTTGATGCCGACGAGGCCGACAATCGAACCCTTCTCGACATTAAAGGAAACGTCCTGAAGGGCGTAGAACGCCTCTCCGTATTCCTTATGGGGAATCAACAGATCCAACAGGCGTTCAGAATTTTTCTTATATAATTTATAACGCTTGGAAACATTGTGGACTTCGACTGAATTAGACATGTGCTTCACTTCCCATTTTATAGGAAATCAATAAATTGACTTCTGAATTTCACGTGCAGATACGCGCCGATGATGAAGGTCACCAGGACAACTCCGCAGAAATAGAATGTATACAGCGGATTTTCGATGAAATACCAGCCCTGCCCTAGCAGGGAATGCCGGTAACCTTCAATGATGTAATAGAAAGGATTCAGCTTCAGCGCCAATTGCCATTCGTCCGGCAACAGGCTTGGCGGCCACAGGATAGGCGACAGGTACAGCAGCATGCGCATGATCGATTGCAGCAGCATCTGGACGTCGCGGATAATCGTCGCGAGTGTCGAGGTGATCAGCGTCAAACTGAAGAGGAACGCCAACAAACCGATGATGTATAAAGGCAGTTGCAGGATATAGATGGACAGCGGATAACCGATAAACTGAAGGAATAAGGTTCCGAGCCCGAGCAATATCAAATGCGGATAAAATTGAGAAAAAATGACATAACTTGGAATGACACTCATCGGGAAATTCATCTTCGCGAGCATCTTTATTTTGCTGTAAATCGATTTGGAGCCTTTCAGCACAGCTTGTGTGATGAAGAACCAGGCAAGGATTCCGGCAAACATCCATTGGAGATAAGGCACGTCGCCTACCGGTTCCCGCTCGCGGATCCCGTAACCGAAGACGAACCAGTAAATGCTGATCTGGATGACCGGATTGATGATCTCCCAGGCCATGCCGAGATAGTTTCCACTGACGAGGCTGCGCAGTTCGTAGATTGACAGCCTTCTGACCAGATAGAAATATTGTATTTGCTCTTTTAAGATTTTAAAAGCTGATTTCATTAGAATTCCTCACCCACTCATATATTATCATACTACTCGAGGAAGGCTTCTACCACTCGCTGAGCAGCATGACCGTCTTCCAATGAGGAAAATCTGTTCCGGAACGCCTTGAATTTCGGATTGGACCGGACGTCCGAATCCTTCAAGGCGTTGATGGCGGCGAATAAATCCGCCTCCGTCTGGACAATCGGGCCAGGGGCCTCGTTCTCGATGTCGATATAAAAGCCCCGCAATTGGTCGCGGTAATTTTCAAGATCGTACATAAAGAAGACGATCGGCCGGTTCAGTACGGCGAAATCGAAAAACACCGAGGAATAATCCGTAATCAGCAAATCCGAGATCAGATACAGTTCCCGGATATCGGGGTATGTCGACACGTCATAAACCGTTCCCGCATGCGCGCTGAAATCGAAATTTTCCGCGACAAGGTAATGCATGCGCGACAACAGGACCCATTCTTCGCCGAACTCCCGTTTCCACCGCTCCAGGTCGAACTGAAATTCAAAACGGTATTTCCCTTTTTCAAAATAGTCATCATCACGCCAGGTCGGTGCATACAGCATCACTTTCTTTTCCACCGGAATGCCCAGATCTCTTTTGATGCTGCTGCTAAGCGTTTCCGAAGGAGTCGACAGCACATCGTTGCGGGGATAGCCCGACTCGATGACTTTGCCGCCGTATTCGAATGCCCGTGTGAAAATTTCCGTGGAATAAGCATTGGGCGACACGAGGTAATCCCATTTGTTCGCTTCCAGGACAAAATTGAGTTTGTAGCTCGCTGTGTCTGTGCCGGGCATATGGATCTCTTCGATATCCGTACCCAGCTTTTTCAGCGGCGTGCCATGCCAGGTCTGGACGTAAACCGTGTCAGCCGGCTTCGGCATCCAGCTCGGCAACCGGACATTATTGACCCAATATTTGGCGCGCGGAAATTCAAGGAACCACCGCAGCGTGAACCGGCGGATATAAGGAACGCCGAATCCATCGAATAACGGAGCTGCCTGTTTGTCGACACTCCAAATGAGCCGGAAATCCGGGTAATGCTTTTTCATGTATTCGTAGATGGCCCGCGGGCTGTCGCTGTATTGTTTGGCGTGGAAACTTTCGAAAATGACCAGATTTTTCTTTTTCGGCAAGCTGCCGAGAAGGACGAAAATGAGCCGGAATAGTTTCAATACCAATGGATTGTTCTTTAAACGTCTGATCACTTGCAGTCCTCGATTCTTTCTCTGAATAATCCACTTTGACGGAGGACATAATCGGCCCGTCGGTTTCAAAATGGAAATTTTTTCAAGCAGTCGCTGGAAATTGTGAAATTACACCTTATTTGGTATTCCTTCATTTCATCGCTATTAAACAGCTGCCGCCGTATTTATATTCGTACCGTTCCTTCCTTTGAAAGGATCCGGAACTTCGCTATGTAATATCACGCTTCCTGCCGAATAGCCGGAACATATTGCCGTTATTTTCGTCAAAGGCAACAGATAATGTTTCACGATGCTATATATAGGAAATTAACATGGTATAGCGTAAAAATTCTGACTTTCGGCTGATTTGGGCGGTATGAGCAGAAAAATCGCCGCCGTTTCCTATTTAACAGGTCAAAGAAAAATATTTTGCTAACAATAAAACATCTTATCATTTTCCGCTAAATAAGGGAACAGAATCAATATTATATATATTTTCCGATTTATTTAGCAAAAAACAGCCCTTTTCACTGCGGTTTGCCCACCTGAAGTGGCAACGAAATTCCAATAAAATATCTCATCATTTCAGCCCGTGTGATACAATAGCGAATAGGCTGAATTTCAAAGTAATATTTGTGAACGGCCGATGGCGGGAGACGCCATCAAAACAATTGAGGAAGATCGTATTTGCTATAGGAATATTTTCTTAGCAGACGATTGATGATACTATACCTTAAGCGGCAAAACATATACGAGATGTGGAGTGTAGATAATATGAAAAAAGTCATAACGTACGGTACATTTGATTTGATTCATCACGGGCATATTAATATCCTGAAACGGGCAAAAGAGTTCGGCGACTATTTGATCGTCGGCTTATCTTCTGACGAATTCAATGATATTAAAGGCAAAGCCGCGTACCACTCCTATGAAGAACGGAAACTGATCCTTGAATCCATAAAATACGTGGACGAAGTGATACCGGAGACAAATTGGGGTCAGAAAGTCGATGATATCCGAAACAATGATGTACAGATATTCGTAATGGGCTCTGATTGGGAAGGCAAATTCGATGAACTGAAAGAACATTGCGAAGTCAGATACCTTCCAAGAACCGAGGGCATCTCGACTTCCAAAATCAAAATGGATCTCCTGAAGAAACAATGAAAAGCGAAATCATCATTTCCATTTACTTGTTCTTCTTCAAAATCGTTTTTTCCCTTTTTAACCTGCTGCCCCTGAAAAACAAAACGGTGTTCCTTTCTTCATTCGGCGACAACGCTTTTTTCATCGCCAACGAATTGGCATCATCCGGCCAGCACCGCCTGGTCTTCATCAACCAGACGCGGTGCAAGGTGGATTTTTCCACGATTTCGACAGCCAATAAGAAAATCTATACATTCGAATCATGGAATATAGTAGAGACTTTGTTTTCCATCTATCATCTGGCAACATCGAAATACGTCTTTGTCGACAATTACGCGGGCGTCCTGTCGGTCATTCAGTTCCGGCATGAAGTGAAATGTATTCAGTTATGGCATGCGGCCGGTGCCATCAAGCAATTCGGCTGGCGCGACCCGGAAACGGATGCCAGAAATTCCCGTGCGAAAATCCGATTCCAGGAAGTCTATGACCGGTTCCAATACATCCCCGTCGGCTCTCGCCAGATGGCGGAAATCTTTTCAGAGGCGTTCCAGGTAGACATGAGCCATTTTCTCTATACGGGCGTCCCGCAAACCGACTTTTATTTTGACGATGAACTCAAAGCTGCCGGATTAAAAAATGTTCTGGCACATTACCCTGCGATAAAAGGAAAAAAAGTCGTGCTGTATGCACCGACTTTCCGGAAAGACGAACTGCAGAAGATGGCGGTGGAATTCGATATTCCACTGTTCCTTGAAACATTGGGTGACGATTATGTATTGTTGGTCCGCCTCCACCCTTCTGTCCATGCCGCAGCGAAAGTCCCGGATCATCCGCGGGTCATCCTGGCCAGCGGATACCCGCACATCAACGAGCTGTTGCTGGTGAGTGATATCCTGGTTTCTGATTACTCATCCATTCCGGTCGAATTTTCAATGCTCGGCAAAAAAATGATTTTCTTCACGTATGACATCGAAGAATACAACCGGACACAAGGCATCTGGCACATCAACGACCTGTTCTTCCCAGGCCCGATGGTTACGAGTACGGCGGATGTCATCCAGCATATCCTGGATCCGGCGGTTGACCAACAGAAAATCGAACGATTCCGTGACCATTGGAACACCTTTTCAAACGGGCGTTCCTCCAAACAACTGATTACCGCAATCTATCATCCGCAAGATTTATAAATGCTGAAAGTGAGCCGACCGGGCTTTGTTGTCCGGCCGGTTTTTTTGTGTTTGTTGTTGGTGGGTGAATTGTTTGGGAATTGTTTGGGTGACTGTCACCTTGGGTCAGCCCGAGCAGGCCACTTGGCCATTGGATAGCAGAATTTTGTTTGAATTGTGTGGGTGACTGTCACCATACCATTTAAAAGTCCCGATATTTTACAG
This sequence comes from Planococcus salinarum, assembly GCF_007004625.1. Taxonomy (GTDB): domain Bacteria; phylum Bacillota; class Bacilli; order Bacillales_A; family Planococcaceae; genus Planococcus; species Planococcus salinarum. The sequence goes on along the minus strand of NZ_VIFV01000008.1, from coordinate 117,045 downwards.
TATATCCAATTATACTGTTTACTTTTACCTACGACCAAAGGTATACTCAGCTTAAAGAATTATCAGATTTCCACTTTAAGGGGGATGGCGTTTGAGAAGAATAGGCTTTTTTGGTTCTTTGTTCCTTGTCTTGTTGATATTCGTATTTTTGCCCATACATACTGATTCAGTCAGAGATACAGCACATACCGCACCACCAAAGCAGATTCCTGCAGCCATAACGGCTAACTCCGTCGTCGCTGCGGCAAATACTAAAGAAGCCGCATTGGAAAATTCCGCAACGCCGGACATACCAGTCCTGATGTACCACATTTTACTGGAAGGCCGGAACGACAGCGTCAGCGTGGATCCGGAACGTTTCAAAGAGCAAATGTCGGCAATCCAGGCGGCCGGCTTCAACACGATCACCGATTACGAATTGGCGGATCACCTGGAGAACAATAGCCCCCTGCCCGACAACCCCATACTCATCACATTCGACGATGGTTATAAAAGCACGTATACCGAAGCTTTTCCTGTCCTGAAAGAATTGGGGATGAAAGCCACGATCAACGTCATTACCAGCAGAATATTCGAAACACCGAGTGAACTGTATCCTGATGAATATGAGAAAATCACCTGGCCCGAAGCCCGGTTGATGCAGGAACTGGTGACGATCCAGGGGCATACGTGGGATGCGCATCATAAACAGATGAACTACCGCAATGAGTATGAAGGGGTCATAGCCGCCCGCTCAGCGTATGGAGTTGAAACTGAATCGCAAGCGGATTTTGAGAACAGGGTGTTGCAGGATTTTATTCGAAGCAAAAAAACCATTGAGGAAAAAATGGGATATGACGTCGTGTCGCTGGCTTATCCTTATGGCCATTACTCCGACGACACGATTCACCTGGCGCAACAGGCCGGCTATAAGATGGCCTTCACCGTCAATTCCGGTTTGGTGAACGGTGACACGGCTTCGATGTTTGAGTTGAACAGAATCACCGCAAATGGTGCATATTCCGGCGAAGAACTGCTCGCTGTTATTGATGCGGCAAGTTAAAGTGGCTGTTGCAGGGCAGATGCCTATTGCCTTGCCGGCAGAATGAATGACAGAAAACCCCCGCTATCTCTCAAGAGATAGCGGGGGTTTTGAATTGTCACTAAGATTTCGCCCTATTCCTGCAATGCCGTTTCCATGGTGAACACTTTGGTTTGCTGAAGAACTGCACCTTGGGAATTCAGGACGGCGAGCTGTACATCCGCTCCCGAACTGATCCGGTCCTGGCTGACGGTGAATGCCGCTACGCCTTCTTCTGCTTTACGCCAGGCGATTTCCTTGATTTCTTCCCCGTTGACGAGCAGCTTCGCATATTTCGGCGCACCTTCAACGAAGATTTCGTAGAGTTCACCCTTTTCCTGTACATTTTGGACGGTCATATCAGAATAAAGGCCGAAGTGGTAATCAATAGCCGGTGAAAATTCCATATTCGGCAGCATGCTTGTCGTATGCCGATCGCCATGGAGCCAATCGTATTGCAAGATTGCCAAGTCCTCCATTTCTTCTGAATTGCCCCCCATCTGCGATTGCCACTGGGCGTAAGGAATTACAGTTTCCTCATTTTCACGCATCCGGTCAAGAATTGCTGTGACCACATTTCCTTCAACACCCGCCATTTCCATCGTAATCGGACCGAATTGATTCGGTGACAAATCGAGTTCGCGTGATTCATTGCCATCCGAGCGCCAGATGAAATAAGGAGCTTTATGTGTGGCCAGGTAATCGTCGTAATCATTCAGCATATCGCCGACAACATCGGCTCCATTTTCGCCGTATAATTCGTTGCCGTTCGGGAAAGCCGGGAAATGGTCGCCGAAGAATACAACGATTGAAGGTTCGTCCCGCTGCTCAAGATTTTCAATGAGACGGCCTAGCTCTTTGTCGACATTATTCATTACCGCTGTGTAGTAATTCAAATACGGCTGGGTTTCAGGCGACAAAGTGCCGTCTTTCAAAAATTCGGATTTCTCCTTTTGCCAATACGGCACATGCCCTTCGGCCGCGACCGCATGGATAAAGTCCGGACCTTCTGTATGATCCAAGGTTTCAAGCGTTGAATCCGTGATGTGCTTGTCTTCCGGGAATGATTGCGTTGGATCATTCGGGCGGTCCAGATCCATAAAGTCACCGGAAATGAATTGATCAAACCCAAGCTGTCTATAAACGGTTTCACGCTGATAGAACCAGCCGTAGTAGGTATGAATGGCCGTTGTGTCATATCCCGCAGCGCGGAACGTATAGGCCGCGGACGGCAATGGCTTCTTGACGAACAATTGGTACGGCACAAAATCGGCGCGCATGAACTGCATGCTGAAACCGGTCAAAGCCTCAAATTCCACGTTCGCTGTGCCGCCACCAAATTCGGGTGTATACACAGAACCGTGCAATGATTCTTCAGAATACTTCCGGAAATTCGGAATCGGATCCTGTTTGAAATGCTGTTCACCGAAGAAATATGGATCGACGAAAGATTCGCTCATAAGAAAAATGACATTGGGCTTTTCTCCGTCATTGCCAGGAGCAGCCTCGTATTCTGCACCGATCTCTTCAAGCTTATCGAGCGAGTAACCTTCCGGCGGATCGACATCCGCTTCCTTCGCGAGCATGATAAAATTCCCCAAAACACCGTTTTGCATAACGGCAATTTCAAGCTTCCACCAGGTCTGCTGGAAATTGGCCTGTTGCATTGGTGAAAACGGTTTGTCTGTCCACAGGGCGAATAAGAAAAAGACCGACAACAAAAAGACGCCGCCTTTCAACAGCCAATTTTCTTTTACCCGGGGGATTGCCAGTGCGATTGCGGCAACAATGGCAAGCACTGCGAATCCCGCCAGCACCAATAGCGGCATATTGAAATTCACGGGCAATTCAAAGCCGCCGAGTTCATCAAGCAAATAGAAATCTCCCAGCGCAATGGGCGAACTGCGAAGTTCCAATTTGATTTTATTGGCAACTGCGAAAACAATCAGCAAAATGCTGAGAACGATGCCCGACAGCATAAACCACCTGCGCGGCAGTATATAAAACAGATTGAACAGCGCGAGTACAAGGAATATATTGACGAGCAGATGCCGGTCAAATTCCATGAACCATTGTCCGATTGGCAGCGTCAACACCTGCCGCACAATCAGTTCCATGACAATGAGCGTTAAAATCGGCAAAGCCACCATAAAAAGAACCGTTGTTATTCTGGTCGCCATTTTGTTAAGTTTAGGTATTTTCATGATAAATCTACACTCTTTTCTACGTTTTAAATGCCAAATATGTATCAAAAAATACATTAGGTTTCCGGTTAGTATAGCATTTCTATAGGTGACAGTCACCCACACAATTCCCAAACAATTCAAAAACGGCACCCACAATTGCACGTGGATGCCGTTCCCTATTAACAATAATTACCAGGTGACTGTCACCCTCATGTTGTCACCCTCATGTTACATCGGTTATCTCCCTCTGACGCCGAGATACTCTTCCAGCGTTTTGCCGCTGGCTTTGATCTTCGCTGATTCCCGGGAACCGACATAGCGGAAATGCCACGGTTCGAACATATAGCCCGTGATGCTTTCTTTGCCTTCGGGATAGCGCAGGATAAAGCCATATTTAGAGGCGTTTGCTTCCAGCCATCTGCCTGCTGCCGTGTCGGCAAAAGATGTTTTCAGCCAATAGGACTGATTTGTGCCGCCAAAGTCGAAGGCGAGTCCCGTCTGGTGCTCGCTGTGGCCTGGCCTTGCGCTGTAGCGGTCTGCCGCTGCCTGGCCATCGCGCTCAACGTAATTATTGTAGAGCGTTTCCTGGTACGAATAGGATCGGAAGGCACTGATGACGCTGAGATTCACGCCTTGCGCTTTCGCATCCGCCATCATTTCATCGGCGGCCGTTTGGGCGAGCGGGTGGATGCCGGGATTATAAGTTGATGGCAAGTCATGGACTTTATTGACGACCAGAATGCCGTCCACGTAGTAACCTGGCGTATCTGTCGAAGGCGCCGGGTATTTCGGCGGCGGAATCACCACTGGCCCGGCCTGAAATTCAGACGGATTCAACAGACGCGCCATGAACACCGCAAAATGCTGCCGTTCGAGGCTGCTTTCGGGCTTGAAATAACCTCCCGGGAAGCCGTCGGTAATGTTGGCTGTCGCGAGCCGGCTGATATGGCTGCTCGCCCAATGGCCGCTGGAGACATCGATGAACTTGATGTTATCGTCCGCAGTGAGCGAATATGCCTCAACCAGGATTTTGGCCATCTCGGCCCGGGTCAGCTTGCCTTGGGGATCGAAGACCTTGCGACCGTCTTCGAGCACCTTGCCGTCAATAAAACCGATTTCCACAGCCTTTGCCACCAGAGCGTAGCCCTGGGTTTCCGGATTCATGTCCGAAAAGCCGGGGTCTGCTGCAACCGGATCTTCAATCTCCATTTCCCGCAGAATCATCCGGACTGCATCCAGGCGGGTAATGCTGGTTTTCGGGCGGAACGTTCCATCCGGATAACCTCTTATGATTTCAAGGCCCGTCAAATAATCGATTTCAGCTTTAAAATCTGTAACGTCCGGGAATGTCGTCGCTGCCTCCGCTTTGCCGGGAGAAATGCCCCCCGCCTCTAAATTCGGCATAAACAACAACACCAGAATCGCCGTGATGATTGTTAGTGCACTTTTCTTGAAGATTCGCTGTTCTTTCATGATTGCTTTCCCTCCTTCAAATCGTTTTAGCCCGCTTTAAGTGCAGTATAAAGGAGGCAGCCAAAGATATCCATTTTCCCGCAGAATTGTGCCGGTGACTGGCACCCGCGCAATTCCCCGTGAAACTTTCTCCCTCTTCATCCGTATAACTGTGCAAGAGGTGATGGATCATGACTGGCAAAAAAATTCTCCCTTATTTGCTGGCGTTCGTTTTGGTGCTCTTGCTGCTGCCGACACATGCTTTTGCTGTCGACTTTGAAATTACGGAAGTCCGGATTGATGCACATTTGAACAAGGACGGCACGGCTGAGGTGACCGAGCAGTTCACTTACGACTTTGAGGACGATTTTAATGGCATCACCCGCAGCCTGATTCCCAAACAGGGTACTGCCATCGAAAGTTTCTCGGCTTCGGAAAACGGCAATGCCCTGAAGGTCGAAAGTGAAGATGGCCTTTATAAGGTATACCGAAGCGGTGAGGCGGGCGACACGGTGGAAGTTGAGCTTTCTTACCAAATTGCCGGCGCTGTAGAGAAGTTTGAAGATGGCGCGCAGTTTTATTGGCCGTTTTTCGACGAGAGCAACGAAAGCGAATACGGCGATATGACCATCCGCGTCATTCCCCCTGCCCCTGCCGCAGACGTGCAGGCGCTTGGCTATGGCGAAGCTTACGGAACGGAAATGATTACGAACGATGGCTCTGTGCTGTTTGAACTGGGCTCCGTGCCCGCTGGTGAAAACGCCGATATCCGGGCGATTTTTGAACCGGAATTGTTTCCGTCCCTGACGGCTCAGGACGGGACTGTGCGGGACGACTTAGCGCAAGACCGCGAGCAGCTGGAAAATGAAGCGGCGATTTTCGCACAGAATCAGCAAACCGCCAGAAACTTCGGCATTCCCGCCATTGTCATTGCCGGCGCCCTGTTACTGGCAGGGATCCTCCTGGCATGGTTCCGGGCTTTCCAGCGCAAACAGAAAATCCGGAAGACGCCGTACGAATTTTTTGTACCGAAAGACACGATGAGCATTCCCGCGCTGCTCCATTTCACACATTCCAGCTCTCTGTCGCCGAACACGATTTCAGCCGCGATCATGGACTTGATGCGCAAAGGCAATATCCGGCAGTTGTCGGAAAATCATTTCGAGCTGATCAACCGACATACCGACCACCTGCACGAAGACGCGTTGATTGGCCTCCTGTTCGATGAAATCGGCAACGGTCGGGAATTTACGCTCGAACAAGTCGAGGCCTATACGCAGCAGGAATCGAATCATCCCGCCTATAATGAGGCAATGGCCGAGTGGAATAAAGGCATCAGTGACGAAGTGAAAGCACAGGGCTTTTTCGAAAAACATCCCGGTTTGCGTGGGACTGCCGGAATCTTGAGCCTTGTTTTCGTGGGGCTCGCAATCTATACCGGCATCTACGGGCTCTTCCCGTGGGTGGCTGCCTCCATCGTCCTGGCACTGACCGCACTTGGCTTTGCCATCGGCTACTCGCCCATCACGTACGAAGGACATGTCCTCCGCCGGAACTGGCGGCGCATGGACGACGCCATGGAGAATTTGCCGTCCGAACAATGGGACAGCCTGACAAAAGATGAAAAACAGCGCGCCTACGCCTATCTTCTCGGCACTGACCCCAAAACCGCCGAACGAAAAGCGTCCGTCTTCACTTCCGCCGGCACGGAAACGGATGCCACCAGCTTCATCATGAATCCTGTCTTCCTGACCGCCATCTTCGTTTCTGCCAGCACTGCCACCACTGCCAGCGCAAGCGCCGGAGTAGCCGGATCAGGAGCTGGCGTCGGCGGCGGGGGCGGCGGATCCGGTGCGTTTTAGGAATTGATGCTACGAGGAATGAAGGCTCCGCTGAGGCGAGGCCTTTTTTTGCGGGTGTGGGTTAGGTGGGTGCGCGAGTTGGGTGTGGGAGTTGGGTATGGGAGTTGGGTATGGGAGTTAGCGCAAATTTTTATTTTTTACACATAATTTTAGTGCTCCGCACATAAATCTTGCTGTGCGCACATAAATCTCGCTCACCGCACACAAATCTCGCTCACCGCACATAAATCCGCCCCACCGCACATAAAACTCACAATGTCCCCCAAAGCTTGCGATTTCTCCACCTTCCCCCTCTAAAAACAACATAAAAAACCGGTAGCAGCAGATTTCCATCTGCCGCCACCGGTTTATTCGCTGTTTTACCCCTGATGCTTCGCCAAAAAATCCAGCATCCGGCTGTATACCGCAATCTCGTTCTCTTTCCGTGAGAAGCCGTGGCCTTCATCGTCCAACACGAGATACTCTACATCACGGCCGGCGTCACGCAACTTGGCGACGATCTGGTCGGATTCCTCTTTGACGACGCGCGGGTCCTTCGCTCCCTGGATGACCAGCATCGGTTTGACCATGCCGTCGAGGTACGTCGTCGGCGTGTCTTTGATGAAACGTTCCTTGTCGCGCTCCGGGTTACCGATCCAGCGTTCCATCATCGGCTTCCAGTGTTCCGGCACCGAGTTGTAGAACGTGAACAGATCCGAGACGCCGAAGATATCAACGACGGCTTTGAAATATTCCGGATGGCGGCCGTGCAGCAGCAGCGCCATATAGCCGCCGTAGCTTCCGCCTACCAGGAATAATTTGTCGCGGTCGCTGATCCCTTCGTCAAACAGCCATTCGATGCCCGCGAGGCAATCCAGGCGCGGCCCTTCGCCCCAGTCCTGCTCCACCAGTTTTACAAACGACGCACCATAGTCCGTGCTGCCGCGGAAGTTCGGCGCGAACACGGAGTAGCCCCGGTTCAGGAAACATTGGAACATCGAACGGAAACTTTTGCGCTCCGCCGCCTGCGGTCCGCCGTGCGGCCAGAATATCGTGTGGCCGTTGTCGTTTTCCGGTTTCGCTCTGAACAATAACGCCTCGATTTCCATGCCGTCGAACGAGTTGTACGTCACCACATCCGGCTCCACCATGTCGTCGGATTCCAGTCCCAATACGATGTTCTTCGTTAATCGCGTCCATTCCGCCCCGTTTTCCAAACGGAAGATATTGTGGGGTACCGTCGAGCTTTTGCCCAATAAATACAGAGAACCTGATTTCGTCACTTGAATCTTCTCAATAATATCCACCGGCGCATCCAGTTTTTGCAGATTTTCCATTTCCGCATCCACACGATACAGCGAATCGGCCACGCCTTTTTCCGTTGTTATATAGAACGCAGCACTTTCCTTATGCCACTTCAGGCTCTCCACGCTTTCACCGGCAATTTCCAAAGCCCGGGAGAACTGTTTCGCTCCGATATCAAATTTCGCCACATAACTGTATTCGCTGTCGTAATTTGTCACGAAATAAACCGTGCTGTCGTCCGTAAACACTGGGTCCGAAGCGATATGGACCTTCGTGGCATCCGGTGTCAGGTTATGCATCTCGTCACCGATTTTCACAAATGACGTTACGTAAGTGTTGGCAAACGCACGTGAATAAACAAACGCCTCTTCATTGTCTGAAACAGCCGAAAGTTCCGTGACGCCTTCCACCCCTTCAAGTAGCAGCCTGTCCGAACCATCTTCCAGGTTGTGGACGCGGGTATTCAAATAGGTCGGATTCCCTTTGGACGTCATGTAATACAAGCGTTTGCCGTCTTCACTTAAATGCGAGAAAAAGTATTTCTCATCCGGTTCACCGGTCAGGAGCGGCTGCGGCAGTCCACCTGCGTACGGCAATCCAAAAATCTGGTGATTCTCGTCGCCGTCCTTATCGTAGCCGACCAGCACAAACCGGTTTTCCGGATCGATTTTGATGAAACTCACGGACTCGTCACGCTGCGCGAACAGGTACGGGAAGCCGGCGGGCAGATCCATCGCCCATAAATTCACATTGCCGTTCAGGTTCGAACTGAAAATCAGCCGCTTTTCATCGCGGCTCACCGTAAAATCAGAAATCATGTATGTGCGGAAAAATTGCTCCACAGTCGGTTTTGGAAAATTGATCATCATGTATCCTCCTGTAATCCTTTTTTCGTTTCGTCTGAGATGACTGAATCTTATGTCTGCTCCAATACTATACCGCAATTTCATCCCGTATCGCCAGTTCTGGAATTGTGTGGAAGTTGCTTTGGTGACAGTCACCCGCACAACTTCCACACAATTCTGATAATATTTCGTGACCCGCACCTTCCTTTTCGTTACAATAGAAATTGAAGGTGCAATCGCTCCAATCCCAAACCTTAAAAAACGAACGGACCATACACCCAAGGAGGCTTCCCGATGACAAATTTACAGGATATTGCCCAATCAGAAGATTACGGGCAATTTGAATTGAAGGAACTGTATCAGGCGACACAAATGCTTTTGCAGGATTTCCAGAAGACGAAAACGGAACCCGAAAAGCTGAACGACATAATCAGCCATTTGAAAAAACGGCTGGAAGGCCAGGCGGCATACCCGCTGGCGATTCTGTTGGAGTCAAGCCAGCTGGGCATCCGCCACCAGTTGCAGAAGGACTGGAACAGCCCGATGAAGCAGCGCCAGCTGTTTCTGTTTGAAAGCCTGTTTTTCCAGTTCCGCGGAAAAGTTCCGCCGACTGTCTGGAACCAGATCTGCCTGAACTATGCGGAAGTGCTGATCTATGTCGGCCGCTCGCTCGATGGCCTGCATGTGCTGGAACAGATGAAAGAAGAAGAGAAAGACCCGTCCTACCAGCGAAAGGAAGCGGAACGCGGCTGGGGGCTGCTGTTTTATTCCACATTCCTGACCGGCAAGGAAGAAAAAGCCGATGCGCTCCACAAAGCGCGGAAACTGCTCAGCGAAGGTGCGGAAAAGATTGAAGATCCGAACGGCCGTGCCCTGTACGCCGACCGGCTCAAGCTGGCGCAGAAAATGCTGGACGAAATCGGTCCGGTCGATGTCACCGCGAATTACAAACCGAACTTTTTCGAAGGGCGCGAGGAAGAATACCGCAATTGGTGCGCAAAACATCATTTGCTGCTGAACCCGGACAACGAAGTCGATCCGGAAGGCACGATGAAACTCGATACTCTTCGTTACCGCTACAAAGGGACGGACAAAGAGCGCGGCGTGTTCCTCGAAGCGTTCATGGATGGGCTTGTTGCGGAATTCATCGCGCATCGTGAAAACCTGTTCGAAGCACTCGAACTGGATTCGTCAAACCCATTGCGTGATGAACAACTGAAGGCGGTTTACCGCCAGTCTTTCACGCTTTTCAATAAATCCGCGCAATTTCTCAACCATTATTTCAAGCTGGAAGTGAAAGACCAGCTGGCCGGCATGCAGCGCATCTGGTTTGACGACGAACATCCGAAAAACGAACTCAAACCGTTTATCCGCAACACAAAAAACAGCGCCCTCAAGGCACTGTACTGGTTTTCAAAAGAAATATACGGCTACGAGCGCTCTGAATCCCAGAACCTCGCCATGATCCGGTCGCTTCAATTGCGCGACCAAATGGAACGCAGTTTCGTCCAGGTCATCACCAAAAAGGAAGATGTCGCGGCAAGCGGTGAACTCCGCAAGCATCAGATGTCGAAGGCCGAGCTCGAACGCTTGGCCATGTCCACCACGTTCAAGGCCCGCAACGCATTGATGTACCTCAGCTTTGCCGTCGGGTTGGAGAAGGAATAACTGAATTTGAAAAGCCGTCTTCCATTTTAGGGAGACGGCTTTTTTGTGAAATTTCTTTTGGGTGCCATACGGCAGGTGACAGTAGTCTAGCCCCTCTTTATTAGACAGCCAACAATTGTGCACCTTGTTGAATACTTTTACTGTTTGCGTAAGCGGCTGGGGTCATATACCCCAGCCGTTTTTGACTTCTTTCTTCATTGAAGAATCCGATGAATTTCAAGAGGTCCTTCTGGACCTGTGTCGCTGAAACGATTGGGTGATGATGCGGAAACTCGGTTTTGAGATGGGAGAAAAAACTTTCGATGCAGGCATTGTCCCAACAATTCGCCTTCCGGGACATGCTTGGGGTGAACTGAAGTTTTTTTGCCAGCTGGTGATGCTTGACCGAACGGTAGACACTTCCTTGATCGGAATGGAGAACGACGTGCTCCAAGTCGGGTAATCCGCGATTCTTCATCGCAGAGCGGATGGTTTGTTCGACCAGTTTGAGGTCAGGGGTATCGCTGACGACGAAAGCGATAATTTCCCGATTGTACAAGTCCATAATGGCCGAAACATAGAATTTCACGCCTTCGACATTCAGTTCCGATAAGTCTGTCACCCATTTGCGGTTGGGAAGAATCGCGTTGAAATCGCGATTCAACAGGTTCGGGTAGACAAAGCCAGCACTTTTTTCTTTCGGCTGCTTATTCGTTTTCGGTCGGCGGATCTTGGATTTGATATTCAGTTCATTCATTAAACGGCGGACGCGCTTATGATTGATGACATGCCCTTTTGTTTCCTTCAATTCACCTGCTATCCGCCTTGCACCAATGGTGCCGGCATTTGCCTCGTACAAGCTCTGAATGGCCTCGACATCATTGCGATCACGCTCGGAGACAGTGCGAAGTGGCCGTTTCAAATAAGCGTAATAGCCGCTGGGCGATACGCCGATAGCCTTGCATAATTTTTGGACCGTGTGCTCTTTTCTCAAGCCGGATATGGCTTCGTAGCTTTTTCTTATTCGTTCTCCTTGAGAAAAGCCTGGAACTTTTTTAGAATTTCGATCTCCTCGATTTGATCGTTATATTTCTTTTCGATCGCTTTAAGGCGTTCCAGCTCCGCAGTCTGAGAAGTATATGTCGAACTTTGATGCCGGTAAGGCTGTAAGCCTTCTGGTCCTTTTTCCCGGTATTTTCTCAGCCAATTCGTCAAGGAATTAGGATGGATGCTGAGTTCTTCTGCAACCTCTTGAATGTGCCGTTTCTTTTCCAACACTTCTTGAACCGCTGCCAGTTTTTGTGCATAAGACGTCTGTTTTCCGCTTTCTTTTTTGCTTCCCATTGTAATTCCCCTTCCAACGAGCCTTGTGGTTGCACAATTATAGCACCTCTCGTGTCCATTATAAGGGGGCAGACTACAGTCACCCACACAATTTACACACAATTCACAAAACGATATTCGGATGCGGCTTTCTGATATCGAGCACGTAAACATCAATTTTGTTGGCAGTCAGGTCATGGCAAGAGTAAATCGGACGTCCCCTGTTCTCCGTCACTTCTATATAATCATTGACTTTTTCCTGCAGTTGGATGCCAATCGACTTACCGGCGCTCGCTTCTTCAAAACTTTCACGGAAAGCCTGCTCGTACCATAGATTCGAAACCTGAATGTTCTTTAAAACTCCCTTTTCCTGATGAGCCCTCACTACCAGATAATGATTGCCATATTCGTCTCTGACCAAATCGCCGGGCTGGACCTGTTGCATGCTCATCACTTCACATTCCTTTCGGTTTGCCGATTTTGATGGATATGCAGGATCTCCTCTGTCATCTGTATTCTCAAATTCTGCGATAAATAAACCCGCAAAACCAGTAGCTTGTCCAAACTAACAGCACATATGCCAAAGCTCTACCGTCCAATAAAACCGGTTTCCTTCATCAAGTTTCCGCTTTCTCCGGATAAACGACAACCCTGCTTTCCTCTTCCCTCAGCTCAGCCGGCGCGCCCCACATGCCCACTTCATGCTCGACCAGCTCAACAGTTTCGTCTTTGCCGTCTATGATGTGGATGACTTTGTGGCCGTTCGCGACGAGCCAGTTGCTGATCAGCAACCGGTGGCAGCGGGACGGATGGCGTTCCGAGCAGCAATACGCGACTCGCGAATCCGATGCCAGGCCGAGCAGTTCTTCGATGCCTTCCTGGAATTCACAGGTCAGCGTGTAATCGGCGTAGTTATGGAACGAACGATTATTCCAGCCGGCGTTCACACCTTCTTCGACTCTCTTCGATTTGCGGCGCCGGCCGCCGAGCCTGGGAACATGCCGGTAGCGGATGTTTTCCGCCTCCAGCCACTTCGGAAATTCGTCCTTTGAAAACTGCGGCCACTTGCGGCTGCCGGGAAAGGCCCGCACATCCGCAAGCACTTCGATTTTATTCTCCTTCAGCATCTTGTCAAAAAATTCCCTGGAATGGCTCGAATGGCCAATTGTGTAAAGTTCCATCCTGCTCCCTCCTGTATTCAAGCTTCTCTATGTACCATTCCTGTCCGTTCCGCCCCCTAAACACCCCCGGGAAGGCCGGCAAAGAAGAGCCTTCCGTTTTACCTGATTTCCCCGTATGGGATATACTGAACAAGAAGCAGGATGCATGGCGCAACTATTTTATTTCCATCTCTGGACATGGAAGGAATGAAAAGATCATTTCGAAGGAGGAATTCAAATGAAAGAGGAAAAAAACAAAAAACATCAGACGGAAGATGAGGCAACTCAAGCAAACCTTGAGATTCAGGAACACTTCGAGGACGATAAACAACAACACGACGAGACCTCTTCGCCGGTTCCATTTGTCGCGAATAACACCGCTCCATTGACGCCGCGCGACAAAAACAAAAAGAAGTAAAACCTATCCAACCGGAAAGCCAGGCACGCGGATTTGACACGCGTGCCTGGCTTTTGCGTTCTTTATTGTAAAGATGACAGGCACATAATTTCCCTCCATAAAAAGGTTTCTGTCCGCGAATGAAGAATTGAGTCAGGGAAGGTCTTCATTTCCAGCGGTACATTTCCGGCAATTGAATCATCGGCCAATGACCAATCAGACACGTCCAGAAAGGAATGGGAAAAGTGAAGCAAATCAACCAATACATTCATGACGTATTTACGAAACAGGATGACGTGCTGGACAACGTAGTAAGGTCCATCGAAGAGCATGGCATGCGCCAAATCTCCGTGCCGGCTGCCTCAGGCAAGCTTTTGACCCTGCTTGTTTCCATCTCCGGCTCCAAAAACATTTTGGAAATTGGTGCACTCGGCGGCTACAGTGGCATTTGTCTCGCCAGAGGGTTCGGGCCGGACGGCAGACTGACGTCGCTCGAACTCGAACAAAGCTACGCCGAGCTGGCACAACGAAATCTGGCGAATGCCGGTTTCGGAGACCAGGTCCGCTACCTGACGGGGCCAGCTTTGGAAAGCCTCGAGAGACTGATCGATTCCCATGAACGCTTCGACTTTTTCTTTATCGATGCCGACAAAGAGAACTATGAAAATTACCTCGCAGCCTGCATCAAACTGGCACAGCCGGGAGCTGTCATCGCAGCTGACAATGCGCTGGCGGGCGGCACAGTCGCAGATCCGGATGCTGAGCTGAAAGGACACACCGAAGTGATGAAGGCGTTCAACAAAACCGTGGCAAACCATCCACAGCTGGAATCGCTGCTCGTGCCCATCGGCGACGGCATAACGGTGTCACGGGTGAAAACTTAAGAAGAAGGCGCGAGGGAGGGCTCCCTGGCGCCTTTTGCTTGTCCGGCTTTTAGCAGTGGGTTTGAGGTGATGACGGTCACCCACACAATTCAATTCCTTCCGACAACAAAAAAAACACACCCCCAAAACCAAACCGGTCTCGGGCTGCAGCTTCCAGCACGCACTAATTATGAATTTCCTTCTTTCCTGTCAGCACACCCGGTAGTATGCGCGATTCACCTGAAGTGCTTCTCCACAAACGCTTCTTCCTGCGCCTGCGACATCAAGCCCGTCGCTCTTCCCACCGTGCCTTTGTGCCAGTTCCAGATTGTGTTGTGAACCGAAACTGCGTTGCTGAAGTCGCCCTGCTGCCAGGTCGTCAACGTCTCTTCATAGAAGGCGCTGTGCTCATAAGCTGCAGAATTCGCCCGTACAATTTTCAGCATATTGTCGATGTTGTCCGCTGACATTTCGACTGCGCCCCGCTTTTCGGTGGCGACAATCTTTTGATGCGTCATTTGGTGAAGATAGTTCTGTACTTTCTCTTCCTCCATGTCGGCCTTCACCTTGCCGGCAGTTCCTTTGGCTTCCTGGGTTTCTGCCGATGCCTTGCCTTCTTCGCGGAGGTCAATCCCTTCCGCAACCTCGGCAATCTCTTTGCCGTCTTCTGTGAAGAGTCCCTGCAACAACCAATATCCCGCTCCGCCAAGCACCGCCAACCCTATAACGGAAATCACAATCGCTTTCATTACAATGTTCATGCCCTGCCCCCTGTAACAGCCATCAGCCCGGGCTGACTGGCTATAGTATTTTGTGAGTGGGTTGCTTCAAACAACCTTGTGTCATATTACCTACCCCAGTAGTATACAGGAAAATAATTTTACTTGCTCCAATTCTGCCTGACAGGAAGTTCCAGTTATTTATTCGCCCCCGAGCAACCGGGGCAGCTTCACGACACCAGCCTAAATCGGTTCTTTTCTTACCAGCATCAAGGTATAATAAAGAAAAAAAAGAAAGTTGGAAAATGGATGTCATTTACGGATTTGTCGATTGCTGCAGAAGCAAAAATTTTGCCCATACAGGATATTGCCGAAAGAGCTGGAATTCCAGCTGACGCGCTGGAGTTATACGGAAAATACAAAGCGAAAATTGATGTCAATTCATTGCCCCCTGCAACTGCACAAGGAAAAGTCGTACTGGTGACGGCGATCAGCCCGACACCGGCAGGCGAAGGAAAGTCCACGGTAACGGTAGGGCTTGCGGATGCCTTCAATCAATTAAAGGAATCGGTCATTGTCGCACTTCGCGAGCCTTCGCTTGGGCCGGTAATGGGCGTCAAGGGCGGCGCGACAGGCGGCGGCTTTGCTCAGGTCTTGCCGATGGAAGACATCAATCTTCATTTCACCGGCGATATCCATGCCATTACGTCAGCCAACAACGCGCTGGCTGCATTCATCGACAATCACCTGCATCAGGGCAACCCGCTGAACATCGATCCAAGAAGAATCACCTGGAAACGGGCGCTGGATATCAACGACCGCGCGCTGCGCCAGGTGACGATCGGTCTCGGTGGCCCGGCACACGGCGTCCCGAGGCAGGATGGTTTCGATATTACGGTGGCTTCTGAAATTATGGCGGTCCTCTGCCTCGCGACTTCGCTTGAAGATTTGAAAGAACGGCTGGCAAGTATGGTCATTGGCTATACATATGACAGGATGCCGATTATGGTGCGTGACCTTGGTGTTGAAGGATCCCTGGTTTTATTGCTGAAAGAAGCATTTAAACCAAATTTGGTGCAAACAATTGAAGGAACTCCTGCGATCATCCACGGCGGACCGTTTGCGAATATCGCCCATGGCTGCAACTCGCTGATGGCGACGAACACAGCGAGACGGCTTGCGGACATCGTGGTGACCGAAGCGGGATTCGGAGCCGACCTCGGTGCGGAGAAATTCATGCACATCAAATCGCGCAAAGGCGGCTTCCATCCGGATGCGGTCGTCATCGTCGCGACGGTGCGGGCGCTGAAAATGCACGGCGGCGTGGAGAAGTCATTGCTTGGCGACGCCGATGCTGACGCGGTGAGACGCGGCATGGTCAATTTGGCAAAACACGTGGATACGATCCGCCAGTTCGGCATTGAACCCGTGGTGGCCCTGAATCGTTTCATCACAGACACCGAATCCGAAATAAACGAAATCATGCAATGGGCCGAAGCGGCTGGCGTTCCCATCGCGTTGACCAATGTGTGGGAGCAAGGCGGCGCAGGCGGTTTGGAATTGGCGAAGCTGGTGAAACAGGAGTTGGATCGCCCGACGGACTTCAGCTATTTATACGAAGCAACCGATTCGGTCGAAGAAAAACTTCGGACGATTGTGCAAAAGGTATACGGCGGAGACAACATCCAACTGTCCGACAAAGCGCAAAAACAGCTGGTGGAATTAAAGAAATACGGCTGGGACGAGTTGCCGATCTGCATGGCGAAAACCCAATATTCATTATCGGACCAACCCAAATTATTGGGACGCCCCGAAGGATTTACCGTCACCATCCGCGAGATCATGCCAAAACTCGGCGCAGGCTTTCTGGTATGCCTGACCGGTGACATCATGACGATGCCCGGCCTGCCGAAACAGCCGGCCGCATTGAACATGGATGTCGGCCCGAATGGTGAAGCCATCGGCCTGTTTTAATATTGAAGCAATCCCCAAAAGCCTGCGGGCTATTGGGGGTTTTTTTGGTTTGTGGGGGGGGTGAATTGCTGAACGCGGGATTATTTTTTTGAGCGCGGAATTATTTTTCTGAACGCGGAATTAATCTCCTGAACGCGGAATTATCTCGCTGAACGCGGAATTATCCTCCTGAACGCGGATATCCCCTCCGACACCTCCTCTATCCAAAAGAAAACCCCCTTCTTCGCCCACTACCCGACCCAAAACCAAGAAAAAATGGATGCTTTTCGCTACGGCGAAAAGCGAAAAACCTCCCCCGGAAAAATAGTTAGAATTGTTAAACAATAAGCTTTTCCAAATGATATAATTTATTTACATTGACGATGGGGGTGAAGAGTATAAAAGAAAAGATCGAACTTTTACCGCAACCTGAGGCCCTTCTGCACTTCATTGCCAGACTGCCCGAAACGCATCCTCGAAAAGGGTATCTCAAAAATCAGCATCACCGGAAAACCGCGGGCATACGCGGTGAGATCAAAATGCAAAATAAATTCAAAGAGTTTCACCTGGACGAAGATTATCACGCACTGTGGGATATCGGACTGGAACAGGGCGAATGGATTACCCAGTTTGACGGCCTCATTCTGACGGAGAAATGCGTCATTATCCTGGATTCGAAGAACGTCAGCGACGACCTGCATTTTACTGAGCAGACCGGTGAATTTATTCGCATGAATGATAAAGGAGAGCGGCTGATCCTTGATGATCCCGTGTACCAGCTGAATAAGAATATCCGCTTTTTAAGGAATTGGTTGAAGAAGCGAAAGTTTGATGTCCGCGTGAAAGGCCTGATCGTCAACACTGCGCACAATTGCATGTTCCACTCGAAGCCGACGGGCGCTCTCATTTGCAAAACTTACCAGATGAACGAATATCTTTACAATATCCTCCAATCCACTCCTCAAGAACCGACACCTTTGAAAATCAATAAAATCAAGCGATTGCTGGAGGCCAATCATACCCCTTATGTCAGAAAACCTCTTTGCAAAACTTACAAAATTTCTTATGATGACTTGAAGCGAGGCGTCCATTGCTCAAAATGCAAGGGGTATCAGGTGGTGCGCAGCAAAAGAAATTGGGTATGCCGCGACTGCAACACAAAAAATGCCGCCGCACACCATTTTGCTCTGCAGGAGTACTTCACGTTTGTAAATGACAGTATCACGAACAAAGAATTGCGCGCTTTTTGCTCCCTTGACTCGGCTGACACGGCAAATAGAATTTTAAGGCAATATGATTTTGTTGTTTCCGGAGAAACTAAAGCTCGTCGATATCAAATAAAGAAATAGTGTCGTTGCCGCCGCCTGAAAAGCGGCGTTTTTTGTGTTTGAAACGCTGAACGCGGGATTATTCTGCTGAACGCGGGATTATTCTGCTGAACGCGGGATTAATCTCCTGAACGCGGGATTATTCTCCTGAACGCGGGATTATTCTGCTGAACGCGGAAATCCCCTCCGACACCCCCTGTCGCGACACACTTCTTAAAAGAAAACCCCATTCTTCCTCCACTTTCTGACCATCACCAAGAAAAACCGGAGAAACTAAAGCTCGTCGATATCGAATAAAGAAATAGTCTCGTTGACGCCGCCTGAAAAGCGGCGTTTTTTTGTGTGTAAAATGCTGAACGCGGGATTATTCGTCTGAACGCGGGATTATTTTGCTGAACGCGGAATTATCCCCCTGAACGCGGAATTAATCTCCTGAACGCGGAATTATCCCCCCGAACGCGGATATCCCCTCCGACACCCCTCCCGCGGCACGCTATTTAAAAGAAAAACCCCTTCTTCCTCCACTAGGTGACCAAAAACCAAGAAATAATGGATGCTTTTCGCTACGGCGAAAAGCGAAACCCCAAAACCCCCAAACCCCCAAAAACCACCCCAAAACTCCGCAGGCAACCCCAAGTTTTTATTCCATCAAAAAAACTGCACCGCCACCGCCGGATCGCTCCGGCAATGGCAGTGCAGCACCACACATCAATAACATTCAATTTTTATCGCTGCAGCGCAGATTATGCCATTATTCCAGCTGGATCTGCGTGCCATTTTTTTTCTTCTCATCTTCTTCGGCCTTCGGAACCTTCAACTCCAGCATGCCGTCCTTGAACGAGCCGTGGATCTTGCTTTCGTCGATGTCGCCTACGTAGAAGCTGCGTTTAAACGAACCGTAGGACCGCTCTTTGCGGATGTAATGGCCGTCGTCTTCCTTCGTTTCCTTGCTCTCCTCGCGGGTTCCTTCCAATTCCAGATAGCCGTCGCGGTATTCGACTTTGACGTCGTCTTTGGAGAAACCGGGCACGTCCATTTTCATCTCATAGCCGTCATCGACTTCCTTGATGTCGACTTTCGGGTAATGGGATTCCTTGAAGAAACGGTCGAACAAATCGGTTTCAAATCCACTTTCAAACAGGCTCGGGAAAAAATCCTCCCGTTTGCTTGGCAACAGTTTTCTCATAGCAAGATCTCCTCTTTCCATTAATTAGTTTCGGACTTGCGAATATCCATGGCCAGCGACCTATGTCCACCAATTGCTTTCCCAACCGCTTCGCCCATGCCTCCTTCCGCAATCAGAATTTACCTCCTGCGAATTAACTGAAGTTATCTAAAAATTCAGTTATCAAGTAAAATTATAACGATTCGCAAAAAAATGTCAACATCGTTTTAAATTTTTGCCGTTAAAAATCGTGTCATTTGATACTGAGTGCCGGTAATATCGCCTGATCCCTTCACTTGGACTCGCTCCCAGCCCGGCCGAAAGAACTTTCTGGAATTTTTTCAATTTTCTTATAAATAACGCGCATAATCAAATATAAATGGTATAATAAATCAAATTTGTATCAAAAAATACGCATAAAGGAGCAAAGAGCATGAAAAAGAAAATTTTAATTTATGGAGTGGGACCTTTCGGGAGTTTATTCGCGGAGCGCCTGGCAGAAGCGGGCCATTCGGTTTCCCTGCTTGACCACGGGGAACGGCTGCAGGAATTGAAAACGCACGGCGTAGTCATCGAAAATACCGTAACGGGCGTGCGGACGGTCACGCATCTGCCGATTGTCGAGAGCCTCGGGGAAGAAGATTATTACGACCTGGTCATTGTGCCGGTGCGAAAAAATAAGGTTTCCGCCATCCTGCCGGCGCTGGCGGCCAATAAAAACGTGCCGACGTTTCTGTTCATGATGAATAACGCCGCCGGCCAGCAGGAATTTATCGATGCACTCGGCAAAGAACGGGTGATGGCCGGATTTCCGCTGCCGGGCGGGTATAAAGAAGGGCAAGTCATGCACATGATGCCGGTGGACAAGAAGAATACCATGATGCTGCCGATCGGCGAAGTGGATGGCAGTGTCAGCACCCGGACCCGGGAAGTGGCGAAGATTTTGAGTTCCATGCGCGGCTACCGGGCTGAAATCCGGAAAGACATCGACGCATGGTTGAAAACACAGGTTGCCGTCATGATTCCGACGCTTGTTCCGGCCGTTTATGCGTGCGATTCGGATCCGGAGCATTTTGCTGAAACGCGGGATGCGCAGGTTCTCATGAAACGCGCACTCCACGAGTCGCTGCAGGCAATGAAGAACGCCGGAATTCCCATTACGCCTCCCGCGTTTGAAATGATGGACAGGATTCCTGAACCAATTTTTGTGCTGGCGCTCAGCAAAATGGCAACCACACCGCCGTTCGGACCTATCCTGCAACACTTGAAGGATTCAGCGGATGAAAATGAGTATTTAACGGATGAATACTACGCCATGATCCGGCCCGGAAATACGCCGACGCCGACGATCGACCGGCTGACGGAATACACCTATAACAGAAAAGCCCCTCTGCCTGCCGGCTCGAACAGCATTCCGCTCAATTGGCGTCCCATATACGGTGCTGCAATTGGCATTGCCGCCGTTGCCGCTGTTGCCGGCGCGGCTGCGCTGATCGTGAAACAAAGAAACGGCAATTTCCGCCTCAAAATTCCAGCCGCTTAAAGTCACACGTTGAAGGTGCTGAAAATGGACAACGTAATGAAGAAATCCGCAATTTTTTACGGCGCAACCATCCTGGTTTCCTGGACACTGTGGATTGGCGCCATGGCCATCTCCGGACAGACCGGTGTGGAGATTCTGTACAATGAAGGCTTCTACACCGCTTTGACGGAAGGCGTCGAAAGTGTCGGGCAATTGCTGCTGTCGCTGCTGTTTACAGCTGCGGTCTACGGCCCGATTGCGGGTGTGGTTGCCGTAGGGCTGGTGATGAGGAACCGAAAAGACGGCAGCCTCTTGCCACCGCCTGCCGGAAAAAAGCGTCCCGCGAACATTGGGGGCTGGCTGCTGTTCATCCTGCTCTATCCGGTCCTGCTGTTTTCAGCGGCACTGCTGGTGACGTGGACTATGACGGGATTTACCGGGGAGTTTAACTGGGGCGTGCTGCCGCTGTGGTTTCTTCCTGTCTTTTTCCTGTTCCAGTGTGTTACAAGCGGCATGGAGGAGTTCGGCTGGCGGGGCTATCTGCAGCCGCTCCTGCAGACCCGCTTCACCGCCGAACAAGCCTGCTTTCGTGTGGGGGTGCTGTGGAGCATCTGGCACTACCCCTTCATCATTTACCTGAACTATTCCGCCGGCACCACGGCCGTGCTGCTGACGCTAGTCGGCTTTACACTGCTGACCATTCCGCAGGCTTACGTGCTCGGCTGGCTTTACAACAGCACCCGCAATGTCTGGCTGTGTGTCATCCTGCACGCCTGGGCCAATACGGCTTCTTCCTATTTGCTCGCCGCGTCACCCCTTCCGCTGGTGACACCGATCGCCGTAGCCATCGGTACCTGGCTCGTGGCCAATTACCTGGTGAAAAAATACGGCAAGGAGAAGTTGAGCACACAGGCCGGATGAGGATCCGCCCAAAAATATGGGAGTAAAGCAAAAAGCAGCTGGCCCCCATGGCCTGCTGCTTTTTCTCGATCATCAAAACGCCTGTGAAATGCGGACTGCTACTCCACCAATACGCCGTCTTCATAATTGCCGCGGTCACGGTTTTTACTGAAATGGTAGGTGATGCCCGTTTCCATCACTTTTCCTTCAAATTGCATCTTTTGCGCCTGCATCTTGAAGCGCAGCTCATAGGCACGCTGCATTTTTTTCTCGAATGCCTGTTTGCTGACGTCCAGCATGATGGTGCTGCCATTGCTCAATTCGACCTGCGTCAGGCTCTTGCCGGCGCTGTTGTAGTGCTTGACGTGCTGCAGCGCAAGCCAGACGCAATCTTCGCGGTATGGCGAGCGGCAGGGAAACAGGATGATGTCCTGTTCCTTGTCCAGAATCAGCGGGTTCATATTCATCTTTCCGAGAATTGCCTGGGCACCCTCCACCGCCCCCCTCATGCTCGATCCGCGGAAGCGCAGGTTCGTGTCAATCAGGTTATAGGGACTGAGGCCGGCTTTGGAAACGCCCTCCTTTTTGCACAATAAAGAGTTTAAAAAGCCGTTTTCATCAAAGTCCGGCAGGATGATAATCGTCTCCGAACTGATGGCATATTCCGGCTTCATCACCAGATTGATTTTCGTTTTATGTCTCATTTGGATTCCCCCTTTTTAGTTACCGCTTATTATTTGGACTAAAGTGGAGTATACTGAGCTTTAGTTGGTATACTCCAGCTGTTCCTCCGGATGACTGTCGGCCAGACTACTTCATCCGGAGGTTTTCTATTGCCATTGCTGTCCTGCTCACATCCCGCTCACCTCCTCCAAGTTCAAACCACACGAATGCCGCCCTTCCCCTAACCAGCACTGGGAACTCAAAGCGGCAAAGTGCATCCCTTATATCATTTGACCCACTTCTTCAATTATATATTTATACCCACATATTTGTCTAATTATTTACAAATCTTTAACTATTTAAATTACGGCGGATTTGGCCGTGATTTCTTCCGGTTCGGACTCCCGCACAACCGGTTGAATTGAGCCCTTTTCGATGTCCGTAACCATGCAAAAGCCGCATCCGAAACCTCCACGGTTTTCGGATGCGGCTTTATGGTTTGCAAGCAGCAGGAGCTGCTTGCGGCTGATCAACCTTCTTTACTCGACACTCAGCAGTTCGCTTTGCACAACGCCCGCTGCATCGACTGATTTGACCGTCGCATAGCCTTCCACCATGTAATACCTGAAGCCGTCTTCGCCTGTCACTTCGGTGGCGTTTGTAAAGGTCATGTACGGCGTCTCCACGGTTTCATTGACTCCGGTGATTGTGTGGGTGATGGTATCATTACCCAGGCCGGTGGTAAAGGTCTGGCCGACTTCCACCGGATAGACGAGTGCCAGGTCGCGCTCGGAATACGGGTAGCCGTAAGCAAAGAACTCCCGATTCTCAAGTTCGAGGTATTCGTAGTTATTGACGTCGCCCTCGACTGTCCACATAAATCCGTAAGTCAGATCTCCCCGGTCCGGTACATCGACAAAGCGGTGGACCTCTGTGGATCCGTCTGCCAGGCGATAACTGTAATCTTTGGTTTTGTCTTTCTGATGAGAGCCGGGGATGACCGCATCATTTTTGAATTCCGGCTCAAGAGCCCGTGCAAGGAAGGCGGCAAACTGTCCGCGCGTCACTTCCTGATTCGGGCGGAACGTGTTGTCCGGGTAGCCGTTGGTGATATTGGCTGCCAGAATCTTGCTGATGGCTTCTTCATAATAGGCATTTGACGGAACGTCGCTGAACGACACGTCTACCGTAAAGGCAAGATCAAACACCCGCTCGACAACCAGCGCCATATCGCCGCGAATGATCGAGTCGTTCGGCCCGAACCTTCCATTCCCGTAGCCTTCAAAATAACCGGCTTCTGCCGCTTCGGCGATATAACCGCTGGCATAATATCCGGCCGGCACGTCAGTAAACTGTGTCGCCCTTTCCGTGCCGTCAAAATCCTGCAGGCGTCCAACCATGACGGCCGCTTCAGCCCGGGTTACTTCCTGGTCCGGCCGCACTGTGCCGTCCGGGTAGCCTTCAATCACGCCCATGTCCATCAGGTACGTGATCTCCTCATAGAACGGGTGGCTTTCCGGCAAATCCGTGGCGGCAGCGGCAGGAAGGGCCAATACCAAAGACAGCAGGATGACAACTGTTCCCATCAATTTCTTCATATGCCTCACTCCTCCATTTTTTTGTTTGACTTCACGCCACCATTTTAACAGTTGAAAGGTTTGCGTACACCCCTAAAATAACTAAATAATCAGATTTTACTATGGATTTTACACCAGGACCGGCTGCAGTTGATTTAAATGAAGGATATCGGCATCACATTTTGGCCATCCTGTATCAGAAAAGCACTTTCCTGGATATGCAAAACTGTCAATTAATTATTATTTATCACAATATTCCGTTACTTTTTAATCACGACTATGGTAAAATGAAAACAAACAGGGAGGGATAGAAATGAAGACTTTATTGTCTTTAATTGCAGCTGCCATCCTGATGTTCAGTTCGTTCTCGTCTCCTGCCAAGGCAATCGTGCTGTTTGATGACGTGAATGCCGACCACCCGTTTGCTTTTGAAATCGCCTATCTGTATGAGGAAGGAATCATCAATGGTTATCCTGACGGCACCTTCCGTCCAGATGATCCGGTGATCCGTTCCCACGCCGTCGCCATGATCGGACGTGCACTGAATCTGGATGATACGGCCCGCTCCACCGGCTTCCGCGACGTACCGGCAAGCCACCCGTTTTCCGGTTACATCGCTTCAGCCGCTGAACAGGAAATCGTTATCGGTTTTCCGAATAACTATTTCCGTCCAGATTGGACCGTCACACGTGCACAGACGGTAACGATGCTGGACAGAGCCTTCTATTTCCCGGAAGCGCCGGACAATTCGTTCTCGGACATGAGCGAAAGCCATTTCGCGTTTGATGCGGTGTCCCGACTGGCTTACCAGGGCGTTGCCCGCGGCTATCCGGACAATACGTTCCGTCCCGACATTCCGGTGACGCGTGCGCAGTTCGTTGCATTCCTGGCCCGCACCATCGAACCGACTTTTGTTCCTGACAAAGCGGAGCTGCTGAACACGGCCAATGACATTCTGGCCGAATTGCAGGCCGAAGATTTCGCTGACGTGGCTGCTTATGTCAGCTCTTCGGAAGGTTTGACGTTCTGCCCTTATGCCGGTGGTTGTGTACCTGCAGACGCCGTCACCTTTACGAAAGCTCAGCTCCCGGGCTTCATGTCTGATACCACCGATTATTTATGGGGCTATGAGGACGGCAGCGGCTTTGAAATCAATCTGACACCAGCGGAATATTACGACGAGTATCTGATGGATGCGCCTTATACCGCGAAAGAACATTACGGGCGAAACTCTCCGACAGCTACGGAGTTTATTCACCAGGCGTATCCCGATGCGACCATCGTCGAATACTATTACCCGGGAACAGATGAATTTGATGGATTGGACTGGCAAAGCCTGAACATGGTCTTCGAAAAAAACAGCAACGGAGACTGGGTACTGGTGGCCATCATCAATGACCGTTGGACCATCTGATTTTGAAAAGTGAACAGCGAAAGGCCCGGCAGAATATAATCTGCCGGGCCTTTTTTTTGCTTTATTGTGCTTATCGCCCTTCGTTTGCATACTCCGGCTCCATGCGCGCAGTTTTCGGTTTCGGCATGCTGGGCTCGAGGTATTTGATCTTGCCCGTGAAGTAGCGGGTAAACGGACTTTGATACAGCAGGAACGCAACGCCGATACAGGAGGCGATGGTCAGGAAAGACATCGAAATGACATACGCAAAGAAGCTTTCTCCGAATGTCATGGACAGCTTGACGAAATACGGCAGGAAAATCATATGCGTCAAGTAGATGAAGAACGAGAAATTGCTGATCATGACCAGGGTGCCGCTGTTGAAATTGAATTTCCGGATCAGCGCCACCAAAAGTAAAAATGCGCTGACCGAGTACAGCAGCATGTCGTAGCGTTCGCTGGAAATCCGGCCATAGTCCATCACTTTGTAGTTGAAGACAATGATGCCGAAGCTGAACAGTACCATCAGCAGCGGAACCCATAGTTTTGCGGTCAGGAAACCGACGAGCTGCTCATAGTAGCGGCCGATGTAAAACGCCACGATGAAATAGAACAGCCACATCAGAATATTGGTTTTATACCAGAAAGGATACACATTCACGATCAGATCATGATACGCCTCCATGTGGACGAACGCATAGACGTGCGTGAATGAGATGGCGAATGAAATCAGGATCGGCCCGATCGGATTGACGCGCGCCAGGTACTTCCCGATCAGCCGGTGCAGTATGTAAAACTGGAAAATGACGATGACGAAAAATCCGTACCATTGCCCATAAATCACTTTTCGCTGGACAACTTCCATGAATACAGCGAGGTCCCCGCCGGCGCTTTTGTAGCTGACGACCAAGCCGACCAACAGGTAAGGAACCAGAATATACTTGATCCGTTTGCCAAAGAACCCTTTTTTCAAACCGTCGGGATAGTTTTTGGCAATCAGGCTTTCGGACAGCAGAATAAAGATGGGAGTTGAACAGAGCAGCGCAAAGCGGATCCAGATGATGTACTGGTCGTAGGCAGCCTGGTCGACTTCGATGTTGCGCAAGTAGTTTGAAATGGAATGTGTCCCGACAATGGCCAGACACATGATGGCCCGTATGATATTGATTTCATTTAAATTTTTCACAAGGATTCTCCAATTGATAACCTGAACTCGTGGAAGAGGGATTATATCTTTTTTTATACCCGGCACTCAAATACGCCGTCGCACATTATAATAGTATAAGGAATCTCTATTCGGCTGTCCAGCAAATCCAAATAAAATCATTACTTTTTTAGCACATTTTGGATGAAAGGAAGTTGAAAAAGAACGGCATGAAGCACTGGGGAAGTCCCCTATGCCTCCCCTCTACTTGGTTCAGGAGTTGTTTGGATGGAATTGCTATTTCCAACCAAAAACCAAAGGACAAATTTTTATTAAATTCTGACTCCTGCCTTCTTCCAGTAAAATACTATTTTTAAGAATATTCCTATTTCAATATAAATTTTAAAAAAGCAATCTTCAGAATTCCGTATGGTGCGTAAGGGCGATTCTTCCCGATAAACAGTAATTATAATCAGCCATTTTTCAAAAAAATAAACCTTTCTGCTGCTGCCTTCTAACTCAATAATTGTTATATAATAGAAATTGTGTGATTTGAGACATTCAAGAGTTATTCTCTGTCGCAAAATTGAGTTTGAGGTGAAAAAATTGGAACTGACCAGAATCCGGCCGGCAGCACAGCTTATTGCTTCGGCTATTATATTGATCACCCTTATCGTGATGGGGATGCAGTTTACGGTGCACCATTTCATGAGCAAGGAATCGCTTCTTTTCCCCGTTATCATTTTGGCGGTGGCGGTGGTTTACCATCTTCTTTTTGACAGGGACATCATCCCGAACCGGAATAACGTGCTCGTCTTCGGGTCGTTGCTGGTTTTCTCCGTCTATTATGTCCTGAACATCAATGGCAGCAGCCCATTGAGAGTGGAATACATTGTTTACTTTCTAATCATCGTTTCGCTCTTTACCGCTATCATGTTTTTCAAAAACCGGATCATCGACAAAAGATTGTGGATTGTCTTCGTCTTCATCTACGCGAATGTGCTGTTTTTGCCGATCCTGTTGTCTTTCAACAACTTGATCGCCGCCAATTCCAATGGCATCATCGCTTTTCTGTTGTTGTTTTTCTGTCTGATAAATCTGAAAGAAAAAAACATCGTGCTGCGTTCACTTAATATCTATACCCTGGTTTTATTGATCATCACCTTGTTTACCGCGACTTCCAGAACCGCCATGATGGCATTCTTCATCGTTGGCCTGGTGTTTTTCGCGATAAAGTATTTGTATCGCTACACATTTCAAATCGTTGCTTCCCTTGTCGTTTTAAGTCCGCTGGCAACCGGTTTATATATCTATTTAAACCACACGGCACTGGGCACAATCCTTAATGACTTAAGCCTTGACATAACCGGGAAAAATTTCTTTTCCGGGAGAGACAGAATTTGGAATGAAGCTCTCGATGCAGTTGTTCAAAACGGCATGTTTTGGACAGGCTTAGGCAATAACTCCGAATTCCCGGAATTGGGTGGGTATTTGCATAACCTCTATGTCCAAGTTTTTTATCAAGGCGGTATTATCGGTTTAATCTTAGTCGGTATTTTCCTGCTTTCCCTGGCGTACGCCATCGGCAAAACAAAAGTGATCGACTACGATTTCCGGATTCTCATGGGTTACTTCATCGCCATCCTGTTTTTGCAGGTTTTTGAAGGTCACCTGGTTTATAAATTCGAAATCATTTCGGTGCTGAGCTGGATCATCATCGCATTCCTGATCAGAAAATCTTCACACACCCCGTCCGGCTCCACCGGTAGCCCAGAAGCAAATCGGCCACAGGCATTGGATGGTTCAGCCAGGGCGTAACCCACTGGTTTTTTAGAAAAGAAAATGCCTTTCCGACTTTTCGTCGGAAAGGCATTTTTTGTTTGGCTTCGCTGTTGTTCAAGTGAGGGCCGTCGCTCCGGCCATTCAGGATGTTGCGGTTTCAAGTGATGAACTCCTTGCGCGTGGAGTTCCGGTGATAGGGAGTGATGTAAAACAGCTCTTCCGGACAACTCTTGGATAAATGGCATAAGCTGTAGAAGACGCTTTGCGAGAGTTCGTAACGCTGCATACAATTAGGCAATGCTCTTGCTTTTTCAGATGCGTGGCCCTCCATCACTTCGTCTATGTCCACCCATACGGCCTGGACCCGGGTTTGTTCCTTGCCTTCTTTCCTGACGGAAGTTTCCCTAGTCAGGCGAACAAAGAAAGTGATAAAAGCCGCTCCGTTTTCAATATGCACCTCTTTGGATCTGAGAAAAAAATAGCCAACCGATTGTTGAGGCAATTGCTCCATCTTTTCCATTTCCACTTCCCTCCTCCCATTCCATCATGATTCTTCTTTACTTTTCTCCCAGTACACCAAGTGCTTCGAACGGGCATACAACGAATGCACATCAAAATACAGACATTTTTTCTTCCATCCGATAAAAAATTGATATATTCTAACTTTTACCGCTACCTTAAACCTATAGTATAGTTGAAAACATGTAAAGGCTTTTTAAATATTCTTCTTATTCAGAATTCTTATATGTTTTTTTCCTATACTTTTACCTGTCCCGTCCAAAATCTGATGATACAAAAAGAAGACACGGAAGTTCCCGCATCTTCTTTTCGCATCGGTCTGAGTGATACAATTCCTCTTCCGCCATGGCTTGCCGATAAGCCATGTACTTCAATGGAAGCGATAGAAAAATTCATGGATCGGGCGTTTCTCATTCCTTACGGGCACCTGCCTAAAACGCGTGAAGGTTTTTACTAATAGGGAGTCTGAAATAATAGTTTATAAAAAAATAAATAAATGCCGGAAGACAACAATGCCTGCTCCAGCCGGCATCGGCTCAGGAAGTGCATGCTCACCTTTCCTGCTGCTTCCTGTCAGCAGCTCTCTTTCCGATTTTCACGCCCACTGCGGCCAGAACAATGGCGCCGATTCCAGCCCCGACATATGCGGCTAATTCATACCCTTCAAGCCCGGTGGATTCGTGGATGTTGAAGCCACCCAGAAAAGTTCCCCCCACGACCAAACCGAGAAAAGCTCCGCCAATCAGTCCGGTAACGAAACCTGTAAAACCGCCGGTGATTCCCATCATCATCCTTCTGTCCACAGCCGATCAACTCCCTTCACTTGGCATGGTATACGGGCAGCCCCAGCAGCCGATGAGAGCTATCCGCTTTCCACAATCATGCAGAAAAAAGACACATCCTTTCACCATCTCGGTTTCTGGATGCGCCTTTTTTAGCAAGC
Source organism: Planococcus salinarum (assembly GCF_007004625.1). Classification (GTDB taxonomy): domain Bacteria; phylum Bacillota; class Bacilli; order Bacillales_A; family Planococcaceae; genus Planococcus; species Planococcus salinarum. The sequence continues at coordinate 87,358 of NZ_VIFV01000008.1, read as the reverse complement.
ATTTGGTGCACAAAACCTGAATGGCCGCTCATGCAGGACGCGCTGTTCGATGAAAAGGCGCCAGGCTTGTTCCGGGGCGTTTCGGTTTTCCGCTTTACTTGGCCCAGCGATGGAAGAAAAAATAGGCCAGGATGAGAACGACCGCTATAACAGAAAGGATTAACATGGGCACAAGCCCAAAGACAGCATCCATAGATACTCCGCCTCCTTTTATCCCTATCATAGACCTATCCACCCCGAATGGAAACAAATTAATCTGATAATTCAGTTTTATTTGAAATACCGCCCATTTTGTTCGGCCAATCGCTGGATCGCTCTACAGGATACCTTCTGTTATTTCAGGAACTTCGAGCCTTCCAAATTCAATGCATCTGCAACCGGACAATAATAGGTGATGCCTTCCGCGACTTTTTGCGCGCCTGCAACCGCCAGCCCGAGCTGAACTCCGGATGTGCCTTCACGCGCCATTTTGGCTGTGGAATAAGCGAGCAATGTCAAACCGCCTGTGATGCGTAGCACCGCATTGTAGGTACCGATATTCTGCTTCATCGAATTGCCTCCCTCAAAATTGTCATTAGTATGTAACTTCCCTTTCCCGGGGAATTATAAACGGGCCCTGCAGTCTGATGCAGAGGCACGTTGAATTGTGTACACTTAGCATATGATCTTATTAACCAGCAAAGGGGCAAACAGATGGAAACTGCAGCATTCAACATCACCGAAGCAACAATCAATGAAATTCAGCAGGCATTCAAAGAAAACAGACTCTCTTCAGTCCAATTGGTCCAAGGCTATCTCGACCGAATCGAAAAGTTCGATCGCAACGGTCCGAAGATCAATTCGGTCCTGGCCCTCAATCCCGATGCACTGAAAATCGCAGCCGAACTGGATGAAATGCGCGGCCAGGATGGCCAGGGGCCGCTGTACGGCATCCCGGTCCTGCTGAAAGACAACATCGAAACGACGGATCCGATGCCGACGACGGGCGGAACCATTGCGCTGCAGCAGAATTTTGCGCGGCAGGACGCCTTTGTGGCGGCGCAGCTCCGGCAAGCGGGCGCCATCATCCTCGGCAAGGTCAACTTGAGCGAATGGGCATACTTCATGTCGAAAGACGGGCCGAGCGGCTACAGCGCTCTCGGCGGCCAGGTGCTGAACCCATACGGCGTTGCGACATTCAAAGCCGGAGATGTCGGCGGTTCGAGTTCGGGCACCGGTGCCGGTATCGCTTCGAATTTTGCCGTTGTCGGAGTCGGCACCGAAACTTCCGGTTCGATTCTGAGTCCGGCCAGTGCCAATTCCATCGTCGGGATCAAACCGACGGTCGGCCTGATCAGCCGTTCCGGCATCATCCCAATTTCAGAGAGCCAGGATACAGCGGGACCGATGGCTCGGACCGTTGCGGATGCTGCCATCCTGCTGGGCGTGCTGACCGGCGCCGATGAACGGGATCCGGCCACACAACCGGGTGCCGCACAGGTCTTGTCCGACTATACCCCCCATTTAAAAACGGATGGCCTGAAAGGCGCCCGCATCGGGGTCGACATCAGTTTCCTGAACGATGAGGACCCGGAACAACGGGCGATCGTCGACCGGGCCATCGAACATATGAGGCTGCAGGGTGCAACGGTCGAAGAAGTGACGATTCCCGTAGAACCGTTTCAATCAGACGTCCTCTGGTATGAGTTCAAGCGGGGCGTCAATGACTATTTGCGCACCGTACCCGATGACGTACCGGTCAAATCGCTGGCTGACGTCATCGAATTCAATAAACAGGATCCGGAACGCCGGATGAAGTTCGGGCAGGCGGAACTGGAAAAATCGCAGTCGATGAGCGCAGATCCGGCCGATCCCACTTATCTGGCACACCGCGCAACCGATTTGCGGACGGCAGCGGCTGAAGGCATCGATGCCGTCATGGCCGAACAGGAATTGGATGCGCTGCTGTTTCAGGATAACCGTGGCGCCGGCATGCCGGCAAAAGCCGGTTACCCTTCCATCACGGTTCCAGCGGGCTATACGGGCACGGGCCTTCCGGTGGGCATCACCTTCAGCGCACAGGCTTACAGCGAACCGCGATTGATCGAACTGGCCTATTCCTACGAACAAGCCACCAAAAAACGAAACGCTCCGGACTTCGGAGTGGACACACCAAACATCGATTAACATACAAAAGCCGTATCCAAAAAACCTGTGTGGTTTTCTGGATACGGCTTTTTTCTATCCATTTTTCAGTTGCACCTGAAACGTCTCTGCCTCAGGAACATGATTTTCATTTCTCCGCGCGTGGAAATTTCACTGTTTTCGCGGACTGGGAATCCTTTTCCATTTTGTATTGTTTGTAGCCGTTGATGTGGTCCATGTACATTTGCAGATAGTTTTTGGCTGGGGCATCCATTCTTGTTTCTTCTTTAATCATAGTATTCATCCGTTTCATCCTCCTCAGTATTGTTTAATGCACTCCTTGTCACAAAACCGGCAGCGATTCACTTTTCAGCGATTTCCATTCCTGCACTTACCATTCATGATGCGATTACGGGTACTGAAATACTTGTTTGTGGATTTCCACTGAAGGGTCGCTTTTTCAGATCAGACCCCAGAGCTTCCGCTGCAGCGTATGCAGAACTGCTCTTTCCTGCTACCCCAGTTTACGGAGCGCTGCTGCAAGGCGGGCAGTAAAATCTTCAAAAGGCTCCTGGGATTGCAAACGCAGACGGTACATCCCGCGCTCCATCGCCAGCTGCTGCGAGTAATTTATGGGCAGCAAAACAGGATGCTTGATAAGGGTCCGGGTAAAGAGGGCCAGTTCTTCGGGCAGGAGAAAAATTTCCGCTCCATTTACTGCCTCCCGGTCATCCCGGAAGATCTTAAGGGGTACTGACAAGTCCACAGACCAGCTGCCGGACTTGCCTGGACGCTTACGCACTTTGACCAGCCGTTTCTTTTGAAGTTTCCAAAACTCCGGGTTCAATTCGACTTCGGATCCCTTAAATCCGTCAACTTGCTCAGCCATAACTAACAGGGAATTCGTTTCTGTCACTCTGCCCACTCCTTCTGCTCTTTTCAATAAGTTTACTGACAGGATATCCGTCTGGTGCCTGCGTGTGGAATTCCCGCGCCGTTGTCTGAGGTTCAGTGATAAGATTTGGTCACAGCCTTCAAATCGTCCGTTATTTACTGAAAATTAAAAAATCAAACCAGTTATTTTTTTGCCTGCTTACCATTCCAATCTTTTCGTTTTCATAACTGAAAGTTGAACGTTTTACCTATGATTAAACAAAAATTTATCATTTCCTTTCTTTTATCGATACCATTAACCTATACCATGCTCTAAAATATGTAAACAGCTTTTAAAAAAGACTAATTATTCAGAAATCTTATTGTTTTTCTTCTATACTTTTTCTCAGATCTACTTCCTAACAAAATTAAATCAACTTCCACTTCCGCCCAGGTAAGGCTGCCTCCTGCAGATAATGTTTCACGGCCTGTAACATTACTGTAATAAGTTTCAATTCGACCACTGGGATGGAGCAGATGGAAAAGCGCTTCCTTCCGTGTCCAATTACTTCAATATACCCGGTGACAAAAGCCCTTCAATTTTTCTGCAAAACATGACTTTAAAATAATAGTTTTTAAAAAAAAAATTACAGCCATTTCGAAAAAAATCCATGCAAAAACCGCACCCAAAACCCCTGGGGGTTTCCGGATGCGGCTGCTTTTTGCCTGCATTTAACGGTTGTAAAAAGGATCATTTCCGGCACTTCGGCTCGACTTCATTCGAATAACGGAGTGACCGGTTTTGCATTGTGGACATGTTCAATCGCTTCGGCGAGCAACGGCGCAACGGACAGGATCGTGATTTTCGGAATGCGTTTTTCCTGAGGCACGCGGATCGTATTGGTCACAACCAATTCCGTGAGGGACGATTCTTCGATCTTCTGCACCGCTTCGCCTGACAGGACGGCATGCGTACAGCAGGCGTAAACCGCTTTCGCACCCTTTTCCACCAGGACGTTGGCAGCCAGCGAGATTGTGGTGGCGGTATCGATGATGTCCACGATAATGATGACGTTCTTGCCTTCAATGTCCCCGACAATGTTCACCACTTCGGGTTCCCCGGGGTGCATCCGGCGTTTATCGATAAAGCCGATCGGCACGTCCAGGTGGCTTGCCAGTTTACGCGCCCTTCCCAGACCGCCGTTGTCCGGAGCAACCACAATGGCGTCTTCCAGTTTCTTGTCCTGGAAATACTTCGATAAGATTTTGCCGCCCTGCAGCTGGTCCACCGGCATATTGAAGAATCCCTGGATTTGGGGAGCGTGCAGGTCCATTGTGATGATGTGGGTGGCGCCTGCTTTTTCAAGCATGTTGGCCACCAATTTCGCGGTGATCGGTTCACGCGAACTTGCTTTACGGTCCTGCCGCGCATAACCGTAATAAGGAATGACGACATTGATGGTTTCCGCAGAAGCCCGTTTCAATGCGTCGATCATGATCAACAATTCCATGACGTGTTCATTTCCCGGCTGGGATGTCGATTGAACCAGATAAATTTCCGATCCCCGGACACTTTCTTCAATGTTGATCTGGATTTCCCCATCGCTGAAGTGGGTAATGGAGCTTTTGCCGAGCTCACAGCCGAGCAAGTCGGCGATTTCCTGGGCCAATTCGGGGTTTGAATTCAAGGTAAACAGTTTAAATTTTTCTCCTAATAAATAAGGCACTGGGTAGCCTCCTTTTCGATAATTGATTTTGCAATACTCCATAAGCTTATGGCTCCTATCGAGGTTCACCAAATGCCATGCAGCCTGCAACTGTTGGTTTTATGATACCTGTTTGCCGGCCCAATAGCCAACAGTTCGCGGATATTCCAATTTTTCAAATTGTTTCGTTGTCCGATTGTTCGGACCAAAATATCTTACAAAAAAGGGGTTATTTCTGACACTGGAATGCAACTTTACAAATAAATTTCAAATTCATTAAAAAAATTGCAAAATTATGTTTAGAACGACAAATCCAAGGAATGAAAGGAATGTAACTACTTTTAAGGAGGTTTTATTTTTGTTAAAAAAATTAGTTGTGGCAGTCTTGTTTTTGGTAACGCTTACAGGAATGCAGGTCTCAGTTTTCGCGGAGAATCACGGCGAACCCCCGGTCAAAGAGTTGGAGCAGCAGTTCAGTGATTTAATCTACCTGGAACCGGCTGAAGATTACGAAGTGAAACAGTATGAGTCTTTGGACCAGTTAGAGGAAGCGTACAAAAGCATCATGGTTTGGCCATTGGCAGACCATTATTTGGATACTTATTTTAAGGAAGAGAATGGCAACGTATACCTGATCCCAACGGAGGGCCCCATCCGTTTGAATCCGGATGAAGACTATACACTGGAACGGATCAGCAACGACAAGTACGAGCTGACCCAGGAAGGTAAAAATCCGTTAAGAGGAGAATACACATTAACCATCACTTACAGCTATGAAGCCGGCAAATGGGTTTTCGGTGACCGTATGGATATTGTGTCTTCTACGGAAAATGGTGGAGAACTGCCGGACACAGCGTCCTCTCTTCCAAACGCGATGGCATTCGGTGGCGCTGTCATGGCAGTTGGCGCACTTATGCTCTTCTCACGCAGAAAGTCATCGTTCACTAACTAAGGATGAGGCAGATGAAAAAAATCGGCATTTTATTTTTGCTTACCGGATTCATGGTAGTTGCCTGGAGCGGCTATTCCTTATGGCAGCAAACCCAGGCAGTCACCCATACCACGGATGAAGTTCCGGAACAATTCGGGAATTGGGAACACACGACTTACCAGCAGCAGCTGGCTGTTCCCGCTAAAAAGAAAATGGCTGAGCAAACACCCGAAACGCCTGATTACACTACCGGCGACAAAGTGGGAACACTGAACATTCCCCGCATCGGTACACAGTATGAAGTCTACTGGGGCACCGGTGAAGATACTTTGAAACAGGGTGTGGGCATGTATGACAGCCAATGGACCGTTACGCCTGACCATCCTGGCCATGTAGTGCTGTCAGGTCACCGCGAAACCGTATTCAGTCAGCTGGGCTCCCTTAAAGAAGGGGATCATCTGTATGCCAGTTATGACGGGAATATATACGATTACCAGATCCGGGACATGTGGATCACGGACGCGGAAGACCGAACCGTTATTGTCGATAAAAACAAGCCGACGCTCACGCTGACCACTTGTTACCCATTCGATTTTGTCGGTTCTGCTCCCGACCGGTACATTGTCCAGGCTGAGCTGGTTTCGGTGGAGACAATTGAATAAGAACTGAATACGACAGGACATCTTCCCTCCGCCACTCCGGTGGCCGGAAAAACTTTTTTCACCATAAAAAAATGCCCCTCCAGCTGTTGGAGGGGCATTCGCTATTTTCGATCCAATAAACGCAGGATTTCGTCCCGGTTGCGTTCAAAGCCGATGAAGTTGTCCGTCAGTTTTTTGCCGAACAGGCCTTTCTTATAGAACGCGAAGACCGGCACGATCTTGGCGCCGGATATTTTCTTCATGTCCTCTTCCAGGGCCGGATCGGCGCCGACATCCTTATGTTCGTACGGGATGTTCTCCTGTGCCAGGTAGGCTTTGGCGTCCTGGCAGTCCGAACAGGTCGGCCGCGTATAGAGGACCAGTTCCATTCCTTTGTCCATCTCGCTTCACACTCCTTCTATATAAATAGCTTTTCCGCCAGGCGGATCGCTTAAACCGTTGCAGGTTTGAAGTTTTTCAGGCGCAGCGCGTTGAGCAACACCGAGACGGAACTGAAGCTCATCGCCGCAGCGGCAAACATCGGATTCAACAGCGGGCCGCCGAACAGATAAAGGAGACCCATTGCGACCGGAATGCCGAGCACGTTATAGGCGAACGCCCAGAACAGATTCTGCTTGATGTTGCGGATGGTCGATTTGCTCAGCTGGATTGCTGTCGGCACGTCCATCAAATCGCTGCGCATCAGGACGATGTCCGCAGATTCCATGGCAACATCCGTTCCCGAACCGATAGCGATGCCGATATCGGCCTGTGCGAGCGCCGGTGCGTCGTTAATGCCGTCACCGGCCATCGCGACTTTGTTGCCTTTCGCCTGCAGTTTCTTCACTTCATTCGCTTTTTCTTCCGGCAGCACTTCGCTCAACACGTGCTCGATGCCGACTTGTTTGGCGATTGCTGCGGCGGTCAATTTATTGTCCCCCGTCAGCATGATCACTTCGATGCCCATGTCCTGCAGCTTACGGATGGCGTGGACACTCGATGGTTTCACCGTATCGGCGACTGCGATGATGCCGGCAAATTCGCCGTCCACCGCGACGAACATCGGCGTTTTCCCCTGGTTCGCCAGGCGGTCGGACGCTTCTGCAAAGTCGCCCAGTCCAATTCCGTGATCGTCCATCAGTTTGCGGTTGCCGAGCCGCACTTGCTTGCTGTCGATGAAGACTTCGATGCCATGGCCCGGGATGGCCTTGAACCGTTCGACCGGCTTTAGCGCCAGCTGTTGCTGCTCTGCACTTTTGACAATCGCTTCGCCGAGCGGATGTTCCGAACCTTTTTCAGCTGAAGCGGCAAGGCTCAGAAGTTCCTCTTTCGACAAACCGTCCTGGGCAAGCAGCACATCGGTCACCGTCAGTTTCCCTTCGGTGATTGTCCCGGTTTTATCGAAGACAATCGTGTCGATGGCATGTGTCGTCTCAAGTGCGCCACCGCTTTTGATCAGGACACCATGCTCCGCGCCTTTGCCGGTGCCGACCATGATGGCGGTCGGCGTTGCAAGGCCAAGGGCACACGGGCAGGCGATAACAAGAATGGAAATCGCAATGGTGAAGGCGAACAAGGCCGTCTCCCCGCCGATATACCATGCCAGACCGGAAAGGAGCGAAATCGCAATGACGATTGGCACGAAATAACCGGAAATGATGTCCGCCATTTTGGCGATCGGCGCTTTCGAACCCTGCGCATCTTCCACCAATTTGATGATCTGCGCCAGGGCGGTGTCTTTGCCGACTTTCGTCGCCTCGTAGCGGATGGTGCCATTTTTGTTGATGCTCGCTCCGATGACGCGGTCGCCGACTGCTTTTTCGACCGGCATGCTTTCGCCCGTCAGCATTGATTCGTCGACGGCTGTCGCACCTTCCACGACGACACCGTCGACCGGCAATTTCCCGCCGGGTTTGACGATGACCACATCGCCTGTTTCCACGGCGTCGACGGAAATTTCCGTCTCCACACCGTTGCGGACGACAATTGCTGTTTTCGGGGCCATGCCCATCAACTTCTTGATCGCTTCCGACGTTTTCCCTTTGGACAGCGCTTCAAAATATTTCCCCAGAGTGATCAACGTCAAAATGACCGCCGCCGTTTCGTAGTAGAGGTTCTGCGTATAGCCCGTGTTGCCCATCAGGACAAAAACCGTCGCAATGACACTATAGAAGAAGGCCGCACTGGTTCCGAGCGCAATGAGGGACTCCATATTGGGATGGCCTTTGAACAACGTCTTGAAGCCCACCGTGAAGAAGCTCTTGCCGAGCACCATCACCGGAATCGTCAGCGCCAATTGCGCCAGCACAAAGTTCGCCGGATTCACCATTGGATCCAGTACTTCCGGAAGCGGCATGCCGACCATATGTCCCATCGCAAGCAATAACAGCGGAATCGTCAGGACGCCGGACAGCCAGAAGCGCCGCCACAGCGAATGGATGTGCTGTTCTTTTTTCGCCCGGTCCCCATCGGCGGATGATTCGGTGTCCACTTCCTCGACCGCCCCGTATCCGGCATCCGCCACTGCCGCTTTGATGTCGGCAACAGTGACTTGCTGTTGGTCGAAGCGGATGACCATCTTCTCCGTCGCCAGGTTAACGTTCGATTCGGTGACGCCGTCGAGTTTTCTTGTCGCTTTCTCGATTGACTGAACGCAGGATGCACAGGTCATGCCTTTAATGGTGAAGGTTTTCGTCTCGGTTGCGGCAAGCGCTTTGTAGCCGGCCTGTTCCACCGCGTCGTAAATCTCTTCGATCGAAACTTCCTGTTCATCAAACCGGACTTTCAGTTTTTCTGTCGCGAGATTGACACTCGCTTCGTCCACACCTGCCAATTTCCCGGCGGATTTCTCGACGCTCTGCGCGCATGATGCACACGTCATCCCTTCGATCGTCAGTAATTTCTCCATATCATTTCACCTCATCCATAATTTATCGTGGAGTACTGCAGCTGCACTGGCCCGGCACACAATTGCATGCCACTTCTTCGACCGCCTGTTTCTTTTTGTCATCCAACACGGCCTGGAGGAGTTCCACATCCTGATGGCTCAGTGTGGCACCCGCCAGCATGTCGGCGATCGTCCTGCCCGCCTGCTTGTGGCAGATCTGCTCAAAAAACCGGTCCGCCTCTGTTTTTACGCTGTCTTCTTCGCTGATCGCGGCTGAATAAATGTATTTATTCCCCTCCGGTTCCGCAAGCAGAATGCCTTTTTTCACGAGCCGCCCGATAAAGGTTTTGGCCGTTGCCGGCTTCCAGTCCCGTTTCATCTCCAGTACATCGACGATGTCTTTGCTCGTCGCATTGCCGAGCGTCCAGACGACGCGCATGACTTCCCGCTCCGAAGCGGTCATTTCCACTCTCTCTTCCGTCTCCATCAAAATTCCTCCATTTCGTTTACACTTGTAATCGATTGACTTTAGTTTACAACTGTAATCGTTTTTCGTCAACCCATTTGTTCCACTCCTTGAAGCTGCCTCATGGAGTCATGTTCAAATCCCTTTTCCTTCTATATATAAGAAAGCAAAAAAACCGTGTCCAAAACCTTTTGCAGGTTTTCGGACACGGTTTTATGCATTTAAATGGGGGTAGGTGCAGGGACACGTTTGTCCTGTCAGCCAACCTCTTCATTTCTTTTATTCAACATAAAAAATAACTTTCTCAATCCCCATGTAATTATAGGTGGATTTTCCGAACTTCACCTTCGTCAAAGCGATGAGTTGATCTGACTGCTCGTCATAGAACATGTGCTGGATATCTCCATAGGAAACCATCTGATACATTGCCCCAAGATCCGGATAACCATAAGCAGTTATCAAATTCGTGCCATTGGCCGTATACAACTCACCGTATACAGTATCCACCGCCACACTTGTGAATTGGCGGTCCAGTGTTCCGACGTGGGATAACGCACGCTGGCTGAAGACATTGCCCGTTCCGTTCACCATGTATTTGCCGTCAGGCGTCAGGAATATATCCGTGGTCATTGAATAGTCTCCGTGATATCCCCATTTAGTTCCCGGCTGGAGCTTCCCTTCGCTGATCGAATAATAATAAACATTCCGCGGAGACGACGTCGTTGTAATTGCCATCAGCCGTTGCTGGTCAGGAGTCAACTTTATCAGTGTAGACATATAAATTCCCTGCTCGGAAACAATCGCCCCTGTATTCGAATCGTAGCTGATTACGCTCGTCCACTGATTGGAGCCGCCGGAAATATAGACACGCCCCAGGTCATCCGCTTCGATATCGTATGGATCCAGAGCAATATTCCATAACTTGATCATGTCCAAAGTTTCCGCATCAAAAATTGCGTAAGCACCGGACTGGATAGCATCACCCGAATAATATATATGGCCCTGTTTATGCTGGGTCACATACACTTTGCCATTGGCATAGGCCAGCTTTTCCGCATCGTACGGCAGTTTCGCTGTTTTGGTTTCATAAGTTTCATAATTGATGCTCACCAGGCTGTTTGTCAGCCCGTCTATCAAATGCAAAACAGGTTGTCCGGGTTCCTTCACCACATCGATAATCTGGTATTCGAAAGCCTGTTCCAGATAAGTATCAGCCAGAGCAGGTGAAAAAGGGATAAAATCCGGGTTCAGGATACGCGCCATGAAAGCGGCGAACTGGCCCCGGTCAATCGTCACTTTCGGACGGAATGTGCCATCCGGATAACCATTCGTGATACCATTTGCCGCTAATGCGTAAACATATGGCGTACTCCAGCTCTGATTGCTGACATCTGAAAACCCTGGAGGATACAAGCCGCCAAGTTCATACGCATTGCTCAAAATTTTGGCCATTTCTTCACGCGTCAAGTGGCCTTTCGGATCGAAAACGGTGGCTGATTTCCCGGAAATCAGGCCGTAATAATGAGCAGCGGCAACATCCTCATACCCCATGTCACCAGGCCGAATATCGGTGAATCCCGGATTCGGAAAATCTCCTTCCGCCAGTCCCAAATCACGCATGATCATCATTACTGCCTGAACACGCAAAATCGGACTGGTCGGGCGGTAAGTTCCGTCCGGATAACCGTTAATAATTTTTAAACCGGATAAAAATTCAATCTCTTCCTTAAAGCTTGTTACGTCTGAAAAATGAGCTGCGTTCGCCTGTGGCGCCGCGGTGAACATCAACAGGACAGCAAATGCAACCACTAAACTTCTCTGAAATACTTTTCCCACTTTCTCTTCCCCCTGAATCATATGGTGATAAAATCAATTTATTATATCACCTATTAATGGGTAAAGAATATGTCTAAAGTATCAAAAAATAGGGATTTTTGATCAGATGAATTGCTGGGTGGGCGAGTACTTTGGGTCGGTTTGGGGGCGTTGGTGGTGGCGCTTGAGGTGACCGCTTGAGGTGACAGTCACCCACACAATTCAACTGCCTCCTTCGGTGAAACCTGCTGGCTCTAGGCACCGGGCAAATTGTGCCGGTGACAGTCACCCACACAATTTAAGAAGCAGCACGAAAAAAACCTTTGCACGGAACGCGCAAAGGTTTTTTGAAGTTTTGAATTTTCCTGGATCAATCACTTTTCACCCGCGTCTTCTGTCGAACCTGCACCATTCAGCTCCCGCTGATGCCCAGATATTCTTCGAGCGTCAAGCCGCTGTTGTAAACTTCGGTGGCCGTTTCGACGCCCAGGTACCGGAAATGCCAGGGTTCATACATATAGCCGGTGATGGCTTCCTTGCCTTCCGGGTAACGGACGATGAAACCGTATTTATGGGCATTCGCTGCGAGCCATTTGCCCGCCGGCGTGTCACCGAAGGAGCCGCTCAGCCAATCATCCTGACTTTCTGTGCCTCCCAGGTCAAACGCAAGCCCCGTCTGGTGTTCGCTGTGTCCCGGCTGCGCGGCAAACCGTTTGGCCTGCGCTTCGCCATGCGAACTGACGTAGCGGTTGTAAAGCCCCGCCTGATACGAATAGGAACGGTAAGTGCTGATGACGCTGAGTTCGTGGCCGGCTGCTGCAGCGTCTGCAATCATCCGGTTCAGCGCAGACTGGGCTGTCGGGTTGATGCCGGGGGCATAGTCCTGCGGCAGGCCGTACTTTTTGTTGACGACCAGTATGCCGTCTATATAGGTCGGTTCCACGGCAGAGCGGTTTCCCCCACCGGGATTTGCAGCACCGCCACTCCCGGTGACTTTCATGGTTTGCACTTCGCTCCTGTTGCCTGCGGCGTCGGTGGCCGTGACGGCCAGTTCCGTTCCGTTCGCCTGCCGGCCGATGTCCACTTCGAATGCCCCGTTGCTGTTTGCCGTGGTTTCACCGAGCTTGCTGTCGCCGGCAAAAACCTGCACCGTCGCTCCCGGCTCCGCATTTCCGGAAAGGGTGGCTGTCTCTTCTGTCACCGCTTTGACTTCCGGTGCAGGCGGGGCCGTGCGATCCCGGACCGTCACCGTCACCGTTTCACTCTTGTTACCCGCATCGTCCACTGCATGCAGCGCCAATTCGTCACCTGCCGCCAAATTGCCGGCCGCTGCGGAAAACTCTCCGTTTTCCGCTTCCGTTTGGGCCAGCTTCTCCTCTCCGGTATAGACGAAGACAGTTGCGCCGGATTCCGCCTGCCCTTTGACAGTCGTATGCTGATCCGACACTTCCGCCACTTCCGGCGCACTCGGCGCGGTGACGTCGCGGACTTGGGCTTCCTTCCTACCGCTTTGATTGCCCGCCTCATCAATTGCGGCAACAAACACGGTGGAACCTGCAGGCTGCGGCGTTATCGGCAAACTGAAAGCGCCGTCGGCATCCGTGCTCCCGACAGCCAGCAGCTCTTCGTCCGACCATACTTTCACTTTGCTGTCCGCTTCCGCTTTCCCGGTTACGTTCTCCGTTTGATCATCCACTTCTTCGACCGCCGGCGCTTCCGGCGCTGTCTGGTCAATCGTGAATTCCCTGGTCGTCGTATTCCCGCTGTCATCCGTCACTTCCAGCACAAATGTGCCGTCTGCTGCAACGGTGGTTCCGCTGCTGAACTTCTCGCCGTTCAACAGCGCCGTGCCTTCATTGAAAATCGGAGTGACCGGTTCATTATGGACACCCGTCTCCACCCCGCGAACTTCCGGCGGCACAATGTCTTCTTCATTCGTTAACGTCATCACCAGCACCACACCTGCAATAATGATGGCCAGCAACAACAAACCTGTTAGAATCTTTTTGGTCAAAGGAATCCTCCTAAATAATCAGACTTATTTCATAGGTGAAATTTATCCAATCATTATAACATACAGAGGATTTCAGGACGACAGAGCTTGGCGTTTTCACCCTTCGCTCCTTCGAAATCTTCTTTTCCAAAACAAAAAGCCACCTCCGACGGACCCACACGTTCACCGAAAATGGCCTTTCACCAACTCGATTCACTTCCTATTCCACAAATTCGGAGCAAGTTATTCCGTAAACGCTCCTCATCAAATCAGTCAAATATACCATTCGTCCACATTCGTTTCCTTCACTTCGTGTTCCACCGTGATGTTTTCTTTGATACTGCCGACGGCGCGGCTGGCTAAGATCAAACTGCCGAGGAGGTACAGCGTATTGCCATAGAATTCGGCTGTATTGAGAATGTTGAGCAAACTGCCGAACACAAAGAACATCCCAACGAGCAGGTCATTGATCGTTCTCGTAAGTTTGCATTGCTTCGTAAAAATCACCCTTGAGGCTCCTGATGTAATTTCCAGATAATCTCCCTGATCTTTCATGTACGGCATTCGTACTCCTCCTCTAGTTTCAAACTGGCAAGGGGCTTGAGTGGTCTGGCTCCAAGGGTTTCTGCAACGGAAGATTGGAGTTGGTTTCTCTTTACATAACCGATTATTCCTCTTTTCAACCCTCTTTTTCGAAAAAGAAATAAAAATAAATTGGGGGTAACAAATGCAATATTGGGTGACAATTTCGGGTCTGTTTTGGGGCCTGTTTTGGTGACAGTCACCCACGTATTTATGACTGTTTACGTTTTCAAATAAATATGCAAAAACCGTATCCTGGGCTCCTTTAGGGCCTCTGGATACGGCAGATTTTGTGTGCGATTCGGTTTCCGACAATCCCTACCAGTTTTTAAACAGAATATTCTTAATAATTTAAGCAATTCGTATTCCTTATGATAAAATATGTTTAATATTGATAATGATTATGCAGAACCAATCATAGATTCCTCTTCCGATATAGTTCAACCCCTCTCATTGATTCGAAATTAATGTTAAAGGAAGTGTTCCAAATGACTGATAAAATCACTGTTATAATCCCCATTTATAATGTGGAAGACTATTTAAAGAAGTGTGTGGAATCTGTTATAAATCAAACTTATAAAAATTTGGAAATTCTTCTTATAAATGATGGTTCAACAGACAGCTCCGGATCCCTCTGTGATTCGTTTGCACTTACGGATTCGCGGATCAGAGCCATTCACAAAAAAAACGGCGGAATATCTGATGCCAGGAATACAGGGCTGGAAGCAGCAACCGGTGAATTTATCGCTTTTTTGGACAGTGATGATTGGGTGGATCCGGAAATGTATGAGGTGCTTCACGATTTGCTGATTCTTCATGAAGCGGATGTTTCCATCTGCAGATTCAAAAACATACATAACGATATGATTGAAGATGGATCTACCGGAAAGATAGCAGTCTATGACAATATTGGGGCTCTTAAAGCTATAGCTAAAATTGAAAACAATTTCTTCCTTACACATAATGTATGGAACAAATTATTTAAAAGTGAGCTGGTCAAAAAATTCAGGTTCTTAAAAGGAAAGATAGCAGAGGACCTCTATTTCACCCCCAAAGTGATCCATGCCAGTGAGAGGTGTGTCTATATAGATAAGGCCATGTATAACTACTTACGCGAAAGACCGGCCAGCATCATGAATACGCCCATAAACTTCTCCAGAATAAGAGATGAATTGAAGGGGTTTGATGAATTCGCAGCCTTATTGGAAGAAGTGGGGCTTCCTGAACATTCGCTGATTATAAAAGAAACCTATTTGAGGAAATTGATCGAATTTCATTACTATGTTAAAAAAAGCAAAGCAGAAAATAAAGATAAAATCCTCAAAATGCTGGAAGATGCTTTTATCAGCAACTCCTACCGAAAAACAAAAGCATCCAAGAGTACTTCGACCAGATGGAAAATCACCTTATTTGAACAATCTCCATTTTTCTGCTTTTGCGCCAGAAACGTGGTTAATGGCATAAATATTTTCAAGAAAAAAGATCCACAAAAACCGGTCATTAAGTTTTAACCAGAAATTTGACTCCGATTCGAGGTAATTTGATGAGAACTAAAAAAGCGGGCCAGAATTTTGTTTTCGGGTTTATTACAGTTTTAATAGGTCTTATCCCTATGTTTATAGTCCGCCAGGTATTTCTCGAAACCCTGGGAACAGAACTTCTCGGTTTAAGCTCTTTGTATACGAGTATAGTCGGCTTGCTTGCTTTGGCTGAGCTCGGCATTTCTTCCGCAATTATTTATTCGTTATACAAACCTTTCGCTGAAGGAAATCATGAAAAGGTTCGAGCTTACATCAATTTTTACACCAGATTCTACCGCGTGATCGGTTTGACTATTTTCGTAATAGGCTTGGCAATCCTCCCGTTTTTGAATGTTTTTGTGCAAGGTGAAATCGATCTATTGGATGCGCAATTATACTTTCTGCTTTTTCTGGGCAATTCTCTGCTCACTTACTTTTTTTCAGCCAAGTTCAGTATTATCATTGTTGCACAGGACGGCTATAAAATAGCCATAGCGATGGCCATTTCCAAGCTGGTCGCCGCCTTTTTTCAAATCCTGATACTGAATATCTACGCCAGTTTCTATTATTTCCTCATTATTCAATTGCTTGTCAGCATTCTGTACCTCATCACCATGAACCTGTATGTAAGAAATCGATACGAATGGCTTTTTACAGGGAAAGAAAAGTTGGGCAAAGAAGACAAAGCCCCTCTTGTCAAAAATATAAAAGCTCTTTTCATGCATAAAATTGGTGATGTTGTGGTTTTCAGTACGGATAATCTGGTGATTTCCTATTACATAAATTTGACGGTAGTAGGGATATTCAATAGTTACAACATGATTATTACTGCAGCTTCCACCATGATTTACGCCGGGTTAAATGGAATTACAGCAAGCATCGGCAATCTTTTAATTGACGGCGAAAAAGATAAAATATATCAGATACATAAAAAAATATTTTTTTTCAGCTTTTGGCTTGTCTCCTTTGCCATCATTTCGCTGTCCAATACACTCAGGCAATTCGTCCTTTTATGGCTGGACGACACTCAGTTTCTGGATACCTTTACCATCAGCCTGATCCTGTTGAACTTTTATATTACATTGATGCGGGCATCGGTCGAGAAATTCAAAGAAGCTGGCGGCCTATATTATCAGGATCGGTTTGCACCCATCATTGAGTCCATTATCAACTTGATCGCTTCCCTCATCTTGATAAGAATTATGGGTCTCCCCGGAGTATTTGTCGGTACTTTAATCAGCAACCTGCTGGTGGTTTTCTGGGTGCAGCCATTAGTGGTCTACAAATATATTTTTAAAGTAAAACTGCGAATCTATTTCATCATGTATTTCAAATACTTCAGTCTGGGAATCATCCCGCTCCTGCTGTCTTATTTTGCGACAAGAGAATTGCAGGGAGTCATCACCATCAATGCCTTTCTCCTCAATTGCCTTATTAACATCTTCATCATTAATACCGTTTATCTCATCATGTTCCGGAAAAACGAGGAATTTCTTTATTTCAAAAATCTGATTCTCGGTAAACTGGTGAGCAGAAAACAGGCCTGATACAGCAGTTATAAGGGGACAGACTACAGGCACCCACACATTAGGAACTGTTTATGTTTTCAAATAAATATGCAAAAACCGTATCCAGGGCCCTTTGGGGTCTCAGGATACGGTTTCTTTTGTGTGCAATTCGATTTCCCGGAGTCCCAATCCCTTTTTAAACAGAATATTCTTAATAATTTACGCAATTTGTATTCCTTATGATAAAATATGTTTAATATTGATAATAATTATCTGGAACCAACCATAAATCCCTCTTCCGATATAGTTCAACCCCTCTCATTGATTCGAAATCAACGTTAAAGGAAGTGCTCCAAATGACTGATAAAATCACTGTTATAATCCCCGTTTTTAACGTGGAAGACTATTTAACAAAGTGTGTGGAATCTGTACTTAATCAAACTTACAAAAATCTGGAGATCCTTCTCATTAATGACGGTTCAACAGATAGCTCCGGATCTCTCTGCGATTTGTTTGAACTCACGGATTCCCGGATCAGAGTCATCCACAAACAAAACGGCGGATTATCTGATGCCAGAAATGCAGGGCTGGACGCAGCAACCGGTGAATTTATCGCTTTTTTGGACAGTGATGATTGGGTGGACCCTGAAATGTATGAGGTGCTGCACGATTTGCTGATTCTGCATGACGCGGATATTTCCATCTGCAGGTTCAAAAACATCTATAACCATATGATTGAAGATGGATCTACTGGAAAGATAGCAGTTTACGACAATGTGGGGGCTATTAAAGCCATAGCTAAAATTGAGAATAATTTCTTCCCTACACATAATGTTTGGAACAAATTATTTAAAAGTGAGCTGGTCAAGAAATTCAGGTTTATAAAAGGAAAGATAGTAGAGGACCTGTATTTCACTCCAAGAGTGATCCAGGCCAGCAAGAAGTGTGTCTATATAGATAAGGCCATGCATAATTACTTGCGTGAAAGACCGGACAGCATCATGAATGCGCCCATAAATCTCAAACGGATACAGGATGAACTGACGGGATTTGATGAATTCGCACGCCTGTTGGAAGAATTGCGGCTCCCTGAACACTCGCTCTTTATAAAAGAAACTTATTTGAGAAAATTGATCGAATTTCATTATCATGTGAAAAACAGCAAAGCAGAAAATAAAGATGCCATTCTGAAAATGCTGGAAGATACTTTTTGCAGCAACCCGTACCGAAATTCAAAAGCATCCATGGGTACAGCAATCAGATGGAAAATCACCTTATTTGAGCTGTCTCCCCTTTGCTCTTTTTACGCAAGAAATGTCGTGAAGAATGTAAAGGCGCTCAGGAAAAAAAATCCACAAAAACCGGTCATTAAGTTTTAACCAGAAATTTGACTCCGATTCGAGGTAATTTGATGAGAACTAAAAAAGCGGGCCGGAATTTCATTGTCGGGTTTATTACAGTTTTAATCGGTCTCATCCCTACGCTTATCGTGCGCCAGGTATTTCTCGAAACCCTGGGAACAGAACTTCTCGGTTTAAGCTCTTTGTATATGAGTATAATCGGCTTGTTCGCTTTGGCTGAGCTCGGCATCTCTTCGGCAATCATTTATGCGTTATACAAGCCTTTCGCTGACGAAAATCATGAAAAGGTCCGTGCTTACATCAACTTTTACACCAGATTCTACCGGGGGATCGGTTTGACTATTTTCTTAATCGGTCTGGCTTTACTCCCGTTTTTGAATGTTTTTGTGCAGGATGAGATCAATCCATTGGATGCGCAACTATACTTCCTGCTTTTTTTGGCCAATTCCATACTCAGTTACTTTTTTTCAGCCAAACTCAGCATCCTCATTGTTGCGCAGGACGGTTATAAACTCACCATAGCGATGGCCATTTCGAAGCTGGTCGCCGCTTTTCTGCAAGTGCTGCTGCTGAATATTTATGCCAGTTTCTATTATTTCCTCATCATTCAAGTGATTATCGGCATCATCTACCTCATCATCATGAACCAGTACGTAAGAAATCGATATGGATGGCTTTATACGGGGAAAGAACAGATTACCAGAGAAGACAAAGCCTCTCTCACCAAAAATTTAAAAGCCCTGTTCATGCATAAAGTTGGTGAGGTTATCGTTTTCAGTACGGATAATCTGGTTATTTCCTATTACATAAATTTGACGGTAGTAGGGGTATTCAACAGTTACAATATGATCATCAGCTCCATCTCCACCATGATCTACGCCGGATTAAATGGAATTACAGCAAGCATCGGAAATCTATTGATAGAGGGCGAAGAAGATAAAATATATCAGGTACATAAAAAAGTGTTCTTCTTCAGCTTTTGGCTTGTCTCATTCGCGCTGATTTCACTGTTCAATACGCTCAGGCAATTTGTCCTTTTGTGGCTGGATGACACTCAGTTTCTGGATACCTTTACCATCAGCCTGATCCTGTTGAACTTCTACTTTTCATTGATGCGGGCATCGGTCGAAAAATTCAAGGAAGCTGGCGGTTTGCATCACCAGGATCGCTTTGCCCCCATTGCCGAGGCCCTCATCAACTTGATCGCTTCTCTCCTGCTGGTAAGAATTATGGGCCTCCCCGGGGTATTTGTCGGTACTTTAATCAGCAACCTGCTGGTGGTTTTCTGGGTGAAGCCGTTAGTGGTCTACAAATATATTTTTAAAGTGAAACTGAAATATTATTTCATCATGTATTTCAAATACTTCAGTCTGGCGATCATTCCGCTCCTGCTGTCTTATTTTGCGACCAGGGACCTGCAGGGAATCATCACCATCAATGCCTTTCTCCTCAATTGCCTTATCAACATCTTCATCATTAATATCGTTTATATCCTTATCTTCCGGAAAAACGATGAATTTCTTTATTTCAAGAATTTATTTCTCGGTAAACTGGCGGGCAGAAAACAGGCCTGATACAGCAGCTGATCATACAGGAGGAATGCACATGGCTTCTCATTCATTAAACGGACTCAAGGAATTGGATCTAGTGTCCACTGTCAGGCTGAACAAGGGCTTTGATAAACGGAAAATAAAATTGAGGGTCTATAGGAATACCAAAGTAAAAAAACATCCGAGCAGTCTGCATGAACTGAATGGACGCCTCCGACTGGGCATAACCTGGAATGGAATCACCCACAATAAGACAAGCCTGGTTTCCAAACAGGAGAGCAAGTTGATAGTAACCGGCGGGTTTGATGTATACGATGGCTGCATTATTACCATAGCGGAAGGCGCAACCCTCCAGCTTGGCAGTGGTTACGTGAATTCCAATTCCAGAATCTATTGTTTCAACAACATTACGATCGGAGATGATGTAGCCATTTCTGAAGATGTCGTCATCAGGGATTCGGATAATCACAGCATTTTATCCGGTGACCATACCGTAAGCCAGCCCATTTCGATCGGCAATCATGTGTGGATCGGTTTGCGGGCAACGATATTAAAAGGAGTGACGATTGGAGATGGCGCAATTATAGCTGCCGGCGCGATTGTCACGAAAGATGTGCCAGCCAATTGCCTGGCGGCCGGAGTACCGGCCAGAATTATTAAAAGAGATGTGGAATGGGAATAAAAGAGGGTTATGTAAATGCATCA
Organism: Planococcus salinarum; assembly: GCF_007004625.1. Classification (GTDB taxonomy): domain Bacteria; phylum Bacillota; class Bacilli; order Bacillales_A; family Planococcaceae; genus Planococcus; species Planococcus salinarum. Next base: position 66,696 of record NZ_VIFV01000008.1, on the reverse strand, counting down.
CGAACTGCCACAGGGAATAGGTTGTATGCACAATAAAGCTCCATTCCATTGAACCTGGCGTTCAATGGAATGGAGCTTCTTTTGTATGCTTGTGCCAAAAATAAAAACTTCGGCAGAATTGGAATCTGCCGGTTTTTGCTCCTTTAAGAAAAAATCATCTGAACGTCTGCAAGAAAGGTTTCGATGTCCTCTTTTTCGGTATCAAAAGAAGTGACCAGGCGAATTTCATCCCTTTCTTCACTCCATAACGCAAACGAATGCTCCTTTTGAAGCTGTTCGATCTTGGTCCTTGGCAATGACGCGAAGACGGCGTTCGACTCGACTGGCTGGGCAAGGGAAATTTCCGGGAATTTCACTAACCCTTCTGCCAACAGTTGCGCCATATGGTTGGCGTGGCGGGCATTTTCCAGCCACAGGTCCTCTGTCAGCAACCGCTCGAACTGTGCAGACACAAAGCGCATTTTCGAGCCCAGCTGCATGCCCTGTTTCCGGATGTACTTCAACTCCGATGCCAGGTCTTTGTTGAAGCAAACTACCGCTTCGCCGATCATCAGGCCATTTTTGGTGCCGCCGAACGCCAGCATGTCGATGCCGGCATCCACGGTCATTTCAGCCAGGGTGCAGCCGAGATGAGCTGCTGCGTTGCTGATCCTTGCGCCGTCCATATGTACAAAAAGACCATTCTCATGGGCAAAACGGGTGAGTTCTTTGATTTCGTCAATCGTGTAGACGGTGCCGAGTTCTGTGCATTGGGAGATGGACACGGCTTTTGGCTGGCTGCGCTGCTGGTTGCCGATATGGTGCAGGTGCTGCTCAATTTGGCTGACGGTCAGCTTGCCGTCCTTCGACGGAACAGTCAGCAATTTGCCGCCGATGAACCCTTCTGCTGCGCCGCCTTCATCCGCATTGATATGTGCGCCGTCCGTGCAGATGACCGCCTGATGCGACCGCACCATCGCTTTCAGCCCTGTCACATTCGCGCCCGTTCCATTAAAAACAAACGCCACTTCGCAGCTCTCACCGAAATGTTCCTTGAATTTCCGGGTGGCCGCCTCCGTATACAGATCGCTCCCGTAAGCCGGAACATGCCCGTCATTCGCCTGTGCAATGGCTTCCAGTATGGCGGGGTGGATTCCGGAATTATTGTCGCTTGCAAACATTTTCTTTGTCATCGCATTCGCCTCCTCCCTCCAGTTTAAAGCAGATTTTCCGCGGCGAACAGTTCTTGGGTGACTTTTCTGGCGACAGTCACCCACACATTTATGACTATTTATATTTCCGGATAAATATAAAGAAGCTGCCTCTGAAAACCACTATGGTTTCCGGGGGCAGCTTCTTTTGCATACAATTGTCTTGATTTGACTCAAGGAAGTGAATCACACCACCCTCTCAAAAGATCTGACACCCGTAAAAGCCGGTTTTGTCACGAGGCATTCGTAATTCGGATATTGCGCTTTCAATGCGGAAGCCAGTTGGAGCTCCTGCCCTGGTTCAATGGCGATGAACAGGGACGGCCCGGCACCGCTGATGGATGTGCCATAAGCGCCATTCTTTCTGCACGTCTTCCGGATCTCGGAAAAGTCTGCAAATCTGCTCCTACGGAATGGTTCATGGAATTGATCATTTTCCATCATTTCCCCTGCAGTTGCCCAATCTCCGACAGCAACCGCGGCGGAAAAGACATTTGCCGCCGCGCTGCTTTGGATAGCTGCGGCGTACGAAAGCTCCTGTGGCAATAATCCTCTTGACTCGGCAGTCAGGAGTTCCACTGGCGGCACCAGAATAATGACCGCGATGCCAACGTCTGCTATATGGTTAATGGCTAACTTTTTCCCATCCCAGTATGAAATCGTCAATCCCCCGAGCAATGAAGCGGAGATATTATCCGGATGCCCTTCCAATTCCGTCCCGATGACCAGTTTTTCCTGCATCGGCAGTTCCAGCGCCATCAGGCGATCTGCAATTTCAATGCCTGCGGCGATGGCTGAAGCGCTGCTGCCCAATCCTCTGCCGAGCGGAATATCCGTTTCCACTGTCAGTTTCGCTGTCGGCATTTTCTTGCCATAGCGGTCCGCTACAAACTGGATGGTCGTGATGAGCAAATTATCGACCGTTTTGGGCAAGCTCTGATAGCTTTCCGATGCATATTCGACAGACCAGGCGCCGGCTTTCGCGATATGGACGGTCAGATAAAGATCGAGCGCCAGGCCGATGGAGTCGAAGCCCGGCCCCAGATTAGCAGTCGAGGCAGGAACTCTTACAGAAAAATCCTTCCAGCTCATGCGTTCACACCTTTCTTCAAATCCGCCCAAAAGTGTTCCATATCTTCCGGCACAAGCATTTTTTTGTGTTCATTGACCAGAATCGCCGTATCCGGATCCTTTAAGCCATTGCCGGTCAATACAGCCACCACCGTTGATCCCTTGGCCAATTGGCCGTTTTCCACCTGCTTTTTTATGCCGGCAATCGAAGCGCAGGATGCCGGTTCCGCAAAAATGCCTTCACTTGCCGCAATCAGTTGATACGCCTCCAGAATTTCCTCATCAGTGGCCGCTAAAATAGTACCGTTCGATTCTTCCAAAGCGTTCAATGCCAATTGCCAGCTGGCAGGATTCCCGATCCGAATAGCGGTTGCCACGGTTTCCGGATTGTCGACCACTTCGTTATGGACGATCGGCGCTGCACCCGCCGCCTGAACGCCCAGAAGCGCCGGCCGTTTGGCTCCCGTTTTCGCCGCATATTCGCTGAAGCCTTTCCAGGAAGCCGAAATATTGCCGGCATTGCCGACAGGAAGTGCAAACACATCCGGCACCCCGTCCAGTTGGTCAATGACTTCGAACGCGATTGTTTTCTGGCCTTCCAGACGGTATGGATTGACCGAATTCACCAACGCAATGCCCGCCTCCTGGCCCACTTCACGGACCATCCGGAGCGCTTCGTCAAAATTCCCTTCGATCTCCAGAATTTCAGCACCGTACATTTTGGCCTGCGCCAATTTCCCGAGCGCAATGCGCCCCGAAGGAATGACGACAATGGTCCGCATGCCTGCCCGCGCACCATAAGCCGCAGCTGACGCGGAGGTATTGCCCGTAGAGGCACAAACCAGTACCGTTTTGCCTTCTTCTTTCGCTTTGGCAACCGCCATCACCATACCGCGGTCTTTAAACGAGCCGGTCGGATTTGCGCCTTCGAGTTTCACGTACAGATTGATGCCCCATTGCGCGGATAATTTCTCCAGGTGGATAAGCGGCGTATTGCCTTCCTGCAACGTCAAGGCGGGCGTGTTTTCCGTTACCGGCAGCCATTCTTTGTATTGTTCAATCAATCCGGGCCATCTCATGCTTTGTCCTCCCCTTCAATGCGGTAATGGCTGATGACGTCTGCCGTTCCTTCCAGATTTTTGAGCAGCTCCAAATGCTGCTTCCGGGAAATTTGATGAGTCAATAAAATAATTTCCGCTTTGCCGTCGACTTTGGCAGGATGCTGCATGACTGATTGCAGGCTGACCCCATTGTTGCTGTAAATAGCCGTTAATTGGGATAAGACCCCAACGTCATCCTTTACGAGCAGCCGGTAGAAATATTTCGCAAAGCAGCCGCTGTACGGTTTAATGACGCGTTCATGCTGGGAGGCATGGGTGCGTTTGCCATTCACCCCTAACTGCAGATTACGGCAAGCTGCGATCACATCCGAGACGACAGACGTGGCGGTCGGCAGCGAGCCGGCCCCGGGGCCATACAGCATTGTTTCGCCCACAGCATCTCCGTGTATATAGACAGCATTGAATTCGTTATTGACTGCCGAAAGCGGATGGGAGTCAGCCAGGAAAACGGGTTCCACTGCCACTTCGATGCCGTCTTCGTTCTTTTTGGAGGACCCGACCATTTTCATGGTATAGCCGAACTTTGCCGCAATCTCCAAATCGCCGTCCTGAATTTCTTTCATGCTGCGCACGGAGACATCTTCAAGATGAACGACTGTGGAAAAAGCCAAAGACGACAAAATCACCATTTTCCTGGCGGCATCGATTCCGTCGACATCCGCAGATGGATCCGTTTCCGCATACCCGAGCCGTGTCGCTTCCGCCAATGCCGCTTCGTAAGTCATGTTCTCATTTTTCATTTTCGTGAGGATGAAGTTGGTTGTCCCGTTGACGATTCCCATCAAACTGGTGATGCGATCGGATGCCAATCCATCTTCCAGTGTGCGGATGATCGGGATCCCGCCAGCTACACTCGCTTCATAAAACAGGTCGCATTTTTGTTCATCCGCCAGTTTCAGCAGCCCATCGCCAAATTCCGCCATGACATCTTTGTTGGCTGTAACTACTTGTTTCCCCGCTTTCAGCGCTTTTTCAATCGCCTGTCGGGCGTCTTCTATCCCGCCCATTACTTCGATTATAATGTCCAGGGAAGAGTCGTTCAGAATATCCTCAATGTCTGTTGTAAAGATAGCCGGATCAAGAGTGGTGTCTCTTTCTTTGTGTTTGTTCCTGATCAGGACTTTTTTGATGGTGGCTTCTGCACCCAGTTTATGCTGCAAATCCTGCTTGTGTTGGTGCAGAATTTTCGCCACTCCTTCACCCACTGTTCCATATCCTAATAATCCAATTGAAATTTCATTTTTCATTGATAATTCCACCCCCATCCTGTGTGCACTGGAAAAAAACACTTGTTTTTCTCATAAGGACATTATAGTATTATCTTTAAGTTAAAACAACCTTTAATCTAATTTTGAACAGATGGGACTTGATCAGATGAAAGTTTGTAAATTCGGCGGAACTTCCGTAGCAAGTGCGCAGCAAATAAAAAAAGTGACAGCAATTATCCAAAGCGATCCAAGCCGCCGAATTGTCGTCGTGTCCGCTCCCGGCAAGAGGTTCAGCGGGGACGTCAAAGTTACCGACCTGCTCATCGAGCTTGCCCACAAGGCACTGGCTGGTGACAGCGTCGAAGCACTGTTGGCAACAGTCGTGGAGCGATACGCCCAACTGGCAGAAGAGTTGAATCTGGGCAACGCCATTGTGGATCTCATCACACAGGATCTTTGGAGCCGGTTATCGGCTGATAAAGGCTACAAGGAGTTGTACATGGACCGCATTAAAGCAAGTGGGGAAGACAATTCAGCGAAACTGATTTCCGCTTATTTCGTTTCTGTCGGGTTGCCCGCCGAGTATCGGAATCCATGGGATGCGGGATTGCTCGTCAATGACTTGCCGGGCCGCGCCCAGGCGCTGCCGGAATCGTACAGCCGCCTTTCCTCTCTGCAGGATGCGGACGGGATCAGTGTATTCCCCGGATTTTTCGGCTATACGCGAGACGGGGTGCTGCGGACGTTTGAACGCGGCGGATCTGACATCACCGGCGCCATTATAGCAGCTTCTGTGAAAGCGGAACTGTATGAAAATTTTACTGACGTCGACTGTGTGTTTGCCGCCAACCCCACTGTCATAGAAAATCCGGCTGAAATCGCACAGATGACGTATCGGGAAATGCGTGAACTGTCCTATGCCGGATTTGCAGTTTTTCATGACGAAGCCTTAATGCCCGCCTTTAAAGAAGCCATTCCTGTCTGCGTCAAAAACACGAATCACCCGGCTGCTGCCGGTACGATGATTGTGCGAGAGCGCGATTCCAGCGAACGGCCGGTCACCGGCATTTCAGCCGACAGCGGATTTTCCACTCTGTATGTCAGCAAGTATTTGATGAACCGGGAAATCGGTTTTGGACGGAAGCTGCTGCAGATTTTGGAAGATGACGACGTTTCGTACGAACACATTCCGTCCGGCATCGATAATCTATCGGTCATCATCCGCAGCCATCAGCTGACTCCCGCGAAAGAAGCCCGCATCATCCAGCGCATCAAAGACGAATTGCAGGCGGATGACATCCACATTCGCAGCGATTTTTCCATGGTCGTGCTGGTTGGCGAAGGCATGAATAATACAACGGGTCTGGCAGCACGGGCTGCCGGCGCAATTGCCCGGACCGGTGCCAATATCGAAATGATCAACCAGGGGTCATCCGAAGTCAGCCTGGTGTTCGGCGTCCTGAAACATGACGAGACCAAAATCCTAAAGGAATTGTACCGGGAGTTTTTTGAACCTGCCTTGGTTCGATAAAACCACGGGGCTCCATGAGTCGTTTGTTGTTCCGAGGGAACGGCGTGATTCAGGACAATCCCGTTAGCAGCATTAAAAGCAACACTCCATCGCCTTGAACTTCTTGTTCAGGAGGTGGAGTTTTTTTGTATGCAGTTGTTGTGAATGGACTGAATCGTCTACTATTTACTTTTCTGGATAAATATAAAGAAGCTGCCTCCAGAAACTTGTATAGTTTCTGGAGGCAGCTTTTTGATGGTGCAATTTTATTACGCAGATTCCTGAAGGGCGCTGTGTGCATTCAGTTTCCCTCGGTATTTTTTGCCGACTGCGTTTCCAATCAACGCGAATAACAATACACCGACCAACACAACAGTAGTTTCGATTGGACCAAAATATCCATAAGATGTCAGCGTGTTATCCACCCAGCGAGATGCGATCACTGCACCGTAAGCAAAGAGAAATCCGCCTGCAGCGCCGGCAACAGTTCCTGCCAGACTAAACCGTTTTGTATCATGCTTAATGAAAAACAGACCCACCAGCATAAATATGAAGGCGCTCATGTCGAGATAGCCATAAATCCATGGATTGTCCCCACTTGTCGCTTGCGTCCATGAAGCGACGTGCTGGACCAATCGGGTGAACCAGAATCCGAATCCTACACCTAGCAGCAAACCAAGCATGTTCAGCCGCTTGTAAAAAATCAGGAAGATGACGAATAATATTGGAATCGCCAGCAATGCTGCGTAACCCGCAAGTATGAGAACGAACAAACCATCTCCGAAATCTCCAGGTGCCGATGGAGGAAGTTGCGCAATCTCCATCGCATAAAAAATATTGGCTCCAAAAATTGCTAAAAAAATACTAATCCCTGCCAGTCCGGCAGCTGTTGCTGAAATCAAGATACGTATAAGCCAAGCCATCGTGTTCCCCCTATTTCCGTTGTTTTCACACACTCAATTACCTTATTATTACATATAAGTATTTTTATATCTACACATAATAATACATGAAGATTCCGCTCCAATACTGGATTTGACGGATTCTTGATACAAGGTTTCCGTGTAACTGGTATTGTGTCTGACACAGGGAAGCTATTTTTCAGAGCGCGAATTATCATTTTTAATTTTTTTCGTTTTTCTCAGTCTCGTAATAACCAAAATGATTAATACGATAGTAAATACGAGAACCAGTATCGGAATTATATAGATAAAAAAGATATAGGAGAAATCAGACCCGGAGCTCTCATTGCTTGTCCTGGATTGCTCCTGGCCCTCTTCATTTGATCCAATAATGTCACTGGTTGGCAACACATAGACATTTGAATCCTGGCCCCCGACAATCAGATGGTCATTCATTATTACCGGACCCGAGGGTGCCAATGTGCCGCCTAAATGTTTTTTCCCCACCAATTCCCCATTATCAGCATTAAACGCATAGACAAAGCCTTTGGCATCCGTAAAGTAAACAATCCCTCCATCCGCGACTGGTGGCGCCTTGTTGACATTGCTCTCATGGGTCCATAACTTTTCTCCAGTTTCAGCATCGTGTGCATAGAAAGATTTCGTAATCGGACTTCCGACAAATATTTTGCCGTCGTATACGATGGGAGCACCCGATTTGTTGTTGGGAACCATCAGCCCCATCCCCAGCTTCTCTTCCCAGACAACTTCACCGGTATCCCTATCCATCGCATAAATAAAGTGATTTTGTAATACTTCCGCGGGTTCATTGATCAGATCTCCGATGATCAATTGGAAACTGTGCTTATAAGTCGTCATAACCCCACTGCGATTATAGATTTCCCTTACACTTGTTTTTTCATCCGACTCCACCAGCGCTGTCGTTATGACTAAATTATCATGAATGGCTGGAGGGACATCATCCAAACCGGCAGTTACGTTCTCTAATTCAGTCTGCCATACCAGTTCCCGCTCCGCTAAATCGACAGCAGAAAATGTATAAGGCCGCGGGCTTCCTGCACCCACATATAATATTCCATCCTTTATATTTGGCGAAGACATACTGACCGTATGACCTATTTCCAACTTCCACTTTTCATCACCAGTATCCGGATCAATTGCATACAGGTGTCTATCACCGGTCGTAATATAAACCGTGTTGTCAAAAAATGCAGGTGTCGGCATTACTTCGCCTTCTGTTTCAAAAGTCCATAGGATCTCCCCGGATTCCGGATCAAGACTTACCAGTCCACTTTTACCTGTACCTCTCGTCCCGCCTGCTTGAAAGTAACGGTTTCCGAACCCCACAAATAATTGATCGTTGGCATGGATAATTTCTGAATGGATCCAATTCGGCGCTTGTGCCTGCCAATTCATTTCTTCATTAACCAAATCATACGAATAAATATCTCCCGTATTATGGTTCCCTATAAAAACATTGTTTCCAACAATAACAGGCGTTGAGCGGACCTCATCATTTGTATCGATGGTTTCTTCCATGACTCCATCAAAATCACTGTGATAAACCGGATTATTTTCAGAATTCAATCTGTACTGGTGCCACTCAGATGGACCGAAATCCTCAGCAAAAGCAGGAGCCATACAACTTACAGAGATCATTATTATCATCCATACCAGAAAACCAACCTTGGAAGTTCCAGAAAATCGATTCATGTACACTTCCTCCCAGTTTATAGATTTTAATGGTGTTTGACTGATATTTCTTGTATACCCGAAAAACAGTGGATCTGTGTGTTGTCATCCATCTATTTAATTATAGTCGGGACGCAGTTCCCAGATTGTCCCTGCATTCCATTTTCCAGCAGTTCCCAGATTGTCCCTGTGTCCCAAACATTTATGAATATTTGCACCAAAACATGAAAATACATGAAGAATTCACTCCATTGCTGGATTTCCTGAATTCTTCATGCACTTTTTTTGAATAAATGGAATTGTGTGGGACACAGGGAGACGATTGTATTTCCCCAGCCCCCGCTCTCACCAGCAAGCCTGATAATAGAAATGTACCCGTTTAGATTTAGGAGAGCTGAGCAGCCATTCCAATTGTGAAATCGTATTCCTCAGTTCCCAATAATAGTGATCATCATATTCGGTCGAGCCAAAGAACGGGCCCGGCATCGTCGGCAGGAGCTTCGAAGCCTCCAGCCAGTCGCTGTCATGCGCTGCCGTACACAATTCCAACAGCTCCATCAGCTTTTCCCGCGACACCGGGTACTCCCCCCACTCATCAATGCCTCCCTGAATTTCTGTCACAAACCAGCCGTGTATGGCATTCGCCTTCCGCCAGTCAATCCAATGCTCCCGATCCTTGTACTCCCTCTTTTCAACCTCTTGATAACTGTACAAATACATATCCAACCCCATCCGCACTTCCTCCTTTTTCTTTTTAAAATTTCGAACAAAAAAAGACTGCCCCCAACGCGAATACATCATTCCCTATCGATGGGGGTAGACAATGTATCAGTGTTAGAGGCAATCGGTGGTATCTGCATAAGCTATAGTTTTATCATAGCAGAAATCTCAGAGAAAGAAGAGATTTTTTCGTTGCAATAAATACCAAAACTTTTCCTGTAAATGGCTCAATCTCAAGTCACTGCAATAATGGTCAAAGCGGTTTGGCAGGAAGTTTTCCACCCGGCTTCCCGGCCGTTCGTCCGACAGGAAATAAACGGTCTCGTCCCGAATCCATTTGTACTCTTCCAAGCTGTTTAACTTCTCCACCTGCCCACCCCTTTTCAGTTGGCTGCCGCAGCAAGTAATTTTATCGATTCCTGTGTTGCTATGCTTTCAGAATTGCACATTCCAAACTCAATGATAATTGGATTTTCCCTGTGTTGCATTCAATTGTCGTGTATTGTCAAAAACGTTTAGAATTGCTTCTTTCCCTGGGGGCGAATTGATGGGAATAAAAGCGGATATCCGCGCTCAGGAAATTATATCCGCGTTCGCCTAAAGTTTCTGCCCCTAGATACCAGGAAAAATATAAAGAAGCTGCCACCGAAAACCTTTGGGGTTTCTGGAGGCAGCTTTTTTGGATGCGATTGTCATGAATGGACTGAATCGTTTTTGACACAGGCGTACGATTTCCTGACTCTTTTTCTACGTCTAAGTAATTTTACAACTTTAAATTATTCATCTATAATTAGCCTTTTGAGTTTACAGCGGAATAGGAGTGTTGAAATGACAACAAAACAATTGGTAAGAATGGAAACACGCGGAACCTGGGAAGGGAATTTAAAAACTTCTATCTATGCCCGGGAGTTTTCGCCTTTTATCATTGATGAACCGAAACATTTGGGAAGCACCAATGAAGGGCCAAATCCACTTGAATACTTATTAGGTGGACTGACAGGCTGCACATCCGTCATGATTGGCCTGATCGCTAAGGAGCAGAACTTTTCCTATCAAGGCATCGAGTTTAAAAACAGCGGCATAATCGATGCACGCGGCATGCGAGGCGTTGAAGGAGTCTCTACTTATTTCCAAACCGTCAGTTTTGAGGCGATTTTTTCAACAGATGAAAGCGATGAACGACTAGGAGCATTAAAAGCAGAAGTAGAAAGAAGATGCCCTATCCATAATCTAATTGTTGATGCGGGTGTAGCGATTGATTCTAAATGGTATAAAAATTAAAAATCTTCTCCTTCTACACGAAACGAGAAAGAACCATTATGATTACATACTCTTATAAACCAAATGGAGAGAAGAGGCGCTTTATCCAGGCGCCTCTTCTCTCCATTTTTATTCAATAATTTAGCGACTGTTTCTTTAGTTTTCGTTCCCAGGGAGCGGCTCAAAAATCCATTCCCCTAACCATCTGTTCGCGGGGATGGATTTTCTGCTGCATACAATAGCCGTTTATATTCAGAATTCTGCAGAATGTTTTCTTTCCCTGAGACGCAAATTATTTGCGAAAATTTTTTCCTTGGTCATCCTGATTTTATCCATTCCCAGGCTTCGGCCGCTTCATCCATCCGAAAATGCTTTGCTTCAATACCAGGCAGAACATCACCCGCGTCTGTCATTTTCTCCAGCCAATTCTTGTCGCTGACTACCGCCATTTTATTGTACTGGCCCCACCGTTTCATATCGACTTTCGCCTCTTCCATCAGCGCTTTTGGCGTTGCGCCGTCAACTTCGTGGACAATCACATACAGATTGAACTTCTCCTTATCCGGGAATCTTTTCTTGATCTCCTGCTCCACTTTCACCAGGTCTTCCTTTTCTGCTTTCCCTTCAAACTCCATGGCGATTGTATTCGGGTCCTGACTTGGAATAAAAGACAGCATTTCTTCTCCTCCTTCAGTATGGCTCCATTTACCCTTCCTGTTCCCTTTCGGCTTTTATTTAAACGCAGAATTCCCCAGATTCTTCCTGCGGCCGGTACGACTGCAGTTTCTGTGAAGTTTTGCAAATATTGTTTACAGTAAGCGGCAGCAGGGAAAAAGCACAGTAACTATCAGTCAGTCTCTCTGCTTTGCACAGTTTTGATGATCGGCGTGCGCAAATTTATTTAAGGTAAGCAGAGGGGAGCTGGCAACACGAAGACATGAAAAAAATCATATTCGAGGAGGGTTCTTGATGAGTAACTACCAGGCTGCACACATGCCCGGTGTTTCGGAGTCTTACTGGCTCGATTCCACGGAACTGCCGGCTTTTCCTTCGTTACAGGAAAATCATGAAGCGGATGTCATCATCATCGGCGGCGGAATTTCCGGCATTATGACCGCTTATCTGTTAACCAAGAAAGGCTATCGCATCGCTTTAGTTGAAGGGGGAAGGCTGCTGAATGGCACAACGGGCTATACAACGGCAAAGTTGACTGCCCAGCATGGTCTGATTTACGACCAACTGATCCAAAGTGAAGGGAAAGACACCGCGAAATATTATTATGAAGCGAATGCTGCAGCTATCCAATATGTCAAAACGCTTATCAGCGAAAAAGGAATAGACTGTGACTTTTCTGAAGAGCCGGCATATGTTTTTGCAGAAGATGAAGAACAGCAATACAAAGTTAAAAAAGAAGCGGAAGCTTACCGGGAACTCGGCATTGACGGTGGATTTACAGAAGATATCCCGCTTGATATCCACCATTTGGGGGCAGTCGTCATGAATCAGCAGGCGCAATTCAATCCGGTCAAGTTTCTTAAACCGCTGATTGAGGAAATCACTGCAAAAGGCGGCATGATTTTTGAGAATACGAGGATAAGTGATATCGAGTCGGGGAAGCGGCCGGTTGCCGTAACACAGGAAGAGCGAAGAGTGGAAGGAAATTACCTGGTCGTCTGCTCACATTACCCTTTTTATGATAAAGAAGGTTACTACTATGCACGCTTGAGTCCAAGTCGATCATACAGCATCGCGGCAGAAACAGATAAGGACTTCCCAGGTGGCATGTATATAAACGCCGGCCAGCCTGCCCGTTCCCTCCGTTCCATTCAGGCAGATGGGAAGAAACTGGTTCTGGCAGGCGGCTATGGCCATCCCGTGGGGCATAACCAAAATACTGAAGAAAACTATAACCAGTTGTATCAGTTCATGGACCAGGTTTTTGGCGTCGAACAAGTTCCGTATCGCTGGTCTTCTCAAGATCCGGGTACCCTCGACCAGATTCCCTATATCGGCAAGTATTCAACGGAAACAGAAAACGTATTTGTCGCAACCGGTTACCGGAAATGGGGCATGAGTTCGGGTGTTTTAGCTGGCCAGTTGCTGACAGACTTAATCAGTGGAACAGCCTCAAATTACGAGGAAACGTTCTCTCCTTTACGGCCGATGAAGGAGCCGGATATAAAAAAGCTGACGGAAGAGAGTTTCCACATCGGTAAAATGTTCGCAGAAGGCAAAGCGGAAAACCTGGAGGGCCAGGCCGGTGACTTGCAAACAGATGAAGGGAAAGTCATACAGTTTAATGATCAGCGCGCTGGTGCATACCGCGATCAGCAAGGCAATCTCTATGTTGTCGACACGAGTTGTACCCATATGGGATGCGAGACGCATTGGAATAACGCGGAACGCACATGGGACTGCCCGTGCCACGGCTCCCGCTTTTCCTATGGCGGCGAGGTAGTGGAAGGGCCCGCCACAAAGCCGTTAAAAAAGCTGATGGATGATGAAAATTAAAATTAAATTTTAAAAAACAAAAAGGATGACGGCATCTGTTTAGCTGTTATCCTTTTTGTTGGCTGGAGTTCGAATCGAGGCTGTTAAACGTGTTCCCAAATAGATTTCCAGCAGTTCCCAGATTGTCCCTGTGTCGGAAACAATTATGACTATTTACATTTCTGGATAAATATAGAGAAGCTGCCTCCGAAAGCCTTTGAGGTTTCTGGGGCAACTTCTTTTTCAGTCAATTGTGGTGAATATATTGAATTGTCTTTGGCACAGGGTCGCGATTTGTTTGGCACAGGGTCGCGATTTTCAGCGAATTATATCCGCGTTCACGAGATTATTTCCGCGTTCAGCGATTTATTTCCGCGCTCAGAGAATTATATCCGCGTTCGCCTAATATTTCTTCCCCCTAGATACCAGGAAAAATATAAAGAAGCTATCATCGAAAAACCATTGGGGTTTCTGGAGGCAGCTTCTATTGGACGCGATTTTTGGGGCAAATTCCAAAAGACTACTTTTATAATTTAGGCACAAAGTCACTACACTCATTTTTATAAGGTGACTAATGACATAAAAAATAGGCTGTTATACTGGATAATTTTAGTGAATAGGTTTCTATTAGATGGTATAATATTTAAGGCAATAAAGATTAAGGGACCCGAAGAGATAGAGAAAGTGGTTTGTAATTACAAGGGGGAAGTCATCTAATGACTATGCTGCGTGAAATTTCTTCAAGTACTACTACATACACTAGTAAAGGAGCTGATGAATACAAATCAAAACTCGACAATTACGGCAGAGGTTTAAGAGTAAAGTATCATCGTATTGAACAAGGATTAACATTAAAAGAAGTTGCTGCAGGAAACCTGTCGCAAGAAAATTTACGACTAGCCGAAATGGAGCAATTCCCGTTGGAGGACAAAGTGTATAAAAAGCTCTGTCTTCGATTAGGAATCCCGTTGGATCCTTTCGTACTGCCTTTAGTGGAAACGGGTATTTTAGAGTTGAAGTCATTGCTGACGCATATTAAGAACCGCTCTAAAATGATTGAAGCATTCGATAATGTTCAAAATCAAAAAAAAGATCATTTGAAGGAAATTTACCGCATTGAGTTATTGATACATACAATCCGATACTACGTCGTTACTGGTGATGTAAGTGCCGCTTTGGAAACATATGAAAAGGCTTGTAAGTTTAAAGATCTGATGAATAGTCAACAGTTGTTCTTCCTAAACAAATACAGAGGAAACATTTGTTACTCGGAAGGCAATTACCTCGAGGCACTGAATATTTACAAAGGCTGTTTGACATCTGCTCCTTTAGATCTGCCTTCACCTGAAATGGCTGACCTGCTTTATACGTTGGGCATTACATCCGGTCACCTTGTAGAACCACTTGATGCAGTAAGTTATGCGGGAAAAGCTCTTGAATTGTATCAAAATATGTTCTATCCAAAGAGAATAGCAGAATGTCACATTTGTATTGGTTTAGCGGAACATAAAACACTTAATTTTAAAAATGGATTTAATCATATGCAGAAAGCCGCGATGATAGTTGAAGAGGTTCACCTGCCAGAACTGGAGTTTCTAATCGAGTACAACTTGGGTTATTTTTACTTTCAATTCCAAGATTTTGAATCGACAATCCGTCATGTGGAAAAGTGTTTGAAAACGATCGAATCGGGCAGCATAATTAACGTAATCCGTTGCTATACAAGCTTGATCAAAGCCAACTTGGAGTTGGGCAGAAAAGATAAAGCCTTGAAATGGTGCGAAGTCGGTACGCAGACTACGTTTGAAATGGAAGAAAGCACTTTATCCAATAAAGTCGTCGCTGATGTATTCAATCAATTCCATTTAATGAAGTCTTTGATATACGAGAACCATGAGCGCTTTGAATATCTTGCGGAGATGGAAATCCTTCCTCTTTTTGCTTCCAATGGATATGATACGGAATACGCATACTATTGCACACTGGTGGCTAACTATTATCGCGATGTTGGACAAAAGGAAAAAGCAATGGAGCTATACCGAAAATCCGGAGAAATTTATAGAAAAGTAATTTCTATCAGTTAAATAAAATAAAATGGGGGTACCATCATAATGATAAAAAAAGTCGGGTTAACTTTAGCAGTATTCACATTCGGATTGATCGGCGTTCTAACAGTCGACGGAAATACTTCTTACAAAACTAATAATTCAATTTCAAAAGAAACCGTGGATGCAACAGCAACCGAAACAGCTGTTATCCATCCAAATCCTTGGTCCATCAAATCACAAGTGGCCGTTATTCATCCTAATCCCTGGTCCGTAAAATCACAAGTGGCTGTTATTCATCCTAATCCCTGGTCCGTAAAATCACAAGTGGCTGTTATTCATCCTAATCCCTGGTCCGTAAAATCACAAGTGGCTGTTATTCACCCAAATCCGTGGTCAAAAGCTTAATATAATCAAATTTACGATATACCCGGGCATGCAATCGATTCCCGGGTTTTATATTTGAGTTTTCGTTCCCAGGGAGCGGCTCAATTCATGCCAATTCCGCTTACTGCATAAACATCAAATATCCATTCCCCTGAACCTTCTGTTCGTGGGAATGGATATTCTTTTGCATACAATTGCCGTCTATCTATTTAATATAGTAGGAACGCAAATTAATAATCCCTCATTTTAAACTGCCAACAGCTTCAATATCATTCGTGAAGATACCGTTTGCTCCCCAGGATTTCAGCTTCTCCCCTTCTGCCAGTTCGTCGACAACAAAAAGGTGGACCAATAAACCTGCTTCTTTTGCAGCAGCAATATATGCCTCGTCCGCATTCCTGTAACCAACTCCAATACCGACGGCATACTCCCTATATAACTCAAATGTTTCAGGGGAAGGGATTTCCTGTTCCAGGTCGTCTGTCAATTGTATGAGTGGTATCTCGTCGTCCAATTTGTGAATCGCTTTCAAACTGTCTGCGCTGAACGACTGGATAATTACTTTGCCTTCCGGGAGAGACTCTTCCAGCAATCCATATTGATCGAGCAATTCCATAAGGTTCTCTTCCATTCCATCGTTTTTATCCGGCTGCTTGGTTTCAATGTAATAATTGGTCCTGTCACCGAAAGCCGTAAAGATTTCCTCGAGGGTCGGCACTCCAATGCCAATGTACTCATCTTTCACTCTGTCCGGATTTTCGGCATTAAACCAGGAACCCGCATCCAGTTTTTTAAGATCCGCCAAAGCCATTTCCGCTACTTTTCCACTGCCATCGGTCGTGCGGTCAACAGTATCATCATGGAAGGCAACCAGAACGCCATCTTTTGTCATCTGTAAATCAATTTCAATAAAATCTGCATCCATATCCATCGCCATCTGATAAGATGCCAAAGTATGCTCAGGTGCAATTGCGCTTGCCCCCCGATGAGCAATCAAAACAAAGGAATCTTCATCCAGTAAAGAAGAATGACGATCATTTTGATTAGCATCCTTAAAAATATATACGCCCGCAAGGATCATTACTGCAACTAAAATAATTAACATTTTTTTCATATGATCACCATAATTTATATTATTGAAATGTAAGTTAAATAGCAATGAGAGGTGAATCTCAAAGTGATAATTACAGCTAAGGCTATTCGATATAACCGGCACCACCTAAAATCGGCACATGAATTGTTGCTTTCCCAGGAATGCGGTTTATTCGGAAACGTCCATTGAATCGACCGGATTTTTAGTGGGATACTTCCCGAAAGCGGGTTCCATATAAGGCTTCGCCTGTATCAAACCGGCCCCGTAGACCGGATCGGTACCCGGGGCTCCGAGGTCGATCGCATTTTTACCGAGAAGGCTTTTAACCTGATCGTTGGTCAAGCCCGGATAGGCTTCTTTGACCAGCGCAGCCTGACCGACTACGAAAGGCGCAGCCATTGAAGTGCCGTCCATATCCATATATGTGCCACCAAGAAAAGTGCTTGTGATCGTAACCCCTGGGGCAGCCAAGTCGACTGCTGGGCCGGCAGATGAAAAGTAAGCACGCTCTGAAAGGTTATCGACAGCCGAAACAGCAATTACTTCCTCATATCTTGCCGGGTATTCAACAGAATCAGCCGTTGGATCAGCCTGTCCTGCATTTCCGGCAGCCGCGATGATTAAAATATTGTCAGCCGCCGCTTTACGGATGACATGTTGAAACAACTCAGAATCTTCTGCTGTACCAAGACTCATGTTTATGATATCCATTTCATTGGAAATCGCCCAGTCGATTCCGCTGATGACATCCGATAAAAATCCCGTATTGTCTTGACCAAATACTCTGATGGCATACAGCTCCGATTCAGGGGCAACTCCGACAATGCCGATTGAGTTATCAAGTGCTCCGATTATTCCCGCTACATGTGTGCCGTGGCCATTAACATCGTAATAAGATGGACTGTCACCCACAATTGAAACTCCCCCGGCAATTTTCAAGTCCGGGTGTGGCGAAATTCCCGAATCAATCACCCCGATTTTGACACCTTTTCCGGTATAGCCTGATTCCCAGCTCACAGGTGTGTGGATATGCGGTATGCCCCAACCGGGCAATTGAGCTTTGCCGGCAATAAATTGATCCTTTTCGACCAGCTCTACCCCATGCTGTGTGGAAAGCTTCGCTAAAGTCTCTTCGCTGCCTTTGATATAAACCGCCGAAACATTGTCGTAGTATTCAATGACCTCTGCGCCTGTCCCGTTCAGTAACTCGGGCGAAGCCCCTTCTTCCAGGATTACGAGGGCACGCTGTAAATCCTGATTTTCAGCCGTGACCGTAAAAGAGAATCCGAAAATGGCAATAAACACAGTCAGCAAAGCAGTCAATTTTTTCATGGCATTACCCCATTTCTTTAAATTTCTAATTCTTCCAGACCTTATTAGTTATTAATATTTTGATTATTTTAATAATTAATGAACAAAAGATAACATACTTCCGAATTGCTAGTCAGTGTTAATAGACCTAACTAAGCGAATTATTAGTTTTTCGTTCCCAGGGAGCGGCTCAATTTATGAGAATTCCACTTTCTGCATAAATATCAAAAATCCATTCCCCTGAACCTTCGGTTCGCGGGAATGGATTTTCTTCTGCATAAAATTATCGTTTATATTCAGAATTCTGTAGAATTGTTTCGTTCCCAGGGAGGCGAATTTCCACCTCCGCAGAGGCTACTCCCTATTCGTATCATCCGCCTGATTATCAATCCTTGTAGCGGCATCGCACTCGATACATTCCAGAAAATCATGTGCCAGCAGGGCGTCGATCAGTTCACGACTGCCCCCGACCAATGAGAAATCCAGGTCGTAATCGGTGTAGAGACACCATGCTTTATCCGCCGGCCACCAATACGTGGGCGTTCCGCGCAGGCCTGCGCGCTTTGGCAGCTCCAGGACTTCTGCCAATTCACCCCGAAACAGTGTGTCGATGTAGTCTTCCGTCTTCAAAAGACCATATAGAAAATAGCAGCTATCCTCTCTGATGAACTGCTGCAGCAGCCGAACGAGCGCCTGCAGGGTCTCTGGCTCGATGTCCCCTTCCTCGCCTGTAATCAGATAACGGGGATAGCCGTTCAGCTTAAGCCTAATTGACGCCGATGAAAGCTCTTTCGAAAATTCAAGGCCATACTTTTCAGCGAGCTCCATCAGCCTGAGCCGTTCACCAAGCTGAATTTCAATTGGTTGATCCGGAGGGAATTCGCTCCACAGGAGATGCTCATCTGTAATTTGCGGATCCCGAAACAACGGATGCATGACCTTGCAATAATGGTCAAAACGGTTGGGCAAGAAGTTTTCGACCCGGCTTCCCGGCCGTTCATCCGACAGGAAATAGACGGTCTCGTCCCGAATCCATTGGTACTCTTCCAAGCTGTTTAGCTTCTCCACCTGTCCACCCCTTTTCATAGATATCGCCTCACATCCAAGGCTTAGTGTTGAATCAAACCTCTACTTCCCCAACCACACCCCATCGCCCTTTATCTCTCTTGAAATCTTTCAATTTGCCGTTCCAATAACCCACATACCGCTCGTCCATATCTTTAGAAGTGAAGAATTGCCGGTGCTGCTCCTGGGTCAGGTAATAGGCCGGCAATTCCTTTACACCCAAGCGCCTCGCTTTGGCCACGCGGTGGTTGCCGTCGATCAGCCGGAAAAATTCCGGCCGCATCCGCACCATGATGAGCGGTTTTGTTAAATCCGCCTGCGGGATGAACTCTTCATCCAGGTTCGATGAATCCGCCAGGGGCCCCGGTGCCCCGACTTGCACCACGGATAACTCCACCTGCCCCGGATTCTCTTCAATCCACGCAGCCGCTTTGGAAATGTGCCAGTTGAACGGGAAGCCGCCGAGCATTTCGTCTCCCGGGACCGGCAGGCAGGGAATAAAATCGGGATTCGCTTTCATTTTTTTCATTTTGCGTACCTCGCTTTTCACTTTCGATGTTTTTAGAATAGCATATCTTGGGATTGGGTGGAGAATCGCTATGTTGTCCAATGCCTCGAATGTTATCAGATTATTGAGACAATATCAGTTTCTTCTATTATACTTAAGAAGTACGCAACTACTCATTGGAAAAGAGGGATTCTCATAAGCAATTACATTTACAGTGTCGGCATGTCCGGGCTCGCCGGGCAGATTATTCAGGTCGAGGCGACGGTACGTGAGGACAAGGAGTCGTGTGTCATCATCGGCTTGCCGGACACGTCGATCAAGGAGTCGCGGGAGCGGATACTCAATTGTCTGCACACACTCGGCAAGGATATTGATATGAAGAAGATTACGATTCACTTGTCGCCGGCGGATGTCCGGAAACAAGGTACTTCGTATGATGCGGCGATGTTGCTTGCGGTGCTGCAGGCGATGGAGAAACACCCGGTGAAAATTCCAGAGAAGACCTGTTTTATTGCAGCACTGACGCTGGACGGTCATTTGACGACGTTTCACAGCATGATTCCAACCATTCATCAGGCGATTCTTTTAGGATTCAAACGCATTTACATCCCACCCATTGAAATCTCCCTTTTTGCGAAAGCAGCGGATATCGAGTTGATCCGTATGCCGGACATCCCCTCAATACTGGCCCACCTCAGGGGTCAGCCTTCCCTTTTTGATGACGAAATCACCCTTTTGGCACCTGAAACCGTTTATGAAGAAGCCGAGAAAACGCCGCATATCTGCTTTTCGGCGATCCGGGGGCACGCGGATGCCAAGCGCGCGATGCTACTGGCGGCGTCGGGTGGCCATCATGTATTGATGAGCGGTCCGCCGGGCTGCGGCAAGAGTCTTTTGGCGAACGCGTTCCATACGATTCTGCCGGATCTGACGCATGAAGAAGTGCTGGAAGTCTACAGCATCTACCAGCTGGCGAAACAGGCGCGCAGCCTGTCGGAGCGTCCGCCGTTCCGGGCGCCGCACCATTCGTCGTCGGAAGGCGCGATTGTCGGTGGTGGGCGCTACCCGAAACCGGGTGAGATGTCGCTTGCCCACCGCGGTGTTTTATTCCTTGATGAATTGGGCCACTTCCCACGGCGCGTCATCGATACGCTGCGGCAGCCGCTGGAATCCGGATTTGCGGTGGTCAACCGGGTCGAAGGGTCGGACCGCTTTCCGGCGAGCATCAACCTGATCGCCGCGACCAACCCGTGTCCGTGCGGCTATTACGGCGCGCGGGATAAATACTGCGTTTGCAGCGACAAAATCCGTTTGAAATACATGCAGAAAATCACCGGTCCGATTATCGACCGCATTGATTTTGTGCTGGCGTTACGGAGCCAGAGTGTGTTCGAAGAGGTTTCGGCGGCCACTTCGGAAGAACTGCGGGAGACGGTTTCGAAAGCGCGCAACCGACAGCGGATCCGTTATGGGGCCAATTATACGAATGCCATTGTGCCGGTTAAATTGTTCGAGGAAAAGGTTAGGTTTAGTCCTGCGCAACTGGCACGGGTTGAAGCGGCGAGTTTCGAGGAGAATTTGAGCAGCCGGTCGACGATGAAAATTTTGCGGCTGGCGCGGACGATTGCGGATGTGCGGGATGAGGATAACGTGTCGGATGCGGCAGTGGCCGAAGCGCTGGAGTGGAAAATTTCCGCTTCTCGTGCCCACAGTTCGCTGATGCGGTGAAGTCCGATGACGAGACGGCGCGTATTCAATCCGAATTCCTATTACCACGTCATCCTGCGGGGCAATAACCGGCAGCCGATTTTTCGAACAAAAGAAGATATGTTTGAATTGAAACGCGCCTTTCTGCATGTTTATGTGGATTATCCGTTTACGATCCTGGCGTAGTGTTTCATGACGAACCATTACCATATTCTGATCAAGCCGCTGCGGGACCCGCTCCACAAAATCATGAGCCTGGTTAACAGACGCTACAGTTCGTCGTATGCGAAGCGCCACAGCCATATCGGCCGCATCTACCAGAAGCGCTATTTTGCCAAGGAAGTCGATTCCCGGCTGGGGCTTCTCACCGTCAGCAGCTACATCCACCGCAACCCGATCCAGACAAAGGAGCCGATGGTCGAGCGGTTGGAGGACTACCCTTATAGTTCATTTCCACTGTATTGGGACGATACGCTTCCCGCTCCGGCATTTCTGGACCGGAAACTGTTGCGGGAGTTGTTGCCGGAGCCGTTTGAGAAGAACAACACAGCGTATTGCATGTACTGCCTGACGTATGCGCAGAATGCGGAGGAAGACAGGCATGTGGAAGATATGGAGCCGCCGGTGATGTAGGAATAGAGAAATTAGGGGCAGAATGCTGGAGGCAATTGGTGGTTTCCAGCAGTTCCCGGATTGTCTCTGTGAATATAGGAAGTTGTTTTTACCACCATGGCCCGAATTTCTTGCCTGTTAGCGTGAATAGGATATGATTAAGGTAATGTAATGATGATTGAGATTCTTATCGAACCGAGCATCGTTTAGGAGGGTTAAAATGGTCGTTATTAAAAGGCAAATTATTAAAATTGACGACTCTCTCGGATTAACGTTGCCTTCAGATGTATTAAAGGCATTGAATATCAATAACGGAGATGAGGTGGATGTCGTAATGACCGAAAACCACCTTACCATAAAAAAATTACCCAAGACTAGACAGCTGAAGAAAGACTATCCGATTGATTTTTCCGATAATCTGAAAGAAGAAATGGAAGCACACGAAGCAGCTTTAAAAGGGCTTGTTGACCGATAACCAATATGTTTACCCCCAAGAAAAAAAGGAATTGCTGGTTTCCAGCAGTTCCCAGGTTGTCCCTGTGTTGGATACAATTATGACTATTTATATTTCTGGATAAATATAGAGAAGCTGCCACCGAAAACCATTGGGGTTTCTGGAGGCAGCTTCTTTGGCATTCAATTGTCGTGAATAAATTGAATCGTCTTTGACACAGGGGCGCGATTTCTGTTTTCATATCACCAGTTACATTATAAAATGAAGATAAAATATCGTTAATCCGTTATTAAGTGTGTTAGAATAATAAAAATAGAAAAAATAACGTTAGAGGTGATCGTGTGAAACAACCTTATTCTTTACCTATGCTCCCCATTGAATTTGACAGTGAAACAGAATTGTTTTTCTATAAAAAAGTTGTGACGGCTTCTGCCAAGTTGGAGAAGTTAAAGGAGAAACTGCGCTATTCCGTGGTCAATCAATCATTCCTGGAATTGATCACACTGATGGAGTCCGTGCAGTCGACACGGATTGAAGGGACCCAAGTGACGTTCCATGATATGTTGGAGGATCAATTGGATCACCAGGATGATTGGGAAAAGACCGAAGTGAGAAATTACCAGGAAGCGCTGGCCATCGGGATTGAAGCGGTGCAAGCCGGATATCCTTTATCCGAACGGCTGATCCGGCAAATCCATGAAGTGCTCATGAAGAACGCAAGAGGTTCATCCGGTGCTGCCGGGAACTACCGGCGTGTCCAAAATTTCATCGGCCCCACGAACCAATTGAAAGATGCGGCCTATATCCCGCCTGAACCGCAATTGATGGATCAGTACATGACGAATCTGGAACGGTTCATCAACGGCAATCCCTATGCGGAAGAACAGCTGGACGAACTGCATCCACTGATCAAATCAGCCATCATACACGCCCAATTTGAATCCATCCATCCTTTCCTGGATGGCAACGGCCGGTTGGGACGCATCTTGATCGTCCTCTATTTATTGCAGAGCAAACTGATTGAAACGCCTTATTTTTTCTTGAGCGAAGAGTTGGAACGGGAGAAATTCAAATACTACGCGTTGTTAAACGGTGTCCGCGGCATCGGCAAACCCGTTCCCGATTGGAAGTCCTGGATCAGCTTCTTTCTGGATGCCACTATCAAAATGGCTGGCCATCAGTACGATAAATTGAATCAAGCGGAAGAGCTCTACCAGTCCGGTTTGGCGAAATTGGCCCAACCTTCCACGCAAAAAGTGTGGCGCGCAATGTTCAATTCGCCGATTGCGGATGTCAAACAGTTGGAGATGCTGACGGGGCTTGCCCCGGTCACAATCCGCCAAAGCCTGAAGCAGCTCGTTCAGCTGAATATGGTATTTGGAAACGACCGCCAGCGCAACCGCCGTTATTACCTCTATGATTTGATCGGCATCATGAAGGATTAGCCAGCAATGCAAAAGCAGCCCCTCCCATAGACATGGTGAGGGGCTGCTTTTGCATTATTGCTCAAAGGATTTCCAACAGTTCCCAAATCTTCCCTGTGTACGAAACATTTATGACTATTTCAAAATTCTGATAATAATGCGGATACTGAAGCCTGAAACCCTTATCGTTCCTGGCTAGGCTTTGTTGGTATACATTTATCATGAATAATCGAAATTGTTTTTGGCACAGGGGCGCGATTTTCTTAAAAAGCAGATGCAGCCTATTTGAGAAGAGTGCACCTGCTTTGCTTATTCATAAATATCTTTTCGGTGTCCGACATCGATAATGGTAATAATGATTTTTTCGTCTTCAATCAAAGCGAGGATACGGTAATCTCCCACACGGTAACGCCACTTACCCTTGTGGTTTGCAATTAGCGCTTTCCCAAGTTTTCGTGGGTCGCTGGAGTCCTGCAAGTTCTTTTCAATCCAGCCAACCAGGAGAGAGGCTTGGTACCGGTCCATCTTTTTTAGTTTCTTCAAGGCTACATCTGAAAAATGAACAGCATACATCGTCTGTTATAAGCCTAATTCTTTTTTGACATCGTCCAAGGAATGGGTTTTTTCCATATTGGCAAGCACATGGTCAAAATTTTCCACATCAATTTCATCTTCAATTTTTTCGATGGTGGCATTTCGCATCAAGTCCGAAACGGATGTGTTTTTTAGTTTGGCATAATCACGAATCAATTTGCTGTCACGATCATCCACACGCAAAGAAATGGTGGGCATCGGTAAAACCTCCTTCAGTTCTTTGTAATACATTGTATTACAAAGAACCCTGTTTGTAAAATGAAAGATGTCAAATCTCTTTGATTGGTACTTCTTGTATACCCGGAAAACAGTGGTTCTTTGTGTTGTCGTCTATCTATTTAATATAGTAGGGGCGGGAATTTCCTGTTTTCGTTCTCTTTTAACAATAAAACAAGCAGGAGCTAAGCGCAATCGGCTCAGTAACATTAGTTTTGCAGCCATTCCAACAAGAATGAACTGGCTCTTTAGTGTCCGAAGTGGCTCTGAAAAATGTCCGCCCTGGTTCTATTTTATGGCAGGACTGGTTCTTGGTTGTCCTATACAATTGTCTAAAGACGATTTCCAGCAGTTCCCAGATTGTCCCTGTGTCGGATTCAATTATGACTATTTATGCTAATTGTGCGGGACACAGGGGCTCGACTTTCGATCTTTGACACAGGGGCGCGATTTCCGCTATCTTATTCAAGTGCTCGCCCAAACGACTGGTAAAGTCCGAGCGAATCCTCGTCAAAATTCTCCAGCTTCGAAGAGATCCGTTCCATTATCTCTTTGTGTCGGGGTGGAATAAAAATTAATCCGCTCGTTAGCTGCAGGCGGTTTTCTTTTGACTCCGGATGGTGGAAGACAATTCCGAACAGCCACTCCCCTTTCACCTGTTTTTCCGGCGCTTCAATCGTATAGATTTCCCCACTCCGCTCATTTTTGACCGTCAGCATTTCCGCTTCCTGATCCTCCACTTTCGCCAAAATCCAAAAGGGATGCAGCCAGGCTTCAAGCACTTCTGCCACTTGCGGGCGGTGGTTCTTTTTAAGCTCCTGCTTCACAAAAGCCGTCCATAACGCGCGGTTCTCGACATACGCATAACTCTCGAAAGACAAATCGCTGATCAAATCTGGCGAAAACATCCCTTTCAGTGCCGCAAACCATTCTTTATCACGGCGGATCATTTCTACCACATGCCGATTGTGCATCCCTTCATCGATGAATCGCCGGCGGATCACCGCCAGTTCTGACTCCACCATTTCCTGTACATTCGCTGTTTGTTCGTTGCCGTGGCATTTCTTGTATTTCTTGCCACTGCCGCAAGGGCAAGGATCGTTGCGTCCCACCATACAGAACCACCACCTTCGCATCAGTCTGTAGGTTCAATGTAGCACAAGGATGCGCGCGAAGGAACAACAAACGCGGCTCAGCAATCCGTCCATCCAGCTATCCGTTTTCTCTTGCACTCTTTTTCCAGCAGTTCCCAGATTGTCCCTGTGTCCCGCGCATTTATGACTATTTAAATATTCCGATAATTAAACAGAAACCAACGCCCTAAACCGTTGCGGTTCCTGGGCATCGCTTTTTTTGCATGCAATTGTCGTGAATAGATTGAATCGTCTTTGACACAGGGGCGCGATTTTAATGGCAGGACTGGTTCTTGGTTGTCCTATACAATTGTCTAAAGACGATTTCCAGCAGTTCCCAGATTGTCCCTGTGTTGGATTCAATTATGACTATTTATGCTAATTGTGCGGGACACAGGGGCTCGACTTTCGATCTTTGACACAGGGGCGCGATTTTACTGAGAGTTTTCATTTTGGCCCTTCTTTCCTTTAAAAAGTTGTTTATCACAACTTGGACTCATATACTTACTACACGCAGCTAGTGAAAAAATCCCGTGCTCCCTTATTTAAGCGTCCGGGATTTCAAAATAATTGCCATTCATTCAATAAATCTTACTCCACCAATCCCCCACCCTCATAATTCATCCCTACTTCACCTTTCATCAAATGATAACGAACACCCGCCTCCATCGCCTTTTCTTCAAACTCCAACGTCTGTGCCTGAATCTTATAGCGCAGTTCGTATGCCCGATGCATTTTCTTGCTGAAAGTATGCATGCTGACATCCAAGATGATCGTACTGTCGTTGCTCAGCTCGACCTGGGTGTGGCGGACTCCGGAAGGCTTGTAACTCTTCACATGCCGCAGCGACAACCAAACACAATCTTCGCGAATCGGAGATCTGCAGGGAAACAGGATAATGTCGCGTTCTCGGTCAAGGATGAGCGGGTTCATATTCTTTTTATTCAGAATGGCCTGAGCACCATCCAATGCCCCTCGCATACTCGAACCGCGAAAGCGGAGATTGGTGTCGATCAGATCAAACGGGCTTATGCCCGCAATCGAGATTCCATCCTTTTTGCAGATTTTGGAGTTCAGGAATCCATTTTCATCAAAGTTTGGCAATATGCCGATCGTCTCGGAACTGATAGCATATTCCCGTTTCATTTCACTGTTGACCTTCGTTTTCTGTTTCACTCGTTTTCCTCCATTCAATTTAAACCTTAATATTTAAATGAAATTGGAGTATACTAACAGGTAGTTGGTACACTCCAACTGGTTCCCTCGGGTGATGGTCAGCCAAGACATTCACACCCGGGGGTTTTCTATTGCGATCCTTTCCTTCCTCACATCCTACTCACCTCCTTGAAATTGCAGCCAGGTTACCATCGCTGCCATATTGGCTTTGTCCTGGTGGATGAAAAACAAACGTTTGCTGCCTCGTTCACTGCCTTTGAAAGTTCTCCAAATTTTGTTTGAAGGCCGCCAATCGATCCCTCGCAGTTTTTCCATCCGCCGCAATAATTCCACTCTCTTTTCTTTAAAGCTCAGTTCTTCCATGTCTCCTATGGCGTAGGTCGCCAGTGAATAAAGCAGCGGGAAACTCGCGAGCATGCATTCTTCATACTCGCCGATCGTTTCAACGGGATGCAGTTTGAATAACTCCTTAAACCATAGATTGATCAGTTCAATATTTTCCTCTCCATTCAGCGTGAAAAGGTTTTCCTGAACCAAACTGCTGGAAATCGTCTTTCCTGTGATGAATAAACCGACGAGCTGCCTCAACTGTGATAAGGACACGAAGTTTTTGTTGTTTGGCCGTATGACCGCCCGCTTTTCTTCTTCCACTCCAGCACCTTTGAGTTGATCATTATCAATTAGAATTTCATTGGTAATCCGATTGATTTCGTTGCGCGAGTCGTATGCAATGCGCTTCGACAAAGATACTTTTTTCCCTTTTGTATTCAAATCAATATACAGTTGATCTGCCTCGTTCGCTCCTAAACCTTCAAAAATCTGGACGGCAAGTGCGGCATTGTTCAGGCTTTGCAATAGTTTAAGCCCTTGTTTCCGTTCCTGGTCCACTTCACTGTGAATTCTATGTACAATCATGCTATTCGTTTGCGACAATGCGAGAATTCGCTGTGTGCCATCAATAATTGTCAGTTGATGCGGTTTCCCATCCTCCAACTTGCCCTCTTCCAAATACGCCACCAATGGCGGAAAATAAATCTGGTCGGTCAACACATTATCAAAGATATAATTCCTGATTTTCCGGATCTGCAGCTGATTCTTTTCCCTTACCTTTAATCTCCCCTCTGCGAGCATGGTCACCAGTTCTTTAATCGGATAATTGATAATGGTTTGTTTTTTCGTAAAGATTTCGTTACTGATCACGTGACCGCCCCTTCTCTTCCTCAATTACTCTCAAGAATTCCAACATCGTTTTCTTTATCGCAGTCGAAGTTGAATTGTTTTTGATTTGTCCTGTTGCTGTGTCGTACATATGCGCGAAAATCGGATCATCATGCTTCCAGGTGCAGCGGCGGTTCAATTTCTTCAGCATGCCGATCGCTTCGATATGCGTCACCTGGTTCCGCGTCAATGAATAGACGGTGAGCGCTAGTGCGATTTGGATACCGGACAAGCCGGACACATAAACTTTTCTGTTTTCCATGCCTTTCGGGAACAGGGTAATCCAAGACTCGAAGAATTGCTTGGCTATCTTTGGCACTTCGGCCTTTTTGCAGTTCCGGTAATAAGGCTCACCCGACTTCGGCGTGAGGATTCCTTCAAATAATGCAATCAGGCATTTCCGCATCGTGACGGTGGAAGTGACTGCCGAGTTCTGATTAGTCAACCTTGCCCGGTCTGTCTCGATTTCGAACTTATTCCCGATCAGTTGTGTTACTTCACGCGTCAACTCAATGTATGCATCTCGCTGATTAAACTTCATTACTTGTCCCGTGTGCGCTTCTTTTCTCTCGGTATTGTAATCAGTAAAGAGCTGACGTTCTTCCTGCTGGTTCAAATCAAGGTATACTTGCATCGCTACAGGATAGGCTTCCAGGCTTTGGATATAGGTACCCAGCTCGAGCGCTTTGCTGTAATTGCCTTCCACTTCTGACTGCTCCTTGTTCGCCTGAAGGTAATTAATCGCCGATAATAAGGCTTCTGATCGGTGCTGGCCGTCCAACACATAAATCTTATTACCCGGTGCCAGCTCGAACCTCCCTTCCACTTCTTTGATCCCACCCCTGCTGGAGAAGACGAAAGGCGAGAAATAAAAGTGCTCTTTCTTTTCCAGCGCATCAATAATGAAGTCACGGATTTCCCTCCGCCTATTCGGATCCAGCGTCCGCTGCACTTCATGATCCACTACAAACATTGCCCGCAGCATCGAAAAGCGAATTTGAGTGGATAGAATCTCTTTCCCAAACTGATTATATGTTGAACCTTTTATCGTCGCTAATACTCCAGTATTGATCATATGGTCTTCCTCCCTATCCTTACTTTGTTAATTATATAGGTACTTATACTTAAAAGTAAAACTATTTTAAATACTTTATCAATTTAAACTTAAACTTTGTTTTACCTACTCGTTTTTAAACTTAAACCTTTACAATTGAAGATTGTTGTGTAGTGCAATATAGAAGTACAGAGTTATGAAACGAAAAAGTACATAACGCTGCACTGTGCAAAGGCACAAAAAAAGACTTGCCAGTCTTCCAAAATTTCTCTACCGTAATTGGTGTCGAATCAATAAGGTGGAGGTTGAAAGGAATGCTGGCAATGTCTGAAGTAAATTGTATCAAAGTTTTGCGGAATCAGAAATCATTATCTATCAATGCAATCCATAAAATGCTGGGAATCAACTGGCGCACAGCGAAAAAGTATGCCGATGGCGAAGATCTGCCGGAGGAGAAGGCAGTTAAAAAAGAAGGCATGATGCACGAGGAACAATGGGGCGAGATTGTCGCCGATTGGTTATGGGAAGATGAAAAGCTGAAGAAAAAACAGCGCCGGACCAACAAAAAGATGTTTCAGGATTTGAAAGCCATGGAGTTTCCAGGCTCCTACCGGACCCTCTGCTATTTCATCAAAGAGTGGCGCGAAGGACGAGAGGATCTGGAAGAGGAGACACGGGACAAGAATGCGGAACGGCTGGAACATCCGCCGGGTGAAGCGCAGCTGGATTTCGGATTGATGGAAGCGGTGAAAGAAGGTAAATACGTGGATATTCACGCACTCGTCCTGTCACTTCCTTTCAGTAACGCCGCTTATGCAATCCCGCTGCCAGGCGAGAACCAGGAGTGTTTCCTCCAAGGAATGAAGATGATTTTCAGTCAACTGGGCGAAGTGCCGAGAAAAATTCGCATCGATAACCTGAAAGCCGCTGTCATCCGACCACGGGGGCGTCATGAAGAAGCCGTCTTTACAGATGAGTTTCTCCGTTTCGCCAATCACTACGGATTTGAGCCACAGGCGTGCAATCCGGCAGCCGGCTATGAAAAAGGAAATGTAGAAAACAAAGTGGGCTATGTCCGCTACAATTTCATTACACCGGCGCCAGTCATCGAAAACCTGGACCACCTGACGGATCTGCTTAAAGATCACTTGGAAAAAGACCGCGAACGCATTCATTACAAGAAACAGGTGCCAATCAAGGAGCTATTGGAAGAGGAATCTCAGTACCTTCTCGCCTTGCCAGAAGAAGAATATTCCGTGTTCAAGGCAGAGAAGGCGAAAGCGAATAAGTATGGCGAAATCCTGATTGATCAAGTGGGCATATACATACCGAAAGGCGCTAACTTTTCACAGCTGTCCGTCATCAAATACTGGAACCGGTTCAAAGTCGTCTCTCCTCACGGAGAGATTCTGTATGATGATTTTCGTCCCTACATGCATCGGAATCGGAAGATTCCTTGGGATGGCATTTTACGCGCTTGGCTCAGTAAGCCTCGCGCTGTTCCCTACTCTCGTTTTGCCCCTTATTTGCCGGGACGTATCCGAGAATACCTGGCGATAACGGATCTTACCATTCGCAAAGAGCGCTTGAGATGGCTCATTGCCACACTTGTCCTGCATGACATGGAAGAAATCAGTGAACGATTCTATGAACTGTTAAGTGAACAGACCCAGGAGATGAAAGAGCCAGCAGACCACCCTTTCGATGTGGACTGGTCGATTTATGATCAGCTCCAATCCCCCACCCACGCTGGAGGTGAGATCGGATGACGGCTGAATTGAAACAGATATGTAAGAGCCTGCGGCTGGCGCATGTCGCCGACATTTACGGGTCCATCGCATTTGAAAATTCCGCTCAATTTGTGGAAGCCCTTCTGAACAAGGAGTTGGAGCTGAGGGAAGAAGCGAAAGCAGCGAGGCTGATCAAGAAAGCGAAGTTCTTGCAGGAGAAGACGCTTCCGTCTTTTGAGTGGAGCGAAAAAATTCATTTCCCGCATCAGCTCGATTCGGAAGAACTCGTCAAGCTTCACTTCATCGAACGAAAAGAGAACCTGATCTTCACGGGATCCACTGGACTTGGCAAAACGCATCTGGCCACCGCGCTGGGTCATGAAGCATGCCAAAAAGGTTTTGAAGTGCGGTTCTATCGGGTTTCAGACCTCGCAGAGGTATTGGAAAAAGCGTGGGCCGAAGGGAAATGGGGACAATTTCGGAATCGATTCAAAAAAGTGGATTTGGTCATCTTAGATGAGATGGGCTATGTGCCTTTTAGCAAAGAAGGGGCGGAACTCCTCTTTCAGCTCATTTCGGACTGGTACGAGCAAACGAGTCTCATCATCACGTCAAACTTGGAATTCAGTCAATGGAATCGCGTGTTCAGTGACCCCCGGCTAACAGCGGCGCTCGTCGATCGGGTCATCCATCACGCACATATTCTAAATTTTACAGGAGATAGTTTCAGGGTCTCAAACGCACTGTCACGGCAAAAATAATGATAAAAAGGAAGACTGGCAAGCTTCTGTACTTTCCATTGCATTCTTCTGCACTTTTCTATTGCATTACACAATTGTTCAATTAAAATAATTAATTTCTTTTGAAAAGAAAAAATCACCCTTGAAAACAGATCGTTTTCAAGGGTGATTTCACTTACTGACCAATTCAATTTTCCTTCTAAATTCTTGTCCGGAGATTTCCAGCAGTTCCCAGATTGTCCCTGTGTCCCGCGCATTTATGACTATTTGAATATTTCGATAATTAAACAGAAACCAATGCCCAAAACCCTTGGGGTTCTTGGACATCGTTTTTTTCGCATTCAATTGTTGTGAATACACTGAATCGTCTTTGTCACAGGGGCGCGATTTTATCTTGAAGAGTCCATCATCAAGTGCCACCCGATCGACGATTGCCAAAAAGGGATTCAACTTCTGTAACCAATTGTTCGCGATTGAACGAAAAATCAAGAAGCTGGACGCAAAAGAGCGGTTAGAAATACGCCAAAAAGACAGTCAGCCTGTGCTGGATGCTTATTTGGCATGGTTAAATGAACAAAAAGAAATCATTGCGCCTCAATCCGCAACCGGTAAAGCCATCACGTATTCATTGAATCAGTGGCACAAGCTGACAACGTTTATGAAAGACGGCCGTATTGAGATCGATAATAATCGCGCTGAACGGTCGATTAAACCATTCGTCATCGGACGAAAGAATTGGCTGTTCGCCGTATCAACGAATGGGGCGAAATCAAGCGCCATCGCTTACAGTCTCGTAGAGACAGCCAAAGAGAATGGCTTGAATCCATTTTTCTACCTTCAGTTTCTTTTCGAAGAACTTCCGCAGCTCGATATGAATGGGGAACTGGAGATCGATCACCTGATGCCGTGGTCGAAGAATCTTCCGAAAGACTGTTATATCCAAAAGAAAAAATAAAAAAATGCCTTTCCGAGAATAAATCGGGAAAGCATTTTCTTTTCTAAGAAACTAGGTGTTCGTTATTGGACGCTTACATTTATACAAGGTATTTTACGCTCTCTTCATTTTCCCTCTTATTAAGTTGATGAGAGTATAAAATTCCTCTACTTTCAATATATAGATTAACGTTAAATAAATTAAAGTAGCAACAACCATTGAAAAAAGTAATACTATACTATTATTATACTCTAAAATCAAATAACTATAGGTGAATTTAGATATACCACCCATAAGTATAGATGCTATAAGTATTTTAATTAGGGATATCGCTGCTTTTTTACTATCCAATGATCCGAACTTTCTTCTTAAACTATAAAATAATAAGCCTGTAGTAACAAAAGCCGATATACTAGTTGCTAATGCAAGTCCGCCTATACCTAAGTATTTGGAAAATACAAAACTCAAAATAATGTTAATTAGCACTCCTATAACAGCATTCATCATAGGAGTTTTTGTATCTTGATGAGAATAAAATGCTTTTGATAATATTTCTCTAAGACCAATACCTAACATTCCAATGGAATAGAAAAATAATGCTTGTGACGTTAACGAAATTGCCTCAGCGTCAAAGGCTCCTCTTCCAAAAAGCAATGTAACAATAGGTGCAGAAAATATCATGAGTCCTGTAGCTGCAGGTATAATTAAAATGTTTATAGCCCCTATTGATTCAAATATTATTCTTTTGAAATTTTGAATTTTTTTTTCTTCTGCAGCTTTAGATAGGCTAGGGTAAATAGCTGTTGAAATTGACATAACTATAATGGTCAATATGAAGGAATTGATTCTATCCGCATAATTTAATGCAGATATTCCTCCAATGGCAACCTGAGAAGCTAATGTTTTATTAATAAGTATATTTATTTGATTAACAGAAACTCCTAAAATTAAAGGGATTGATAACTTCATCATTTGAATTACATGTTTATTTTTAAAATCTAAACTTAAGGTGTATTTGAAACCATTTTTTCTCGTGAAAAATAGTAATAATAGAAGTTGAAAAAACAATGCTGCTACGCTTCCTACAGATAATAGTATTAAATCATATTTATAACTCAAGAATATTGAAAGTATAATAAAAAAATTATAAACAAAACCAAATAATGCCGGAACAATAAAATTTTTATTGATCTGAAGAAAACCATTTAATATATAGATAATACCAGTAAAAAAAATTCCTAGGACAGTAACTTTTGTGAAATTACTTGCTAAAAGCATAGTTTCTTCGTCGAAGCCTGAAGCAAATATTTTAACTAACTGTAAAGAAAACATTTCTACTACTATTACTAAAAACAAACTAAAAATCGTTAAAATATTTATAAGATTACTTGTAAATTTATGACTTTCAATTACGCCCGATTTATTCTCTATTTTTGTGTACATTGGAATAAAGCCTGTAGCGATTCCCAGTATTATAAACGAAAATATTACATCTGGTATTGTTAGAGCGATATAATATGCATCACTAATATTTGAGGCCCCATAAAAATAAGATAAAGAAATCTCTCTAGCAAAACCGATGACTTTAGAGAAAAGAGTTATGACCATTAATAATGCAGCTGTTCTCCTCATAACTCCCACCATTTCATCCTTATATAAATTAAGTTCACTATATTATTTCTCTATATTTTATAATTTTCGCCGGAACTCCAGCTACCACTGAATATTCTTCAATGTCTTTAGTTACAATACTTCCAGCAGCTATGACTACGCCTCTCCCGATTTTTACTCCAGACAATATTTGAGCCCCATAACCTATCCACACATCATCACCCACAATTATATCTTTTTCTATACTACCTTGATTCTTTATCAAAGTATTTTTGTCCGCGTAATTATGCATGTCTGTTCTCATGTGAACTTCAAATGAAATTAAGCAATCATCACCTATTACTATTTTTGCATTTTTACTCGCTTTAAAGTGACCACCGTTTATATAAGAATTAGTTCCTATATAAATGTTTCCGGGATAACTTA
Source organism: Planococcus salinarum (assembly GCF_007004625.1). Lineage (GTDB taxonomy): Bacteria > Bacillota > Bacilli > Bacillales_A > Planococcaceae > Planococcus > Planococcus salinarum. The sequence goes on along the minus strand of NZ_VIFV01000008.1, from coordinate 32,073 downwards.
GCTTTACATTCGGACCTATTTTCGACATTCTTTTCTTATCTTTTTGATTAACCGAAAAGGAATTAGACAGACCTTTTGCAAAAGAAAAAATTTTAACAAAAGTATTCACAAATTTAAAAAGAAGAATAATGGTTATTTGCAACAAGTTTTTCATAATATTTTTACTCCTAAACTATTATTTCAAACTTTAATTTCAGCTTTGGATAGCAAGCTTTTTCTTGTATAATTTACTCCTAAACCAATAATTAACCATTGTAAAAGCGCTATCGCCAGGTTATTTTGAGTTAGCGAAACTTCAAACACTAAATAAACTAAAACACCTAAAAATAAAGATCCAATAATTCTTACTTTACTATGAAGCTTAGCTAAATATAAGTAATTCCACACTGATAAGAATAGAAGAAAAAGTACAGAAATCCCCAAAAACCCTACTTGTAAAGCTGTTTGAAGATAAAAATTATGGGCCGATAATCCACTTGCAACTAAAGATGAAGGAGAAGCTGCAGATCCATATCCCCATAAAAGCTTTTCATCAATCACATTAATTAAATCTCCCCAAATATATTGTCTTCCTGAGAAAAATGTTTTTCCAGTATATTTGAAAGAATAATTATTTAAATCCTTTCCAATAGATAAAGTAGAAAGTTTCGGATAAATATAAGTGAAAATAAAAATTATACCTGTTAAAACTATAAAATAAGCGTTAAAAATAAGTCTCTTTTTAGCAAAAATCGGCCATAAATAATAGGTTATTAAGAAAGTAAGTGCAACGAGTAAGACAGAACGTGAGCCTGAAAGAAACAATAAACAAATGCCTATTAAGGTAGGTATAGTTACTATAAAAATAGACTTTTTACTTTTTGCCTTATAAAATATGAACATTATTCCTAATAGAAAGACTATATATCCGCCAAAAGAATTGGGGTTTGCCACAGCTCCTTTAAAAGATGAAGGAAACCCTTGAGTTATCCACCAAAATAAGTGAAAAAATAAAAATCCCGAAATTATAACAAAGACTATTCTTTCATTTATTTTATTTAAGGGTATGTAAGTAACTCCTAAAAAAAATAAAACTACCATTAAAACTTGGATTACATTGGTAATAGAAGCCATATTTATATCAACAAAAATTCCGCTAAAATAAACCATTACATATAAGAAAGATAATAAGAAAATCCATTTCTCTTTTTTCAAAATATACTTTCTTTTCACTATATTTAGCAGGAAAAAACAAAAATAAAATACCAGTAAAACCCCGATCATTATAAATCCAATATTTGAGAATTCTTTAGAATTATTTAAACCAATTAATAAAAAGGAAGTTATAAATAAGAAAGTACTTATTATAAACATAGATTTTTCCTTCGAATTTACGTTTTCTTTTTTAATATTCATAATTAAACTCGCTCTCAAAATTTATTGTAAGAAATAATTTTCGCAAAACAGTCAATGATTAAAAATATCATGATCTTTTTATTTCCAAATTAGTATATAAGCCTATCATTGCATCAACATTCTTTTCCCAATCGTACTGTTCTATGACTCTTTCTCTGCCCTTAATTCCCATACTTACTCTTAAATTTTCATTAAGAACCAATTTTTCTAAAGCATTTGCTATTTTATCAATATTATTTCTTTCTACAATAAATCCAGTGTTTTCGTGGTTAATTATTTCCTTAAAGCCATCTGCATCAGTAGCTACCACAGGAAGTTCCATAGCCATCGCCTCAACCACAGCAACACCAAAGCTTTCAGTTAAACTTGTTACACAAAATATATCTAATTCTTCTAAAGCATTAGGAACTTTATCATTCGGTATACTGCCTTTTAAATATACAATCTTCTCCAATCGAAGTGTTTCAATCAACTTCTCTAGCTCATTTTTTTGATTTCCTTCACCATAAATATAAACTTTTATTTTTCCAGCTACTTCCGATAAGTTTTTTTCATTCAAACTGTCCATTAACACTCTTATTGATTTAATCAAAATATCTATGCCATAAGTTGGGGATAAAGTTTTAATATTTCCGATTAAAATATTATCGTTTTTTTTCATTATATTTCGTTTTTTAAACTTCTCCAAATCTACACCAAAAGGTGTAATGAAAATATTCTCTTTATTAACGTTCATCAAGTTTTTGACTTGTTCTGCCATACAATAACTAGTAGAAGCAATTTTATCCGCATATAATAAGTTTTCGACCACCAATTTCTTGCTAAATGAATTTCGATACGGAAAACTGTATACATCACTACCCCAAACTGACAAGATCAACGGACTTAATTTAGATAATCTCGCTAATACACCATATCCGCTAGCGTAATGTGCATTTACAACATCGGGCTTTATTTTTTTAAAATATTTTTTCAATTCTAACGTATTAACAAAGTACCCTTTAGTACCAGAATATTTAAGCTTATGAATAATTACTTTACTATTAATTTTGTTACAAGTAGGTTCATTTCCTTTGTTAAAGACCAAATGAACCTCATGGTTTCTATCTACTAAGGAATTTACCCACCTAACTGTATGTATACTAGCGGCATTGGCCAAAAAAAGAATTTTCACTTAATCACCTCTTAACATAAAATAATTCAAAATTTACAAACGTATTCATTTACAATACGACATACGTCATCAATATCATTACTAGACATGTAAGGATGCATAGGAAGTGATAGTACAGTATCACATAATTCATTTGTGACTTTGAAATCCTCATTCACAAAATTCAACTCTGAAAAAGCTTTTTGTTTATGCATTGGCTTAGCGTAATAAATCATGCTTGGTATGCCACTTTCTTTTAATAGGTTTTGTAAACTGTCACGTTGGTTTATATTTTTTAATTTAATCGTATATTGTGCATAACTTGAGGTGTAACCTTTTGGAATAATTTGTTTTTCCACGCCTTGCAATCTATTATTATACATTTCTGCTACTTGATTGACATCTTTAACCTCGTGGTTTTCGAAAGCTTTTAACTTAATTAATAATACAGCTGCTTGAATAGTATCTAATCTTGAATTGACTCCTATTCTTACATTATCATACTTATCTTCACCTTGTCCGTGTACCTTTAAAGATCTAATAAGCTTCGCTAGACGATCATCATTTGTAAAAATAGACCCACCATCTCCATAACAACCTAGAGGTTTAGCCGGAAAGAAAGAAGTTGTTGCTGCATGACCAAAACTACATGCTTTTTCTCCCTCAATGCTACCTCCGAAACCTTGCGCACCATCCTCCAATACCTTTAGTTTAAATTCCTCTGCAATATTCATAATTTCCAAGTAATTTGCAGGAAGTCCAAACAAATCCACAGGTATAATTACTTTAGGTATTAAAACACCTTCTTTTAATGTTTTTAAAATTGCTTGTTTCAACTTAACAGGATCCATATTGTATGTATCACGATCAACATCTACAAATACGGGAGTAGCACCTCTAAATGAAACAATCTCTCCAGTTGAAAAAAAAGTGAAATCAGGAACAAATACAGCGTCACCTTCTTTTATATCCCATGCCATCATCAATAATGTCATAGCTTCTGTACCATTTGCACATGTAATACAATGCTTTACTCCTACATACTCACTTAGTTTAGTTTCTAATTCTTTAACTTCCGATCCACCAACGAAACTTCCAACGTCTAGTACATTTTGAATAGCTGTATCTATTTCAGTTTTATATCTTTGATACTGACTCTTTAAATCTCTAAATTCCATTTCCGCAACCTCCGTTACATTCCAAAAGATCATTTAACCCATTGTCTAAAACGTGATACGCTCTGCTGCATTCATTACATGTCAAATCTTGTTTTAGCACACTGCCACATTCACATACCCATCCAATTTGCTTTGCTGGTATTCCAGCCATAAGAGCATGATCAAGTACATTTTTAGTCACCACTGCTCCAGAAGCTACCATTGCCCATTTTCCAATTATATTTCCACATACTATAGTTGCGTTTGCCCCTATAGATGCTCCATATTTAACTAGCGTCTGTTTATAGCCTTCTTTTCCTTTAGGATATTTACTTCTAGGTGTTAAATCATTAGTAAATACCATTGAGGGACCACAGAAAACATAGTCTTCTAATATTACTCCTTCATAAACAGATACATTATTTTGAATTTTCACTCCATTACCCACAAGAACATTATTACCAATATTTACATTTTGTCCTAATGAGCAATTTTCTCCTATTTTAGATCCTTTATGAATATGGCTGAAATGCCAAACTTTAGTTCCTACACCAATTGTTACATTATCGTCTATATAGCTACTTTCATGAACAAAGTAAGTAGTCATAAACACCTTCCTTATCTTGAAGAACTTATATTTTATAGTATTTATCTTTCGTTAAATTTTGATATGAATTTCTAGTATCTAAAATATACGAATTGGATGATAAGATTAAATCGTAATTAAAATTACTGTGATTAGTTGTGATTAAAATCAAATCTGATTCTTCCAGGTTTTCTTTTGTCAGTGACACTGTATCCACTACATCTCCTTGGAATTTGAAACTAGGTATGTAAGGATCAACAACTTTCCATTCAGAACCCGAATTTGTTAATCTTTCTAATATCGGAAGTACAGGAGACTCTCTATAATCATCAATATTTTTTTTGTAAGCTACTCCAAGCACTAAAATTTTCGATCCATTCAATGCTTTTCCTTGTATGTTTAAAATTTCAGCACATCGTTGAACAACAAAATCTGGCATACTATCATTAATTTCCCCAGCAGTTTCTATCAATTTTGTATGGTAATTATACTCTCGGGCTTTCCAAGTCAGATACCATGGATCAATAGGTATACAATGACCACCCAACCCTGGACCAGGATAAAACGGCATAAATCCATAAGGTTTTGAAGCTGCCGCATCAATTACTTCCCATACATCTATTCCCATTTTATTGCAAAGAATAGCCATTTCATTTGCTAGAGCTACATTTATATTTCTAAATGTGTTCTCTAATAGCTTTTCCATTTCTGCTACTGCAGGACTCGAAACCTCATGAACATCGCCATCTAATACTGCTCTATACATTGCTGCAGCTACTTCTGTGCAGTTTCGGGTAATTCCACCAACTACTTTAGGAGTATTTTTTGTATTAAATTCTTTATTTCCCGGGTCAACCCGCTCTGGTGAATAAGCCAAGAAGAAGTCTTCTCCACATACCATTCCAGATTCTTCTAATATTGGTTTAATCAGCTCTGCAGTGGTTCCAGGGTAGGTAGTACTTTCTAAAACAATTAATGTTCCTTTGGTGAAATTAGCAGAAATTGCTCTAGCAGAACTTTCTACATAAGACATATTAGGCTGCTTATAAATATCCAAAGGAGTAGGTACGCAAATTGCTACTGCATCCACTTCTTTAATGAAAGAGTAATCAGAAGTAGCTTTTAGCTTTCCTGATAGTACCAAAGACTCCAAATCAGCTGGCAAAACATCTCCTATATAATTAATACCATCATTCACACTTTTCACTTTTTCTTCTTGTACATCAAAGCCAATCACATTAAATCCTGCTTTAGCTTTTTCAACAGCAAGTGGCAAACCAACATAGCCTAGGCCAACAACTCCTATTGTTGCGTTTTTAGTATTCAATTTATTAATTAATAATTCTTCTAGTCCCTCTAATTTATTCATTTTGAAACCTCTCTTTTTTCCAATAAAATATTTACAAGTCTTTTTGATGCAGCGGATTCATAAAATGCTAATACTAATTTTAAAGCTCGTTTACCATCTTCTCCAGTTACAGCTGGTTCTTTATTATTCTGTATCGCAAAAATCATTTCTTCGATGATTCTTTGGTGCCCTGGAGTTCCCCACGGATCTTGTTCAACTCGATTTATTATTTCTTGAATTTCGGCATCTTCTAAATCTTCAACTTCCAATTTTTCAAAATGCAAAGCATTTGTTCCACCAATTTTCAATGTACCTTTTTCTCCAAAAATAGTAATAGATTCTTCGTAGTTTTTTGGATAAACAGTAGTTGAAGCTTGAATGTTTGCCAAAACTCCATTTTCAAAACGAACGACCCCGGTAGATACATCTTCGGCCTCTATATTCCTTAAACGAGTAGCTTCCATACTAAACACTTCTGTCGGTTTTCCAATAAACCATAATAGTAAATCTAAGTTATGAATTGCTTGGTTCATTAGAACGCCACCATCGTGAGTTTTTGTACCACGCCAAGGGGCTTGATCATAGTATTCTTGACCACGATTCCAATTCACCAGACAATTAGCATGACTTATCTTCCCTAAAAGATTTTGATCTAGAATTTTTTTCGTTTCCTGCACCACTGTTCTAAATCGATTAGGATGTACAACTGTAAGTTTTACCCCATTCAACTCTGAAGCATTTATAATACGGTCTGTTTCTTCAAGCGTCATCGCAATTGGTTTTTCCATTACAATATGTTTTTTTGCTCTTGCTACTTCTTCGGCTATTGGTGCATGTAAGCCACTTGGTGTACAAATACAGACTATATCAATTAATGGGTCTTTAAGCATTTCGGTTGAGTCGACATAAGCTTTAGCCCCATAAGTTTCTGAATAAAAACCCATCATTTCCGGTACTCTATCACAAACGGCTATTAAATTTGCATTTGAAATTTTATCTATTGCTAATGCGTGTTTTTTTGCGATGAATCCGCAACCTATTATGGCAAAATTCAATTTAACTCATCCTCTTCTAATCTTAAGTCTATTCTATATTTATTTTTCTTATGGTTTTGGCAGGAACACCAGCTACTACTAAATTAGCTTCTACATCTTTTACTACAACAGCCCCTAAACCAACAATGGAATTTTCGCCTATAGTTAGCTGATTCATGATAGAAGCCGAAGGTGCAATATAAGAATTTTCTTTTAGGGTTACACTGCCAGCGATCATCGACATAGCAATCACAGAAACATTTGATTCAATTATTACATTATGCGCTATGTGACAAAGGTTATCTATTTTCACATTATCTCCTATAATTGTGTCACTAAGTGTGCCCTTATCGATGCAAGTATTTGCTCCAATTTCAACATCTTCTCCAATTCTTACGCCTCCAAAATGAGGAACTTTAATGTTAAATCCTTTCGAATTCTGAAAATATCCATAGCCATCAGAACCAATTACAACTCCTGAAGCTATAATGCTTCTCTTTCCAATTTCTACTTTACCTTCAATTGTCACATTGTTTTTAATTCTAACTCCTTCTTTAATAACCACTTCTGGCCCTATATAACAATTATGTCCAATAGAAACTTGTTCTCCTATTGATGTTGAATCAACAACAGAATTCCCGACGGTTGTATCTAAATTTTCCTTTTCCACAAAAAACTCTGTCAATATACTAAAATAAACCTCTTTAGGATTCTCACAATGAATAAAATTTATCCCTGATAAATTTTCAGTTTTTAAAAATGGTGATACTATTAAGACATTTAATTTTTTGAATTCATTTATAGGGATTTCATCTAATTTTCCTTCATTTTTAATCCAATAGATTGTTTTGCTATTTACTTTATCTAGTGATGCGTACCTCTTGATTTCAAGTTCATTTTGCCCCTTATATTGAAAATTAAATTCAGAATTTCTAAGGTGCTCTATAATTTGGCTAATATTTGTCATATAAATCACATCTCTCTAAATTATTTTTTCTAAATCTGTTATGTTATTTTTCAATGTCTCATATCTTTCATTTTTAGCGCCATTTATAAACATTTCTATTTTATGTTCCATCGTTTCAGACTCATTAGCATACCAAAAAGGGTGGGTTAGTATGTGAAGATTTTTATAGTTATTAGATATAATATTTTCAACTGGATTTTCTCTCCAGTTCATTCTCGAATCTGATATGTATTTCATTTCTTTAAAATATGCTTGAGAATAGGAATTTATAACATTTCCTAAATCCAAATTTTCGTTCAGTAAGAATTGAGATGGTCTATGCATCGAGACTGTATTAACTTTAAAATTAAAGAGTTGTGAAATTATTTTAATTTCCGTAAAAATTTCTTTTTTAATGTCATCAATATTATTAATATTGTATTTTTTTTCATCAAAATGTAAGCCCACTTCATGTCCGAGCCCTTTTATTCGTTGTATAAATTCAATTGATTTTTTAGAAAAAACATTATAAAAATCGGAAGAAATCAAAATAAAATACGTAGATTTCATGTCCATTTCATTTTCGATAATTGCAATATCTAAGGCTTTTTCTAAGCTGTAGTCAACATCATGTCTCAATATGACTGTTTTCCCATTACCTTTTTCACCATATATTATATCGTGATAATTATTTTCCTTTAATAAAATCAATAGTTCTTTATACGCGTTATATGTGAATTCCATGAAATCATCCTTTACTCAATAAACTGTATATCTCAAAATACTTTTGATAATTTCTTAGTCAGCACTTTATAATCAAACAATTCACTAGTTTGTTTTGCATTATTACAGATTTCCTGGTACTCATCTTGATGCATATTTTTAAATTCAAGTATTTCTTTGCATATAAGCAAACTGTCATTTGTTTCTAATTCTTTACCAGTGTTAAAGCGTTCTATTAAAGAATATTCAGGTTTAAAAGTACTTAAAATGGGTCTGCCAGAGGCAAGGTATTCAAACAACTTGTTTGGTGAAATTCCGTATTTAAAAACCGGATTACTTTGGCCAAGTATTATATTTAAGTTTGCTTTAGAAAGAACATAAGGAATTGATTTTTTTTCAATTCTCCCTTTGAATTTCACGTTAGATAAGCCCTTTAATTCTACTCTCATTATTAATTCCCGCAAATGATCTCCATCCCCGTAAATCAAGAATTCGACATTTTGCCCCTTTAAATTCTCTGCTATTTCAAGTATTAATCCTACATTGTTTACTTTTCTTACAGAACCAGTATAAATAACTTTAAATGAATTTTGATTTTCTAAATCAGAATCATTTATAGCATAGTTTTCTTTATTAAAGCTGTAAGTTTCTAAGGATACTCCATTATTAATATGATGGACCTTCTCGAGATCAACAGGGCCATTTCTATCCTTATCCCATCCTCTATCAGTAATGTAATCTTTTCCGCCTTCTATTGTAAAAATCAATTTATCTGCTTTTTTATAGATCCATTTTTCTCCAAAAAATAATAGCTTCGTAAAAAGGCTATTTCTTTTTAATGCACCGTAAGCGACTAAACTTTCTGGCCACAAATCTCTTACTTCACAAATGCAAGGTACTCCAAATTTCTTTGCTATTTTAATTCCTGCTACCAATGTTAAAGGATGAACACTTGAAGCTAGAATAACATCAGGCTTCCCATTTTTTTGGGCATAGTCTTTAGCCGTTGGGAAAAGATTTCTGTAGAAAGAAAACATATTTTTAACTCTGTCAACACCATTGTCTTTATAAGCTGTTGTTTTAACAAAGACGAACGGTATTTCATTTTCTGAATTTATTTTATATTTCTCTTTGCCTGTCTCTATATTTTTTTCATTTATATGACGAGTAGACGCACAAAATATGGTAACACTGTATCCCATTTTCATAAGATACTTAGCAAACCAATAATGTCTTCCGCCTTTGTTCTCTAACATATTTGTCGCATAATGATTCCAAATCCATACGTTTTTTTTCACTTTAAATCTCCTTGCTGTTATAATCTTTATTCTTTATGTTATTATTTAATATTGATTTCACACGTGGTTTGAGTAACTATAAGAGACCGACAAAAATTAAGTGTAAATAAGGAAAGCCTTTTCGTTCAAGCGCTTGTATTGAGCCACCGCCTGTTGGTTGAATTCACCGCTCCGGTCCATGTGGCATCGAAGGCTCCGCATCCCTTTACTCCCTATGGAGTGTCAGCGTGGAGACGCCATTCCGTAAATTGCCGGAATTGAAACCAATCCGGTTACATTTTTCGTAATCTAGGAAAGTCATAAGTTCTGTTTGGGTGGTAGTATTGCCCGCCGTTCTCCAAGTGCTTACGGAAAACTTCGAGATATTTTCTTTTTTTACTAGAGCTTGCCTAATACCTGTTGTAAACTAGGACATAGGGAAGGCCTCTTTTCTATGAATTGGTTGTGGTGACTTGATTCTAAAAAAAGGTGTTTCTTTTCTTATTCATTCATGTACACAAGTCCACAAGTCCACAAGTCCACAAGATATTTTATGCTCTCAACTATTATTTATAAACATTGCTTTGTATATATGGCATTTCTAAACATATCAATTTATTTATCATAATAGGATAGAATCAACTCTTTTTTACCTTCTCTAAATGATTGTTGATAATGACACTTACACCAATTATGATTTCCTTCAACCAGTAAAACTCCATCCTTTAATACTGCAATATCCCACCCTACAGTTCTAACTTCAGGAACAACGTAACATGCGTCTTCTATAGTCTGTAAAATTTTACCCCAATGTGGTATCTGAAATCCGATTAATTTTTCTTTTGTTTTTGGGTGGTTATAATATAGTTCCTCATCTTTAATATCTTTACTTACTGCTGGGCCAATTATTTTTCCGGTTTTTACATCAATCGGCGCAGAAATTCCTCCAGCATTAAAATTATCTACAACTTTACCAACACTCATTCTTATAGCAGCATCTATAATATTTACTTTCCCACTTGAATCTAGTACTGTAATTATTCTAATTGTATTAACCGAGTCCGGATTGAGCTTGCTTACTTCGTTATTTTGAACTATAAATTCTTCTAATAAGTCTAGTTTTCTTTCATTTAAATACTCTTTTATTTCTTTCGAATCCCTAAAGTTCTTCAAGTTTATTTTTTCGATTCCGCCACCTATTGTTCCTTCGCTCGGCTTTGCAATAAGGATCTCTTTATTCTTTAGCCATTCGTTGAATTCTTCATCATTTGTATGCCTAACATCTATAGATTCTCGCTTAACGTATTTTTTAAATTTTTCGTTAAATAAAATTTTGTTATTTAGGTGCTTAACAACCGATTTATCATTCATTTTTTTTTGAAATTCATATATTTCTGCTGTACCAATATATGTATTTCTCTCATCATTATTTTTAGAGTAGAATTGAAGATAACAATAATCCGAATAACTTATCCCTCTCTTCAAAGCACCTTTCATCATATCTAAAATTATAGAAATATAGCTCTTTTTGCTTTTTGTTTTAATATATTTTATTTGTTCATTTAAAAGCTTATAGTCTTGTTTAACTAGAAAATATGCGTTATACAAGATCAAATCTTTTGTTCTTATTTTTAATTCCCCCATTGTTCATCCCCCAAATTTAGCTAATCCAGCCTATATTGATCTTTGTTTAACGTTTTTAGCTGGTACTCCTATATATGTTCCACTTCGATGAATATTGTTTATTACTACAGCTCCGGCTCCAATTATTGAGCTCTCAACTATATAGGATATACCTGTAACAATCATGCATCCCATGCCGATAAAAACTTTCTCACCGATTTTTATTGAAGCGCCTACTCCTGTCAAAGTAGAAATCAGACACGCTTTTCCTATAGAGGTATGGTGTGCAATAACAACTCCGGGGCTAATAATACAATAGTCATCGATTTTTACTTTCGTCCATAGATAAGCATTTGCTTGAATATAAACTCCTTTTCCAATTTCAGCACTCGGACTAACAAAAGCTGCTGGATGAATTAAAGTCGGTGTTATTCCTTCAAGTTCATTAATCTTACTCATGATGTTGTATCGAACTTCATTGTTTCCTATAGCGACAATAAACTGTTTATTCTTTACTTCTTGAGCGGAAAGGTCTGAGAATTTCCCAATGACTTTACTTCCCATAATTAAATTATGGAGCTTACTCTCGTCTTCATCATAAAAGTCATTAATTTTATATCCTAATATCTCAGCAAGCTCATACATTGCTTCGCCATAAGTACCAGCGCCAACGATATAAATATCTTTATTCTCCAATTTACTACTTCCTCTCGAACTGGACTTACATGTTGCTATCTGAGCTTCCCTTGAACCTTTCCATCGTTACTATACTACTGTTATTAACGCCTTCTCTTTTAAAAACTTTCAATATAGTTTCAAAGATGATTTTAGCGTCTAATAAAAAGGAAATATTATTAACATATTGAATATCATATTCGAATTTTTTTTCCCAAGTTATGGTATTTCGTCCCTTGACTTGTGCGAGTCCTGATAATCCTGGTCTAACATCATGTCTTCTTCTTTGTTCAGAATTATAAAGTGGCAAGTATTCCACTAATAAAGGTCTAGGGCCTATAATTGCCATATGACCTTTAAGAATATTAAATAACCCAGGCAATTCATCCAGGCTGGTGCTTCTTAAAACCTTTCCAAAGTTCGTATGTCTCATTTCATTTGGAAGTAAGTCGCCATTTTCATCCTTCTCACCCGTCATCGACCTAAACTTATACATCTCAAATACCTCTTCATTCAAACCTGGCCGCTCCTGCCTAAACAAAACCGGACTTCCAAGCTTGGTTCTAATTAAAAGGGCTACAATGAGAAATACAGGACTAAGCACAATTATCGCTATCAAAGAAAGAATAAAATCCATCGGCCTCTTGAAAAACCTTCTATATATACCGCCTTTGTTCATTTCCATACTTACTCCCACAACCCTTTAATAATCTCCACAACTCTCTCCAACTGCTCATCCGAAATCTTCGTATCACTCGGCAAACAAACCCCAGTCTCAAACAATCTCTCCGAAACATCCGTTCCGACAAAATCATATTTCTCGAAATAAGGCTGCATATGCATCGGCTTCCATACTGGTCTCGATTCAATATTCTCTTTCTCGAGAGCATCCATCACATCGACCGGTCGGACCTTTCCAGTCAGCGTCATAGCACTTAACCAATAGTTCGGCTGGTCCCAGTCATTGTTTGGCATGAAGTTCACACCTTCAAGATTGCTAAGTTCTCTTTTATAAAAGTCGTATATGTAATTTTTCTTCGCCACTCTATCATTCAACACTTTAAGTTGACCTCTGCCGATTCCGGCAACCACATTGCTCATCCGATAATTGAACCCCAACTCGCTGTGCTGGTAATGTCTTGCTTGATCTCTTGACTGAGTTGCCCAAAATCTCGCTTTTGTAATGCGCTCTTCATCATTGGATACAAGCATTCCCCCACCGGAAGTGGTGATGATTTTATTGCCATTGAATGAGAAAATCCCATAGTCCCCAAAAGTGCCTGTATGCTGGCCTTTGTAGTAAGTTCCTAGGGATTCTGCTGCATCTTCAATTAAAGCAACATTATATTTTTTGCAAAGTGCTGTAATTTGGTCCATATCTGCCGATAAACCATATAGGTGAACTAAAAGCACCGCTTTTACCTGCGGATACTTTTCGAATGCTTCTTCCAATGCTTTTGGACACATATTCCACGTTTCATAATCACTGTCGATAAAAACAGGAATTGCATTTTGGTAAATAATTGGATTTGCTGTTGCAGAAAATGTAAGCGTTGAACAAAAAACGATATCGTCTTTTTCGACACCTGCAGCTTTTAATGCCAGGTGGATTGCCGCCGTTCCTGAAGTTAATGCTGCCGCGGCTTTGGATCTCACTTTAGCAGCCAGTTCAGATTCAAAACCGTCAACATTTGTCCCAAGAGGAGCAATCCAGTTTGTATCGAATGCTTCTTTCACAAAGTGTTGCTCGTAACCTTCATCGCTCATATGAGGCGATGACAAAAATATTCTTTCGTCCATGGTGAGATACATCCTTCCTGCCCTCGGGGTAATATTATTCACAACTTATTTACTGTTTGCTGCCAATAATTCTTTTTTTGTCATTTCAACATTCTTCCGATTCGCCAACCCAATCAGTATTTCTTTAACGTCCTCATTGTTCATCTCACCGAGCTTCTCCATTAGCAACATCAACTCAAGCTCGGCCGCCGGATTCGCCCTCCCGACATAAATCTTCGGAAACACCATCTCGCTTTGGACTTCGTCTTCATTCAACAGCTCTTCGAACAGCTTCTCACCCGGTCGGATGCCTGTCTCTTTAATCGGGATATCCAGTTCTGTATAACCGGACAGCCGAATCAGGTTGCGGGCCAGGTCAACAATCTTGACCGGTTCGCCCATATCCAAGACGAAGACTTCTCCGCCTTCTGCAAGCGTCCCTGCCTGGATTACAAGCCGTGATGCTTCAGGTATCGTCATAAAGTATCTCGTCATCCGGGAATCCGTAATCGTAACGGGCCCGCCGGCTGCAATTTGTCTTTTAAATAGAGGAATGACACTGCCTCTTGATCCAAGCACATTGCCGAATCGGACTGCTGCGAATTTCGTGTCGCTGCGCTTGGCCAGATTTTGGACCAGCATCTCGGCGAAACGTTTTGTCGCGCCCATGACATTGGGGGGGTTAACGGCTTTGTCCGTGGAAACCATGACAAAGTTTTTCACTCCGCTGATATGTGCGGCATCCGCGACATTTTTCGTGCCGAAGATGTTGTTTTTGACCGCTTCCATCGGATTTCCTTCCATTAAAGGAACGTGTTTATGCGCCGCTGCGTGATAGACCACATCCGGCTTGTATTCTTCCATGATGGCAAAGATCCGCTCCCGGTCCTGGACATCCGCAATCACCGGGATGATTTCGGTATCAGGCGTGAGGTTCCTGCGCAACTCCATGTCGATCAGGTAAATCGAGTTTTCCCCGTGCCCGAGAAGCAAGAGCTTCTTCGGGCCAAAGCGCATGATCTGGCGAGAGATTTCCGAGCCGATCGATCCTCCGGCCCCTGTTACCAGGATGGTTTTGCTGCTCAACTGGTTGGCGATCATATCCATATCCAACTGGACTTCGTCGCGCCCGAGCAGGTCTTCGATTTTCACGTCGTGCATATCCGTTACCGATACTTTTCCGGTCATGACGTCTTCAATCATCGGAATCGTTTGGGTATGGATGCCCGTGTCAACACAGCGCTTCATCAGCTCTGCACTTTCCTGCCGGCTCATCGACGGAATCGCTACGATAATGCGCTCAATTTCATTTTCTTCAATAATTTTGTCAATCCCATCGGTTCCGGCGTTCGCCACCCGAATGCCGTGGATTTCATAGCCATGCTTCTTCGCGTCATCATCCAGGTACAGTACCGGCACCAGGCCGTTTTCGGGATTGCCCAATAATTGGCGTGCGACCATCTGTCCGGCCTGCCCCGCGCCGATGATCATCGTCGGTTTCAGGCCGTCCGTCTTGATCTTAAAGCTGGAATCCCGGAAAATGCGCCATGACAGCCTTGAGCCGCCGATCAGCAGGAGATGCAGCATCCACGTAATTATCAGAGCGCGCCAAAGCACATCGCCTTTAAAGACGAATTGTACGAGGCCTACAGCCAGTATCGAAAAACTCACCGCTTTGAAAATCAGCATCAATTCACCGATCGAAGCATACTCCCACACTTTCCGGTACAGGCCGAAATAAGTGGCAAAGGCATGATGGGCGGTGAAAATCGTAACGGCGCTTGCTATCAGGAAATTGCTTTCGAAGGGATTGACCCAGGGGTGGAGGAGAAAGTAACCGATAAAAATCGAGAAAAAGACGATCAGCGAATCCACCGTTGCAAGCAAAGATGTTCGATTTTTCAAAGTCATAGTATCGCTCTTTTCTGTCGTGGAATAATAGTTTTTGCATAAAGAGGTAATATCTCACAAAAACTTAGTTAATCGTAACACGACTAATAGCCTAAGTCGATGTCGGATTATGTCGATTATAGGGTAAAAATATTAGAATGGGCTGAAAACGCTACGCATTTTCAGCCCATCGACTAAAACGATGGAATTCTAAATCAAAAGTCCCACCAAATTCCTTGCTATTATATCAAGAAAACAATTTCCACCATTTTCCCTTTTCGACAGTCTGCGGCTCCAGCACGTGCAGGTTCGTATTCAACAGGATACGGTCGTTGTTTTCCAGGAAGATATCGACATATTCATGCAGGTTCTTTTTCTCCAGCAGATCCAGCCCGGCATTGAAATGGAATGGCCGCTGATCGATGCTGTGGACATCCGAGCCATAGACATGGATCAGGTTCGCCTCAATCAGGTCGAATGCCGTCTTTTGGATCGCTTTGCCGAAATGGCCGGAAACGGAGCCGGCCGTCACCTGTGCCATTGCTCCGTGAAGCAGCAGCCGGTTCAGCCGTTCGGGTTTTTCGATAATGCCCTGGTTGCGTTCCGCATGGGCAATGACCGGCACATAATTGCGGGCGATCAGCTGCTGGATGATTGGCACGGTATAGGCCGGGACCCCGGAAGAAGGAAGCTCCAATAACACATAGCGGGAATCCGCCAGTGTCAACGCCTTGCCTTCGTCAAGCAGATCCGGCAGTTTTTCTGTCAGACGGCATTCCTGTCCGCTGTAAAGTTTGATCGGCAGGTTTTGTTGCGTGATATACTGCCGTGTCGTTTCCAGCTGCTTTTGCAATGCTGCCAGATCTGTCCGGAAATTCGGATGGAAAGCATGCGGCGTCGCAATGATGCCGGTAAGCTGTTCCGCTATTGCCTCTTCAAGCAGCGTTTTCGTTTCGTCCATCGTCTGTGCGCCGTCATCCAAACCGGCAAGTATGTGTGCGTGTGTATCAATCACTTGGTGTTCCTCCTTATTCGACCGTAAAGTTTCGTTTCTGAATTTATTTTCTTCTATATTGAGTTTCTTCTATGTAATAACCGATATTCCGCAAAACATGTGCTCCTGCATCGCTTCATGCTTCGTCGCAAAGATTTGCCCTCGCAAGCTTCAGTCAACAAAACCCGTGCTCCTGCATCGCTGCGCTAGCTTCGTCGCAAAGAGTTGCCCTCGCAAGCTTCAGTCAACAAAACCCGTGCTCCTGCATCGCTGCGCTAGCTTCGTCGCAAAGAGTTGCCCTCGCAAGCTTCAGTCAACTCTTCGCTGTTTTGCTCCATATCTCCAGAGACTTCTCTTAGCGCCGGCGCGCCTATGGACTGGGCGAAGCAATAAGACGAGTGGTTTTCTCGGCTTATTGCGGGAGCCTTGTCCTAAGCGCCGAAGCGGTATATAAGAGTATTACATATAGAATATTCTTAAAAATATTTTCCAACTATTCCCTATTCTTCACAAAAGAAAAAGTAAAAAGAGTGGCCTCTTTTTACTCCGTGGCGCCGTAATATTGGTAGTAACTGCTGTCTTTTGGCAGGACGAAGTTGTTCAAAACCGCGCCGATGATCCGGCTGTTTGATGATTCAATCGCTTCTTTCGCTTTCAGCGCCATTTCCTTCTCCGTGTGTCCGGAGTTGATGACGAGGATGGTGCCTTCGCATTTGTTCGACAGGATCTGCCCGTCCGTGACCGATAGGATAGGCGGTGCATCAAAAATCACCAGGTCGTACATGCCGGTCAACTGGCGGATCAAAGTGTCCATCGATTTGGAAGACAGCAATTCGGCCGGATTAGGCGGAATCGGTCCACACGTCAGGAGGTCAAGGTTTTCTACCGCTGTCGAGTGGATCGCTTCTTCCGCTGTGGTCTGCCGTGTCAGGACACTTGAAAGACCGGTCGTATTGCCGGTGTGGAACGTGTAATGGGTCGTCGGTTTGCGCATATCGCCGTCTACCAGCAAAACACGCTTGCCTTCCTGAGCGAAAACCACCGCCAGGTTTGCCGACGTTGTCGACTTCCCTTCGGATGGTGCGGCAGACGTAACGACCATCGTGCGGATGTCCGCGTCCGGTGAAGAAAACGTGATGTTCGTCCGCAGCGTGCGGAATTGTTCCGCGACAAAGGAACGGGGTGTCGTATAGGCGATGAGCTTGCGTGCTGTCTGTTGGAGAACTTTTTTCTTTCTGGCCATTCTTTACCCCGCCCTTCTTCTTGATGCTGCTTTGCTGTCCGGTCCAAGTTCCGCTTTTTCCACAATCGGGGAAACGATGCCGAGCAACGGCAGTCCCAGAATGTCTTCGATGTCCTGTTGATTTTTCATCGATGTATCGAGGTATTCCAACAGGAACGCAATGCCAACGCCGAGCATCAGGCCGACAACTGCCGCGATAGCCATATTGAGCATCGGGTTCGGTGCGACCGGTGCCGGATTTTCTGATAGTACAGCTAAAGATAAAATTGAAACGTTATCAACATTCATAAGCGTTTGGATCTTCTCTTCAAATACAGTTGCAGTTGTATTTGCGATTTCTACTGCTAAGGCAGGATTAGGATCTTGAACGGTTATGTTAACTATTTGAGATTGATTAGCATTGCTTACTGTAATTTTACCAATAAGTTGACCTGTGGAAAGTCCTTCACCAATCTCTGCAGAAACCTCATCCAAAATAGCCGGACTTTTGATGATACCGGAATATGTATTGATCAATTGCAAATCGGTTTGGATGTTCTGATTCGTTAATTGCCCCGCTTCTGTCGGGCTCTGGTTGACGAGAATCTCTGTCGACGACTGGTAGACAGGCGTCAGCACTAAGAATGAGATGACACCGGCGATCGTGATTGCCAGGATTGTCAGTAAGGCGATAAGGCCAATACGCTTGCGGATCGTCCTGAAGAGATCCTGTAAACTGATAGTTTCTTCCATTAAAGTGGTAGCTCCTTTAGGGTCTTTTTTAAACAACTTATGTTAGTATAGCATAATCTGCGACTATGTTAACTTCAAATATATAAAAGATTCCTAGGCTAATAGGCTGATTTATGCTATCTTATGTTTATATATACTGTCACTTGGGAAGGAGCCATTATTGTTTTGAAAAAACTAAGTATCGCAACAAGTATTATATTATGCGGCGTCATCCTCTTCTTCAGCTACACCTCCTGGAAAGAGAAACTTGCCACGGCAGGTTTGCCTGCCGAACCTGCAACCGCCGCTGCTCCGGCAGAAGAAACCGAACAGGAAACAGCGGCTGCGCCAGATGAACCGGAAGACATCGACCTGGAACGGCTGACGGCCGAAATGGATGAACAGGTGCAGGAATTGTTTTATAATAGGAAAGAACAGGATGAAAGGGTCGAATTGCTGATTGTCGGCTCCCAGGCGATGGACGACGGACAGCCGGGTTACGGTGAACTGCTGGCCGACGCGCTGGACAGCTCCTACAGCGGATTTGTCGAAACGGAACGGCTGAGTTTTGATGGCACCTCTGAGGAATTCCTGATGAGCGGACCGCAACTTTCCGCCGGCTACGACGTTGTATTGCTGGAACCTTTCACGCTGAAGAACAACGGACGAGTTGAAATCGAGACAGAACACCTTCATATCCAAAATGTATTCGGTGAAGTTTTGAGTGCCGAAAGCGATGCCGTGCTGGTCCTGCATCCGCCGCAGCCGATTTACGGCGCGCAGTTCTACCGGACACAGGTACTGGCGCTCGAGGAATTTGCAGCATTTCAGGGGTATGCCTATATTGACCATTGGCAGAAATGGCCGTCCACGGAAGATTTGACTCTCAAGGATTATTTGACAGAAGACAGCAACCCCAATAACAGAGGTGCCGAAACGTGGGCGAATGCACTGATCGCTTATTTCACCGGCAGCTAACGGAGGAACCAACATGCAAAGAAGCCGCCAGAAGGCGAAGAAGAAAAAATGGCCGTGGATCGTCGGAATTCTCGGATTGATTGCCATCGGTGTCGGAATTTACCTGTTCAGCGTCTACAACAGCTTTTCCACCACCATGGATGAAATCCATGAACCGATCGACCGGCCGGTTTCGGATATGCGCGTCGACGAAGTAAAGCTGGCAGATAAAGATCCGTTTTCTGTTTTGCTGTTGGGTGTCGACGAACGTGAAGGAGATCGTGGCCGTTCGGATACGATGGTCGTGCTGACGGTGAATCCTCAGGAAGAGACTACGAAGATGGTGTCGATTCCGCGGGATACGTACACGGAAATCATTGGTAAAGGAATTATGGATAAGATTAACCACGCCTATGCATTCGGCGGCATCGAGATGTCGATGGCAACGGTTGAAAACCTGCTCGATATTCCGATCGATTATGTGGTGCAGGTGAATATGGAAGGCTTCAAGGATATTGTGGATGCCGTTGACGGCGTCACGGTGAACAGCCCGATGGCTTTTGACGGGTATTCGGCAGGCGAAATCCATTTGGACGGCAACGAAGCGCTTGGCTATGTGCGCATGCGCAAAGAGGACCCGCGCGGCGACTTTGGACGCCAGGACCGCCAGAAGCAGGTGATCCAGGGCATTATGCGTGAAGGCGCATCAGTGAACAGCCTGCTGAATTACAAGGATATTTTCAACGCGCTTGGCGACAATGTGCGGACGAATATGGAGTTCAGCGAAATGCGGGATGTCCAGAAGAATTACAGCGCTGCAGTGGGCCAGGTTGACCAGATTATTGTGGAAGACGGCTACGGGGAAACGATTGATGGCGTCTGGTATTACATGATGGATGAGAACGAGCTGAACGAGATTCAGACGACTTTGAAAGCGCATTTGGATATGTAGAAGGGAGAGTGTTGCAGTTCAAGTCCTGCAGCACTCTTTTTTTTGGATTGTTTTAGGTAGGGGGATTGGGAACACGACCCTGTGTCGGACACAAATTGAGGAACATTTGAGTCCGACACAGGGTCGGCAACGTGCAAGCCACAAATTGAAGGGCATTTGTGTCTTGCACCGGTGAGCCTCTCCTCCCCCCTTTTTTGGGGATGATCTGGTTTTTTGGATATTGGCAGAGACACAATTGCCCCTCAAATTGTGGCTCTGCCTCTGTCGTCCCTGTGTAAGACTCAATTGTTTTCCAAATTGTGGCTTACACAGGGACGCAGCGACAGGTTTGTCCTTAGCGGAAGGGGGTTGAGTAAAGGTGTTAGTCGGTGGTTTTGGTTTTGTTTTCCCCCTACTGAGTGATTAGTTCAAGTGACGCAGTTCAAGTGCGGTGTTGTTCTTTTTTTTACGTCTATTTTAGATACGAGCGTCGGGAACACGTCCCTGTGTCGGACACAAAAATCTCCTGTACTGAGAAAGCAGTACAGGAGATTTTCTGCGACGTAGAGCGTAGCTCGCAGGAGCAAATTTGCAGACGACTCTCTTACTTGAGTCCGACACAGGGTCGGTAACGAAGAATTTGCCGAAAGAAATTCGGCAAATTCTTTGCGACGAAGCAGCGCAGCGATGCAGGAGCATGGTCTTAACCCATACTCTCTTAGAGGGACATTTGTGTCTTGCACCGGTGAGCCTCTCCTCCCCCCCTTTTTTGGGGATGATCTGGTTTTTTGGATATTGGCAGAGACACAATTGCCCCTCAAATTGTGGCTCTGACTGTTTCGTCCCTGTGTAAGACTCAATTGTTTTCCAAATTGTGGATTACACAGGGACACAGCGACAGGTTTGTCCTTAGCGGAAGGGGATTGAGTAAAGAGGTTATTCGGTGGTGTTGGTTTTGGCTCTTCCCCCTGCCTAGTGATTAGTTCAAGTGACGCAGTTCAAGTGCGGTGTTGTTCGTTTTTTACGCCTATTTTAGATACGAGCGTCGGGAACACGTCCCTGTGTCGGTCACAAATTGAGGAACATTTGAGTCCGACACAGGGACGGTAACGCGCAAGCCACAAATTGAGGGACATTTGTGTCTTGCGCCGGGGTGTATCTTCCCCCCAACTTTCCGCATCAACAGCGCGCCCTTCTCCCCTTGCCTCATCTGGGAGACAAAAAAAACCGCCCCACCGGTCATCTTGCATGACGTTTGGGAGCAGTTGGCGTGATATTTGCAGCACAGCAGAAAACTTACCGCTCTAGGCTACTTCTTTTTTTTTTATATTTTGGTGCTTGATCGGACGCAGGTTATATTCGTAGATAAAATGCAGTACCGCCTTGCGCGGGATGCCCAGTTCTCTGGCTGTGACAGATGGTCCTTCATCCTGGTCGATGTAAAAATCGCGGATCACTTCTTCGACGCTTTTGTTGTATTTGGCTTCCAGTTTCTCTATGTATTCCTGGTAAGGGTGCATATTTCTCATCCCACTTTCTGGTTATATTATGTGAGTTTGGTCCTTTTATTTCATCTGTAGTTAAGTATAACTGCTTACAGTCTATTTTACTAGTCTTTTTAGCACATTATACGATATTTTTTTGCTTTTTTATTCGTTTATTGACATCAACTTGTCTGTAAGTATTTGGGTTGCCTGATAATACGGGGGTTTTTTCATTTTTGTCTATTGGAAATCTTTTCGATTCTGCTGCTTTTGGTTTATAGTGAGGTATACGTATTTGATTTTATGCTGAAATTTGTTTATGGGGAGAGAGACTGATGATAGGATCCAGAACGTTGAAGCGGGTAAGGAATTATTTGATAAAGAAAGTGGAGGTGGAAAAACACTATTTGACGGATGAGCATCTGGTGTTTGAATTCAAGTTGAGTAAATTCCTGCTGATTCGGAAGGTCCGGGCGGAGTTTCTGAACAACGAGGACCAGCTGCCCGTTGATGCGGAACTGACAAAACGCACCAAATTGAAGATTTTCGTTCCGTTGGCCTACCTGGATCAAATCGAGACTGGCGCGAAGGTCAAGGTTTACATCAACAACCAGGCTGTCTGGCTGACGGAGCATTCGTCCTATAAAGACGGAGACTTCAATGAAAGCGTCATGGTGAATGAACGCTACCTGACGACGCGGGTCAAGAAGACCCTGACGATCAGCAGCCGGTTTTCCGAGTTCCGGTTTACCGGCCGGGATGTGCCGATCACCGTTGCGGATTCGGCTTACAATACATTGCGGCTCAACTGGCACGACACCTCCTTCGAAAGCGGCGCGGAAGTGAAGCTGTACGCGTTCAAAAACCGACAGTTCAAAATCCTGGCTGCAACATATGATGCAACGTCTGGCATGTTAGCCATCGAAGACTTTTCCGAGCTGACGATGGGCATCTGGCGCCTGTTTGTCGAGATGGACGAAGTGCTGCATCCCCTGCGTGCAGAGACCCAGAACGTCAATTCGTTCACGTCGCTCCGGAACCGGATTTGGCCGATTCGACGGGGCAAAGCGTTCTACCTGGAGGTTCACTCGAACGCTGTGCGGCCGGACCAACTGACCATCGAGAATGTCGAAGACCGCTTCTTCCGTATTTCGGTGACCCTGCCGGCCCAGGAGCTTTCGCCCCAAGCGGAATATGCCCTGTACCTGGATGACCCGAAAAGCGGCCGGAACCAGACGTACCCACTCCAAAAGGTTGAGGGCTCGCTCCATACGGAAGTCCCGTTGGCGGATCTGTACTCAACTCTATTCGCCAAGCGCTTCTTCCTCATCCAGCAGAGTACGGAACCGAAAGTTTCACAATTCCTGCTCGATGCCCAGCAGCTGGCCCAGACCACTGTGCGCTTCAAGGTGATCGCCGATTCGCAGTATGTGAAGCTGCGTTTCTATAAGCGGAAAGACAAATCGCTCGGGGTGAAGCTGTCGCAACCGAAGCTGCGCCGCGCAGTCAATGACATCGATGGCTTCCGGCTAGACGGCATGATCGGATCGACGGACGAATTTGTCGAAGCGACGTCCTACCTGCTGCTGGAAGACCGGCTGTCGCTGGAATCACACCAGGTGCCGATCCAGGGCAATTTCACGATCGACCTGGAGGACTGGGACCTGATCGGCCTGAAGAGCAAAGAAAAGACGATCTTCGACTTTTTTGTAGTAATCGAGAATGCAGACGGTGACGTGATCCGCAAGGAAAAAATCAAGTACCGGAAAGCCGATTACCGGAAAGACAATTTCTACAGCTACAAAGTATTGCGGGATGAAGAGCAGAACGAGCATCATTTCATGATTACGACGACGCCTTTCGATAATCTGAAGATCGAGACGTTCACCATACCGGCGGCTATCCGTGTGCCGGACGATGTGGCGGCCAAAGACCCGAACGTCTGGCTGGTCGGCGAACGAAGCAACACCGCGCAGGACAACGGCATCGTGCTGTTCCAGTGGCTGACGAACCATACGGATGTCGAAGCGTATTACGTCATTGAAGAAGACAGCCTCGATTACGAACCGATCCGGGACGTGCCGAACGTGCTGGTGTTCGGTTCACCTGAACATTTCGAAGTGGCGTTCCGCGCGGGCGTGCTGCTGTGCACACACGATTTCGAAAACATCCTGCCGTATAAACCGGCGCGCGGCTTTTTCGGCTACGAGAACACGAAAAAGATCTTCCTGCAGCACGGCGTCCTCGGCCGTAAGAATGTCGAGTATCACAAGCGCAATTACGAGCTGCCGTTCGATTTGTTCATCGTCAGTTCCGAGCCCGAAAAACAGGACGTCGTCATGGACGAGATGGGCTATTCCGACGAGGAAGTGGCCGTTACGGGGCTGGCGCGTTTCGACCGCCTCGTACAGACCGAGCCACCGCGGGACATCCTGCTGATGCCGACGTGGCGCGACTGGATCAATACGGACGAGCAGTTTTTGGCGAGTGAGTATTATCTGGCGTATACAAACCTGATCCAGAACGAGAAACTGGTCAGCCTGCTGGACGAGCACCGGATCAATTTGTATTTCTATCCGCATTACCGGGCGCAGAACTATTTCCAGAAGGACGTCCGGGAAAGCCACGAGCGCATCAAGTTTATCCCGCTCGGCTCGGCGACCGTGCAGCAATTGCTGATCCGCCACGCTCTGCTGATTACGGATTACAGCAGTGTGAGCTTCGATTTTACGCTGCTCGATAAGCCGGTGGTCTATTACCATTTCGATGTGGAGCGCTTTTTCCGACGCGGCATCCTGCGGCCGATTGATGAGACGTTCATCGGCGGGATTGCGACGCACGAGGAGGAACTGGTGAGCATTATCGAAGACCGCATCAACCACGAGTTCGCGAATTTCGATATCGATATCTCGGGCATCATCAAGTACCAGGACCAGGACAACTGCCGCCGCATTTATGAGCGGGTGTGTGGATTGCTGGAAAAGGTTGAAGTTGAAGCTGAGGTCGATCAGGTATAGGCACGGTGATTTTGGGACCCTCTTTTGGAGGGTTCTTTTTTGTCGTTTTTTTGACTGGGACGGATGGTAGTCCCCTGCGTGGATACAGGGTGTCCGACATTATGCCGGTTTCCTTTCGGTACTTTCCTATTATAATGATTCGCTTTTGTGCAAGTATGCATTTGGTTGTTGTATAGCTTTTCAGGTCTTTCGTATGACTGTTGGAATGGGCTTAATGAGGTTTTATTAGGTGTCAAGTAAATTTTTTGAATATTTAGAGTTATACTGATATATAAATGTAATGTTATTGCAATAGAACTGACGTTGTATTGGTCGTCGCTGCTATATATAGTAAAAGTAGATCAAAAACCTACCAACAACTAGACATGGCTATCACACATACGATTGGGGAAAAGTTATGAGAAAACTATTTTTCACTTTATTCGCAAGCACATTGATCTTTACAGGTACGGTTACAACAGCCGGGGCGCACACGCCGACACCTGCACCAGCCACCGAGTCGGTTCAACAGGTTTCCAGTTCACTGGCGTCCGCGAAATCCGGGACATTTGTTGCTAAATACAATTCAAATATCCGCTCCGATGCGGGCATTCAAAATAAACGGCTTTTCACCGTCAGCAAAGGCACGAAAGTAACGGCGACGCACCAGAAGAAATACGGCAGCCAGACCTGGTTCAAAGTTAACGCCAACGGCAAATCCGGCTGGGTGCTCAGCTCCCTGCTGTCCCAATCGACGGTGAAAGTATCAGCGCCGGCTGCCAGCACGGCATCCAGTTCCGCACTCGTTGCAACTGCCATGTCCCTGCGCGGCGTGCCGTATAAATTCGGCGGCACGACGACAGCCGGCTTTGACTGCAGCGGATTCACGCAATACGTGTTCAAGAAAAACGGCAAGAACCTTACACGCACGACTCTGACTCAGTTTGCTGAGACGGATAAAGTAACGACGCCGAAAGTCGGCGACCTGGTGTTCTTCGCGAACACGTACCGTCCGGGCATCTCCCACGTCGGGATCTACATCGGCAATAACCAGTTCGTCCACTCCGGCGGCGCGAAAGCGGAAGTCAGAAGCTTGAGCGATTCTTACTGGGGCCCGAAATTCCACAGCTTCAGACGCTAAGTTCCATACAGTACGGTGAGGCATCCATTCAATTGGGTGTCTTTTTTTTTGCGTTCCGATCGGGTGATGGAATTGTGCGGGAATTGCGCGGGTGACTGTCACCAGACATAATTTTCTTACTAAATATGGGGCTTTTTTTACAAATAGTTTGCAATTCATAGTATACTTATCCCTAGTATTGAATAGTTTCAGCAAGATTTTAACAGAAGTACATAGGGGGAGTTTTAGGTTGAAGAAGATTATTATGATTACGGCGATTCTGGCATTCTTGCTGGGCATAGGGGTTTCGGCTGCCTATTATTTTTACAAGACCGATGTCAGCAGCGAGAATGGCGGCGGACAGAGTACGGAGCAGAAGACGCTCGTTGAGGAGTACCAGCCACCGGAAGAAATTCCGGAGCTGGAAGCACAGTACGATGTCGTGGTTATCGGCGGCGAACCGGAAGGCGTCGCAGCGGCGGTGTCCGCGGCGCGCAACGGTTCTTCGGTGCTGCTCGTTGAGCGGCGCGACGGGCTCGGCGGGCTGATGACGTTCGGCATGCTGAACTTTATCGATATGGTGCAGGGCATCGGCGGCGACAGTGCGGTTGCCGGGATTTTCAAGGAGTGGCACGAGCTTGTCGGCGGTGGCAGTTCGTATGATATCGAGCTGGCCAAGGCGGCGTTTTTGAAGCTGGTGACAGATGAAGAGAACATCACCCTGGCGCTCGAGACGGATTTCACTTCGGCGATTGTCGAAAACGGCACCGTGACCGGAGTGGAGTTGGAGAATGAAAATGGCGTTTCCACAGTCAGCGGCGAGCGTTTCATCGACGCGACGCAGGATGCTGATTTTGCGGCAGCTGCGGGTGCTCCCTTTTATATTGGCGGCGAAGATATCAACTTGAAGGATCGGCTGATGTCGGTGACGCCGATGATCCACTTAACGGGGCTTGACTGGGATGGCGTTAAACAGGCGGCGGAAGATGAAGTGTTCGGCTACGGCGCAGTGACACCGATTGTGGCATGGGGCTTCGGTGACTTGCACACGACGTATCCGGCAGTTGAAGAAAATACGCGTCTCCGCGGATTGAACCTGGTGCGCGTACCGGGCGATGAAGATCAGTACTATATTAACGCTTTGCAGATTTTCGGCGTGGATGGTTTGGATGAAGAATCCAAAGCGGAAGGCCTTGAACGAGGCATACGCGAAACGGAGCATATTGTGAAGTGGCTGCGCGAAAACTTCCCAGGATTTGAGAATGCGGAAATCGCGAGTTTCCCTGATGAGATGTATGTGCGCGAAACTCGCCATATGCAAGCTGAATACATTCTCCAAATGTCTGATATCTGGACGCATGCCGACCACTGGGACAGCATCGGCTTCGGCGGCTATCCGGTCGATGTGCAGGCAACGTCTGTAAACGATTACGGGTACGTGTTATCAAGCCCGGTCCAGTACGCGGTTCCTTTCCGCTCACTGGTGCCGCTTGAAATCGACAACATTCTGGTGGTCAGCCGTTCGGCGGGCTACTCTTCCCTCGCTGCAGGCAGCGCACGCATCATTCCTACGGGCATGGCCGCGGCAGAGGCTGGCGGCGCAGCGGCGGCACAGACGATCGAAGCGGACATCACGTTCCGTGAACTGTCCCAGAGCGAAGAAGGCATCGAACAGTTGCGCACGACGCTCGCTGACCAGGGCGCATTAGTCGAACATTTCGATATCGACTATCCTTATGAAGGAGAATGGTTCGACGGTGCAGTTCAGTATTTGATGGATTACGGCCTGGCATTCGGCGGCTATGACAACGACCTGCAAGTCGCTGAGCCGCAGGGCGCACTCGGCTTCCTGAAAACTTTGGGTACCGGGTTGATTCATACCGATGATCGCCTGAACGAGCAATACGGTACGCAATTGGCGGACATTACCGCCAGCGTGACGTCGGCGGAAGAACTGCTGACGCGCGAAGCTGCGGGCACTTATTTGGTGGAAGCGTTCAGCGAGGAAGCTGTTTCCGCCAACCCGTGGGATCAGGCATTCGAACTCGGCCTGATCGACGAAACGATCCACAGCGGCGTTGACAGCGAGCGTGAACTGACACGCGCCGAAGGGTATTATTTGCTGTACAGTGTCCTGGTAAATTTGAATGGCCAGCTTGACTAGACTTTACTTATGAAAAGATTGTCCAACCTTATGCAGTAACTAAAAAAAGCCGATGCAGAGTGATTTCTCTGCATCGGCTTTTTTCTGGCTGCCAGCCCCCGCTATGGCGAAAAGTGAATTGTGCGGGAATTGTGTGGGTGACTGTCACCTTTTACGGTATTATGTGCTTGGCGCCCGGCATCTTCTTCAGTACCCAGACGATGAAGAAGGAAATTACAAAGATCAGGACCCAGACAAACGGCACGCCGACTAACGCGTTTACGATGGTTTCGTTAATGCCGAAAAATTTGTTCAGATAGAATTGCACCAGCGGGTGGATGACGTAAATGCCGAGTGTTGCCAGGCTGAGCTGCGTGATGAGCCGGTTCGGTTTCAGGCGCGGTCCGAGCTGCTGGAATAAGGTGAAGATGAAGACGGTAATCACCATTTGAGTCGGGCGGTAATGCTCGTAATAGAATTCGTCGAGTTCGCCTTTCCGGTCGGTCAGGTTATGCGTGCCGTAGACGGTTGCCAGGTAGGCGATGACCGACAGGCCCAGAAGCGGCCATAACGTCTTTTTCGGCAGCGGGTAGCGCACAAGATAGGCGCCCAGCAGGAAATAGCCGATATAGGGCTGGAACAAGCCGACGTCAAACGCCGGTTCGAAGCCGTACATTTTTTGGACGAACGGCACGAGCCCCGCGAAAAAGAACCAAATCCCCAGGAAGTACAGGTACGTTTTCTGGTCCATGTTCTGAACGAGTATTTTCAGAAACGGTGCCATGATGTACAGGCCGATGATGACGTACATGAACCAGAGGTGGTAATAGACATCGTCGGTGAAGAACAGCACGAGCATTTCGCCGAAGGTATAGGATTCGCCCTGTTCGAAGATTTTGTAGGCGATGTAGACGCCGCTCCAGAAAATCAGCGGAATGAGGACTTTCTGGAGGCGCCGCTTGAGGAATTCGCCGATTGGGTCCTGCCTCTTCATGTTCAGCAGCAATGCGCCGCTCAGCATGAAGAATACCGGCACACACCAGCGGATGGCGGAATCGATCGCGTTGGCGAATTGCCATTCCCATTGGTCCGTGTGTCCGGAGTTTATGATTTTTGATACCGTATGTACGCCGACTACCGCAAAAATTGCCAGTACCCGGAGCCAGTCCATGTAATCGTGTCGTTTTGCCATAGGAGACTCCTTTAGGGGGATTTCAATTTTATATATAAGTGTGAATAGTATTCTATAGTAGCCGATATTCCGCAAAACAGCTCGCAGGCATTAGCCAACGCCTGCGAGGATAATGCCTTTGCGACGCACTTTCATGTCTCGAAGCTAGCGCAGCGATGCAGAGACATGAGCACGGTTTCTTCGGTCAATAAAAACATATGCTCCTGCATCGCTTCGCTGCTTCGTCGCAAAGAGTCGCCCTCGCAGGCTTCGGTCAACTCTTCGCTGTTTTGCTTCATATCTTTAAAGATGTCTCTAACGCCGAAGAGTCTTATGTATGTTCAGTTCTAAATTGGGCTCACAGAGTTTATTTATTCCCCTGCTACTTAATGGTGAAACTCTGCATAAAAAGAGCGCCGGCGGGCTTGGTGCCCCCGGCGCAAGTTTTATTGGTCCTGGTTGTTGATGGCCGAAATCTGGTAATCGCCGAAACGGTCGATGACGATTGTGTAGACGACCGCATGGCTGATGGAGACAAGTTTGTCGTCTTCCTGGTCATGGAATTTGAAAGTGGCGCCAGCCGTGACATAGGCTTCATTGTCATCGATTTCGATTTTTGTAATAACCGGATCGACTGCCTGGAATACGCGCTGTTCCTCTTTCAGGTCTTCCACCATGTCGGTGCCGAACATTTCAGCCTGGCTGCCGGGCAGCAGGAAGAATTTGTAATAGCCGATTTCGTCGTCGTTCAGCGAGTATGGAATCAGCTCGTAGAAATCCGAGATGAATCCGCGGAGCGCTTCTTCTTCAAAGAATGCGTCCGGAATTTCCGGCTGGAAGGCTTCGCCGTCTGCCGTGAGCGGGTTGTTCGCCCATTCCTGCAGCTGGCCGCTGACGGAGTAAATCGGAATCGTGTAGCCGATGTCCGGGTTATCCGTCAGGACGATGGAATTGATGCCGAGTATTTTGCCGGATTCGGCTGAAATCAGCGGTCCTCCGCTCGATCCCTGCTTGATCTTGGCGGTCATTTCGTACAAGTCTTCGTATTTGTATCCATCGTAGAAGCTCATCCCAGTATTGGTGATGACGCCTTCTGTCGATGTGTTGATGATGTTTTCGGGACTGCCAAGTGCAAATACTTTTGTATCCACCGGCACCTGTTGCATCTCCATGTCCATCGGCGGTTTCCCGGCGATGTCTGTTACGCGGATGAGGGCAATGTCAGTTGTTTTGGAGATGCCGATTACGCGGCCGTTGAATTCCTGGCCGTTGCTGTTTTTAACCGTGACGTATTGGGAGTCTTTGACGACGTGTGCGTTGGTGAGGATGTCGCCTTTATTGTTGAACAGGAATCCTGAGCCCTGATCAAGGTCTGTGTAGATTGTGTAGACGTAGGTTTTGGCGTTGGCGATCATTGACGACAGGTCAGGTTCCGGGACAGTTACAAGGGCTTCAGCAGGTTGTTCCTCGATTACTTCTTCCTCTTCCGTGACTGGGGCGCTGTCTTCCTGCGGCTCTTCGGCGCTATCGTCCGGCGCAGGTTCGCTTTCTTCACGTTCGGGTGGTGGTGTCTGGTCAGTGACCGTACCCGGTTCGATTGGATCCGGTTCTTCTTTTTCTTCTATTACGGGGACGCTGATGCCGCCTCCGCCCTGGTATTCCCGTTCAGAGAATGAGGTTTTTTCCAGGGATTCCTGCGTGGACTGCTGTTCGGGTGGCGAGAGGATCAAGTAAACTCCTGTGGCGATTGCTGCAAGGAAAAGCACCGTGAAGATGGAAACCAGCCAGTTTTTTTTCTGGGGTGCTCTATTGTTCTTAGCGTGTATTCGTCTGTTCAATACTATCAGCTCACTTTTTTTGATTCATTGCTCATTATATAGACGGATGAGTGGTATGTATAGTTTCAAAAAGATTTCAGGAATATTACATGTCTTACGGGTGACTGTCACTTTAGGGGTTTCTTCCGGGTTTCTTCCGGGTTTCTTCTATATAAAAGAGTTTTAAAACCAAAGAGTTTTAAAACCGATATTGCGCAAAACAGCTCCGCTTGCCTGGGGGCTTGCAAAAACCCGTGCTCCTGCATCGCTGCGCTAGCTTCGTCGCAAAGAGCCGGCCTTGCAAGCTACGGCCAACTCTTAGCTAACTCGGTCTCGTTGCACTTCGCCCGAGTGGATCTCATCACTGCGCTTGGTCCCCTGGGCGTCGTCGCTGTTTTGCTTCATATCTCAGATTGATCTCTATAAAGGAATAACCGTTAAATTCTGCTTCCAGAAGCAGACACCCCAATTCTACACAAAACCAAAATGAAGCGGCAGGCGGCGAAGAGCACAGAAGTGCTCCTGTCTCTACCCTTGCATCGCTTCGCTGCTTCTTCCCATCTCTAGAAATTTATCTCAGCAAAGGCGCGGCTTAGGACTGGGCGAAGCAATAAGACGAGTGCTTTTCTCGGCTTATTGCGGGAGCCAAGGAGCGCATTAGCGCCTCCTTTGCGACGAGCTTGCGCAGGAGCATAATCTTTGCACTGTCCTAAGCGCCGAAGCGGTATGCAAAGTAAAATCCTTTAGTTCAATTTATATCACTGCTGTTGTATTAATTAATTTTGAAGATTAAGAATTCATAAAACATTCGAAAACTGGCAAAAACCAAAAGAAAAAGTCCTTTATAATGGAAAGGTCAGGTAGTTCCTGTCCAAATCCACTAAAAAGGACTCACGCATGGACAAGAATACACGAAAAAC